>NZ_JBIARX010000002.1:0-620099 GCF_042890265.1 Streptomyces sp. NPDC002209 | reverse complement strand
ATCCACCGAAGTGGACGGGGTATCAACTTCTGGCGTTGATTTTTGGCACGCTGTTGAGTTCTCAAGGAACGGACGCTTCCTTTGTACTCACCCTCTCGGGCTTCCCTCCGGGCTTTCGTTCTTGCGTTTCCGACTCTATCAGAGTCGGTCCCGCTTGCTTTCCAGGTCCTTCGCTTTCGCGCTTTCCCTTTCCGGCGGTTCCAACCTTACCAGATTCTTTCCGCACCGTTTCCGGAGTGGATTTGAATTCGGTGGCCGCTGGAGGGCCTTTTCCCTTTCGGGCGGATCAGACTTTATCAGGTCTCCCTGGGTCTTGAATCCCACCCGCTCGCCGAACACGTCCGGGCACGCGTGCGTGCCGGGGGTCCGTGCGAGGTGGAGCCGTAAACGTACTGGAGCGGGGCCCCCGGATGCAAATCCGGTTGCCCCGCTCCAGTGACGGCGCTACGGCGAGGCTCAGACCTCGACGACGACCGGGAGGATCATCGGGCGGCGGCGGTAGCCGTCCGAGACCCACTTGCCCATGGTCCGGCGGATGAGCTGCTGGATCTGGTGCGGCTCCGCGACGCCGTCGGCGGCGGCGCGGGCGATGGCTTCCTCGATCTTCGGCAGGACCGAAGCGAAGGCCGAGTCCTCGATGCCGGAGCCGCGGGCCTGGATGTTCGGGCCGCTGACGACCTTGCCCGTGGTGCTGTCCACCACGACGAAGACCGAGATGATGCCCTCGTCGCCGAGGATCTTGCGGTCCTTGAGGTGGACTTCCGTGACGTCGCCGACCGACAGGCCGTCCACGTACACGTAGCCGGCCTGGACCTTGCCGGAGATCCGGGCCTTGCCGTCGATCAGGTCGACGACCACGCCGTCCTCGGCGATGACGATGCGGTCCTTCGGGACACCCGTCATGGCGCCGAGCTCGGCGTTGGCGCGCAGGTGGCGCCATTCGCCGTGGACCGGCATCAGGTTCCGCGGCTTGCAGATGTTGTAGAAGTACAGCAGCTCGCCTGCGGAGGCGTGGCCGGAGACGTGCACCTTGGCGTTGCCCTTGTGCACGACGTTGGCGCCCCAGCGGGTCAGGCCGTTGATCACGCGGTAGACCGCGTTCTCGTTGCCCGGGATCAGCGACGACGCGAGGATCACGGTGTCGCCGGGGACGATCCGGATCTGGTGGTCGCGGTTGGCCATGCGGGACAGGGCCGCCATCGGCTCGCCCTGGGAACCCGTACAGACGAGCACGACCTCGTCGTCCGGCAGGTCGTCGAGGGTCTTCACGTCGACGACGAGGCCGGCCGGGACCCGCAGGTAGCCCAGGTCGCGGGCGATGCCCATGTTGCGGACCATCGAGCGGCCGACGAACGCGACGCGGCGGCCGTACTCGTGGGCGGCGTCGAGGATCTGCTGGATGCGGTGCACGTGGCTGGCGAACGACGCCACGATGATCCGCTTCTGGGCACCCGCGAAGACGCCGCGGATGGCGTTGGAGATGTCGCGCTCCGGCGGGACGAAGCCCGGGACCTCGGCGTTCGTCGAGTCCGAGAGGAGGAGGTCGATGCCCTCTTCGCTCAGGCGCGCGAAGGCGTGCAGGTCGGTGAGGCGGTTGTCCAGCGGCAGCTGGTCCATCTTGAAGTCGCCGGTGGCGACGACGAGACCCGCGCCGGTGCGGATCGCGACGGCCAGGGCGTCCGGGATGGAGTGGTTGACCGCGATGAACTCGCAGTCGAACGGGCCGAGGTTCTCGCGCTCGCCCTCCTTCACCTCGAGGGTGTAGGGGCGGATGCGGTGCTCCTGGAGCTTGGCCTCGATGAGGGCCAGCGTCAGCTTGGAGCCGATCAGCGGGATGTCCGGCTTCTCCCGGAGGAGGTAGGGGACGGCGCCGATGTGGTCCTCGTGGCCGTGCGTGAGGACGATGCCCTCGATGTCGTCGAGCCGGTCCCGGATGGACGAGAAGTCCGGCAGGATCAGGTCGATGCCCGGCTGCTCCTCCTCGGGGAAGAGGACGCCGCAGTCGACGATCAGCAGGCGGCCGTCGAACTCGAAGACGGTCATGTTGCGGCCGATCTCGCCGAGACCGCCCAGGGGGGTGACCCGCAGGCCGCCCTTGGGGAGCTTCGGCGGCGGGCCGAGTTCAGGGTGCGGATGGCTCAAAAGTATCTCCTCACCACACACGCCACGTACCTCGTAAGGCACGTGGCGCGCATGTCATTCGTGCACTTGCATTCGTCTGTTTTGTTCGTCTTGCGTATTCAGTTGTGAAGTCTGATGTCAGAGCTGTACCCCGCCGGCGGCAAGATCGATCTTGAGCTGGGCCGTCTCTTCGGCCGTCAGCTCGACGAGCGGGAGCCTCAGCGGGCCCGCGGGCAGGCCCTGCAGGTTCAGGGCGCCCTTGGTGGTGATCACGCCCTGCGTACGGAACATGCCGGTGAAGACGGGGAGCAGCTTCTGGTGGATCTCGGTGGCCTTCTGGACGTCGCCGCCCAGGTGGGCCTCGAGCATCGCGCGGAGCTCGGGGGTGACCACGTGGCCGACCACGGAGACGAAGCCGACGGCGCCGACGGACAGCAGCGGCAGGTTCAGCATGTCGTCGCCGGAGTACCAGGCGAGTCCGCTCTGGGCGATCGCCCAGCTGGCGCGGCCGAGGTCGCCCTTGGCGTCCTTGTTGGCCACGATACGGGGGTGCTCGGCGAGCCTCACCAGGGTTTCGGTGTTGATCGGGACACCGCTGCGGCCGGGGATGTCGTAGAGCATCACCGGGAGCTCTGTGGCGTCGGCGATCGCCGTGAAGTGCCGGTAGAGGCCTTCCTGCGGCGGCTTGCTGTAGTACGGAGTCACCGCGAGCAGGCCGTGTGCGCCGGTGCGCTCGGCCTGGCGGGCCAGCTCGAGGGTGTGGCGGGTGTCGTTGGTGCCGATGCCGGCGACGACGTGGGCACGGTCGCCGACCGCTTCGAGGACGGCTCGTACGAGGTCGTTTTTCTCCGCGTCGGTGGTGGTCGGGGACTCGCCGGTGGTCCCGTTGATGATCAGGCCGTCGTTGCCTGCGTCCACCAGGTGGACGGCGAGCTGCTGCGCGCCGTCGAGGTCGAGTGCGCCATCCGCCGTGAAGGGCGTGATCATGGCGGTGAGGACCCGCCCGAAGGGGGTCTGCGGAGTCGAGATCGGAGCCATGGGTAACACGCTACTCGCTGCCATGCTCACGGTGTCCCCTCGGGGGACGTCAACGGGGTGTGGCTCCCGGCACGGGCTGTCAGGACTGTTGGATCCCGGCACTGCCTGCTCGGGGGTTCAAGCAGTGCCGGGTCCGTTTGATCAGCCTAGATGAACTTTACGAAACGTGGCAATACGGACACTTCGGACTTGACTCCGTACATCTGTACGGAGTGGGTCCATCCGTGCCCATCGGGGTGTACCGACCCTTACGGGGCGACGCGACCGTTGGCGTTGTACGCCGCGTACGTCAGCGGCATGAGCGCGGCCCAGTGCTGCTCCATCTTCTCGCCGACCATCTCGATCTCCCGCTGCGGGAAGGAGGGAACGGTCGCGAGCTCGTGCTGCGTGCGCAGGCCGAGGAAGTGCATGAGCGAGCGTGCGTTGCAGGTGGCGTACATCGAGGAGAAAAGTCCGACCGGCAGGACCGAACGGGCAACCTCGCGGGCCACGCCCGCGGCCAGCATCTCCTGGTAGGCCTCGTAGGCCTGACGGTACGAGTCCTCCATCACCCGGCCCGTCAGTTCCTGCTGGGCCGTGGTGCCCTCGACGAAGACGTACTTGCCCGGGCGGCCCTCCTGGACGAGCTTGCGCTCGGCGTCCGGGACGTAGAAGACCGGCTCGAGCTCCCTGTAGCGGCCCGATTCCTCGTTGTACGACCAGCCGACGCGGTGGCGCATGAACTCGCGGAACACGAAGATCGGGGCGCTGATGAAGAAGGTCATCGAGTTGTGCTCGAAGGGGCTGCCGTGGCGGTCCCGCATCAGGTAGTTGATGAGGCCCTTGGAGCGCTCCGGGTCCTTCTGGAGCTCCTCGAGCGACTGCTCGCCGGCCGTGGAGACACGGGCGGCCCACAGCACGTCGGAGTCGGCGGCGGAGTGCTTCACCAGCTCCACCGTCACATCACTGCGGAAGCTGGGTTTCAGGTCTGAAGCGGCGGTCTCGCTCACCGGGGGTCCTTCCGAACGACTCACATGGGGCGCGCCCACTCTACGGCGCGGCCGACGGCTCCCCGCGCAGCTCTCGGGCGGATCGGGCACGGGCCGCGGCGGCGGCTCGGTCACCCTTTCAGCTGACACCCAGCCATAAAATTTGGTTAATGTCCCGAATTCCGGCACCGATTGAGCGGCTCGTACGTCTTCACCAGTACACGCCACACGCACCCGCCACCGCCGCCCCAGGGCCCTGACCGTGAGGAGAGTCGCTCTATGTTCCGCCGGAGCGAACCCGTCCCGTTCGCCTTCGTCGCCGAGGCCGACCGTTTCCGCAGCAATGTCACTCCGCCGCCGCGCGAGCGTCTGGGCGTGGCCCAGATGGCCGCCCGTAGTCTGGTCGGGCTGACCGTGGTGGCGGGGCTCGTCGGTTCCCTGCTCTTCGGCATGCCCGCACTGCAGCCCCACCAGGCGCCCGCCAAGTCGCAGCAGTCGGAGGCCTCCGAGGGGCGGTAGCCTCACGGGCACAGCCCAACCGAACGTGCATGTGAGTGAGGTACAGCCGTGCCCCTGCCCTTCTTGACGGCCGACCGCGCGTTCGACGCGCACGAAGACACCGCCGACGAGGACGTACTGGCCCACGAGGACCCCGACCGCTGGCGCCGGCCGTACCGGCCCGGGCCCTGGCGGGTGGCCGGCGCCGCCCTGCTGCTCCTGCTGGCCGCGTTCATGCTGCTCGCCACGATGATCATCGCGTTCGCGGGTGCATGGGCCGGTGCCGGTGTCTGCGTGGCCGCCGCGCTCGCCGTGATCGGGTCGGCGCTGCGCCTGCTGATGGCGGGCGTCTGGGTGAGCCCTGCGGGGCTTCGCCGGGTGGGCTTCTTCCGGACCCGTTCGATCGGCTGGGACGAGATCACCGAGGTCCGTACGGTCCAGCAGCCGGTGCGCTGGCTGGGGCTGCCGCGGACCGTTCAGGGTCAGGCCCTGACGGCGGCCGCGCGCGACGGTGCGGAACTGCCGGTGCTGCTGACCGACCACAACGCCGATTTCCTGTCGCGGACCGAGGCGTTCGACCGGGCCGCCGACATGGTCGAGGCCTGGGCCGACGAGTACCGGGCCGTGCCCGCCTGACACCGACGTGCAGTGCCCCGGAAGCCCGTACAGCCCCGCCTGGGCGGGGGCTGTACGGGCTTCCGGGTTCTACGGGCCTGCGGGCTTCGTGGGCCGGCTCAGCGGCGCGGTCCGCCGTGCAGGGCGATGGCCCGCTGCATGGCCTTGCGGGCCCGCGGGGTGTCCCGGGCGTCGTGGTAGGCGACGGCGAGGCGGAACCAGCTGCGCCAGTCCCCCGGCGCGTCCTCCGTCTCGGCCTTGCGGCGCGCGAAGACCTCGTCGGCGGAGTCCCGCACGATCCGGCCGTACTCGTCCCGCTCCAGCTCGTCCACGGGCAGTCCGCCCTCGGCCTCCAGCTCGGTCGCGAGCTGGTTCGCCTTCGTCACGAACTGCGTGTTCTTCCAGAGGAACCAGACGCCGATGACCGGCAGGATCAGCACGGCCGCCCCGAAGGTCACGGTCAGCCAGGTGCCCTGCCGGATCAGCAGCACGCCGCGGCTGCCGACCAGGACGAAGTAGACGACCAGGACGGCGGCCGTGAGGAAGTAAGTGATCTTCGCGCGCATGGGTACTACTGCCTGCTCATCAGCCGAGGTCGAGGAAGTTTTCCAGGCCGAACGTGAGGCCCGGGTGCTGCACGACGCGGCGCGCGCCGAGCAGGATGCCCGGCATGAAGCTGCTGTGGTGCAGGGAGTCGTGACGGATCGTCAGGGTCTCGCCCTCGCCGCCGAGGAGCACCTCCTGGTGGGCCAGCAGGCCGCGCAGGCGGATCGCGTGCACCGGGACGCCGTCGACGTCCGCGCCGCGCGCGCCGTCCAGGGCGGTGGCGGTGGCGTCGGGCTGCGGGGCGCAGCCGGCCTCCGCGCGGGCGGCCGCGATGAGCTGCGCCGTACGGGTCGCCGTGCCGGAGGGGGCGTCGACCTTGTTGGGGTGGTGGAGCTCGACGACCTCGACGGACTCGAAGTAGCGGGCGGCCTGGGCGGCGAACTTCATGGTGAGGACCGCGCCGATGGAGAAGTTCGGGGCGATGAGCACGCCGGTCTGCGGGGAGGCGGCGAGCCAGGTGTCCAGCTGGGCGAGGCGCTCCTCGTTCCAGCCGGTGGTGCCGACCACGGCGTGGATCCCGTGGCGGACGAGGAAGTCCAGGTTCTCCATGACCGAGGCGGGGGTGGTCAGCTCGACCGCGACCTGCGCGCCGGCCTCGGCCACCGTCTCCAGCTTGTCGCCGCGGCCGAGGGCGGCCACCAGCTCCATGTCCTCGGCGGCCTCGACGGCCTTGACCGCCTCGGAGCCGATGCGGCCCTGGGCGCCGAGAACGGCCACCCGCAGCTTGCTGCTCATGCTTCTTCGCTTCCTGTCGTACGGGCCGGGCACCGGCCGGCGGCCGGTGCCCGGCCCCAAGGTATCCAGGGTCTCGGGGTCTCAGGACACCGCTTCGTCGAGGCGGGCGGCCTGCTTCTCCTTCAGCGGGCCGATCACCGCGAGCGACGGCCGCTGGGCCAGTACATCCTGCGCGACCGAGCGGACGTCGTCCGGGGTCACGGACGCTATCCGGGCCAGCATGTCGTCGACCGACATCTGGTCGCCCCAGCAGAGCTCGCTCTTGCCGATGCGGTTCATGATCGCGCCGGTGTCCTCCAGGCCGAGGACGGTCGAGCCGGACAGCTGGCCGATGGCCCGCTTGATCTCCTCGTCGGTGAGCCCCTCGGAGACGACCTTGTCGAGCTCGCCGCGGCAGATCCGCAGTACGTCGTGGACCTGGTTCGGGCGGCAACCCGCGTACACGCCGAAGAGCCCGGTGTCGGCGAAGCCCGAGGTGTACGAGTACACGCTGTAGGCCAGGCCGCGCTTCTCCCGGACCTCCTGGAAGAGGCGGGAGGACATGCCGCCGCCGAGGGCCGTGTTCAGCACGCCGAGCGCCCAGCGGCGCTCGTCGGTGCGGGCCAGGCCGGGCATGCCGAGGACCACGTGGGCCTGCTCGGTCTTGCGGTTGATCAGGTCGACGCGGCCGGAGGTGCGGATGCGCTTGGCTCCGGAGCGCGGGCCGATCGGCTCGGCGTCGGTGTGCCGCAGGGCGCCGGCCTTCTCGAAGGCCGCGCGGACCTGACGTACGACCTTGTTGTGGTCGACGTTGCCGGCCGCGGCCACCACCAGGTGGCGGGGGTCGTAGTGCTTCTTGTAGAAGCGACGGATCCGGTCGGCGCCGAGGGCGTTGATCGTGTCGACGGTGCCGAGGACGGGACGGCCCAGCGGGGTGTCGCCGTACATCGTGTGCGCGAACAGGTCGTGCACGCAGTCGCCCGGGTCGTCCTCGGTCATCGCGATCTCTTCGAGGATGACGCCGCGCTCGGCGTCGACGTCCTCCTCGCGGATCAGCGAGCCGGTGAGCATGTCGCAGACGACGTCGATCGCCAGCGGCAGGTCGGTGTCGAGCACCCGTGCGTAGTAGCAGGTGTACTCCTTCGCCGTGAAGGCGTTCATCTCGCCGCCGACCGCGTCGATCGCGGAGGAGATGTCGAGGGCGCTGCGCTTGCCGGTGCCCTTGAAGAGGAGGTGCTCGAGGTAGTGCGTGGCGCCGTTGAGCGTGGGCGTCTCGTCGCGGGAGCCGACGTGCGCCCAGATGCCGAAGGTGGCGGAGCGGACCGAGGGCAGCGTCTCGGTGACGATGCGCAGTCCGCCGGGGAGGACGGTGCGCCGGACGGTGCCGATGCCGTTCTCGCCCTTGAGGAGGGTTTGGGTACGTGTGACGGCCCGCCCCTCCGAAGAGGGGCGGGCCGTCACACGGGAACTACGCGACGTCACTTGTCGGAGTCGTCCTTGTCAGCGTCGTCGCCGGCGGCCTCGCCGTCGATCACGGGGATCAGGGAGAGCTTGCCGCGCTGGTCGATCTCGGCGATCTCGACCTGGACCTTGGTGCCGACCGCGAGCACGTCCTCGACGTTCTCCACGCGCTTGCCACCGGCGAGCTTGCGGATCTGCGAGATGTGCAGCAGGCCGTCCTTGCCCGGGAGCAGGGAGACGAAGGCACCGAAGGTGGTGGTCTTGACGACCGTACCCAGGTAGCGCTCGCCGACCTCCGGCATGGTCGGGTTGGCGATGCCGTTGATCGTGGCGCGGGCGGCCTCGGCGGCCGGGCCGTCGGCGGCACCGATGTAGATGGTGCCGTCGTCCTCGATCGTGATCTCGGCGCCGGTGTCCTCCTGGATCTGGTTGATCATCTTGCCCTTGGGGCCGATGACCTCACCGATCTTGTCCACCGGGATCTTGACGGTGATGATCCGCGGGGCGTTCGGGGACATCTCGTCCGGCGTGTCGATCGCTTCCATCATCACGTCGAGGATGTGGAGGCGGGCGTCGCGGGCCTGCTTGAGGGCCGCGGCCAGGACGGAGGCCGGGATGCCGTCCAGCTTGGTGTCCAGCTGGAGGGCGGTGACGAACTCCTTGGTGCCGGCGACCTTGAAGTCCATGTCGCCGAAGGCGTCCTCCGCACCGAGGATGTCGGTGAGGGCGACGTAGTGCGTCTTGCCGTCGATCTCCTGGGAGATCAGGCCCATGGCGATGCCGGCGACGGGGGCCTTGAGGGGCACACCGGCGTTCAGCAGCGACATGGTGGAGGCGCAGACCGAGCCCATGGACGTCGAACCGTTGGAGCCGAGGGCCTCGGACACCTGGCGGATCGCGTAGGGGAACTCCTCGCGGGTCGGGAGGACCGGCACGATCGCGCGCTCGGCGAGCGCGCCGTGGCCGATCTCGCGGCGCTTCGGCGAACCGACGCGGCCGGTCTCGCCGACGGAGTACGGCGGGAAGTTGTAGTTGTGCATGTAGCGCTTGCGGGTCACCGGGGAAAGGGTGTCCAGCTGCTGCTCCATACGGAGCATGTTGAGGGTGGTGACGCCCAGGATCTGGGTCTCGCCACGCTCGAACAGCGCCGAGCCGTGCACGCGCGGGATGGCCTCGACCTCGGCGGCGAGGGTACGGATGTCCGTGATCCCGCGGCCGTCGATGCGGACCTTGTCCTTGATGACGCGCTCGCGCACCAGGGCCTTGGTCAGGCTGCGGTAGGCGGCGGAGATCTCCTTCTCGCGGCCCTCGAAGGCCGGGAGGAGCTTCTCGGCGGCGATCTCCTTGACGCGGTCCAGCTCGGCCTCGCGGTCCTGCTTGCCCGCGATGGTCAGCGCCTGGGAGAGCTCGCCCTTGACGGCGGCCGCGAGGGCCTCGTACACGTCGTCCTGGTAGTCCAGGAAGACCGGGAACTCGCCCTCGGGCTTGGCGGCCTTGGCCGCCAGGTCCGCCTGGGCCTTGCAGAGGGCCTTGATGAAGGGCTTCGAGGCCTCGAGGCCGGCGGCCACGATCTCCTCGGTCGGCGCCTCGGCGCCGCCCTTGACCAGGGTGATGGTCTTCTCGGTGGCCTCGGCCTCGACCATCATGATCGCGACGTCGCCGTCCTCCAGGACGCGGCCCGCGACGACCATGTCGAAGACGGCGTCCTCGAGCTCGGTGTGCGTCGGGAAGGCCACCCACTGGCCGCGGATCAGCGCGACGCGGACGCCGCCGATCGGACCGGAGAAGGGCAGGCCGGCCAGCTGCGTGGACGCGGACGCGGCGTTGATCGCGATGACGTCGTACAGGTGGTCCGGGTTCAGCGCCATGACGGTGGCGACGACCTGGATCTCGTTGCGCAGGCCCTTCTTGAAGGACGGGCGCAGCGGGCGGTCGATCAGACGGCAGGTGAGGATCGCGTCCTCGGAGGGGCGGCCCTCGCGGCGGAAGAAGGATCCGGGGATCTTGCCGGCCGCGTACTGGCGCTCCTCGACGTCCACCGTCAGGGGGAAGAAGTCGAGCTGGTCCTTGGGCTTCTTCGACGCGGTGGTGGCGGAAAGCACCATCGTGTCGTCGTCCAGGTAGGCAACGGCGGAGCCGGCGGCCTGGCGGGCCAGACGGCCCGTCTCGAAGCGGATGGTGCGGGTGCCGAAGGAACCGTTGTCAATGACGGCCTCGGCGTAGTGGGTCTCGTTCTCCACTAGCGTTTTCTCCATTTTCGTCGTCTCCGTCCGCTGCCCGTGTGGCTGCGGACGGTTGCGGAGAAGCGCTCCTTGCGTGCGGGCCGGTCTTCGATCGAAGTACCCGGTTCGGTGCCCGTGGGGCTTTCCGGGTACCACTACCGAGGACCGGCGGCCTGGGAGGGCGCTCCTCCTCTTCAGTTGTGCACGTGGTTCGCAGTGCACCTGCGTCCAGACTACAAAGCGTCCGGTACGTCCCGCACGTAGAGCGAGCGCACGTACAGCAAAGGGAGCGGCCCCCTCAGTGTGGGAACCGCTCCCTTCACAGCGTCTTTACTTGACGCCGGCCGCACCGCGGCGGATGCCGAGGCGCTCGACCAGCGTACGGAAGCGCTGGATGTCCTTCTTGGCCAGGTACTGCAGCAGGCGGCGACGCTGGCCGACCAGGATCAGCAGACCACGACGGGAGTGGTGGTCGTGCTTGTGGGTCTTGAGGTGCTCGGTCAGGTCCGTGATGCGCTTGGAGAGCATGGCGACCTGGACCTCGGGGGAGCCGGTGTCGCCCTCCTTGGCACCGAACTCGGCGATGATCTGCTTCTTCGTAGCGGCGTCGAGCGACACGCGTACTCCTCGTTTAGGTCTTCGTGGCCACCGAGTGCCCCAGGTCGAATTCTCTGGGGATCTTCCGTAACTCGGGAGGCGGGGTCCGCTGAGCGCAGTCCACAGACCCCTTGTCGAGGGATCCGGGGGCGCGTACACAAACGGCCGTCACACAGCGTACCAGGCTGCCGCCCGGCCCCGTCTCAGCTGGTGAGAGACCGGGCCCTGGCGTACACGTCCAGCACGGCGAGGGCCAGCGGGACAAGACTGAGCAGTACTGCCGCCTCGGTGAGGTCGAGCAGCCGTCCCCAGAAGGGTGACAGGCCCTTGCGGGGGATGACAAGTGCAATACCCGCGAGGAGGGCGGCGCCGGCGGCGACGGCTGCGGAGAGCCAGATCGTACGGAGGTCCAGGCCGCCGTGGTCGTGGTACTGGACGAGCTCGCGGACCAGGTCGGCCGGCGGGCGCAGGGCCAGGCCCAGGATCAGCAGTGCGATGGCGGCCAGGCCGGCGACCAGGGTGCACACGACCTGGGAGGTGTAGCGGAAGAGGCGGGCGCGCAGCAGCATGGCCAGCCCGGTGGCGAGGGCCAGCAGCCGGCCCCAGGTGTTGTCGGAGAAGCCGAGGACGGCGGCGGAGCCGACGACGACCGCGGCGCAGCCGCCGACCAGGCCGAGGAGCATCTCGTGGCCGCGGCGGGCCTGGGTGGCGATGGCCTCGGCGTCGAGCGGGGCGCCCGTGTCGTGCTGCTCGGAGCCGGCGGGGTCACCGTACGGCTCGGTCTCGTAGCGGTCCGGGGTCTCGTAGCTCTCGACGGCGCTCTGCGGGGCGGCGTAGCCGATGGGCAGCCGGGCGAAGCGGGCGGAGAGGCCGGGCAGGAAGGCGACGAGGCCGATGGCCACCGGGGCGCAGACGGCCGCGGTCGCGGTGGCCGAGGCGTCGGTGACGATGGCGACGAACGTGGCCAGGGTTCCGGTGGTGGCGAGGAAGGTGGCCGCGACGAAGGGGGCGTCCCCGTTCGGGGTGAGCGCGACCAGGGCCACGGAGGCGACCAGGACGCAGACGCACCCGAGCAGGAACTGCAGCCGGCCGGGTCCCTCGCCGGCGCCGGCGGCGATGATGCCCGAGCCGGCGATCAGCAGGTGCGGAAGGGCGCCGAGGCCGAGGGCGACGGCGGAGCCGCGGTCGCGGTAGACCCGGGCGCGCACTCCGGCGGCGGCGGTGAGCAGCACGCCCACGGCGCCGGCGATGATGCCGGGCAGGCCGTGCATGTCGTGGCGGACGGGGTCGGCGTACCAGAGGACGAAGCCGAGCAGGACGAGCAGCAGGGCGGCGCCGGCCAGGCCCGCGCCGCGCAGCATGTCGTCGCTCCAGAGGTGGCGGTCGCGGACGACGGCGGAGGCGACGGCGTCGGAGACGTCGTCGAACACGGCCGGCGGCAGCGACTCGGCGAACGGACGCAGGCTCAGCACCTCGCCGTCGAGGACCTGCTGGGCGGCGAGGGTGCGGGCGCCGTCGAGGACCGTGCCGTCGCGGCGGACCAGGTGGAAACCGGTGGGGGCGCCGACGGGCTGGGTCTGGCCGGTGAGGCGCAGGAGTTCCGGATAGACGTCGGCGACGGCGATGTCCTCCGGGAGGGCGACGTCGATGCGGCTGTCGGGGGCCACGACGGTGACCCTGCAGAAGCCCGTCGTTGCGGCCGTACTCACCTGTGTGACCCCCCTGGTTGGCGAAGCGGGTGCATGGGCTCTCGCCTTGGATTCGCGGATGCGCATACTGCGCGGGCCACCCTACCGGGAGTATGAGTGACTGTCGGCAAGTAGGATCACCGTCGCGCAGGGGAGACCCCCTTCGCGCCCGGGACTTGGGGGCGCCGGTTGCGACGTCCCGTCCGTTTTCGAGGGATTGATGCTCCGGTGAGTCAGATCGTCGTCAAACGCCCGCCGCGGTCCTTGCCGCCCGAAGTTCCTTCGGACGAGCTGAGGCTGGAGGCTCCGCCGGAGCTTCCCCGCGGGCAGCAGGAGGGCATGCTGATGCAGCTCCTGCCGATGCTCGGCATGGGCTCGTCGGTCGTCTTCTTCTTCATGCCGGGTGCGGCGCCCTTCATGCGCATCATGGGTGTGCTGATGCTGGTGTCCACGGTGGGCATGGTCCTCGCCCAGCTGGTGCGCCACCGGCGCGGTACGCAGGGGCAAATGGCCGATGTGCGGCGGGACTACCTGAAATATCTTGCGCAGACCCGGCGTCAGGTCCGCAGGACCGCGCGGGCGCAGCGTGACGCGCAGCTGTATCTGCACCCGGCCCCCGAGCAGTTGTGGTCGGTCGTGGCCGAGGGTTCGCGGCTGTGGGAGCGGCGCGTCGGCGACGAGGACTTCGGCCAGGCCCGGCTCGGGCTGGGCGCGCAGCGCCTCGCGACTCCGCTGGTGGCGCCGGACACGGCGCCGGTGGACGAGCTGGAGCCGCTGACGGCGGGCGCGATGCAGCGCTTCCTGAAGGTGCACTCCTCGCTGGACGGGCTGCCGGTGGCGGTGTCGCTGCGGGCGTTCTACCACGTGACGGTGTCGGGCGAGCCGGAGTCGGCGCGCGGGGCGGCGCGGGCGCTGGTGGCGCAGCTGGCGACGCTGCACTCCCCCGAGGACCTGGTGGTGGCCGTGGTGGCCGCGCCCGGTGCGGCGCCCTCGTGGGACTGGACGAAGTGGCTGCCGCACACGCAGGTCCCCGGCCAGGTCGACGGGGCCGGCACGAAGCGGCTGTTCAGCGATGACCTGACCGAGCTGGAGGGGCTGCTGGCACCGCGGCTGGAGGGGCGGCCACGGTTCAGCCGGGACGTTTCCCCGGTGCTGGACCAGCCGCACCTGGTCGTCGTACTGGACGCGAACTCCCGGGGCGGCCTGGTGCCGCCGGACTCGGCGTTCGCGGCGGCCGAGGGGCTGCAGGGCGTGACCATCGTCGAGGTGGTCGCGGGCGAGCTGGACGAGCCGCGCGGCGGGCTGTCGGTCGTGGTGCGGCCGGGCCGGCTGCGGCTGGAGTCGGGCGCGGGGGTCGCGTACGAGGGCGTACCGGACACGCTGTCGCTGCCCGCGGCAGAGGCGCTCGCGCGGCAGCTGGCGCCGCTGCGCACCGGTGGCGGGGACGACGACGAACCGCTGCTGGCCAACCTGGACTTCACGGACCTGCTGAACCTGGGCGACGCGGCCTCGATCGACGTGGCCCGTACCTGGCGGCCGCGTTCGGCCGGTGAGCGGCTGCGCGTGCCGATCGGTGTCGGCGAGGACGGCGCCCCGGTCATGCTGGACCTCAAGGAGGCCGCGCAGGAGGGCATGGGCCCGCACGGCCTGTGCGTGGGCGCGACCGGTTCCGGCAAGTCGGAGCTGCTGCGCACGCTGGTGCTGGGCCTCGCTGTCACGCACACCTCGGAGACGCTGAACTTCGTACTCGCCGACTTCAAGGGCGGTGCGACGTTCACGGGCATGGGGCAGATGCCGCACGTGGCCGCCGTCATCACCAACCTGGCGGACGACCTCACGCTCGTGGACCGCATGGGCGACTCGATCCGCGGTGAACTGCAGCGCCGGCAGGAGCTGCTGCGCTCGGCGGGCAACTACGCGAACATCCACGACTACGAGAAGGCGCGCGCGGCGGGTGCCCCGCTGGAGCCGCTGGCCTCGCTGGTCCTGGTCATCGACGAGTTCAGCGAGCTGCTGACCGCGAAGCCCGACTTCATCGACATGTTCATCCAGATCGGCCGCATCGGCCGCTCGCTGGGCGTGCACCTGCTGCTGGCCTCGCAGCGCCTGGAGGAGGGCAAGCTGCGCGGGCTGGACACCTACCTGTCGTACCGGATCGGTCTGCGGACCTTCTCGGCGGCGGAGTCGCGGACCGCGATCGGCGTGCCGGACGCCTACCACCTGCCGTCGGTGCCGGGTTCGGGCTACCTGAAGTTCGGTACGGACGAGATGACGCGGTTCAAGGCGGCGTACGTCTCGGGCACCTACCGCTCGGGCGGGCCGGACCTGTCGGTCGGGCTGTTCCCGGTGGAGCGGCGCCCCGCGCTGTTCACGGCGGCGCCGGTGCCGGTCGTGTACGCGGCGCCGGACCCGGCGTACCTGGCGGCGCAGTCGGAGCGGGAGGACGACGCGCTCGCGGACACGGTGCTGGATGTGATCGTGGCCCGGCTGGAGGGCCAGGGCGTGCCGGCGCACCAGGTGTGGCTGCCGCCGCTCGACCAGGCCCCGCCGCTCGACCAGCTGCTGCCGGCTCTGGCGCCCTCGGCGGAGCGGGGGCTGCACGCGGAGGGGTACACGCGGCCCGGCGGGCTCGTCGTACCGCTCGGCCTCATCGACAAGCCCTTCGAGCAGCGCCGCGAGGTGCTGTACCGGGACTTCTCGGGTGCGGCGGGCCACATGATGGTGGTCGGCGGTCCGCAGTCGGGCAAGTCGACGCTGATGCGGACGCTGATCTCCTCGTTCGCGCTGACGCACACGCCGCGCGAGGTGCAGTTCTACGGACTGGACTTCGGTGGCGGCAGCATGTCGTCGATCGCCGAGCTGCCGCACGTCGGCGGGATCGCCTCGCGCCTGGACCCGGAGCGGGTGCGGCGTACGGTCGCGGAGGTGGGGGGAATCCTCAACCGCCGCGAGGAGTTCTTCCGCGCGAACAACATCGACTCCATCGGCACGTACCGGCGGCGGCGCGCGGCGGGCGAGCTGCCCGGCGAGGCGTGGGGCGACGTGTTCCTCGTCGTCGACGGCTGGGGCGGCTTCCGCACCGAGTACGAGGGCCTGGAGTCGGTGGTCACGGACATCGCCTCGCGCGGTCTGGGCTACGGCATCCACGTGGTGATCACGGCGGCGCGCTACATGGAGGTGCGGGCCGCGCTCAAGGACCAGATGCTGAACCGGCTGGAGCTGCGGCTCGGCGACGTCATGGACTCCGAGTTCGACCGCAAGGTCGCGGCGAACGTCCCGACGGGCATGCCGGGCCGCGGGCAGGTCGCGGAGAAGCTGCACTTCCTCGGCGCGCTGCCGCGGATCGACGGCGCGCACGACCCGGAGGACCTGTCGGAGGCCACGGCCGCCTTCGTGTCGGCGGTGAAGCAGAACTGGGCGGGGGCCGCGGCTCCCGGCGTACGGCTGCTGCCGCGCCTGCTGCACGCCGACCAGCTGCCCCGGGGCGGGGACAACCCCGGCCGCGGGCTGGCCATCGGCATCGACGAGACGAACCTCGAGCCGGTGTTCGTCGACTTCGAGAGCGACCCGTTCTTCCTGGTGTTCGGCGAGAGCGAGTCCGGCAAGACGAACCTGCTGCGGCTGATCTGCCAGCAGATCGCGGAGCGGTACACCCCGGACCAGGCGCGTCTCGTCGTCGGCGACTACCGGCGCAGCCTGCTCGGTGCGCTGCCGGAGGAGCACCTGCTGGAGTACGCGCCGATGGCGAGCTCCCTGCAGACGCACATGGAGGCGCTGGGCGGGGTGTTCTCCCGCCGGCAGCCGCCGACCGACGTCACTCCGCAGCAGCTGCGCGACCGCAGCTGGTGGACCGGCCCCGACGTGTTCATCATCATCGACGACTACGACCTGGTGGCCACGAGCCAGGGCAATCCGCTGGCCCCGCTGGTGGAGTTCCTGCCGTTCGCCCGGGACACGGGTGTCCGCTTCATCATCGCGCGCAACTCGGCGGGCGCCTCGCGTTCGCTGTACGAGCCGTTCATGCAGCGCTTCAAGGAGCTGGGCGCGCAGGGCGTGGTGCTGTCGGGCGATCCGTCCGAGGGCGACCTGATCGGCAACGTCCGGCCGCGGCCGATGCCCCCGGGCCGGGCGTACTTCTCCTCGCGCAAGCGGGGCACGTCCCTGGTCCAGCTGGGCCGCCTGCCGGGAATGTAGGACGGAGACGCGCGCCGACGAGAAAGCGGGGCCCGGCCGGCGGCCGGGCCCCGCTTTCTCGTGATCAACGGCAAACACTCCCCCGGCCCGGTCCGCAGGACCGATAATCGGTGGTGAAGACCGCGGTAGCACCGCACCGCCGAGGGAAAGGCCGCACATGGGCACTCAGCAGGAGAAGGACGAGCTGTACGCGCTCGACATCAGCGGCGTGGAGTGGGAGGGCCCGCCCGGGACCAGCCCCGACGAGGAGCGGGTCGAGATCGCCCGGCTCCCCGAGGGCGCCGTGGCCATGCGGTCCTCGCTCGACCGGGACACCGTCCTGCGCTACACGGCGGCCGAGTGGGAGGCCTTCGTGCTCGGCGCCAGGGACGGGGAGTTCGATCTCGACCGCGGCCCCCGCTGAGGCAGGTACCCCTGGGTACGACGACGGGGCGCGCCCGGTGCGGGCGCGCCCCGTATCCGCATGCGGCTGCGGTCGACCCGGCTCAGTAGGCCTCGGTGAACAGGCGCGAGGCCTTCACGTCGGTGGCGCGGTAGTCGCCCTTGCCGCGCTCGATCAGCGAGGCGACCTGCTCGAGCTGCCTGTGCATGTCGTCGGCCTTGCTCTTGTACTGCTTCTGGAGGGTGAGGTACGCCTGGTGCGCGTCACCGTCCCAGGTGTCCGTGACGACCTTGATGGCCTGCTCCATCTCCTGCAGGTCCGTCACGATCTTCTTCGAGACGACGCGGATGCGGTTCGCCATCTCCTGGACGCTCTCATACCGGACCTTGGTGTGGCCGCCGTCGGAACCAGCCATGTTCTTCTCCTTCGCGCTGAGCTGAGTGGGAAACGACGTGAAGACGTAAAGGGCGGGTCAGATGCCGTTGAGGCCGGAGCCGCCCTGGCCCGCGGAGGCCTGCACGTTCTTGAACGCCGCGCGCACCTCGTCGTCCTGCGCGTTGCTGAGGTTCTTGGTCTGCGAGACCGCGTTGTGCAGCACCCCGAGCAGACGACGGATCGCGTCGTGGTCCTCGTTGACGACCGTCTGGGCGGAGACGAAGCCCGACGCACCCACACCGGTCCAGCCGGCGCTCACCGTGGCGAGGATGTCGGCCAGCTCGCGGGACTGGGTGGTGACGGCGCGGGCCGTCGTCTCGATCTTGTTCTTCGCCTGGACGATCGGATCGTCTGCGAGTCCGAAATTGCTCATCCGAAGCTCCTCACTTCTCAATTCGCCGGCAGAACCGGCGGATTGCGCAGCAGAGCGGGCGTTCCCGGCGTGGATTCGAGCCACGCGCCCTGGAACTCCCCCTCCGCCTCACGCGATCCCCCGATCACAGTCGTGAAGCCTGGTGTCACTCTAGCCAGTTCATCGGACGGTCCCAACACCGGTGGGCCGCTTCCGTTGATGAACTGTGACGGTTCACTGCAAACGACCCCGTCGCTTGCGGGCATCCCGGACCACCGTCGCCGTGCCCGCGATGACCGCGATCAGCACGCCTGCGATCCCGAGAGCGTACGTTCCGAACCGCTCCTCGCGCTCCTGCGCCGTCTCGGACACCCGCAGCGCCGCCGCCTCGGGGGCGGCCGCCGGCGGCGGGCCGGGGTCCGGGACGGGGGCCTTGGGACGGTCGTGGTCCTGGGTGACCGCGCGGACCGGGTCGACGACGCCCCATCCGACGTAGTCGTCACGGCCGTTGATCGAGCGCTCGGCGGTCCCCTGGATCTGCCAGACGATCTCCTGCGGGGACCAGTCCTCGTGCTTCGCGCGCAGCAGGGCGGCGACTCCGGCGACGTAGGGCGCCGAGAAGCTGGTTCCGTTGTCGATGCACTGGCCGAAGCCGGGGACGGTGGAGACCATGTCGACGCCGGGCGCGGCGACCCCGATGAAGTCGCCGGGCTGGGAGAACGGGGACCGCTCGTTGTTGCGGTCCGAGGAGGCCACGGCGAGGACGCCGGGGAAGGCCGCCGGGTAGGTCCTGCGCTTCTCGCCGCTCATGCCGTCGTTGCCGGCCGAGGCCACGACCACGACCTTCGCGTCGATGGCGCGCTGGACGGCCTTGCCGAGCTCGGAGTCGGCGCTCAGGGGGACGTCGGTGTCCTGCGAGATGTTGATGACCTGGGCGCCCTTGGACACCGCGTGGTCGATCGCCTGGCCCAGGGAGAGGGCGTTGCCCTTGCCCTGCCCGTCGTTCTGCCGGATCGGGATGATCGTCGATTCGGGGGCCAGGCCGACGAAGCCGGTGCCTTCCTGCGGCCGGGCCGCGATCAGCCCGGCCACCTTGGTGCCGTGGCCGACCGTGTCGCTCGTGCCGTCGCCGCCCTTGGGGTCGACGAAGTCCTTGCCGGCGCCGACGTCGATGGCGCCGCTGAGCTGCGGGTTCGCCCGGTCCACGCCGGTGTCGATGACGGCGACGCGGACGGGCTTGCCGTTCTTGTCCTTGCCCTTGGTCTGCGCCCAGAGCGCGTCGAGCAGCAGCCGCTGCAGGGCCCAGGGCCGGTCGGCGATCTGCTTCTTCATCGGGAAGGTGCACTCGCCGGCGCCCGCGAGGTCCAGGGCCGGTGCGCGGACGGGTTCCGGGCGCGGCGGCGCGGCGGTGGCGGCCCCGGCCGTGGCGGTCGTGCCGGACAGGGCGGCCACGGCGAGCGCCGCGGTGGCGAGTGCGCTGCGCGCGTACGGGGGCATGGGCATCGGCGGCTTCCTCACGAACCCTGGGGCTGGCGGGCGGAGTTGGTGTCCAGGCGCGGCCCCTTCGAGAGGAACTCGGACCAGGCGATGGGCACCAGGGCCGGGGTGACCGTCCCGTAGCCGAGCCGGATCTGCGCCTGGCTGGCCTCGGGGCGGCCGTCCGCGCCGGCCTGGCCGTTCGGCTGGTCGGGGGCGCCGATCTTCGACTTCTCGGAGTCGCTGTCCCCGTTGGCCTGCACCGCGTACCGCAGGCCGGTGTCGGTGACCAGGAAGAGGGCGCCGCCCGCGGTGGTCTGCTTGCCCTGGACCTGCGTGTAGAGCAGTCCCGAGCCCGGCGTGACGTACGCGCTCGTCCCGCTGGCGGTGATGTCGATGGGGAATCCGGTGCCGGCCCAGGTGCTCAGCGTCTGGTTGCCCTGGCCGTCGACCGAGCGCAGCACGTTGCAGACGGTGTCGCGGGCGCCGGAACCGGCGGCCTGGTTGATCCGCTCGGACTTCTTCTGCGGCCACCTGGCCTCGCCCTTGAACGCCGTGGCGTCCGGGTTGAGCGACTGGAGGTCGACCTCACGGGGCTTGCCGTGCATGTTGAGGCCGTCCGTCGCGGGCGCCGAGATCAGCAGCCACGCCACGAAGTCGGAGACGGGCGCGACCTTCCCGGGCAGCACGACGTAGTGCTGCGTACCGGAGCCGGTCTGTGCCTTCAGCACCATCCCGACCTTGTTGTCTCCGGTGGTCAGGCCCTGCACGTCGGCCTTCGTGCCGGCCGCGACGGGCAGCTGCGGGAAGACCAGGTCGTCACCGGAGTTGAGGGTGGCCAGCCACGTCTCGGTGACCTGCTGCGGGGTGGCGCCGGTGTTGCCGACCAGCGCGTTGGTCATCTTCCCTGCGTCCGCGCCGCCTTCGGGGAACTTGTACTTCGTCCCCGTCGCGTCGACCAGGTAGCGCTCCTTGGCCCCGCCGGTGCTCTGCACGTACAGCATCTGGCTGTCGGTGACCTTGCGGGTGTCGTCCATCAGCCCCGCCTCGCGGTCGGCGAGGACGAACGTCGCGGTCTGCACGGTCTTGCCGTTGCCGCCCGGCGCCTGGCAGACGGCCCAGCGCTTCGCCTTGCCGGCGTCCTGCGGGGCGGGCAGCCGGTCGGGGGCGTACGGGATGCCGATGATGGGCCCGCGCGGCGGCTTGCCCGCGTCCAGGATCTTGTCGTCGATCTGGATGACCTTGAACTTCTGCGGATCCAGGAGGAGTCGGGCGGAAGCCAGGTTGAGCACCGGGTGCAGCCGGGTCTGGTCCTTGCCGTTCACCTTGGTCGTGAGCACCACGTACCGGGTCGTCGACTGCTTGCCGACGATGACCTTGGTGCCGGCCTCGTCCCAACCCTTGGGCGCCTGCGGCTTGAACATTCCCCAGGCACCGAACGCGGCGAGTACGAGCGCCCCCGCCACCAGCCCGGGCAGGACCGCGCGCAGCGGACGCGGCGCACCTTCCTCGGACCCCGTGGCGGAGGGCTGGAGGAACGCGGCCACCGTGCGCCGCTTCGCAAAGGTGTACGCGTTGAGTTCATCACGTCGTGATGCCATGACCGCCTGCTTCTCCCCGCACGGCCCGGTCGGTGAGTACGGTCCCCGGGCCTCGATTGTCGGACCGGGGACCTACTATGCCTCTTGACGGAGGGTGCGCAGGGGCCGGGTAGGGTGAGGCCGCCGCTCACTGTCTTCCGGACCGCGCGATTCAGGGGTCGTCGGGGTATTCAGGGCTTGTTGGGGTGGATTGGGGAGATCCGGGGTCATGCGGCGGGCAGCGCCCGGCTCCGGCACTCACGGGGTACGGCCCCGGGAAGGGGAGGTGGGCGAGTGATGGCCACCGCGACGCAGCCGCAGACGGGTGCACCCGCACCCGCTCGCGGCGGGGTGACGCCGTATCCGAAGTCGAGCCCGGGCCGTTTCGGCCCGTTCCGATTGCAACAACTCGTACTGCTCCAGATCGCCGTGGCCGCCCTGCTGGTGGCCTGGGTCGTGGAGCCGATGCTGCTGATTCCCGCCGGTGTCCTGGCGCTCGTCCTGGTGGTGCTCGCCGTCGTACGCCGCCACCAGCGCTCCCTGCCCGAGTGGATCGGCGGCGCGCTCGCCCTGCGCTCCCGGCGGCGCCGGGCCGCGTCGTTCACGGTGCCCGCGGGTACCGAACCGGGGCTGGCCCCGCTCGTCGAGGCCGATCCGGCGCTGCGGACCCTCACGTTCAGCGACCGCGACCGGCGGCCCGTCGGAATGGTCGGTGACGGGACGTTCCTGACCGCCGTCGTCCAGGTGGACACGGACGCCACCGCGCTGCGGCCCGACCGCGGCGCCCGACCTCTGCCGCTGGCCCTCGTACGGGACATCCTCGAAGTCGACGGCATCCGGCTGGAGTCCGCGCAGCTGGTGCTGCACACCCAGCCCGCGCCGGCCCCGCACCTGCCGGCCCAGTCGATGGCCACGCGCAACTACGCGCCGCTGCAGGCCGCCACGGGCACCCCGGCGGTGCGGCTGACGTGGATCGCGCTCAAGCTCGACCCGGAGCTGTGCCCCGAGGCGGTCACCGCACGCGGCGGCGGGCTGGCGGGCGCGCAGCGCTGCGTGGTGCGGGCGGCCGACCAGTTGGCGAGCCGGCTGACCGGGGCCGGGTTCCGGGCGACCGTGCTCACCGAGCAGGAACTGACGGCCGCACTGGCCACCTCCTCGTGCGCGAACCCGATGGCGATCACGCAGGCGGGGCGCTCGGCGACCACCGGCCGGCGGACGGAGGAGACGGCGCGGATCTGGCGCTGCGACGACCGGCGGCACACCACGTACTGGATAGGCCGCTGGCCGCAGCTCGGCGGCAGCGGGGCGGCGTCCCTGCCCCAGTTCGTGGCGTTGCTGACCTCGCTGCCCGCGCTGGCGACGAACTTCAGCCTGACGTTGGCCCCGGCGGAGCGCCAGGGCGTGACGCTGACGGGGCACGTACGGGTCACGGGGCGCAGCGACGAGGAACTCGTGGCGGCCCGCCGGGAACTGGAACGGACGGCACGGGGCGTACGCACCGGGCTGGTCCGGCTCGACCGTGAACAGGTACCGGGGCTGCTGGCCTCGCTGCCGCTGGGAGGGGCGCGATGAGGGGCGGGTTCGGGCTGATCGGCCCGCGCCGCGAGCGGCATGCGGTCCCCGCGGCGGACCTGGACGCGCTGGCGCTGCCCGTCGGGGACGACGGGGTCGTCATCGGCATGGACGCCGAGGGGCGTCCGGCGGTGCTCGGCATCAACCGGCCGACGCCGTACGAGGTGACGCTCATCGGCGGCCTGTGGACGGCCCAGGTGCTGGCGCTGCGCGCGGCGGCCACGGGCGCGCGGGTGGCGGTGGAGACCGGGCGCGGGCAGGTGTGGTCCGGGCTGGCCCAGGCGGCGGGCGGCGGCCAGCAGTGCGTGACGCTGCACGAGGTCGGCCGGGTGCCGCCGCAGGGCGCGTCGGCGGGCAGCCCGGTGCTGGTGATCCGCGACTGCGGGATGCGGCCGCCGCGCGGGCGCGTGGTGGCGGGACCCTGGCAGTCGGTGCTGACCCTGTTGCCGTACCTGAGCCCGACGGCGCCGCGGCTGCTGCAGAACTCCTCCCTGGTGGGCGTCCAGCGGGTGTCCCCGGACGAGGCGGAGCAGCTCGGCCGCCTGATGAACCTGCCGCGGGCGGCGGTGGATTCCCTGCCGACGCTGGGCGACGGGGTCACCCTGTGGTGCACGCCGAGGGACCGCCAGTTCGTGATGACCCAGGGCACGGAACCGGAAACCGGCCTCCTGGGCCCGTCCCGCCGCATCGACTGACCACCCCGATGCCCCACCGCCAAGCCTGCGCCGGGGCGCGGGTCGTACGGGCGGAACCCCGGGGGCACCTCCCGGCGGGGGCCGGGGGAGAACGGCGAAAGGGCGGGGCGGGAAGAAGGGCCCCGCGCAGCGTCACCCCACCCGGCGGGTGACGGTTGCTCAGGGAGCGGCCACCCTGTAGGCAGGACGGCAAGGACGACGGCACGCGGCCGGCCCGCAAGGCCCCCGCACCGCGGGACGTCCAACGGGGGCGGACACCGCTGTCGGCACGCGATTAGGCTGGACGCGGGCGCGGCGTCGAGGTGGGCGCCGGACCAGTGTTCGACAGACCAGGAGGACCAGTGAGCGGCGATCGGAACGAGAGGCGCGGCGGGACTTGGGACGTCCCGACGGACGATCAGTCCGACGCGGAGCCCGAGGTGACGGGCGAGTTCACCATCGACTACACCCCGCCGGCCTGGTACACGCAGGGCGCGGCCCCGGCCACTGCGGTTCCGGGCCTCCCCGAGGGCAGCGGCTTCGAACCCCACCGCCCGTCGGACGTGGCCTCGCCCTCGACGATGCGGATCGCCCCGCCGGCCCAGCGCACCCCGTCGGACGGGGCGGGCGTGCCCTCGCCGTTCCCGGCACCGGCCCCGCCGGCCCCGGCACCCTTCAGCCCCCCGGCCGACCATGCCGCCCCGCCTGCGGCTTTCCCGCCCGCGGCACCCGCCGACACCACCGGCGCCCCCTCGGCGCCCCCGGCACCCTTCAGCCCGCCGGCCGAGTCCACCACCGGCGCGCCCGCGCCGGTCCCGGCACCCGCCGAGGTACCGGCTCTGCCGGCACCGGCGCCCGTCGGTCCGCCCGCGGCGGGCCCGGCCCTGGACAAGGCACCCGATCTGCCGACCCCGGCTGCCGCCCCCGCACCGGCACCCTTCGACATGCCCCCCGCCGAGGCGCCCACGGATGCACCCGGACCGCTCGTGAAGGCCTCCTTCGAGGGATCCGTCTCCGTCCAGCGGCACGACACCCCGCCCGACGGGACGGCCATCCCGTTCGCGAACCCCGAGCCCGCGGCTCCGCAGGCTCCCCTGGACGCGGCTCCCGCGCCGGTGGCCGACGTCGTCCCCGCGCCCTTCGCGCCCCCCGTACCGGAGGCTCCGGAGCCCGTCACCCCCGTGGATGCGGTTCACCCGCCCGTGGAAACCCCCTTCGGGGGACCCGGGGGCGAACTGCCCGCGCTGCCGCCCGCGTTCCCCGCCACCACGGCACCGCAGGACGGGTACGGCTTCCCGGCTGCCCCCGTCCCCGCCACCACCGCACCGCAGGACGGATACGGCTTCCCGCCCGCGCCGCAGAACGGGTACGGGTTCCCCCCGGCCTCCGGCCCGGCCACCACCGCGCCCCAGGACGGGTACGGCTTCCCGCCGGCCCCCGCACCGGAGCAGCACCAGCCCCAGCCGCAGCCGCAGCCGCCCGTGGACGCCGGCGACTACGCCTTCCCGCCCGCGCAGCCGGCCCCGGCCCCGGCCCCCGCGCCCGTACCCCCGCAACACCAGCAGCCGCAGCAGCCGTACGACCCCCGTACCGGCGGCGCCCCGTGGTCCGCCGGGCCCCAGCCGGGCCCGCAGCCGCACGACCCCCGCTACCAGCCCGGCCCGGCCGGCGGCGGAGCGCCCCTCGGCTACACCGCCGCCGTCGAGCTGTCCTCCGACCGGCTGCTGCGCGGCAAGCAGAAGCCCAAGCCCCAGCGCGCAGGCTTCCGCTTCGGCGGCAAGGCCGCCGAGGCCGAGCGCCTGCGCAAGCTCGAGCTCATCCGCACCCCGGTCATGTCCTGCTACCGCATCGCCGTCATCAGCCTCAAGGGCGGCGTCGGCAAGACCACGACCACCACAGCCCTCGGCGCGACCCTCGCCACCGAGCGCCAGGACAAGATCCTGGCCATCGACGCGAACCCCGACGCCGGCACCCTCGGGCGCCGCGTCCGCCGCGAGACCGGGGCCACGATCCGGGACCTGGTCCAGGCGATCCCGTACCTGAACTCGTACATGGACATCCGGCGGTTCACCTCCCAGGCCCCCTCCGGCCTGGAGATCATCGCCAACGACGTCGACCCGGCCGTCTCCACGACCTTCAACGACGAGGACTACCGCCGCGTCATCGACACGCTCGGCCGCCAGTACCCGATCATCCTCACCGACTCGGGCACCGGCCTCCTCTACTCCGCCATGCGCGGCGTACTGGACCTGGCCGATCAGCTGATCATCATCTCGACCCCGTCGGTGGACGGTGCCAGCAGCGCGAGCACCACGCTCGACTGGCTCTCCGCCCACGGGTACGCCGACCTGGTCTCGCGATCCCTCACCGTCATCTCGGGGGTCCGCGAGACCAGCAAGATGATCAAGATCGAGGACATCGTGCAGCACTTCGAGACCCGCTGCCGCGGCGTCGTCGTGGTGCCGTTCGACGAGCACCTCGCGGCCGGTGCCGAGGTCGACCTCGACCTGATGCGGCCGAAGACCCGGGAGGCGTACTTCAACCTCTCCGCGCTCGTGGCCGAGGACTTCGTCCGCGCCGCCCAGCAGGCCCCCCAGGGCCACTGGGGAGCGCCGCAGCAGCCCCAGCAGCAGCCGCAGCCGCACCAGTCACCGCAGCAGCCCCAGCCTCAGCCGCAGGGCCAGCCGTACGGCCAGCCCCAGGGTCCGTCCCCGTACCAGCAGCCGCAGCCGTACGCGCAGCCGTACCCGCAGCCCGGCCAGCCCTGGCAGCCGCAGCAGCAGCCGCCCCAGCAGCCCCAGCACCCGCAGCAGCCCCCGCGCGACCCGCGCCTCGGCTGACGACGGCAGCAGGAAGGGCCCGTACCTCCCCGGGGAGGTACGGGCCCTTCTCGTGCGCGCCGGGCAGCCGCCCGCGGCTCACCGCTCCGCGTCGTACGCCTCGGTCAGCGTCCGCGCCCGCTTCACGTCGTCGGCGATGGCCTCGAGCAGGCCGTCCAGCGATTCGAACTTCGCCATGCCGCGCACGTACGCGAGGAAGTCCACGGTCACGTGCAGGCCGTACAGGTCCAGGCCGATCCGGTCGATCGCGTACGCCTCCACGGTCCGCTCGGTGGCGTCGAACTGCAGGTTCGTGCCGACCGAGATGGCCGCGGGCATCCGCTCGCCGTTGGCCGTGAGCCAGCCCGCGTACACGCCGTCCGCCGGGATGGCGGTGTGCGGGGCGGTCTCGACGTTGGCCGTCGGGTAGCCGAGCTCGCGCCCGCGCTGGGCTCCGCGTACGACGACGCCCTCGACGCGGTGCGGCCGTCCGAGGATCTCGGCTGCACCCGCCATGTCGCCCTCTGCGACCAGCTTTCGAGCCAGCGTCGAGGAGAACGGCACGCCGCCGCCCGCCGCGCCGCGCTCGACCAGGTCCACGACGTCGACCTCGTAGTCGTACGTGCCGCCCAGCTCGCGGAGGAAGTCGACGTTTCCGGCGGCCCGGTGGCCGAAGCGGAAGTTCGGGCCCTCGATGACGGCCCGCGCGTGCAGCTTGTCGACGAGCACCTTCACGATGAAGTCGGCCGGGGAGAGCTGCGAGAACTCCGCCGTGAACGGCAGGATCAGCAGCGCGTCCACGCCCAGCCCGGCCATCAGTTCGGCACGGCGGTCGTACGGGGCCAGGATCGGCGGGTGGCTGCCCGGGCGTACGACCTCGCTCGGGTGCGGGCTGAAGGTGACGACGACGGACGGGACGCCGAGCGCGCGCGCCTTGGCCACGGCCCGCCCGATGATCAGCTGATGGCCCCGGTGCACACCGTCGTACGAGCCGATGGTGACGACGCTGCGTCCCCAGTCCTGGGGGATGTCCTCCAAGCCACGCCAGCGCTGCACTGTGACCGCTCCTCGCCCGAACCGTGTAGGCCCTGTCCTGGTTGCCGATTGCAGGTCTAAGACTGCCATGCCCGTGCCCGGGGCCCAGCATCGGCATCTGGCTGGGGGCGCTCTGTGTCACCTCGGCAGGGCGGAGCCCCCGCTCGCGGATGTAACGGTGGGGGCGGCTGCGGCCAAGTAAGGGGTGGAGGGGCTCGTACGGGTCCCCATTACGAGGGAGGGGGCCCGGTGAGCAGCACCGAGCAGGAGACCGTGCAGGCGGGGACCGGACCGCCGGATCTGACCACACCCGAAGGATTCGGGGCGTTCTACCAGGAGCACATAGACGCGGTTCTGGGTTTCGTCACGCGCCGCGTCGCGGACCCGCATCTGGCGGCTGACCTCACGGCCGACATCTTCCTCGCGGCGTTGAAGGCCGCTCCGGGCTACCGGCCCGACCGCGGCGTCCCGGTCGCCTGGCTGTACGGCATCGCGCGGCATGTCCTGGCGGGCCATGCCCGCGGCCGTGCCCGCGAGCGCGGTGCACTGGAGCGGCTGAGCGGCCGCCGGCTGCTCGACGAAGAGGACGTCGCCGCGCTGGAGGAGCGGATCGACGCCCAGCGGGCGTTCCGGGCACTCGCCGAGAGACATGCCGCCCTCTCCGATCCGCTTCGGGCCGTCCTCGACCTGATCGTCGTGGACGGGCTCAGCCCGGCCGAGGCCGCGCAGGCCCTCGGCGTCACCCAGGCCACCGTCCGGGTCCGTCTGCACCGCGCCCGGCGCATTCTGCGGACCGCGTCCACCTCTTCCGAACAGCCCGTCCCGGCGCACCAGTTGGAGGCAGCACGATGAACAGCAGGCCCACCCGGTTCGAGGAGCGTCTCAAGCAGGAGCTCCTGGCGATCGCCGCCGACCGGAGCAGGATCGAGGAGCAGGTCGATTTCTCCGTCCGCTCCCCCGCCCGCCGGTTCCGGATGCCGCTCGCCGTCGGCGTGACAGCAGCGGCGGCGGCCGCGGGCCTTCTGGTCGCCCTGCCGGTCCTCGGCGACGACGGGGGCCCCTCGGCCGCGTATGCCGTGTCCAAGGGCAACGACGGAACCATCACGGTCAGGCTCTTCCATCCCGAGGGGATGCCCGGGCTGGAGCGGGAGCTCCGCGCGCTGGGCGTCAGCGTCGCCCTGGTTCCCAGGATCCCGGCGGCTCAGTGCACCGAATGGCCGGCCGGCGGTTTCGACTCCGCAGAGGGGCTGCTCAGCAGCGACGGCAGCGGATTCGTACTGAAGATCAACTCGGCGACGCTTCCGCCGGGGCGCACCCTCGTGCTCGGACGGTCCCGAGCGCATCCCGAGGCCGTGTCCTTCGGCTCGCTCAAGACGTCGCTGGTGCCGTCCTGCCTCCCCGAGTACCCGGGCCCGCCCGCGCCCCCGGCGCCGGACAGCGGCATAAAGCCTGGTGGGGCCGTCGGGGAGTAGCGGACCCGGCGGGGGCGGCCGGCGCATGCAGGCCAAGAGGAGGAGCACAGGTGGCAAAAGCGCCCCCTTACGCTCCCTCCAGTCACTCCGCGCGCCTGCTCGGACGGGTGAATACGGGGGTCCGGCTGGATAGACACCTACCCGAGGGGGGTCGTGGAGCGGTGAGCAGCAGGCGATGTGCGCTCACCGCTCCACGTCAAAGCGGATCAGACGAAGACGGCCAGCGACTTCGCCTTGCCGCCCTTGCTCTCCACCAGCCCGAGCAGCTGGCCCTCCGGCCCGTAGACCGCCACCGTCTTGCCTGCGGGGTACGCGTCCGGCATCTCGATGCGCACGCCGTTGGCGAGCAGCGAGGCCCGCCGGGCGTCCAGGTCCCAGCGCGGGAAGGCCGCGGCCGCCGCCTCGCCGATCGGCATGACGGTCAGCTCCTCCTGGAGCTGGTCCAGGGTCCGCGCCCGGTCGATCTTGTACGGGCCGACCCGGGTGCGCCGCAGCGCGGTGAGGTGCCCGCCGACACCGAGGTCGGCGCCCAGGTCACGGGCCAGGGCGCGGATGTACGTACCGCTGGAGCAGACCACGGAGACGACGAGGTCGACGACCTTGGTGCCATCCTCGGCCTCTGCGTCCCGCATGTCGTACACCTGGAACGAGGAGATGGTCACCGGCCGGGCCGGGATGTCGAAGTCCTCGCCGTCGCGCGCACGCTTGTAGGAGCGCACGCCCTTGATCTTGATGGCGCTGACCTTCGACGGGACCTGCATGATCTCGCCGGACAGCTTGGCGATGCCCTTGTCCACGGCCTCTCGGGTCACCGCGGAGGCGTCCGTCGAGGAGGTGATCTCACCCTCCGCGTCGTCCGTCAGGGTGTTCTGACCGAGGCGGATCGTCCCGAGGTATTCCTTCTCGGTGAGCGCGAGGTGACCGAGGAGCTTGGTGGCCTTCTCCACGCCCAGGACGAGGACGCCCGTCGCCATCGGGTCGAGCGTGCCGGCGTGGCCGACGCGGCGGGTCTTGGCGATCCCGCGCATCTTGGCGACCACGTCGTGCGAAGTGAAGCCGGACGGCTTGTCGACGATGACAAGGCCGTCCGGAGTCTTCCCTGCGTTGGTGCTCATTCCGCGGCTGCGTCCTCGTCGTCGTCCTCGCCCGGCTTCTTGTACGGGTCGGCATCGCCGGCGTACTGCGCGCCGGAGGAGACCTCTCGCACCTGGGCGTCGGAGGCGCGCGCCTTGTCGAGGAGGTCCTCGATGGTCTTGGCGTTCTCCGGGAGGGCGTCCGCGACGAAGGTCAGGGTGGGCGTGAACTTGGTGCCCGCCGCCCGGCCGACCGCGGAGCGCAGTACGCCCTTGGCGCTTTCGAGACCCGCTGCCGCGCTGGCGCGGTCCTCGTCGTCACCGTAGACCGTGTAGAAGACCGTGGCCTCCCGCAGGTCGCCGGTGACCCGGGTGTCCGTGATGGTCACGTGCGTACCGAGGCGGGGGTCCTTGACACCACGCTGCAGCTTCTCGGCCACCACCTCCCGGATGAGGTCCGCCAGCTTCTTCGCCCGCGCATTGTCGGCCACTGGTCCGTCTCCTTCTTTGTCTTGCAATCAGTCTTCATCACCGTGCAGCCGCCGTCTCACCGACAGCAGCTCCACTTCCGGACGTGCCGCGACCAGCCGCTCGCAGCGGTCCAGTACATCCGAGAGGAACCCCGCGTCCCCACTGACCAGAGCGACCCCGATACGGGCCCTGCGGTGCAGATCCTGGTCCCCCACCTCGGCCGCACTGACCGAGAACTTGCGTTGGAGCTCGGCCACGATGGGCCGGACGACGGAGCGTTTCTCCTTCAGCGAGTGGACGTCGCCGAGGAGCAGATCGAAGGACAGAGTCCCCACGTACATTCAGTTCCGGATATCCCGCCGGTGCGGGTTCGGTGGCCTGCCGGGCCGTCGCGCGGCAGGGTCACCAGAACCGTACACGCAACGGCCGGGGCCGATCGACGGATATTCCGCCGACCGGCCCCGGTGTTACGACACGGTACGAACCGCCTCGCGCTTACGCGCGGGGCTTCTCGCGCATCTCGTACGTCGCGATGACGTCGTCGATCTTGATGTCGTTGAAGGAACCGAGGTTGATACCACCCTCGAAGCCCTCGCGGATCTCGGTGACGTCGTCCTTGAAGCGGCGCAGACCGGAGATGGTGAGGTTCTCCGCGATGACCTTGCCATCGCGCAGGAGCCGCGCCTTGGTGTTGCGCTTGACCTCGCCGGAGCGGATGAGAACACCCGCGATGTTGCCCAGCTTGGACGAGCGGAAGATCTCGCGGACCTCCGCCGTACCGAGCTCGACCTCTTCGTACTCCGGCTTGAGCAGACCCTTGAGGGCCGCCTCGATCTCCTCGATGGCCTGGTAGATCACCGAGTAGTAGCGGACGTCGACACCCTCGCGGTCCGCCATCTGCGCGGCACGGCCGGCCGCACGGACGTTGTAACCGATGACGATGGCGTCGGAGCCCATCGCCAGGGCGATGTCGGACTCGGTGACCGCACCCACACCGCGGTGCAGGACGCGGATGTCGACCTCTTCGCCGACGTCGAGCTGGAGCAGCGAGGACTCGAGAGCCTCGACCGCACCGGACGCGTCGCCCTTGATGATGAGGTTGAGTTCCTGGACCAGACCGGCCTTGAGGACCGAGTCGAGGTCTTCCAGGGACACCCGGCGGACGCGCTTGGCGAAGTTGGCGTTGCGCTCACGCGCAGCACGCTTCTCGGCGATCTGACGGGCGGTGCGGTCCTCGTCGACGACGAGGAAGTTGTCGCCGGCGCCGGGGACGTTGGTGAGACCCAGGACCAGGACGGGGGTCGACGGACCCGCTTCCTCGACGTTGTTGCCCTTGTCGTCGAGCATGGCGCGCACTCGGCCGTAGGCGTCGCCCACGACCATCGTGTCGCCGACGCGGAGGGTACCGCGCTGGACGAGGACGGTGGCGACGGCACCGCGGCCGCGGTCGAGGTGGGACTCGATCGCAATACCCTGAGCGTCCTGCTCCGGGTTGGCGCGCAGGTCGAGCGAGGCGTCGGCGGTGAGGACGACGGCCTCGAGCAGGGAGTCGATGTGCAGACCCTGCTTGGCGGAGATGTCGACGAACATCGTGTCGCCGCCGTACTCCTCGGCGACCAGACCGAACTCGGTGAGCTGACCGCGCACCTTGACCGGGTCGGCACCCTCGACGTCGATCTTGTTGACCGCGACGACGATCGGGACGCCGGCGGCCTTGGCGTGGTTCAGCGCCTCGATCGTCTGCGGCATGACGCCGTCGTTGGCCGCGACCACGAGGATCGCGATGTCGGTCGACTTGGCACCACGGGCACGCATGGCGGTGAACGCCTCGTGACCGGGGGTGTCGATGAAGGTGATCTTGCGGTCTTCACCGTTGACGTTGGTGCCCACCTGGTAGGCACCGATGTGCTGGGTGATGCCGCCGGCCTCGCCCGCGACGACGTTCGTCTTGCGGATGGCGTCGAGCAGTCGGGTCTTACCGTGGTCGACGTGACCCATGACGGTGACGACCGGCGGACGCGGCATGAGGTATTCCTCGCCGCCCTCGTCCTCGCCGAACTCGATGTCGAAGGTCTCGAGGAGCTCGCGGTCCTCCTCCTCCGGGCTGACGATCTGAACTTCGTAGTTCATCTCGCCCGCGAGGAGCTGGAGGGTCTCGTCGGAGACGGACTGCGTGGCAGTGACCATCTCGCCGAGGTTCATCATGACCGCGACCAGCGACGCCGGGTTGGCGTTGATCTTCTCGGCGAAGTCGGTGAGGGACGCACCGCGCGACAGGCGAACGGTCTCGCCGTTGCCGCGGGGCAGCATCACGCCGCCGACCGACGGGGCCTGCATGGCCTCGTACTCCTGGCGCCTCTGACGCTTCGACTTGCGACCGCGACGGGCGGGCCCGCCGGGACGGCCGAAGGCACCCTGCGTGCCACCACGGGCACCGGGACCGCCGGGACGGCCACCGAAGCCGGGACGACCGCCGCCACCGGCACCGGCCGGGCCGCCGCCGAAGCCGCCGCCACCCGGACGCGGGCCGCCGAAGCCGCCGCCGCCCGCGGGACGCGAGCCGGGACCGGCCGGACGGCCGGCGAAGCCGCCGCCACCGGGACGACCGGCGCCACCGGGACGCGGGCCACCGGCACCGGGACCACGGCCACCGGGGCCGCCGCCGGGACGGGGACCGGGACCACCGGCAGCGGGACGCTGCGGCATCATGCCCGGGTTCGGACGGTTACCGCCGGGAGCACCACCGGGACGCGGGGCGCCGCCCTGCGGACGGGGCATGCCGCCCGGGGTCGGACGACCGGCACCGGGACCCTGCGGACGCGGAGCGCCACCGGGACCACCCTGCGGGCGGGGAGCACCCTGGCCGCCGCCGGCGCCGGGGGCACCGGGACGGGGAGCGCCGGCCGGACGGGGCGCCTGCGGGCGCGCCATGCCGGTGGAGCCACCAGAGGTGAACGGGTTGTTGCCCGGACGGGGACCGGCCGGACGGGCGCCCTGCGGACGCGGGGCCTGGCCACCGGGACCGGCGGGACGCTGTCCCTGGCCGCCGGGGGCGGAGCCGGCCGGACGCGGGGCGCCGGGACGGGCACCGGCCTGGCCGCCCTGGGCCGCGGGACGCTGCTGCGCCGGACGCGGGCCGGGGGTCGCGCCGGGACCGGCGGGACGCTCGGTGCGCGCCGGGGCGGCCGGGGCCGCCGGAGGCGCGGAGAACTCGGTCGCCACGGGAGCCGCCGGAGCGGGCTTCGGGGCGGCCGGAGCCTTGGGACCGGGACGCGGGCCGGAAGCGGCCGGAGTCACCGGGGCGGACGCGCTGGGAGCCGGAGCCTCGGCAGCGGCCGGCTTGGGGGCCGGGGCGCCGGGCTTGGGGGCAGCGGGACGTGCAACGGCACCCGGGGTGGGAACCCCGGGCTTGGCGGGCGCAGCCTTGCGGGGCGCACCCGGCTTCGCAGCGGACTTGCCGGCGCTGCCGCCGGGGCCCTGCAATGCGTCGGTCAACTTGCGTACAACCGGCGCCTCGATCGTCGAGGACGCCGAACGGACGAACTCACCGAGTTCCTGGAGCTTGGCCATGACGACCTTGCTCTCAACTCCGAACTCCTTGGCGAGTTCGTATACCCGGACCTTAGCCACTTCGCTCCTTTTAGGTCCGGGTTACGCCGGACCGTCGCTACTTCATGGGCGTACTCATCGCGTACTCATCGAGTGCTCATCGCAATCTCGACCTACTTCCAACTCGCGAGGTACCTGACCGCACGGGGCATCCGTGCCGTACTACTTCTTACGGTGTCGCCTCGGCCACGATGGCCACGGCTTTGCTCAGTCCGGTCGTGTCGAGTGCTCCCGGGGACCGAAGGGCCCGGGGGAACGCTCTGCGACGGACCGCCTTGTCCAGACAGACCACGGCAGGGTGCACATAGGCGCCCCGGCCGGGCAGCGTACCGCTTGGATCGGGGACGCATTCGCCCTCGATCGCCACGATGCGCAGCAGATCGCTCTTGGCCGCTCGCTCCCGACACCCCACACAGGTGCGTTCGGGGCATGCGCGGGCTTGCGTCCGGCCAGACACGCCTAAGTCTACCTCCCCGCACCGACCTCACCCCTTCGGGCGAAAAATCGAACGGATGTTGTCGAGATCTGCTGTCTTGATCCTGTCTACCGGCCGGACAGCTCCGGCCGGTAGCGGATTTATTCCCCGCCCCGGTCCCGGTCGGCGTCCGGGGACGCCTCGGTGTCGGGACGGATGTCGATGCGCCAGCCGGTGAGCCGCGCGGCGAGGCGGGCGTTCTGGCCCTCCTTGCCGATGGCCAGCGACAGCTGGTAGTCGGGCACGGTCACCCGGGCGGAGCGCGAGTCCCAGTCGACGACCTCGACCTTGCTCACCCGGGCGGGTGACAGCGCGTTCGCGACCATCTCCGCCGGGTCGTCCGACCAGTCGACGATGTCGATCTTCTCGCCGTGCAGCTCGGCCATGACGTTGCGCACACGGGCGCCCATCGGGCCGATGCAGGCGCCCTTCGGGTTGAGGCCCGAGCGGGTGGACCGTACGGCGATCTTGGTGCGGTGGCCGGCCTCGCGGGCGATCGCCGAGATCTCGACGCTGCCGTCCGCGATCTCCGGGACCTCCAGCGCGAAGAGCTTCTTCACCAGGTTGGGGTGGGTGCGCGACAGGGTCACGGACGGACCGCGGACACCCTTCGCCACCCGTACGACGTACGCCTTGATCCGCAGACCGTGCGTGTACTCCTCGCCGGGGACCTGTTCCTGCACCGGCAGGATGGCCTCGAGCTTGCCGATGTCGACGAGGACGTTCTTGGGGTCCTTGCCCTGCTGGACGACACCGGTGATGACGTCGCCCTCACGGCCGGCGAACTCGCCGAAGGTCAGGTCGTCCTCGGCGTCGCGCAGACGCTGCAGGATCACCTGCTTGGCGGTCGTCGCGGCGATCCGGCCGAAGTCCGACGGGGTGTCGTCGAACTCCTTGGCCTCCTGCCCCTCCTCCAGGTCCCGCGGGTCCTCCGTCGCCCACACGACGACGTGGCCGTTGGTGCGGTCCAGCTCCACGCGTGCGCGCCGGAAGCTGCCCTCGGTGCGGTGGTACGCGATGAGGAGGGCCGACTCGATCGCCTCGACGAGCAGGTCGAAGGAGATCTCCTTCTCCCGGACCAGACCCCGCAGGGCACTCATGTCGATGTCCACGGCTACGCCTCCTCTTCCTTCTTGTCCTTGCGGTTGAACTCGATCTCGACCCGCGCCTTGGCGATGTCGGAAAAAGCAATGCGGCGGGCGGTCGCCTTGCGGCCCTTCACGCCCGGGACCTCCAGGTCCATTCCCTCGTCGTCCACGTCGAGGATGCGGGCGATCACTTCCCCGCCCTCGGCGAGCTGGAACTTCACGAGGCGGCCGATCGCCCGTACGTAGTGACGGTGCTCGGTCAGCGGGCGGTCGGCGCCCGGCGAGCTCACCTCGAGGACGTACTCGTCCTCGCCCATCACATCGGATTCGTCGAGCGTGTCGGAGACCTCACGGCTCAGCTCGGCACACGCGTCCAGTTCCACGCCCTCGTCGGAGTCCACGATGATGCGCAGCATCCGGCGCTTGCCGGCCTTGGACATCTCGATGTCCTCGAGATCCAGGCCCTTGGCGGCGACGAGCGGCTCCAGCAATCCGCGCAGCCTGTCGCTCTGGGTGGTGCTCATCCGGGTGACTCCTCGGCCGCGTGTGCTGTTGTGGTTTACGTCGCGTGTCAGGTCAAAGGGTATCCGGTCGCGGAGGGTGTTGCCGTCCTCCGCGGGGACAGGGCCCCGGGTACGGTGATCACACCCTGTCCCGTCATCACCTCCGAGGACGTCGCCGTGCCCTGGACTTCGCCTTTGCGGCTCTCCCGCAGGAGCCTGCTCTCCGGTGCCGCCGGCGTGGCCGGCGCCGCGCTGCTCACCGGGTGCTCCGACGGGGACGGCTCGTCGGACACCGCCGTCGGGGTTCCACTCGAACGGCGGATGCGTGAGACGGCTGTTCGAGACAGTGAGCGGCTGCTGGAACGTTACGACGCCACCGCCCTCGCCCATCCGGCCCTGGCCGCGCGCCTCGCCCCGCTGCGCGCCGCGGTCGCCGCGCACACCGGGGCGCTGGCCTCCGCGGATTCCGCGGCCGGCAGGCCCTCGGGCTCCGCCTCGCCCTCCTCCTCCGCCGCCGCCGGCGCCGCCTCGTCCGCGCCGGCCGGCGCCCCCGCGGTGAGCGGCGAGCCCGTGCCGCCGAAGCCCGAGGAGGCCCTGTCCGCCCTCGCGGACGCCGAGCGGAGCCTGTCCGAGGCCCGGACCATCGCCCTGGCCGGGGCGCCCGGGGAGCTGGCCCGGCTGCTGGCCTCGGTGGCCGCGTGCGGCGCCGTACACGCCTACCTGCTGACCTCGCCCCAGGGAGCCAAGCCGTGAAGCCCGAACCCTCCCCCGCGAACCGCGCCCTCGAGGCCGCGCAGTCGGCGCTCGCCGCCGAGCACGCGGCCGCGTACGGCTACGGGGTCATCGGCGCGCGAGCCTCCTCCGCGCGCTCCGCCGAGGCCCGCGAGGCGCACGGAGGCCATCTGTCCCGCCGGGACGCGCTCGCCCGGACGGTGCGCGAGATGGGCGGTTCGCCGCGGCCCGCGGAGGCGGCGTACGCCCTGCCCTTCGAGGTCCGCACCCCGGCCGATGCCGAGGCCCTGGCCGCCGAGATCGAGGACCGGGTGGCGGGTGCCTACTCCGACCTGGTGCGGGCGGCGGACGGCCGGCTGCGCCGCGAGGCGGCCGACGCGCTGAGCGCCGCGGCCGTCCGCGCGGCACGCTGGCGTGGGGTCGGCGTAGCCTTCCCTGGGCTCACGGAACGTGGAGAACGAGCCCGGACCAGCTGAAAGGGATCACGCACGCATGGCTTTCGAACCGCCGCAGCGGCTTGTACGGGCGCTCGGCGAGACGCCGGATCCGGCCCAGAACGCGGACTGGCTGGGGCAGTTGCCCCGGCTCGCCGAGGAGGCGCTGGCCCGGCGTGGGGTGCGGGCCCAGCGGGTGCAGGCCCCGGGCGGCCGGAGCAGTCTGGTCGTCCTCGTCCACTACGCCGACGGGACCCCGGCCGCGGTGAAGCTGGCTCCGCCGTCCGCGCGGCCCGACCGGGAGCTGGCCGCGCTGGCGCACTGGGGCGGCTTCGGCGCCGTACGGGTCCTCGACACCCGGCACCACGAGGAGGACGGGGCGCTGCTGCTGGAGCGGCTCCACCCGGAGGTGTCGCTGCGGTCGCTGCCGGAGGCGAAGGCCCTGCTGGAGGCGAGCGGGACGCTGCGCAGGCTGTGGGTGACCCCGCCGCCCGGACACCCCTTCGAGACGGTGGCCGAGCGCACCGCGCAGCAGGCGGAGGTGCTGCGCAAGGCCCCGCCGGAGGCCGAGGCGCTGGCGTCCGCCGCGCTCGCGGTCCGCGAGGAGCTGACGGCGCTGCCCGGTGAAGAGCTGCTGCTGCACGGGAACTTCCGGCAGGGCAAGGTGCTGGCGGGCGAGCGGGCGCCGTGGCTGGCGGTCGGCCCGGACCCGCTGGTAGGGGACCGTGCGTACGACCTGGCCCGGCTGGTCCGCGACCGGCTGGAGGACCAGGTCGCGTCCTCGGCGGGGGCGGCGGGCGCCCGGCGCCGCGTGAACAAGCTGGCCGACTCCCTGGAGGTGGACCGGGACCGGCTGCGGGGCTGGACGCTGTTCCGCGCGGTGGAGTCCGGGAACCGGGCGCTGGCCGCGGGGCGGCGCCGGGACGCGGAGCTGCTGCTGGAGTTCGCGGCCTGGTTGTAGGGCATACCGTTTAGGTAGGTATGCACGTCCGGCAGGGGGCCGTCATGGTCGAAGAACTGCTGACAGCGGCGATCGCCGCGGGTGTGGGCGTCCTGGTCTACATGGGCGCCGCGGCCCGGGTGGTGAAGCAGTACGAGCGGGGTCTGGTCTTCCGCTTCGGCAGGCTGCGCGAGGAGATCCGGCCACCCGGCTTCGCAATGATCGTTCCGGTGATCGACCGGATCCACAAGGTGAACATGCAGATCGTGACGCTGCCCGTGCCCGCGCAGGAGGGCATCACGCGGGACAACGTCACGGTGCGCGTGGACGCCGTCGTGTACTTCAAGGTCGTCGACCCGGCGAACGCGATCGTGGCGGTGGAGGACTACCGCTTCGCCGTCTCGCAGATGGCGCAGACCTCGCTCAGGTCGATCATCGGCAAGTCGGACCTGGACGATCTGCTGTCCAACCGGGAGATGCTCAACCAGGGCCTGGAGCTGATGATCGACAGCCCGGCGGTGGGCTGGGGCGTGCAGATCGACCGGGTCGAGATCAAGGACGTGTCCCTTCCCGAGACGATGAAGCGGTCGATGGCCCGACAGGCGGAGGCGGACCGGGAACGGCGTGCCCGTGTCATCAACGCGGACGCGGAGCTGCAGGCCTCGCACAAGCTGGCCCAGGCGGCGGAGGTCATGTCGGAGCAGCCGGCGGCGCTGCAGCTGCGGCTGCTGCAGACGGTGGTGGCGGTGGCCGCGGAGAAGAACTCCACGCTGGTCCTCCCGTTCCCGGTGGAACTCCTGCGCTTCCTGGAACGCGCGGCCCCGCCGCAAACGGCCCCGGACGCACCGCAACACCCGGCGACCACGCCCGCCGACCCCACGCTCGCCGCCGCGGCGGCCCCGGACCCCGCACTGGACGGCCCGCCGGCCCCGGACCCCGCACTGGACGGCCCGCCGGCCCCCGATCCCGCAGTGGACGGCTCCCCCGGCCCCGGCCCCGTGTGGGACGGCTCCGGGGATCCCCGGCCCGGGCTGAACGGATCCCCGGACCCGGGCCCCGGCCCGAGCGTGGACGGCTCCCCGGGCCGGGCCCCGGACGCCGCCACCGCGCCCGGCACGGACGAGGCGCAGGCCGGGTGACCGCACCGGCTGCGCGGGCCCGTGACCGGGAGCGGGTGGCCGGCTGCCGGAGGCGGGCAGGGATCAGGGCGTCAGGCGCGACAGGGCTTCGGCCAGGGGGAGTTCCTCGCGGGTGCCCGTGGCGCGGTGCTGGAGTTCGACCACCTCGTCCGCCGAGCGGCGGCCCGCCACCAGGATCCACGGGACGCCGATCAGCTCCGCGTCCGTGAGCTTCACGCCCGGGGACAGGCCCGGGCGGTCGTCCAGCAGGACCCGCAGCCCGGACCCGGCCAGGGCCTCGGCCGCCCGCTCCGCCAGCGCCAGCGGCACCGCCTTGCCCGCCGCCACCACGTGGACGTCCGCCGGGGCCACCGCCGCCGGCCAGGCCAGGCCCCGCTCGTCGGCGGTCTGCTCGGCCAGCGCGGCCACCGCCCGCGATACGCCGATGCCGTACGAGCCCATCGTGACCCGCACCGGCTTGCCCTCCCGGCCCAGCACGTCCAGCCCGAACGCGTCCGCGTACTTGCGGCCCAGCTGGAAGATGTGCCCGATCTCGATCGCGCGGTCCAGCCGCAGACCGGCCCCGCAGCGCGGGCAGGGGTCGCCGGGCTCGACGACGACCACGTCGAGGTACTGGTCCACCTCGAAGTCCCGCCCGCAGACCACGTTCCGGGCGTGCGTGTTCTCGCGGTTGGCCCCCGTCACCCACGAAGTGCCGGGCGCGACACGGGGGTCGGCCAGGTAGCGGACCTTGCCGAGACCCTGCGGTCCCACGTAGCCGCGTACCAGGTCGGGGCGGTCGGTGAAGTCCTCGGCCGTCACCAACTCCACGACCGCCGGGGCCAGATGCTCGCCGAGCTTGCCGAGGTCCACCTCCCGGTCGCCGGGTACGCCCACGGCCGTGATCTCGCCGTCGACCTTCACCAGGAGGTTCTTCAGCGTCGCCGACGCGGGCACACCCAGGTGCGCGGCGAGGGTCTCGATCGTCGGGGTGTCGGGGGTGTCCACCTCCTCGAGCGCGGGGTGCTCGGCGTCCACCGGGGTCAGCGCGAAGGTCACGGCCTCCGTGTTCGCCGCGTAGTCGCACGACGGGCAGTCCACGAAGGTGTCCTCGCCCGCCGGCGCGGGCGCCAGGAACTCCTCCGACGCCGAGCCGCCCATCGCCCCCGACACCGCGGACACGATGCGGTGGTCCAGGCCGAGGCGCTCGAAGATCCGCTGGTACGCGGCCCGGTGCAGGGCGTAGGACTCCGCGAGACCCTCGTCGCTCACGTCGAAGGAATACGAGTCCTTCATCTGGAACTCGCGGCCGCGCAGCACGCCGGACCGCGGCCGGGCCTCGTCGCGGTACTTGGTCTGGATCTGGTAGAGCATGACCGGCAGGTCCTTGTAGGACGTGCACTGGTCCTTGACCACCAGGGTGAAGATCTCCTCGTGGGTGGGGCCGAGGAGGTAGTCCGCGCCCTTGCGGTCCTTGAGCCGGAAGAGCAGGTCCCCGTACTCCGTCCAGCGCCCGCTGACCTCGTACGGCTCCTTCGGCAGCAGCGCCGGGAGCAGCACCTCCTGGGCCCCGATGGCGTCCATCTCCTCGCGGACGATGCGCGAGACGTTGTCGAGGACCTTCTTGCCGAGCGGCAGCCAGGTCCACACGCCCGCGGAGCTGCGGCGGACGTATCCGGCGCGGACGAGGAGCCGGTGGCTGAGGGTCTCCGCGTCGGCCGGGTCCTCGCGGAGGGTCTTGGCCATGAGACGGGACATGCGCTGTACGTGTTGCGATGACATGACGGGAGGCTACCCGGGGCACCCGGCCCCCCGGAAACCGTTTCAGGCGCGGCGCAGCGGCAGCGGGGCCCCCATCACGGCGTACGGGAGGCTCGCGCTCGGGAAGTGCACCTGGCGGGCCAGGTCGGCGTAGCCGAGGGCCCGGTAGAGCCCGCGGGCCGGGCTCTCGGTGTCGATGGCGGAGAGGATGGAGCGGGGCTCCTCGGCGGCGTCGGTGAGCCGGGTGATGAGGGTGCGGCCGACGCCGTGGCCCTGGAACCCGGGGTGGACGTGCAGCTCGGTGATCACGAAGGCGCCGTCGAGCCAGCCGTCGTGGCCCTCGGCCCGCAGGTACGGCTCGACGACCGAGGACCACCAGTAGGCCCGGTCGTTCGGCATCCCGTACACGAACCCGGCGAGCGCCCCGTCCTCGGTGAACGCCCCGAGGGCGCGGGCTCCGCGGCAGGTCATGTGGCGCTGCACGATGTAGCGCCGGATGCCGACCTCTTCCTCGCTGAGCCCGAAGGCCACGGCCTGCACGCGCAGCGCCTCGTCCACGCGGTCGGCGAGGTCGAAGGGACCGATGCGGAGTCCGGCGGGCCGGTCGGGGTCGTCGCCCCCGGGGGTAGGCAGCATGCGGCCGACCTTACTGGGCACGCCCCGCCCCCGTCCGTACGGCCCCCGCCCCGGCCGAACCCCGGGGCCGAGCGGCGCGTTCAGAAGAGCACGCTCATGAACGCGCCCACCTCGCGGAACCCCACCCGCCGGTACGCCGCCCGCGCAGCGGTGTTGAAGTCGTTGACGTACAGGCTCACCACGGGCGCGACATCGCGCAGCGCGAACTCGACGACGGCGGCCATCCCCGTCTCGGAGTGCCCGCGGCCGCGGAACTCGGGGTCCACCCACACGCCCTGGATCTGGCAGGCCCTGGCGGTCGCGGCGCCGATCTCCGCCTTGAAGACGACCTTGCCGTCCTCGATGCGGGCGAAGGAGCGGCCGGTGCCGACCAGCTCGGCGACCCGGGCCTGGTAGAGCAGCCCGCCGTCGCCGGCCATCGGCGAGACGCCGACCTCCTCGGTGAACATGGCCACGCAGGCGGGCATGATCAGGTCCATCTCGTCCTTGCGGATCCGCCGCACCAGCGGGTCGGGGCGCACGTTTGCGGACGTCTGCTCGGTGACCATGAGCGGCTGGTGGGAGCGGACGTCGCGGGCCGGTCCCCAGCTGGGCTCCAGGAGCCGCCACAGCAGCCGGGTGGCGTCGGCGGGGCCGACGATGGAGGAGCAGCGGCGGCCGGTGCGGCGGGCCCGGTCGGCGAAGGCGCGGACGGCGTCGGGGTCGGCGCAGACGGGGACCAGGTTGGCGCCCGCGTAGCAGAGGGAGCGCAGCTGCCCGTCGGCGTAGTAGCCCCACATCTCGCCGCCCAGGCGCCAGGGGTCGAGTCCGGCGACCTGGACCCGGGAGGTGACGAAGGCGTTCTCGACCGGCTCGCGTCCGAGGACTTCGAGGGCGGCGTCGAGATCACTGGGCTCAAGGACCCGGGTGGTGGTCTGCGTCAACACTGGGGCCTCACCATACAAGTCTGCTGATCTCCGAACTGTACCCGCCGCCACCGGAGGATGCCTGGTCCCACGGGTCACGAAAAAGCCCCGGCCCCGCCCGCGAGCTGCGGGAACGGGGCCGGGGCCGATGCGTGCGGGGCGCCAGCCGGGGCGCCCGGGGTGCTCAGACGCCGATGGCGACGGTGGGCTCGCCGGACATCACGCCGTCCTTCTCCATCTGCTCGGCGATCTTCATCGCCTCTTCGATGAGGGTCTCCACGATCTTCGACTCGGGGACGGTCTTGATGACCTCGCCCTTCACGAAGATCTGGCCCTTGCCGTTGCCGGAGGCGACGCCGAGGTCGGCCTCGCGGGCCTCGCCCGGGCCGTTGACGACGCAGCCCATGACCGCGACGCGCAGCGGGACCTCCATGCCCTCCAGGCCCGCCGTGACCTCCTCGGCCAGCTTGTAGACGTCCACCTGGGCGCGGCCGCAGGACGGGCAGGAGACGATCTCCAGGCGGCGCGGCTTGAGGTTCAGGGACTCCAGGATCTGGATGCCGACCTTGACCTCCTCGACCGGCGGGGCCGAGAGGGAGACGCGGATGGTGTCGCCGATGCCCTCGGAGAGCAGCGCGCCGAAGGCGACGGCGGACTTGATGGTGCCCTGGAAGGCGGGGCCGGCCTCGGTGACGCCGAGGTGCAGCGGGTACGTGCACTGGGCGGCGAGCTGGCGGTAGGCGTTGACCATGACGACCGGGTCGTTGTGCTTGACCGAGATCTTGATGTCGCTGAAGCCGTGCTCCTCGAAGAGGGAGGCCTCCCACAGCGCGGACTCGACCAGCGCCTCGGGGGTGGCCTTGCCGTACTTCTTGAGCAGGCGGGCGTCGAGGGAGCCGGCGTTGACGCCGATGCGGATCGGAGTGCGCGCGTCGTTGGCGGCCTTCGCGATCTCCTTGACCTTGTCGTCGAACTGCTTGATGTTGCCCGGGTTCACGCGGACGGCGGCGCAGCCGGCGTCGATCGCGGCGAACACGTACTTGGGCTGGAAGTGGATGTCGGCGATGACCGGGATCTGCGACTTCTTCGCGATGACGGCGAGGGCGTCGGCGTCGTCCTGGGTCGGGCAGGCCACGCGGACGATCTCGCAGCCGGAGGCGGTCAGCTCGGCGATCTGCTGGAGCGTGGCGCCGATGTCGGAGGTACGGGTGGTGGTCATCGACTGCACCGAAACGGGTGCGTCGCCACCGACGGCCACCGAACCGACCTGGATCTTGCGGCTGACCCTGCGGTCGGCAAGCTTCGTCGGCACGGCCGGCATTCCGAGAGAGATGGCAGTCATCTGCTGTGCAACCCCAAGGTGTGGATCAAGGTCCCGAGATCGGCGGGCTCCAGGCTTCGAGATTACGCCAACCACGGGGCGGCCCCTGCATCCGAGGGCCCGGAACACCCGAACGTAGGGAGCCGGGCACGAAGCGTGCCCGGCTCCCTACGCGTCCGGCGTACATGCGGACGTACTAGGTGATCTTGATCGGGTTCACCACGTCGGCCACGAGCACGAGCAGCGTGAAGCAGACGAACACGCCGGCCACCACGTACGCGGCGGGCATCAGCTTCGCCACGTCGAACGGGCCGGGGTCGGGGCGCCGGAAGACCCGGGCCACGGTGCGCCGGACCGACTCCCACAGGGCGCCCGCGATGTGCCCGCCGTCGAGCGGGAGCAGCGGGAGCATGTTGAACAGGAACAGCGAGAGGTTGAAGAACCCGACGAGCTGGAGGAAGAACACCAGCCGCTGCTCGGCCGGGATGTCCAGGGTGGCGATCTCGCCGCTGATCCGGGCCGCGCCGACGATGCCCATCGGGGAGTCGGGCTCGCGCTCGGCTCCGCTGAAGGCCGCGTCCCACAGGGCCGGGATCTTGGCGGGCAGCTTGAGCAGCCCCTGGACGCTGTTGTCGACGACCTCGCCCATGTGGTCGACGGACTGGCCGAAGGACAGCGGGGCGATCTCGCTCTTCGGGCTGAAGCCGAGCCAGCCGGCCGTCACGTACCGGCCCTTGACGTACCCGCCGTGGCCGTCCGTCTTGGCGACCTTGTTCTCGATCAGGTTGACCGGGAGGGTCTGCTGCTTGCCGTCCCGGACGACCGTGACGGTGGCGGGGCCGACGGTGTCGCGGATCTGCTTCTGCAGGGCGGCCCAGTCGGCCACCTTGTGGCCGTTGAACGCCACGATCCGGTCCCCGGCCAGCAGGCCGGCGGCCTTGGCCGGGGCGACCGGGTCGCCGGCCTTGCAGATCTCGCGCTTCTCGCTCTGCTGGATGACGCACGGCGAGACGCTCGCGACCTGCGTGGTCGTCTGGTTGATCCCGAAGCTCATCCAGACGCCGAAGAAGATCGCCAGGGCCAGCACCAGGTTCATGAACGGGCCCGCGAACATCACGATCACGCGCTTCCACGGCCTGCGCGTGTAGAACAGCCGGGTCTCGTCGCCGGGCTGGAGCTCCTCGTACGCCGCCGAGCGCGCGTCCTCGATCATCGAGCGGAACGGCGAGGTCGACCGGGCGGTCACCTTGCCGTCCTCGCCGGGCGGGAACATCCCGATCATGCGGATGTAGCCGCCCATCGGGATGGCCTTGATCCCGTACTCGGTCTCGCCCTTGTGGCGCGACCAGATGGTCGGGCCGAAGCCGACCATGTACTGGGGCACACGGATGCCGAAGAGCTTGGCCGTCGAGAGGTGGCCGAGCTCGTGCCAGGCGATGGAGACGAGCAGCCCGAATACGAAGATGAGTATTCCGAGCACCGTCATGAGTGCTGTCATGCGCGCGCCTCCACGGCGGCCCGGGCCGCCATCTCCTGTGCCCGGGCCCTGGCCCAGGTCTCCGCTTCGAGGACGTCCGCGACGGTGAGAGAAGTTCCCGCGTCCGGCGTCCCGTGCTCATCGACCACGGCAGAGACCGTATCCATGATTGCTGTGAACGGCAGCCGACCGGCCAGGAACGCCTCCACGCACTCCTCGTTCGCCGCATTGAACACGGCGGGGGCGGTGGAGCCCAGGGTGCCGACGTGCCGGGCCAGTCCCACCGACGGGAAGGCCTCGGTGTCCAGCGGGAAGAACTCCCAGGTCGAGGCCTTGGTCCAGTCGAAGGCCGGGGCCGCGTCCGGGACGCGCTCGGGCCAGCCGAGGCCGATCGCGATGGGTCCGCGCATGTCCGGCGGGGTGGCCTGGGCGAGCGTGGAGCCGTCGGAGAACTCCACCATCGAGTGGACGTAGGACTGCGGATGGACCACGACCTCGATGCGGTCGAAGGGGATGTCGTAGAGCAGGTGCGCCTCGATGACCTCCAGCCCCTTGTTGACCAGGGTCGCCGAGTTGATGGTGATCACCGGGCCCATGGCCCAGGTGGGGTGCGCGAGGGCGTCCTTGACGGTGACGCCGGCCAGCTCGGCGCGCGTGCGGCCGCGGAAGGGCCCGCCGGAGGCGGTGACCACGAGCTTGCGCACGTCGGCCCGGGTGCCGGCGGCGAGCGCCTGGAACAGGGCCGCGTGCTCGGAGTCGACCGGGATGATCTGGCCGGGCTTCGCGAGGGCCTTGACCAGCGGGCCGCCGACGATCAGCGACTCCTTGTTGGCCAGGGCCAGGGTCCGGCCGGCCTTCAGCGCGGCGAGGGTGGGCGCGAGGCCGATGGAACCGGTGATGCCGTTGAGGACGGTGTGGCACTCGGAGGCGGCGAGCTCGGTCGCCGCGTCGGGCCCGGCCAGGATCTCGGGCAGCGGCTCGGAGGGCCCGTACTGGGCGTTCAGCGCCTCCTTCAGGGCCGGTACGACGTCCTCGCGGGCGACGGCCACGGTGTTCACCCGCAGCTGCCGGGCCTGCTCGGCCAGCAGCGCGACGCGCCCGCCGGCGGCGGACAGCGCCGTCACCCGGAACCGGTCGGGGTTGCGCAGGGCGAGGTCGATGGCCTGGGTCCCGATGGACCCGGTGGACCCGAGGATGACGATGTCCCGCCGGCCGGCCGCGGGGTCGAAGAGGAGGTGCGGATCGGCGAGGGGGGCTGGGCGGTCGCTCATGCCCCCATTGTTGCCGCAACTCAGGAGCGGTTGGACACGGAGTCCCCGTGAACGGCTCCGGCGAGCAGTTCGGGCAGTGTTCCGGCGAAGTCCGGGAGGGCGCGGGCGGCCCGCCACCAGGCGTCGGCGTCGCCGCCGAGGGCCGCTTCGAACAGCCGGTCCGCCTCGGCGCGGGCGGCCAGGACCGCCGGGTGGTGGTCGTGGCGGTCGGGGTGGTCCACCTCCCCCAGCCAGTGGCCCTCGTCCAGGGCCCAGGCGGCGGGGGCCTTGTGCCGGATCACGTCGGCGCCGGCCAGGATGCCGTCGTCGAGGCAGGCGCGGACCCAGCGGACGTCCTCGCGCAGATCGCCCATGGCGTTGGGCACCCCGAGGCTCGCGAGGGCCAGCTCGCGGTTCACGCTGTCGTCCGGCACCCACGCGGATCCCGGCGCGAGGGCGTCCACGGCCGCGGCGAGGCCGGGTATCGCGGCCTGCGGCGGCGGCGCGGCCCCGGCGGCGACGGCGGCCGCCAGCTCGGGCAGGGTGCCGGTGGACCCGGGGGCGTGGCGGTGCAGCTCGGCCCACAGCCTCGGGTCGTCGCCGAGCGCCGGGCGCAGCACCCGCAGCAGGGCGGAGCGCATCCCGGCCCACTCGGCCAGGTTCCAGCCGAGTCCGCCGGCGGCGTGGGCCTGCCCGAGGAGCAGGGCCCGGTGGGCCGGTGCGACGGCCGCCGCGAGCTCGTCGAAGGTCAGGGTGCCGGTCCGGACTGCGCGGACCGCCGGCCGGTGCCATGCCGGTCCGTACGAGGTCTGCGCGCGGGTGTCGAGCAGTGCGAGCCGGGTCCGCCGGTCCGGATCGGCGACCAGCAGCAGGGCTTCCACGGAGCCGGGCGGCAGCGGGGCGCGGGCGTGCTCGCGCAGCAGGGTCTCGGGGTCGAGCTCGTGCGGGAGGGCCAGCACGTCGAGCGGGATGCGCGGCCGGCGGCTGCCGTGCCGGCGCAGCAGCCCGATGAGCTCGGGGCCGGTCAGCGGCGGCCCGGCGGGCCCCGCGGCGGACGGCGGCGGCGCGAGCGGGCGGCCGAGCTCGGCGCCGAGGGTGGCGAGCAGCTCCGGCGAGGGGCCGGGGCGGGCCGCGTACCGCGCGGGGCCGGGCAGGCCGGGCAGCGGTCGGCCGTGCACCTGCGGGCTGCGGGCGATGGTGCGGCGGTCCTCGTCGGTGCCCTCGCGCAGCAGCAGGGTGACCGCGGAGGCCGGGAGGTACTCGTCCCGGCACAGGAACCGGCGGGTGGGCGCGTCGAGCCGCCCAAGGAGGTCGGAGGCGACGGCGTCCGGTGCGTGGCGCAGCAGGAGCGCCACGCACCAGGCGAGCCGTCGGCTCTCCCTGTCCACGTTCACATGCATCCGCTTCCCCGGGTTCCCTGTCGCCAGTGTCGTACGCCTGACGGGCACCCGGCGATGATCGCAGGTCAGCGGATGGGTCGGTGGACGTTCTTCTGAGTCGACGGGCCGGGGGTGGCGTCCGCGATCCAGGGGCCGTCGCCGGAGGGGTCGAGCACGCCCTCCTCGAGCCACGTGTAGGTGCCGGAGAGCACCCCGGCGACGACCTTGCGGTCCAGGTCGTCGGTGTTGGACCAGAGCCTGCCGAAGAGCTCCTCGACGCGGATCCGGGACTGCCGGCAGAAGGCGTCGGCCAGCTGGTAGGCCTCGCGGCCGTGCTCCCCGGAGGCCCGCAGGTGCTCGGCGCGCACGCAGGCGGCGCTCATCGCGAAGAGCTCGGCGCCGATGTCGACGATCCGGCCGAGGAAGCCCTGCTTGGTCTCCATGCGGCCCTGCCAGCGGGACATGGCGTAGAAGGTGGACCGGGCGAGTTTGCGGGCGCTGCGCTCGACGTAGCGCAGGTGGACGGAGAGGTCGGGGTGGCCGCCGGGGTGGAAGGCGCGGTACGCGCCGGGGACCTGGCCGGGGCCGGTGGCGAGCTTGGGCAGCCAGCGGGCGTAGAACCCGGCGGCGCGGGCTCCTGCCTTGGCCTTGTCGCCGAGCGCCTTCTCGGGGTCGATGAGGTCGCCGGCGACCGACAGGTGGGCGTCGACGGCCTCGCGGGCGATCAGCAGGTGCATGATCTCGGTGGAGCCCTCGAAGATCCGGTTGATGCGCAGGTCGCGCAGCATCTGCTCGGCGGGGACGGCGCGCTCGCCGCGGGCGGCCAGCGACTCGGCGGTCTCGAAGCCGCGCCCGCCGCGGATCTGGACGAGCTCGTCGGCCATCAGGCAGGCCATCTCGCTGCCGTAGAGCTTGGCGAGGGCGGCCTCGATGCGGATGTCGTTGCGGTCCTCGTCGGCCATCTGGGAGGCCAGGTCGACGACTGCTTCGAGGGCGAAGGTGGTGGCGGCGATGAAGGAGATCTTGGCGCCGACGGCCTCGTGCCGGGCGACCGGGCGGCCCCACTGCTCGCGGACGCCGGACCATTCGCGGGCGATCTTCAGGCACCACTTCCCGGCGCCGACGCACATGGCGGGCAAGGACAGCCGGCCCGTGTTCAGGGTGGTCAGCGCGATCTTGAGCCCGGCGCCCTCGGCGCCGATTCGCTGTGAGGCGGGCACCCTGACCTGGTGGAAGCGGGTGAGGCCGTTCTCCAGGCCGCGCAGGCCCATGAAGGCGTTGCGGTGCTCGACGGTGATCCCGGGGGAATCGGCCTCGACGACGAAGGCGGTGATCCCGCCGCGGTGGTTCTCCGACTTCGGCACCCGGGCCATCACCACCAGCAGGTCCGCGACGACCCCGTTGGTGGTCCAGAGCTTCACACCGTCGAGGACGTAGGCGTCCTCCCCGTCGGGGACGGCGGTGGTGGCCAGCCGCGCGGGGTCGGAGCCGACGTCCGGCTCGGTGAGCAGGAAGGCGCTGATGGCGGTGGTCGCGCAGCGCGGCAGGAAGGTTTCCTTCTGCTCCTGGGTGCCGAACATCTTCAGCGGCTGCGGGACGCCGATCGACTGGTGGGCGGAGAGCAGGGCCCCGATGGCGGGGCTGACCGACCCGACGAGGGCCAGCGCCTTGTTGTAGTACACCTGGGTCAGGCCCAGCCCCCCGTACTTGGGGTCGATCTTCATGCCGAGGGCGCCGAGCTCCTTGAGCCCGCGCACGGTCTCGTCGGGGATCTTGGCCTCGCGCTCGATGCGCGCGCCGTCGATCTCGGTCTCGCAGAACGCCCGGAGCCGGGCCAGGAAGGCCTCGCCGCGCCGGACGTCCTCGTCCGCGGGCATCGGGTGCGGGTGGATCAGGTCGAGCCGGAAGTGCCCCAGGAACAGTTCCTTGGCGAAGCTGGGCTTGCGCCAGTCCTGTTCCCGGGCCGCTTCCGCGACCTGCCGTGCCTCGCGCTCGGTCACCTTGGGCTGTGCGGGCTGTGTTGCGGACATGAGGGGACTCACCTCGCCGCCGGAGTCGGTGGTACCGGCCTACTGGCCGGTGCTACCTGTGAGTCGTACCCTCTCCGGCCCTCCGGGAAAAGCCGGGGCGGTCCGAGTGAGGGAAAACGAGCCCGGCCGGGCGGTTACCTCCCGGCGAGTGAGCCGAAAGGGACGCGCCGACCGCACCCCGGCGAGTGAGCCGAAAGGGACGCGCCGACCGCACCCTGGCGAGTGAGCCGAAGGGGGCGCGCCGGCGAAGAAGGCCGAGCGCCCGGAGAAACGGCGAGGCACGAGCCGTTTCGAGGACGCACGGTCTTCTGGAGCCGGCATCAGCGCCCCCGGAGGCGAACCGAGCCGCAAACAAAAGGGGGACGGCCGGAGCCCCCGCACAGTAGGCTCCGGCCGTCGGCTTGCGGGCCGTACGAGATTCAGATGTCGAGGCCGGTCAGGACCAGGACCCGCTCGTACGTGTAGTCGTCCATCGCGTAGCGGACACCCTCGCGGCCGACACCCGACTGCTTGACGCCGCCGTACGGCATCTGGTCGGCGCGGTAGGACGGCGCGTCGCCGACGATCACACCGCCGACCTCGAGCTCGCGGTGGGCGCGGAACGCGGTCTGGATGTTCCGGGTGAAGACGCCGGTCTGCAGGCCGAACTTCGAGTCGTTGACGGCGGCGAAGGCCTCGTCGGTGTTCTCGACCTTCGTCAGCGTCAGCACCGGCCCGAAGACCTCCTCGACGGCGAGGGTGGTGTCGGCGGGCAGGTCGGCGATGACGGTCGGCTCGTACGAGGCACCCTCGCGCTTGCCGCCGGTGAGCAGCTTGGCTCCGGCGGAGATCGCCTCGTCGACCCAGGACTCGACGCGCTTGGCGGCGTCCTCGGAGACGAGGGGGCCGACGTCGGTGGCGGAGTCGGACGGGTCGCCGGTGACCTGCGCCTGGACCTGGGCCACGACCTTCTCGACGAGGCGGTCGTAGACGGAGGCGTCGGCGATCACGCGCTGCACGGAGATGCAGGACTGGCCGGCCTGGTAGTTCGAGAAGGTCGCGATACGGGTCGCGGCCCAGTCGAGGTCGGCCTCGGAGGACCAGTCGTCCAGGACCACGGCGGCGGCGTTGCCGCCGAGCTCCAGGGTGCAGTGCTTGTGGGGCACCGACTGCTGGATGGCGTAGCCGACCTTGTCGGAGCCGGTGAAGGAGATGACGGGCAGGCGCTCGTCCTTCACCAGGGCGGGCATCTTGTCGTTGGCGACCGGCAGGACCGACCAGGAACCGGCCGGGAGGTCGGTCTCGGCGAGCAGCTCGCCGAGGATCAGGCCGGAGAGCGGGGTGGCCGGGGCCGGCTTCAGGATGATCGGCGCGCCGACGGCGATGGCCGGGGCCACCTTGTGGGCGCACAGGTTCAGCGGGAAGTTGAACGGCGCGATGCCGAGGACCGGGCCCTTGACGAAGCGGCGGGTCAGGGCGAGACGGCCGACGCCGCCGGCGTCGGTGTCGAGGCGCTGGGCCTCTCCGCCGTTGAAGCGGCGGGCCTCTTCGGCGGCGAAGCGGAACACGGACACCGCACGGCCGACCTCACCGCGGGCCCACTTGACGGGCTTGCCGTTCTCGGCGGAGATCAGCTGGGCGATCTCCTCGGTGCGCTCGGCGAGGCGCTTGGACACGTGGTCCAGGGCGGCGGCGCGGACGTGGGCGGGAGTCGCGGAGAACTCGGCCGTCACGGCGTACGCCGCGGCCACGGCCTCTTCGACCTGGGCGTCGGTGGGCACGCTGACGGTGCCGACGAGCCGGTTGTCCCACGGGGAGTGGACGTCGAAGCTGTCCTCGCCGGTGGCCTGGCGGCCGGCGAGCCAGAAGGCGTGGGTGGAAGTCATGCGAATCCCGGCCCTTCGAGTGTGTGCGGGGTCCTTGTCCCCTCCACCGTAGGACTCCGTCCGGGTTTCGGCGTTTATCCGGGGTGGAGTGTGCGGGCCCCGCCCCGCGCCGCTTTGTCACTGTCGCCGCCCCGTCCCGCTGCGCGGGGGCGGGGGCCGCGCAGCGGCGGCCCGGCGCGGCTACGCCGCGGGCGAGGTGGCCTTGAGGGCGAGCCACAGCTCCATGCGGACGTCCGGGTCGTCCAGGGAGCGCCCCAGGATCTCCTCCACCCGCCGCATCCGGTACCGCAGCGTATGCCGGTGCACGCCCAGGTCGGCGGCGGCCGCATCCCACTGCCCGTGCCGCGACAGCCACGCCTGCAAGGACGCCACCAGATCCCCGCGCCCCTTCTCGTCGTGCTCGCGCAGCGCCCGCAGGGTGCCGTCCGCGAAGGCCCGTACCGCCTCGTCCGCCAGCAGCGGGAGCACCGACCCCGCCGCCAGGTCCTCGTGCTCCACCATCGGCCGCCCCCGCCGCCGGGCCACGGCCAGGGCCTGATCGGCCTGCTTGAAGGCCGCCGACACCCCCGCAGGCACCGCGGCGGCGGACAGGCCGATCACCAGCTCGTCCGGCTCCGGACCCGTCGCCTCCCGCCCGCGCCGCGACTCCAGCGCCTCCGCGTGGTCCGCGCACGCCTGCACCGCCGAGCCCCCGTCGGCCGCCAGTACCACCAGCCGCCCCGGCTCCGGCACCACCAGCAGCGCCTCCCCCGACCGGGCCGCCGCCGATTCCACCGCGTCGGCCAGCAGCGCCAGCCCCTCCGGCTGCGCCGTGCCCGGCAGCGCCGGCTCCGCCACGATCAGCCGGAACGGCGCCTCCAGCAGCGCCCCGTACAGGTCCCCGGCCACCGCCCGTGCGTGCTCGGCCTCCCCGTCGAGCAGCATCCGCAGCACCGCCGCCCCGAGCCGGGACTCGGCGTCGTGCAGCGACCTCGAGCGCTCGGTGGTCAGGGTCAGCAGGGCCACTGCCGAGTGCACGGCGTACCGCTCGGCCGTGCCCAGCGGGGCGCCGGTGCCGACGGCGAGGGCGCCGCGGGCCCGCCGGCCCGTGCCCAGCGACTGGAGCTCGACCCGGTCCTCCGAGCCGCCGACCACCGCGCTCGCCGGCGCCGGCCGCTCCCGCAGCCGCTCCACGTCGGGGGTCAGCCGGGCGGCCCTGCGGGCGGCCCACTCCGGGGCGGCCGCGACCACCGCGCCCGAGGTGTCGTACAGGGCGGCCCAGCCGTGCACGTGCGCGGCCAGCTTCGACAGCAGCTCGCCGGGGCCGTCGGCGGACAGCGCGGCCCGCGTCAGCTCCCGCTGCGCCTCGAACCCGGCGGTCACCGCGCGGTACTGGTCCGCGGCGAGGGCCGCCGAGACGGCCTTGCTGATCGCGAGGAACGGGGTCCTGCGCGGCACCTCCAGCAGCGGCAGGTCCTCGGCCCGGGCGGCTTCGACCAGCGCCTCCGGGACCGCCTCGTAGTTCACGCCGACGGCGAAGCCGATGCCGACGACCCCGGCCGCGGCGAGGCGGCGTACGTACCGGCGCATCTCCTGCGGATCCTCCGCGTCCAGCTTCATCGCGGTGATCAGGAGCAGCTCGCCGCCCTCCATATAGGGGACGGGGTCGGCGAGCTCGCTGACGTGGGCCCAGCGGACGGGGGTGTCCAGACGGCTCTCCCCCGCCCGGACGCTGAGCTTGAGCGCCGAGTGCTGGACGAGCGAGGCGAGGGTGAGCGGCATCGGGTACCAGGGGCCTTAGGGGAAGGAGGGGCGCGGCGCGGAATTTCGCCTTGTCGTATGAACGACTCCCCTCGATTCTGCCACCTCGTACGGGTCGGCTCAGCCCGTCGCGGCCAGCCGGACCAGCAGCGGAGCCGCCCGCTCGCCGCGGACCGAGGTCAGCGAGAGCACCGCGTACCCGGGCGGTACGGCGTGCGCCAGCTCGGAGGCCGACCACCGTTCGCGCTCCACCTGGCGCACGGTCACCGCGTCCGTGGTCACGGCCTTGCCGGTGACCAGCTTGCGGAAGGCGTGGATGGCCCGGGTCAGCGGCTGGTCGGCGAAGACGGTCCGGTGGGTGACGTCGCGCGTCTCCACCCACTCGGTGCCCCAGGCTTCGGCGAAGCGCTTGCCGTCCCAGGTGGTGACCCCGGAGAAGGCCATCCGGCAGCCGACGGCCCCGAGCAGCGGGGTGCGCAGCGCCTCCGGTACGTCGTCCAGCGTGCGCAGCGTCAGCAGGACGCCCGCGTTCGCCGAGCGCAGCCGCTGCAGGCCCCGCACGGTCTGCGGGGTCAGGGTGTGCGAGGCGTCGTCGAAGGCGAGGAACGCGAACAGGGACCGGTCGGCGCGGGCCGCGGCGGAGGCGTTGAACTGCGCCAGCAGCAGCCGGGCCAGGATGCGGGAGGCGTCGGCGTGGCCGCGCTCGGGCAGGTCGATGCGGACGCGCAGCGGGTGCTCCAGGGCGCGCAGCGAGAAGGGCCGCCCCTGTCCGGTGGTGTCGAAGAACCCGGCGAAGGCGGGCCGGTCGAGCAGGGCCACCCGGTCCGCGAGGGCCGGTCCCGGGTCGCCCTGGGCCGCGTACTGCCGTTCGCGTGCGTCGAGTTCGCGCAGCATCACCTGGTGGCCGGCGGCTTCGAGGGCGCTGCGCAGTGCGCCGAGGGCCTCGGGTACCCGGTCGAGCAGTTCGCGCAGTTCGGGCACGGCGGGGAAGCGGCCGTACGCCGCGCGGAACGGGCCGAGCAGCTGGGCGAGGGCCGTCGCGGCCCGGCGTACCTCCAGGCCGGGGACGTCGCCGACGAAGGCTTCGGCGAGCAGGGTGGCCGCCTCGTCGGCGTCGGTGGTGCCGCCGTAGAGGTCGAGGTCGTAGACGGATTCGGGGTCGCCGACGCGGACCACGACGTCGTACGCGGTGTCCGGCCCGAGCTGGGTGCCGGCCGAGGCGACGGCGATGACGGCGGCCTGTCCGGCGAGCGCCTGGAGGGCGAGCGATTCGACGACGGGGCGCACCAGCTGCCGGGTCTTGCCCGCGCCGGAGGGGCCGACGGCCAGCAGCGAGGTGCCGAGGACGGCGGGGTCGAGGGCGAGGCGGGTCCCGCGCCGGCCGTACGGGTTGCGCTCGCTGTCGTCGACCGTGCCGAGGAGCACTTGGCGGGCCAGCAGGTCGTGCCGCGCGGCCCGGACGGGCAGGTCCCGGGCCCCGGAGGGGTGGACGCAGGCGCCCGCGCCCTTGTCGCGCACGGCGTCGGCGAAGGCGGCGGCCCGCGCGGGCTCGGCCCGCACGGACTCCCAGGCGCGCCGGATCCGGGCGTAGTCGACGTCGTTCATCCGCCCGGACCCGGCCTCGGCCCCGAGCCGGTCGGCGATCTCCCCGAGCCCGGCCCCCCGCACCTGCGGCCAAGCAACGGGATCCTCGGGCCCGCCCTCCTCGGGCCGGGCGGGGACGGCGGCCTGCACGGCCTGTACGGCGCGGCTGCGGAGCATCCGGCGGGCCAGTTCGGGCCAGCGGCCGAGCCGCCCGAAGCCGACGGTCAGGGTGGCGATGACCAGGCCGTACCAGATGTAGGAGGCCACGACGGAGGGGAGCTTCCCGGCCCAGGAGTCGGGCGTGAACATGTAGAGGGGCCAGAGCCAGAAGCCGCCCAGGTAGCCGTTCCACAGCAGGGACCACAGCAGCAGCCCCGCGAGCAGGGCGATCAGCGCACCGCTGATCAGCTGCCGGGTGGGGGTCCGCTCGGGTTCCTCGGCGGCGCGCGGCACGTGTCCGTACGTCCACACGCCGGGCCCGTCGGAGCTCCGCGGCGTGCGCAGCCAGTCGGTGAGGGACGGGCCGGGGTCGGCGGGGGCGTGGGCGGGCTTCGGCGGGAGTGCGGGCGGCGGGCCGGCGGGCCGCGGGACGTGCCCGGCGCGCGGCGGCCGCTTCTCGTCCGTGCCGTACGTGCCGTCGGTGTCCATGAAACCCCTGCCCCCTGCCCGTGCCTGCGCTGCGTCGCTCAATGTAGTTGCCCGGAGGCGGCCGTGGGCCCGTACCGGCCTGTACTGCCGCCGCGTCCACAAGACATGCGGCATGTCCTTCCTATGGCCGTCACGGACAAGGACACGCGGGCACCACTCCCGAACGGAGCATGCCGTACCCCCTCCCCCGGGCCTAGCCTGCGGACAAAGACACAAGTGCGTCCGAAAACACCCCCCAGGAGCCCTCTATGACCGCTGTCCCGCAGGAGCGCCGCATCGTCACCGCGATCCCCGGCCCCAAGTCGCAGGAGCTGCAGGCTCGCCGTCTCGAGACGGTCGCCGGCGGCGTGGGCTCCGTGCTCCCCGTCTTCACGGCCCGCGCGGGCGGCGGCATCATCGAGGACGTCGACGGCAACCGCCTCATCGACTTCGGCTCCGGCATCGCCGTGACCTCCGTCGGCGCCTCCGCCGAGGCCGTCGTGCGCCGCGCCTCCGCGCAGCTCGCGGACTTCACCCACACCTGTTTCATGGTCACGCCGTACGAGGGTTACGTCGAGGTCTGCGAGGCCCTCGCCGAGCTGACCCCGGGCAACCACGCGAAGAAGTCGGCGCTGTTCAACTCCGGTGCCGAGGCCGTCGAGAACGCCGTCAAGATCGCCCGTGCGTACACCAAGCGCCAGGCCGTCGTCGTCTTCGACCACGGCTACCACGGCCGTACGAACCTGACGATGGCGCTGACCTCGAAGAACATGCCGTACAAGAACGGCTTCGGCCCGTTCGCCCCCGAGGTCTACCGCGTCCCGGTCGCGTACGGCTACCGCTGGCCCACCGGCGCCGAGAACTGCGGCCCCGAGGCCGCCGCCCAGGCGATCGACCAGATCACGAAGCAGATCGGCGCCGACAACGTCGCCGCGATCATCATCGAGCCGGTCCTCGGCGAGGGCGGCTTCATCGAGCCGGCCAAGGGCTTCCTGCCGGCGATCGTGAAGTTCGCCAACGACAACGGCATCGTCTTCGTCGCCGACGAGATCCAGTCCGGCTTCTGCCGCACCGGCCAGTGGTTCGCGTGCGAGGACGAGGGCATCGTCCCGGACCTGATCACCACCGCCAAGGGCATCGCGGGCGGTCTGCCGCTCGCCGCCGTGACCGGCCGCGCCGAGATCATGGACGCCGCGCACGCGGGCGGCCTGGGCGGCACCTACGGCGGCAACCCGGTGGCCTGCGCCGGTGCGCTGGGCTCCATCGAGACCATGAAGGAGCTCGACCTCAACGCCGCGGCGAAGAAGATCGAGTCCGTCATGAAGGCCCGCCTGACGGCCATGCAGGAGAAGTACGACATCATCGGCGACATCCGCGGCCGCGGCGCCATGATCGCGATCGAGCTGGTCAAGGACCCGGTCTCCAAGACCCCGTTCCCGGAGGCGGCCGGCGCGCTCGCCAAGGCCTGCCACGCCGAGGGCCTGCTCGTCCTCACCTGCGGCACCTACGGCAACGTGCTCCGCTTCCTCCCCCCGATCGTCATCGGCGAGGACCTGCTGAACGAGGGCCTGGACCTCATCGAGGCGGCGTTCGCGGCCATCGGCACGGACGTCTGAGCGACCCTCCGAACACGAGAGCCCGCCGGTACCCCCGGTAACGGGCGGAGGCTGTGAAGAAGATGTGGGGGGCCGATGGCAGGAGCGCGATCCTGCTGTCGGTCCCCTTTCCGCTGCCGTACGGTTTCTGCAGATGAGTGAGACACCCCGCTCCCGGGAAACCGGGGGCGACACCAGTACCGGGCTTCCCCAGCGCCGCACTGGGCCTGCGTTCGCGCACACTCCTCACCGATCGGACGGCCGTTCGCCCCAAACCCCCCGGGGCGCTCGGCAACCCGATCCGGGCGGCCGTCCCGGAACCATCCCCCCTGTTCCGGGACGGCCGGCCACTCTCCTCCTTCTCTCCCTGCTGGGGCTCGCCCTGACGACCTGGCAGGTACTGGTCTCGGGTCCGCTGCTCTCGCCGGACGAGCGCCTCAGCCGCGCCCTGGTCCGCACGGTCCCCGACTCCGTCACCGAGCGCCTCTCCGACCTCGGCAACGTGCCGGTCGCCGTGCCGGTCCTGGTGCTGGCGATGGCGTACTCCGTCCGGCGCTCCCGAGCCTGGGCCCCGGCCCTGACCGCGGGGCTGGCGATGGCCCTGGTCCCGGCCGTGATCGTGCCGCTGAAGGAGTGGACCGCCCGTCCGGGGCCCCTGGAGCCCTGGGCCGCCGGCTACTACCCCTCCGGCCACACCGCCACCTCGGCCGTCGCCTACATCGGCGCGGCCCTGCTGGTCTCCCCGTACACGCGCCGCCCCTGGCCCATGGCCGTCGCCCTGTTCCTGACGGCCGCGACGGCCACCGGCCTGATCCTGCGCGGCTGGCACTGGCCCGTCGACGTCCTGGCCAGCTGCTTCCTGTGCACGCCCCTGCTGCTGGCCGTCGCCCGCGCCGTACGCCGCGCTGTCAGACCTCCCACCTAGCCTGACTCCCGTTCTGCATCGGCGAGAGAGGGGTGGCGCGGTGGGTGCCAGCGGCTGGGACTACGTGACGGAGTACGAGGGCAGCGTCGAGGCGTCGCTGGCCGCCCTTCAGGCCCGGGTGTTCGCGCAGGAGTTCGGGGAGATGGGCGACTACCCGGACCTGTCCGCCCTGTGGGCCGACCACGAGTTCATGGGCACGCAGGGCACGCACACGATCCTCGACGTGGTGCGGGTCGTCCCCGGCCCGAAGGAGGAGGACGGCACCGTCCGGCCCCTCGGCCCCGGCCGGCTGCTCCACCACTTCGGGACGGACCGGCCGACCGTGGCCCAGTACGAGGAGGCACTCGCGCGTGCGGAGCGGGCGATGAGCCACCAGGAGTACACGCAAAGCCTGCTGGGCGAGGCCGACCTGCGCTGGAGCGGGCTGTACGTCCTGCTGTTCACGGACGGGCAGCCCACCCACGTCGCCTTCTACGGCTCCTCCGGCGACTAGCCGCCGAAGTACGCGTCGAAGTTCTTCGAGAACTCCCAGCCGCCGAAGCGGTCCCAGTTGACCGACCAGGTCATCAGGCCGCGCAGGGCGGGCCAGGTGCCGTGCGTCGCGTAGGTGCCGCAGTCGGTCTTCTTCGTCAGGCAGTCCAGCGCCTTGTTCACCTCGGCGGGCGCGGTGTGGCCGTTGCCCGCGTTCGTCGTGGCCGGGAGTCCGATCGCCACCTGGTCCGGGCGCAGCGGCGGGAAGACGCGCGCGGTGTTGCCCGCGACCGGGAAGCCGGTGAGCAGCATGTCGGTCATGGCGATGTGGAAGTCGGCCCCGCCCATGGAGTGGTACTGATTGTCGAGGCCCATGATCGAGCCCGAGTTGTAGTCCTGCACGTGGAGCAGGGTGAGGTCGTCGCGCAGGGCGTGGATGACCGGGAGGTAGGCGCCGGCGCGCGGGTCCTGGCCGCCCCAGGGGCCGGAGCCGTAGTACTGGTAGCCGAGCTGGACGAAGAAGGTCTCCGGGGCCATGGTCAGGACGAAGTCCGGGCCGTACTTGGCCTTCAGCGTCTTGACGGCGGAGATCAGGTTGACGATCACCGGGGTGGTGGGGGCGCGGAAGTCGGTGTCGCCCGTCGCCAGGGAGAGCGAGTGGCCCTCGAAGTCGATGTCGAGCCCGTTGAGCCCGTACTCGTCGATGATCTTGCTGACGGAGGACACGAAGGTGTCGCGGGCGGCCGTGGTGGCGAGCTGGACCTGGCCGTTCTGGCCGCCGATCGAGATCAGGACCTTCTTGCCGGCCGCCTGCTTGGCCTTGACGGCCGCCTTGAACTCGGCCGCGGATTCCACGTTCGGGCATTCGCTCACCGGGCAGAGCGAGAAGCGGATGTCCCCCGAGGTCACCGACGTCGGCTCGCCGAACGCGAGGTCGATGACGTCCCAGGAGGCGGGTACGTCGGCCATCCGGACGTAGCCGGAGCCGTTGGCGAAGCTGGTGTGGAGGTAGCCGACCAGGGCGTGGGCCGGCAGGCCGGGGTTGCCCGGGTTGCCACCGCCGCTCGTCGTGGAGGCGGGGACGGGGGCGCTCTTCGCGGACTCGCCGGCCGCGTTCACCGCGCTGACCTGGAAGGTGTACGCGGTGGACGCGGCGAGTCCGGTGACCGTCGCCGACGTCCCGGTGACGCTCACGGGCGCGGCGCCGTCCCGGTGGATCTTGTACGAGGTGGCTCCGGTTGCGGCCGTCCAGGAGAGGTCGATGCTGTTCGCGGTGGCGCCGGATGCGGTCAGGCCGGTGGGGACGGCCGGGGGCCGGGGCTGGCCGGGCCCGGAGCCGCCCGGGTCGGGGCCGACGAGCGTGACGTCGTCCGTGAGGTGCGCAGGCTGGCCGTACCAGCCGTGCGTGTAGATCGTCACGGAGGTGGTGGCCGCGCCCGTGCGGAAGGTCGTGCTCAGCTGCTTCCAGGCGCCCGGGGTCTGCGTCCAGGTGGACACGTCGGTGGTACCGGTCCCGGCCGCGCCGAGGTAGACGTACGCGCCCTGCACCCAGGCGCCGAGCGTGTACGTGGAATCGGGCTTGACGGTGACGGTCTGGGAGCAGCGGGCGTTGTCCTGGCCGGCCGGGGTGGCCTTGAGGGCAGAACTTCCGCCGTGGACGGGTGTGGTGACGACGGCTCCGCTGCCGGCCGAGCAGCTCCAGCCGTCGAGCCCGGCTTCGAAGCCGCCGTTGCGGGCGAGGTCGGCGTCGGCCGCGGCGGCCGGCTGGCCCGCGGCGAGGAAGCCGGCCACCGCGAGGGCGGCCGCGGTGAAGAAGGCGGCCGTTCTGGTTGGGGGGATGCGCACAACTGCCTCCGGAACATGGGGGGATGGAGCCAGGCCGCCGGTGGAGCGGCAGCGGCGCCCAACATGGTCCAGACCAATGCCCTTGTCAAGGCTTCCGGCTCTCCTCCCCCACCGCCCGGGCCGCGGCCTCGTGCATCGCGAGCTCCAGCAGCACCGGGTCGGTGAGCGTCCCGCGGCCGTCCGGGACCACCAGCCAGCGCACCCCGCCCGTGTGCCGGCCGGGGTACGGGACCACGATCCAGGTCCCGCGCCCGGCTCCCCGTACGCCGGTGGCGATCCAGCGGGACGCCGTACCCGGGGGCACGAAGAAGCCCAGCCGCGAGTCGGCGAAGTCGGCGAGCACCGGGCCGGGCCGGTGGAGGAACTGCATCAGGACCTCGAGGGCCGCCTGCCCCAGCTCCCCGGGCAGGATCAGCACGTCCCACTGCCGGCCGGCGGGCAGCAGGGCGACCCCGAGGGGGTTGCGCTCCCACTCCCACCGGCAGGCGTCGGGGTCCGGCGCCGCCGACGCGAGCCATTCCACCGCGGTCCTGATCTGCGAGCCCTGCATCGCCCGGCCTCCGTTCCTCTGGGGTGAGGTGTCCTCACCGGGAGAGAGCGGAGCCGGGCCCTGCGATGACGCGGGTTTCACCACCCCGTGGTGGTGAAACGGCTCACGGCACGGACCGCGGCGCGCGCCGGGGGCCTGCGGGCCGTCGTGCGGTCATGGTTCGGTCAGCTGTCGAAGCCCAGGCCGAGCTTGTCCAGGGCCTTCAGCCACAGGTTGCGGCGCCCGCCGCGGGCGTCCGCCCGGGCCAGGGACCACTTGGTGAGGGTGATCCCGGTCCAGGCGAAGGGCTCCGGCGGGAACGGCATGGGCCGGGACTTCACCATCTCCAGCTCGGTCCGCTCGGTGCGGGCCCCGTCCAGCAGGTCCAGCATCACGTCGGCGCCGAAGCGGGTGGCGCCGACCCCGAGCCCGGTGTAGCCGGCCGCGTAGGCGACCTTGCCGCCGTGCGCGGTGCCGAAGAAGGCGGAGAAGCGCGAGCAGGTGTCGATGGCCCCGCCCCAGGCGTGGCTGAACTTGATGCCCTCCAGCTGCGGGAACGCGCTGAAGAAGTGCTGTGCGAGCTTCAGGTACGTCTCGGGGCGGTGGTCGTACTCGGAGTCGAGCTTGCCGCGGTAGGGGTAGATGGCGTCGTAGCCGCCCCACAGGATGCGGTTCTCCGGGGTGATGCGGAAGTAGTGGAACTGGTTGGCGCTGTCTCCCAGGCCCTGGCGGCCCCGCCAGCCGATGGCCCCCAGTTGTTCGGCGGTCAGCGGTTCGGTCATCAGCGCGTAGTCGTAGACCGGGACCGTGAACGGGCGGATCCGCTTGACCAGGGACGGGAAGATGTTCGTGCCCAGCGCCACCCGCCGGGCGTAGACCCGCCCGTACGGGGTGCGTACGGCCATCCCGGCGCCCGAGGCGGCCAGGGACAGCCCGCGGGTGTTCTCGTAGATCCGCACGCCCAGCGACAGGCAGGCCTCCTTGAGGCCCCAGGCGAGCTTCGCGGGGTTGAGCATGGCGACGCCGTCGGTGTCCCACAGGCCCGCGAGGAAGGTCGGCGAGTCGACCTCCGCGCGCAGCTCCTCGCGGTCCAGCCAGCGCGAGCCGCCCGCGAGGCCGAGCTTCTGCGCCTCCTCGTAGAGCTCGCGCAGCTCCTCGACCTGGTGGGGCTCGGTGGCCACGTCGATCTCGCCGGTGCGCTCGAAGTCGCAGTCGATGCCGTAGCGGGCGATGGCCGCCTCGATCTCGTCGAGGTTGCGGGCGCCCAGCTCCTCCAGCTTGGCGAGCTCGCCCGGCCAGCGGGCCATGCCGTTCGCGAGGCCGTGCGTGAGGGAGGCGGCGCAGAAGCCTCCGTTGCGTCCGGAGGCGGCCCAGCCCGCCTCCTTCGACTCGATCAGGACGACGTCCCGGGCGGGATCGCGCTCCTTGGCGATCAGCGCGGTCCACAGTCCGCTGTACCCGCCGCCGATGACGAGCAGGTCGCAGGCCTCGTCCGAGGTCAGCGCCGGCTGTGCGGCGGGCTTGCCGGGGTCGTCCAGCCAGTACGAGACCGGCAGTGCTTCGGAAAGCGATTGAGCAACACTTCGCATGGCGACTGGGGCCATGGCTTCCAACTCCCTACAGAGTTACTTGGGCTGTGCGTTCTTGCGGCGGTTCCCGACCATCTGGCCGGCGAGCACCACCAGCACCGCGATGACGAACATCGCCGTACCGATGACGTTGATCTGGACAGGCGTACCGCGCTGGGCCGATCCCCACACGAACATGGGGAAGGTGACGGTGTTGCCCGAGTTGAAGTTGGTGATGATGAAGTCGTCGAACGAGAGCGCGAACGAGAGCAGTGCGCCGGCGGCGATACCGGGTGCCGCGATCGGCAGGGTGACCCGTACGAAGGTCTGCACCGGGCCCGCGTAGAGGTCGCGGGCGGCCTCCTCCAGCCGCGGGTCCATCGACAGGACGCGCGCCTTGACTGCGGCGACGACGAAGCTGAGGCAGAACATGACGTGGGCGATCAGGATCGTCCAGAAGCCCAGCTGGATGCCCATGTTGAGGAAGAGGGCGAGCAGCGAGGCCGCCATCACGATCTCGGGCATGGCCATCGGCAGGAAGATCAGCGAGTTGACCGCGCCGCGCGCCCGGAAGCGGTAGCGCACCAGCGCGAAGGCGATGGCCGTACCGAGCACGGTGGCGCCGATGGTGGCCCACACGGCGATCTGGAGCGACAGGGACAGCGAGCCGCACAGGTCGGCGACCCCGCAGGGGTCCTTCCAGGCGTCGAGCGAGAACTCCTGCCAGGCGTAGTTGAACCGCCCGGAAGGGTTGTTGAAGGAGAAGACCGTCACGACGACGTTCGGCAGGATCATGTACGCGAGCGTGCCGAGTCCGAAGATGACGACGAGATTGCGCCGGAGCCAACGCATCAGACCAGGTCCTCCGTCCCCGCTCGGCGGATGTAGATGGTGACCATGATCAGCACGATGGCCATGAGGATGAAGGACAGCGCGGCGGCCGTCGGGTAATCGAGGATGCGCAGGTACTGCGACTGGATGACGTTGCCGATCATCCGGGTGTCCGTGGAGCCGAGCAGCTCGGCGTTCACGTAGTCGCCGCTCGCCGGGATGAAGGTGAGCAGGGTCCCGGAGACCACGCCCGGCATGGAGAGCGGGAAGGTCACCTTGCGGAAGGTCGTGGCGGGGCGGGCGTACAGGTCCCCGGCGGCCTCGTGGAGGCGGGTGTCGATCCGCTCCAGGGAGGTGTAGAGCGGCAGGATCATGAAGGGCAGGAAGTTGTACGTCAGACCGCAGACGACGGCGAGCGGCGTGGCGAGCACCCGCTCCCCCTCGGTCATCCCGAGCCAGCTGGTGACGTCCAGGACGTGCAGGGTGTTGAGGACCTCCACCACCGGGCCGCCGTCGGCCAGGATCGTCTTCCAGGCCAGCGTGCGGATCAGGAAGCTGGTGAAGAACGGCGCGATGACCAGCACCAGCAGCAGGTTGCGCCAGCGGCCCGCCTTGAACGCGATCAGGTAGGCCAGCGGGTACCCGAGCAGCAGGCACAGGACCGTCGCGGTGCCGGCGTACAGCAGGGAGCGCAGGAACTGCGGGTAGTACTCGGTGAAGGCGTCCCAGTAGGTCTGGAAGTGCCAGGTGACCCGGAAGCCCTCTTCGAGGGAGCCGGTCTGCACCGAGGTGGAGGCCTGGTAGATCATCGGCAGGACGAAGAAGACCAGCAGCCACAGGATGCCGGGGAGCAGCAGCCAGTACGGGACCAGCCGCTTGCGCACGGACGGCCTGTGGACCGGGGGTTCGGTGGCGGCCTCGGCCTCCGGTGGCGCGACGGTGGCGGTCATGCGCCCTCCTCGACCGTCTCGATGCCCGCGTCGATGTCTTGAGCGGCGTCCAGGCCGAAGGTGTGCTCGGGGTTCCAGTGCAGGACGACCTCGGCACCGGGGGCCAGGCGGGCGTCGCGCTCGATGTTCTGGACGTACACCTCCAGCTCGGGGCAGACCTGGCTGTCGATGACGAACTGGGTGGAGACGCCGATGAAGGAGGAGGCGGCTATCTTGCCGCGGACCTTGTTGCGGCCGGCCGCGACGGTGTCCTCCTCGTCGGCGTGGACCAGGGATATCTTCTCGGGACGCACCCCGACCAGCAGCTTTCCGCCGGCCTTGGGCGTGGTCGAACATCGGGCCGCGGGCAGGCGCAGCGTGGTCCCGGCCGAGCTGACCACGACATCGGCGCCGCCCGCCTCCAGGACCTCGGCCTCGATCAGGTTGGACGTGCCGAGGAAGTTGGCGACGAAGGTGGTCTTCGGGTTCTCGTACAGCTCGGCGGGGGCGCCCAGCTGCTCGACGCGGCCGCCGTTCATCACGGCGACCGTGTCGGCCATGGTCATGGCCTCCTCCTGGTCGTGCGTGACGTGCACGAAGGTGATGCCGACCTCGGTCTGGATCCGCTTGAGCTCCAGCTGCATCTGGCGGCGCAGCTTGAGGTCGAGGGCGCCGAGGGGCTCGTCGAGGAGCAGTACCTGCGGGTGGTTGATGAGCGCGCGGGCGACGGCCACGCGCTGCTGCTGGCCGCCGGAGAGCTGGTGCGGCTTGCGCTGGGCGAACTGGCCGAGCTCGACCAGCTCGAGCATGTCCTCGACCTGCTTCTTGACGGACTTGATGCCGCGGCGGCGCAGCCCGAAGGCCACGTTCTCGTAGATGTTCAGGTGCGGGAACAGCGCATAGCTCTGGAACACCGTGTTGACGGGGCGCTTGTACGGCGGCAGCTGGGTGACCTCCCGGTCCCCGAGGTGGACCGTACCGGTGGAGGGCTCCTCCAGGCCGGCGATCATGCGCAGGGTGGTGGTCTTCCCGCAGCCCGAGGCGCCGAGCAGGGCGAAGAAGGAGCCCTGGGGGATGGTGAGATCCAGCGGGTGCACGGCGGTGAACGAGCCGTAGTGCTTGCTGATCCCGGCGAGGCGGACGTCGCCGCCCGCGGTCTTGTCAGTCATGGGTCGCGGCCTTCGGTGGTGGTGTCGTCGGAAGGGTGCGGGGCGCGGATGCCGGCACGGGAGGAGGTTGGTCAGGCTCCGATGAGCTTGGCGAACTTCTCCTCGTACGCGGTCTCTTCCTCACTGGTGAGGGAGCGGAAGGCGTGGGCCTTGGCCGCCATCGCCTTGTCCGGAATGATCAAGGGGTTGTCCGCGAGCTCGGGATCGATCTTCGCAAGGTCTTCCTTGACGCCTTCGACCGGGCAGACGTAGCTGATGAACGCGGCCAGCTGGGCGGCGATCGGCGGCTCGTAGTAGAAGTCGATGAGCTTCTCGGCGTTGGCCTTGTGCCGGGCGTGGGCGGGGACCAGCAGGTTGTCGCTGGAGGTGATGTAACCGGGCGCCGGTATCGCGTACTTGATGTCCGGGTTGCCGGCCTGGAGCTGGATGATGTCGCCGGCCCAGGCCAGGCAGGCGGCGAGGTCGCCCTTGTCGAGGTCCGACGTGTAGTCGTTGCCCGTGAAGCGGCGGATCTGCTTGGTGTCCACGCCCTTCTGGAGCCGGCCGATGGCCGCGTCGTAGTCGGCGGTGGTGAAGTTCGCCGGGTCCTTGCCCTGGTCGAGCAGGGTCATGCCCACGGTGTCGCGCATCTCGGTGAGGAAGCCGACGCGGCCCTTGAGGGAGGGGTCGTCGAGCAGCTGCGTGACGGAGTCGACCTTCTTGCCGTCGGTCGCCTTCGCGTTGTAGGCGATGACGGTGTCGATGCCGGTCCAGGGGTAGCTGTAGGAACGGCCCGGGTCCCAGTCGGGGTTGCGGAACTGCGGGATCAGGTTGGCGTAGGCGTGCGGGAGGTGGGAGGGGTCCAGCTTCTGCGCCCAGCCGAGCCGGATGATGCGGGCGGCGAGCCAGTCGGTGACGACGATCAGGTCGCGCCCGGTGTCCTGGCCGGCCGCCAGCTGCGGGCGGACCTTGCCGAAGAACTCGACGTTGTCGTTGATGTCCTCGGTGTACTTGACCTTGATCCCGGTCCGCTTGGCGAACTCCTCCAGCGTGGGGTGGGTCTTCTCGTCCTCGCTGGTGTCCATGTACTCGGTCCAGTTGGAGAAGTTGATCTCCTTCTCCCGGTCCGAGTGGTCGTCGGAGGCGACGGCCGTGTCACCCGCGCGCTTGGCGGGCGGGATGCCGCAGGCGGACAGGGAGGCCAGGCCGCCGAGGGTGAGCGCGCCGACCCCGGAGGCGCGCAGCAGTGAGCGGCGGGTGAGGGCGCCCCGCCCACTGGTGAGGCTGCGCCGCATCGCGGCGAGTTGCGCCGCCGAGAGGCGGTCGGGCTCGTACTGCTCCATGAGCTGCCCTTTCGGGAGGGGTGGCGCCGCTGGTCAGGCGGCCTGCTGCCACTCGGCAAAAGCCGTGGACGGTTAGATGCGGTCCCCGAAGATGGTGCGGTGCCAGTCCTTCTCGGCCACCGCCGTGTTGTCGTACATCACGTGCTTGACCTGCGTGTACTCCTCGAAGGAGTAGGCGCTCATGTCCTTTCCGAAGCCACTCGCCTTGTAGCCGCCGTGGGGCATCTCGCTGATGATCGGAATGTGGTCGTTGACCCAGACGCAGCCCGCCTTGATCTCGCGGGTGGCCCGGCCGGCCCGGTAGACGTCGCGGCTCCAGGCGGAGGCGGCGAGGCCGTACGGGGTGTCGTTGGCCAGCCCGATGCCCTCGTCGTCGGTGTCGAAGGGCAGGACGACGAGGACCGGGCCGAAGATCTCGGACTGGACGACCTCGCTGTCCTGGGCGGCGCCGGAGACGAGGGTGGGCCGGTAGTACGCGCCCTCGGCGAGCTCGCCCCCCGGGATCTCACCGCCGGTGACGACGGTGGCGTAGCCGCGGGCGCGTTCCACGAAGCCGGCGACCCGGTCCCGCTGGGCGTGCGAGACCAGCGGGCCGAGGTCGGTGGCCGGGTCGAAGGGGTCGCCGAGGCGGACGGTGTCCATCAGCTCGGCCACGCGGGCGACGAAGGCGTCGTGCAGGGGGCGCTGGACGTACGCGCGGGTCGCGGCGGTGCAGTCCTGGCCGGTGTTGATCAGGGACGCGGCGACGGCGCCGTGCGCGGCGGCCTCCAGGTCGGCGTCGTCGAAGACCAGGAAGGGCGCCTTGCCGCCGAGCTCCAGGTGGAGCCGCTTGACGGTGGCGGTGGCGATCTCGGCGACCCGCTTGCCGACGGCGGTGGATCCGGTGAAGGAGGTCATGACCACGTCCGGGTGCCCGACCAGGTGCTCGCCCGCGTCCCGGCCGGCGCCGGTGACGATGTTGACCACGCCGTCGGGCAGGCCCGCTTCCTTGGCCGCCTGGGCGAACATCAGGGAGGTGAGCGGAGTCAGCTCGGCGGGCTTGAGGACGATCGTGTTGCCCGCGGCGATCGCCGGGAGGATCTTCCAGGCGGCCATCTGGAGCGGATAGTTCCAGGGCGCGATGGAGCCGACGACCCCGATGGCCTCGCGGCGCACGTAGGAGGTGTGGTCTCCTGAGTACTCAGCTGCCGCCTGCCCCTGCAGATGCCGGGCGGCGCCCGCGAAGAAGGCGGTGTTGTCGATGGTCCCCGGTACGTCGAACTCGGTGGACAGCTTGATCGGCTTGCCGCACTGCAGGGACTCGGCGTACGCGAAGTCCTCCGCCTGCTCGGCCAGTACGGCGGCCAGCCGGTGCAGGGCGTCCGAACGCTCACCGGGAGTGGCCGCGGACCAGGCCGGGAAGGCCCGCTTGGCGGCGGCCACGGCCGCGTCGACGTCGGCAGTGGAGGCGAGCTCGTACGTGAGCACCTCCTCGCCCGTCGCAGGGTTCACGACGGTGTGCGACCGGCCGGAGGTACCGGACCTGAGCTGCCCGTCGATGTACTGCGCGCCGTCTGCGAAGCGGTCCTTGACCTGGAAGCGATTACCCATCACGCTCTCACGCTCTCCGTAGCTTCAGCTCGAATTGAGTGCCGATCCTGGCAGAGGTGTTCCCCACCGCCAAGTGATTCCGTTGTTGCCTTTTGATTACGCGACGGAATCGGTCGACCATGTGTCGAGACACACCCCAAATCCCGTACGAAGTGTCAGTGGCGACTGCCACACTCGCGTGCATGGAGATGATCGACAAGTTGATCGAGCAGGTCAGCCGCGGTGAGCGGGTGAAGTACCTGCCGTTCTGGGGGCACCGGCCGCGTCCTGACGGGACGCTCGGCCCCAGCTGCATGAGCCAGTGGTGGCCCTCGCCGTTCACCGTGGGTGATGTCCGGTACGACACGGCGGAGCACTGGATGATGGCCGGCAAGGCCCGGCTGTTCGGCGACCCCGAGGCGGAGCGCGCGGCGCTGGGGGCGAAGACTCCGGCGGAGGCCAAGAAGGCCGGGCGCCTCGTGCGCGGCTTCGACGACGCGATATGGGAGCGGGAGCGGTTCGCGCTGGTCGTGGAGGGCAGCGTGCACAAGTTCGCGTCGACCCCCCAGCTGCGCGCGTACCTGCTGGGCACGGGGAACCGGGTGCTGGTGGAGGCGAGCCCGATGGACCGCATCTGGGGCATCGGTCTGGCGGCTGACGACGAGCGCGCGCTGGACCCGTCCCGCTGGCGCGGGCTGAACCTGCTGGGCTTCGCCCTGATGGAGGCACGCGACCGGCTGCGCACGGGCGAGGTCTGACCCCGGGGGCGCGGTCCTAAATGCGTGGCGGGCGGGTGAGCAGGCCGCCTAACGTAGGACTCGTCCAGGTGCGAAGGCGAGACCTACTTCCACTCTTAATGGGGCGGTCGCGGGTTCGAGTCCCGTCAGCGGCTTCGTGCCGGTGTAGCTCAGTCGGTAGAGCACCACGTGGTTTCGCCGGCCCGGAACTCTGGACACCTGCGTCACGCACCTCCCGGTGCGCCGTGCTGCGGCTCCTTCTTTCCAAGAATCCCAAGCCGCCGCCACTTTGATCTCGGGAGGCACGCGTGCGGGATGCCCGGTGCGCGGGCGACGGTTACTTCGGGGACCAGGAGGTCGCGGGTTCGAATCCCGCCCGGCTCCGGCCGGTGGAGCAGCTCGGCAGCTCGCCTGGATATAAGTCCGTCGCCGACCCTGATCTCGGGCATCCCGCACGTCACGCCTCCCCCACGTTCCGCTGAATTCGGGGGGATTCACATGGCTCGCTTCAACCTGCGCCGCGCGTCCAGGGCCGCATCCGCGGCCGCCGCGCCCACCTCACCCGTGCGCTCCACCGGCCGCACCGCGAACCACCAGGGCAGCCGCGGCTTCGCCCGCGACCCGCGCTCCGAGCTGTTCCTGCTCGCCGTTGCCAACTTCGTGACGCAGCGGACGTTCTACGAGAGCGCCGAGGCCCGCGACGACCGGTTCTGCGCCCTCGTGCGCCGCCTCGCCGTCGAGGACCCCGCGTGGACCGCCGGTCTGCTCGGCTGGCTGCGCACCGAAGCGAACATGCGGACCGCCTCGCTGGTCGGAGCCGCCGAGTACGTCAAGGCGCGGCTCGACGCCGGAGCCACGGAAGGGCCGTCGAACCGCCAGGTCGTGGACGGCGTGCTGCGGCGCGCGGACGAGCCCGGCGAGCTGCTCGCCTACTGGACGGCTACGTACGGGCGGAACGTGCCCAAGCCGGTCAAGCGCGGTGTCGCGGATGCCGTCCGCCGGCTCTACTCGGGCGCCTCGCTGCTGAAGTACGACACCTCGTCGAAGGGCTTCCGTTTCGGCGACGTGCTGAACCTCGTGCACGCCTCCCCCGATCCCGCCAAGGCCTGGCAGGGCGAGCTGTTCCGGTACGCCCTCGACCGGCGGCACCACCCCGAGACGGCGCAGGTCCCGGCCGGCAACCGCACCCTGGCCGCCCACCGGGAGCTCATGGAGCTCCCGGTCGAGGAGCGCCGGGCCGTGGTCACCGCGCCGGACGCAGCCGAACGGCTCGCCGCCGCGGGCATGACCTGGGAGGCGCTGGCCGGCTGGCTCCAGGGGCCGATGGACGCGGCCGCCTGGGAGGCGGTCATCCCGTCCATGGGCGCGATGGCGCTGCTGCGGAACCTGCGCAACTTCGACCAGGCCGGGGTCTCGGACGCGGTGGCCGCGCAGGTCGCGGCGAAGGTCTGCGACCCGGAGGTCGTCGCCCGGTCCCGGCAGTTCCCGTTCCGCTACCTGGCCGCCTACCAGCACGCGCCCTCGCTGCGCTGGGCGTACCCGCTCGAGCAGGCACTCGGCCACTCGCTGGCCAACGTACCGGCCCTGCCCGGCCGGACGCTGGTCCTCGTGGACCGCTCGGGGTCGATGTGGGCGCCGCTGTCGGACCGCTCGCAGCTCAACCGGGCGGACGCGGCGGCCGTGTTCGGCACGGCGCTGGCGCTGCGCGCCGAGGAGGCGGACCTGGTGCAGTTCGGCACGGACAGCAAGCAGGTCCCCTACGGCCGGGGCGAGTCCGTACTGAAGGTGCTGGAGCGGTTCGAGGACCTCGGCGGCACCTACACCGCCGAGGCGGTGCGGCGGTTCTACAAGGGGCACGACCGGGTCCTGATCGTCACGGACGAGCAGGCGACGTACCGGCACGGCGGCGACCCGACGGCCCTTGTCCCCGACGAGGTCCCGGTCTACACCTGGAACCTGGCCGGATACCGGGCGGGCCACGCGCCCTCCGGGTCCGGGAACCGGCACACCTTCGGCGGGCTCACCGATGCGGCCTTCCGCATGGTGTCCCTGATCGAGGGCGGCCGGGACGCCGACTGGCCGTGGACGGCGTAGGCCCCGGTACGGGCTGACGGACGGACAGACGGCCGGCCGGCCGAACAGGCGGCAGGACGGCACAGGGCCGGGAGCGGGCACGAGCTGCCCGTTCCCGGCCCTGGGCCGTGCAGTGTGTGGCTGTGCGTCAGACGTTCTCGCGGATCCGCGTCGGCGACGCCGGGCCGTCGAAGTCGGAATTCCTCTCCGGGTCACCGAGCAGGACTCCGGCGATCACGAGCGCGATCATCAGAATGCTGATCAGGATGCTGACCGAGCCCAGGATGATGCCGGCCAGTGCCATCGAGCCGTTGTCGGCCTCGCCGCGCCGGGCCTTGCCGCGGCCCAGGGCGCCGAAGATGACCGCCGGGACTCCGAACAGGACGCCCAGGTAGCAGGTGACCACGCCGATGATGCCGAGGACGAGGGCGGTGACCCCGAAGCCGTTGCTCTTCTGCGGATAGGCGGGGTACCCGGGGTATCCCTGATAACCGGGGTATCCCGGGTAGCCGTACGTGGGCTGCGCGGGCGGCGGTCCGGGGTACCCGTAGCCCCCTGGGTCCGGCTGGGCCGGGTACCCGTACGCGGGCGGCGTCGTCGCGGCGGACTCCGGCGTGGGCGCCGGAGCCTGTATCGGATGCGGCCCCGGTATCTGCGCCGGGGGGAGGTCGGCCCCCGGCATCCCCGCGATCGTGGGCTGGTCGTGCACGGACGGCGGACCCGACACGCCCGGTGTGGCCTGCGGTTTGCCGAGTTCCACCGCCGGCCGCTCCGGCGGCGCCCACGGGTCCCTCGGTTCGGGGCTCTGGTCGGTCATGCGGCGCCCCCCTCTCGTACGGCCATGCTAAGCGCTGCCACCGACGGTCCCGGAGCTGCCTACGATGAAGCCCGATCTGTCCGCACCCGCGTCCCTTCCGGAGGCTCCCTCATGCCCGACCTGACCCCCTTCATCGCAGGGCTGCCCAAGGCGGAACTCCATGTCCACCACGTCGGCTCGGCCTCCCCGCGCATCGTCGCCGAACTCGCCTCCCGCCACCCCGACTCCAAGGTCCCCACCGACCCCGCGGCACTCGCCGACTACTTCACGTTCACCGACTTCGCGCACTTCATCGAGGTCTACCTCTCCGTCGTCGACCTGGTCCGCACCCCCGACGACGTACGCACCCTGACCTTCGAAGTCGCCCGCGACATGGCCCGGCAGAACATCCGCTACGCCGAGCTGACCATCACCCCGTACTCCTCCACCCGCCGCGGCATCGACGAGAAGGCCTTCATGGAGGCCATCGAGGACGCCCGCAAGGCCGCCGAGACCGAACTCGGCGTCATCCTGCGCTGGTGCTTCGACATCCCGGGCGAGGCCGGCCTGGAGGCCGCCGCCGAGACCGCGCGCCTCGCCGTCGAACTGCGCCCGGAGGGCCTGGTCTCCTTCGGCCTCGGCGGCCCCGAGATCGGCGTCCCGCGCCCGCAGTTCAAGCCGTACTTCGACGCCGCACGGGCCGCGGGCCTGCACAGCGTGCCGCACGCCGGCGAGACCACCGGCCCGGAGACCATCTGGGACTCGATCCGCGACCTCGGCGCCGAGCGCATCGGCCACGGCACGAGCGCCACCCAGGACCCGGAGCTCCTCGCGTACCTCGCCGAGCACCGGATCGCGCTCGAGGTCTGCCCGACCTCCAACATCGCCACGCGCGCGGTGACCGACCTGGACCGGCACCCCGTCAAGGAGATGGTGCAGGCGGGCGTGCTCGTCACCATCAACAGCGACGACCCGCCGATGTTCGGCTCGGACCTCAACAACGAGTACGCGGTGGCCGCGCGGCTGCTCGACCTCGACGAGCGCGGGCTCGCACAACTGGCCAAGAACGCCGTCGAGGCCTCCTTCCTGGACGAGGCCGGCAAGGCGAAGATCAGCGCGGAGATCGACACGTACACCGAGGCCTGGCTGGCGCGCTGACGGACTGCGCGGAACGCCGACAATGGCGGTCATGCGCACTCTGACTGCCGTAGGCCACCGCGGAGATCCCTACCGTGTCCGCGAGAACACCCTGCCCTCCATCCGCTCGGCCTTCGCACGCGGAGCGGACGCGGTCGAGATCGACGTACGGCTGACCCGCGACGGGGAACCGGTGCTGCTCCACGACGAGACGCTCCAGCGGCTGTGGGGCCATGACGTGCGGCTCGACGCCGTCACGGCCCCGCAGCTCGAGGAGTTGACGGAGGGTGGGATCCCGACGCTCCGCGAGGCACTGACGGCTGCGGGTGCGGGCCGGGTGATGATCGACCTGCCCGGTGCGACGACCGAATCCGTACGGACGGTCGTCGGCCAGGTCCGGGAATGCGGGGCGCGCGAGCGCACGTACTACTGCGCGGGGCCGGACACCATGCTGGCCGTGCGCGCCGCCGATCCGGGCGCCGAGATCGCGCTGACGTGGACCACGCTGGCGCCGCCGCGCCGGGTGCTGATCGACGCGGTGGCGCCGACCTGGCTCAACTACCGCTTCGGGCTGGTGGACCGGGAACTGACGGACGCCCTGCACCGGGACGGCCTGCTCGTCTCGGCCTGGACGGCGGACACCAGGCGGACGATGCGCAGGCTGATCGCGGCCGGGGTGGACTCCGTCACCACCAACCGGGTGGACGCGCTGGCCGGCGTGCGGGCCGAGTTCGGGCTGCCCGGCCGGTGATACGCGTCTGGGGGGAGCGGATCCGGGGGGCGGATCCACGGTGGCAGGACCTGGGGCTGACGCTGCTGGTGCAGGTGGCGACGACGATTCCGTTCGTCGTGCCCCGTGATCCGCTGGATTCGCCGGCCACCTGGCCGGCGTACCTGCTGACCACGCTGGGCAATGTGCCGCTGGTGTGGCGGCGGCGTGCGCCCGTGTGGGCGATCTTCGGGATGGTCGCGGCCGGCTCGCTCTACACGCTGGCGCTGGACGGCCCCGGGCAGCCCCTGCCGTACGCCCCGCTGATCGGCGTGTACACGATGGCCCTCCTGTGCCCGGCCCGGGTGCGGATCACGATGGGCGTGACGCTGGCGGGGCTGATCCTCGCCTCGGTGGCGCTCAACACCGGGACGGCCAGGGAGCTGCTGTTCGCACTGTTCGTCTTCGCGGCGGCGTATGCGCTAGGGCGGCTCCAGCACACCCGCCAGGCCTACACGGCGGCCATCGAGGCGCGGGCCGCCGAGCTGGAACGGGCGAACCGGATCGAGGCGGAGCAGGCGGCGGCGCGCGAGCGGGCCCGGATCGCGCGGGAGATGCACGACATCCTCTCCCACGCGGTCAGCATCATGATCGTGCAGGCGGAGGCCGGTCCGGTCGCGGTGCGCAGGGCCCCGGAGCGGGCGGAGGCGGCCTTCGACGCGATCGCCGAGACGGGGCGGGACGCGATGGCGCAGCTGCGGACGATGCTGGGGGTGCTGCGGGCGGACGGTGCGGCGCAGGCGGCTCCGCGCACGCCGCAGCCCGGGATCGAGGAGCTGCCGGGGCTGCTGGAGCGGGTCCGGGGCAGCGGGCCGCAGGTGTCGTACGAGCGGACGGGTGCGGTGCGCGCACTGCCCGCGGCGCTGGAGGCGACGGTGCACCGGGTGGTGCAGGAGGCGCTGACGAACGTGGTGAAGCACGCCGGGGCCTCGGCGGTGTCCGTACGGCTGGAGTACGGGACGCAGTCGCTCGCGGTGACGGTGACGGACGACGGGCGGGGCCCGGGGGCGGGAGCTGCCGGCGGCGGGCACGGTGGCGGGCACGGTCTGATCGGGATCCGGGAGCGGGCGGCGGCGCACGGCGGTACGGCGCAGTACGGTCCGGGCCCCGGTGGCCTGGGGTTCTCGGTGCGCGTCGTGCTAGTAACCTCGCCGCTGGAGGTGGGGCGTTGACGATCCGTGTGGTGGTGGCCGACGACCAGGAGCTGGTGCGCAGCGGCTTCGCGATGATCCTGGACGCGCAGGAGGACATCGAGGTCGTCGCGGAGGTCGGGGACGGCGCGGCGGCGGTGGCGGCGGTGCGGGAGCTGGGGCCGGACGTGGCGCTGCTGGACATCCGGATGCCGGTGCTCGACGGCATCGGGGCGTGCCGGACGATCTCGGCCGGGACCTCGTGCCGGACGGTGATGCTGACGACCTTCGACTCGGACGAGTACGTGTACGAGGCGCTGCACGCGGGGGCGAGCGGGTTCCTGCTGAAGGACGTGCGGCGGGACGACCTGGTGCATGCCGTACGGGTGGTCGCGGCGGGCGATTCGCTGCTGGCGCCTTCGGTGGCGCGGCGGCTGATCGAGGAGTACACGGCGGCGACGGCGCGGCCTGCGGCCGCGGGGTCGCCGCCCGCGCAGCGGCTGGAGGTGCTGACGGCGCGGGAGCGGGAGACGCTGCTGCACCTGGGGCGGGGATTGTCGAATGCGGAGATCGCTGCCGCGCTGGTGGTGAGTGAGCACACGGTGAAGTCGCACGTGGGCCATGTGCTGGCGAAGCTGGGGCTGCGGGACCGGATCCAGGCGGTGATCTGCGCGTACGAGACGGGCCTGATCGCGGCCGGGAGCGGGGCGGGGACGGGGGCCGGGAGCGGGGCCGGCTCTGGGGTATCTCCCTCTGGGGAGTGAGGAGCCGGTGGCCGTATCCCTCGCGCCGGTGAGTTGTCGTACCGGTGAAGACCCCTCTTGGTGGTGATCCGCGAACACCCCTCTGAGCTGCAGCATTGAGTCATCGGGGCCGCTGGGGCCCGGATGGTTCACAGGGGGTTGCCACCATGAAGGCCCGTACGCGCACACTGATCGCCGCTGCTCTGGTCCTGGGCATCGCGGCCGGACCGGCCGTCGCCCATGCCGCCCCGGCGCCTGCGCCGGTGTCCGCGGGCGTGTCGGCGCCGCCCGTCTTCACGACCCCGCCCGACGCGGCGGCGCTGCGGAAGGCGATCGCCGGGGTCGGTCCGGACAGCAAGGATGCGACGGCCGCTCTGGTCCGGGTGGGCGGTACGAGCGGGCGCTGGGTGGGCAGTTCCGGCGTGGCCGATGTCCGCACCGGACGCAAGGCGCTCGATGGCGCCCGGTTCCGGGCGGGTTCGGTGACCAAGACCTTCACCGCAGCGGTGGTGCTCCAGCTGGCGGCCGAGGGCAGGGTCGATCTGGACGAGCCGGTGCAGCAGTACCTGCCGGGGCTGCTGCCTGCCGGCCCGAAGGGCTTCGAGCCCATCAGCGTGCGGCAGTTGCTGAACTACACGAGCGGAATCCAGCCGGCGGAGGGCCCGGGAGACTCGTTCGAGGCGCAGTACGCCCACCGGTTCGATGTGGTCGACCCGCATGCACTGATCGCCGAAGCGGTGGCGAAGGGGCCCGAGTTCCGGCCGGGCGAGAAGCAGCACTACCTCAACATCGACTACACGGTCCTGGGCGTGCTGATCGAGAAGCTGACCGGGACGACGTACGAGCAGGCCCTGTCCGCCAGGATCCTCAAGCCGCTGGGTCTGCACCACACTTCGGTTCCGTCGCGTCGGGAGAACCGGATACCGGGGCCGCACCACCACGGCTACCAGGCGGTGCAGAAGCCCGGCGGCGGGACCTCGCTGGTCGATGTGACCGAGTGGAACTCCTCGTCCAACTGGGCTGCCGGGGACCTGATATCGACCACGGCGGACCTGGAGAAGTTCACCGAGGCCCTGTTCGCCGGCCGGGTGGTGCCGAAGCCGCAGCTGGAGGAGATGTTCACGGTGCCCGCGGTGTCGGACTTCGAGTCCGGGAAGGAGGCCGTGCAGACCGCGGGGATGAAGCGGTTCGTCCTGCCGGACGGCACGACGGTCTACGGCAAGACGGGCTCCCGGTACGGCTACAGCACCGTGATCGGCGGGGCGCGCGATCTCTCGCGCACCCTCGTCTACTCGGTCAACTCCACCGACGCCAAGGGCCAGGACATGAACAAGGTGGCCTACGGGATCGTCGCGGCGGCCTTCGCCAGGTAGCCGTCGGACGGCATCGCCTCGAGGCGCTTGATCATGCGGCGGAGCACCAGCAGGGGTATGACCCCGAAGACGCCGAACGACATGTCGATGACGCTCCACCCGAAGGGGATGCCCCGGATGGGGCCGCAGATCAGGGCCAGCGGGATCACGCCGGCGCAGGCGATCATGCCGGCTTCGACGATCCAGATGTTGCGGACGGGGTCGCGGTGGACTCCGTAGAAGAAGACGGCGATCACCAGGTGGGCGAAGGCGAGCCAGTCGGTGCCGTAGAGGAGGAAGGGATGGTCGGTGTCGGCCCGGTCCAGCCCTTCCCCCACCCGCCGCAGCCATGTGTGGGACACGAGGGAGTTGGCCCAGTGCAATTCGCTGACCAGGGGGAAGGCGGTGATACCGCTGAGCACGAGGCAGACGGTGAACAGGACCAGCCAGGCACGGATCCGCCGCTGAAGGGCGCTTCTCTCGCTCATGGAAGGAAGCGTACGCCTGTTTCTGAACACGTTCAGCCAAATCTCTGAACGTGTTCAGTTCTGTGGCGGGACCGTGATCATTCGGCTCCGCGAGGTCGCTCAGAGACCGACGATGGCGTTCCAGCGCTGGGCGAGGGAGCGGCGCTCGGCCGAGGAGATGTCCCGGGCCACGACGAGGCGCTTGCGCATCTCCCCGTCGGGGAAGATCAGCGGATTCTCGGCGAGTGCGGCGGTCTCCTTGTCGTCGGAGCCGGCCAGCACCTCGCGGGCGGCCGGGACCGGGCAGACGTAGTTGACGGCGGCGGCGAGCTCGGCGGCCACCTCCGGGGCGTAGTAGTAGTCGACCAGGGCCTCGGCGTTGGCCTTGTGCCGGGCCAGGTTGGGGACGAGCAGGCTCTCCGCCCAGAGCTCGGCGCCCTCCTCCGGGACCACGAACTCGATGTCGGGGTTGTCGGCCCGGAGCTGGATGGCGTCGCCGGAGTACGCCTGACAGGCCAGGACGTCGCCCTTGCTCAGGTCGGAGGTGTAGTCGTTGCCGGTGAAGCGGCGGATGTGCTTCTTCTTCACCATGTCCTGCACCCGGTCGCACATCCGGTGGAAGTCGGACTCGGTCCACCGGGTGACGTCCACGCCGTCACCCTGCATCAGCAGGGCGAAGGACTCGTCGAGACCGGAGAAGAGGGTGACCTTGCCCGCCAGGTCCGGGTGCCACAGGTCCTTGACGGACTTGATCTCCCGGCCCAGCGCCTTGCGGTTGTAGGCGATGCCGGTGATCCCGGACTGCCACGGGACGGTGTGCAGGCGGCCCTCGTCGAAGGCGGGGGACCGCAGCTGCGGGTCCAGGTGGGCGGCCACGTTGGGCTGCGCCGACCGGTCCATCTTCTGGGCCCAGCCCAGGTGGACGAAGCGGGCGGCCATCCAGTCGCTGACCACCACCAGGTCGTGGCCGGTCTCCTGGCGGTTCATCAGGGCCGGGCTGACCTTGCCGAAGAACTCGTCGTTGTCGTTGATCTCCTCGGTGTACCGGACCTCGATGCCGGTCTTCTCCGAGAAGGCGTCCAGCGTGGGACGGCGTTCCTCGTCCTCGTCGTCGGTGTCGATGTACAGCGGCCAGTTGGAGAAGGCGACCTTCTTGTCCCGGTCGGAGCGGTCCGGGCCTCCCCGGCGGTCCTCGGGGACGTAGGCGGCGGGCACGCCGCAGCCGGCGAGGGCCGCGAACAGGCCGGCGGCACCGAGGCCGCGCAGTGCCGCGCGGCGGGAGAAGGCGAGTTCAGGCATGGGGAAAGCCTCAGGGGAACAGGAGAGGGCGGGCAATAGACACATTGTCTACTGCCCGCCCTCTCAAGCTCCTTCGGTGATCGATGCGATCTCCGCGGAGAGCGATCAGCCGTCGAGCGAGGTCATCACGTGCTTGATGCGGGTGTAGTCCTCGAAGCCGTAGGCGGAGAGGTCCTTGCCGTAGCCGGACTTCTTGAAGCCGCCGTGGGGCATCTCGGCGACGAGCGGGATGTGGGTGTTGATCCACACGCAGCCGAAGTCGAGGTTCTTGGACATCCGCATCGCGCGGCCGTGGTCCTTGGTCCACACGGAGGAGGCGAGGGCGAACTCGACGCCGTTCGCGAACTCCAGGGCCTGGGCCTCGTCCGTGAAGGACTGGACGGTGATGACGGGGCCGAAGACCTCGTTCTGGATGATCTCGTCGTCCTGCTTGAGGCCCGAGACCACGGTCGGGGCGTAGAAGTAGCCCTTCTCGCCGACCTGGTGGCCGCCCGCCTCGACCTTGGCGTGCGCCGGGAGGCGCTCGATGAAGCCCGCGACCTGCTTGAGCTGGTTCGGGTTGTTCAGCGGGCCGTAGAGCACGTCCTCGTCGTCCGGCTGGCCGGTCTTGGTGTCGGCCGCGGCCTTGGCGAGGGCGCTCACGAACTCGTCGTGGATGGACTCGTGCACGAGCACACGGGTCGCGGCGGTGCAGTCCTGGCCGGCGTTGAAGTAGCCGGCGACGGCGATGTCCTCGACGGCCTTCGCGATGTCGGCGTCCTGGAAGACCACGACCGGGGCCTTGCCGCCGAGCTCCAGGTGGACGCGCTTGACGTCCTTCGAGGCGCTCTCGGCGACCTGCATGCCCGCGCGCACCGAGCCGGTGATGGAGGCCATCGCCGGGGTGGAGTGCTCGACCATGGCCTTGCCGGTCTCACGGTCACCGCAGATGACGTTGAAGACGCCCTTGGGCAGGACCGAGTCGATGATCTCGGCCATCAGGACGGTGGATGCCGGGGTGGTGTCCGAGGGCTTGAGCACCACGGTGTTGCCCGCGGCGATGGCCGGGGCGAACTTCCACACGGCCATCATCATCGGGTAGTTCCACGGCGCGACCTGGGCGCACACGCCGACCGGCTCGCGGCGGATGATCGAGGTCATCCCGTCCATGTACTCGCCGGCCGAGCGGCCCTCGAGCAGGCGGGCCGCACCCGCGAAGAAGCGGATCTGGTCCACCATCGGCGGCAGCTCCTCGCTGGCCGTCAGGCCCAGCGGCTTGCCGGTGTTCTCCGACTCGGCGGCCACGAGCTCCTCCGCGCGCGCCTCGAAGGCGTCCGCGATCTTGAGCAGGGCCTTCTGCCGCTCGGAGGGGGTGGTGTCGCGCCAGCCCGGGAAGGCGGCCGCGGCAGCGGCCATGGCGGCGTCGACATCGGCCTGGCCGGACAGCGGGGCGGTGGCGTACACCTCGCCGGTGGCGGGGTTGACCACCTCGGTGGTCCGCCCGTCGGCGGCGTCCTTGAACTCTCCGCCGATGTAGTTGCGCAGACGACGCAGTTCGGTGGTCACTCCAGCCACACTCCTGATCACATGTCCAACGATTGAGACGAATCCCAATTCTAGCCCCTAGGCGGACGCTTTCGGCAGGGCCAGACGCCACGAACTACGAAATCAGTGAGATCGAAGTCCCGAGACAACGGATTTCATCGATTCCGTCTTGCGGAACAGACGACTCCTCGTGCACAGTGAGGTCGTGGTCAGTCGAAGCGCAGATTCCAGGAACAGACAACCGTCCCCTTCGGTCGATGCTGTGTCCCTGGCGATCATCGAGCAACTGCAGGAGGACGGGCGCCGTCCGTACGCGGCGATCGGCAAGGCCGTCGGCCTGTCGGAGGCGGCTGTGCGCCAGCGCGTGCAGAAGCTGCTCGACCAGGGCGTCATGCAGATCGTCGCCGTCACCGACCCGCTCACCGTGGGCCTGCGGCGCCAGGCCATGGTCGGCATCAACGTCGAGGGAGACCTCGACCCGGTGGCCGACGCACTGACCCAGATGGCCGAGTGCGAGTACGTGGTCATGACCGCGGGCTCGTTCGACCTGATGGTGGAGATCGTCTGCGAGGACGACGACCACCTGCTGGAGACGATCAACAAGAAGATCCGCGCGCTCCCCGGCGTGCGATCAACCGAAAGCTTCGTTTATCTGAAGCTGAAGAAGCAGACCTACATGTGGGGAACTCGATAGCCCGTGAGCCAGGACCTCTCCAAGACCGCGTACGACCACCTGTGGATGCACTTCACCCGCATGTCGTCGTACGAGAACTCCCCCGTCCCCACCATCGTGCGGGGTGAGGGCACCTACATCTTCGACGACAAGGGCAAGCGCTACCTGGACGGTCTCGCCGGACTGTTCGTGGTCAACGCCGGTCACGGCCGCAAGGAACTGGCCGAGGTCGCCTACAAGCAGGCCCAGGAACTCGCGTTCTTCCCCATCTGGTCGTACGCGCACCCCCAGGCCGTCGAACTGGCCGAGCGCCTCGCCGGCTACGCCCCCGGCGACCTGAACAAGGTCTTCTTCACCACCGGCGGCGGCGAGGCCGTCGAGACCGCGTGGAAGCTCGCCAAGCAGTACTTCAAGCTGCAGGGCAAGCACACCAAGTACAAGGTCATCTCCCGCGCGGTCGCCTACCACGGCACCCCGCAGGGCGCCCTGTCCATCACTGGTCTGCCGGCCCTGAAGGCCCCCTTCGAGCCGCTGGTCCCGGGCGCGCACAAGGTGCCGAACACCAACATCTACCGCGCCCCGATCTACGGTGACGACCCCGAGGCCTTCGGCCGCTGGTGCGCCGACCAGATCGAGCAGGAGATCCTGTTCGAGGGCGCCGACACCGTCGCCGCCGTCTTCCTCGAGCCGGTGCAGAACGCCGGCGGCTGCTTCCCGCCGCCGCCCGGGTACTTCCAGCGGGTCCGCGAGATCTGCGACGAGTACGACGTGCTGCTCGTCTCCGACGAGACGATCTGCGCCTTCGGCCGCCTCGGCACGATGTTCGCCTGTGACAAGTTCGACTACATCCCGGACATGATCACCTGCGCCAAGGGCATGACCTCGGGTTACTCCCCGATCGGTGCCTGCATCGTCTCGGACCGCATCGCCGAGCCGTTCTACAAGGGCGGCAACACCTTCCTGCACGGCTACACCTTCGGCGGACACCCGGTGTCCTCCGCGGTGGCGCTCGCCAACCTCGACATCTTCGACAAGGAAGGCCTCAACCAGCACGTGCTGGACAACGAGGACGCCTTCTTCTCGACGCTGAAGAAGCTGCACGACCTGCCCATCGTCGGCGACGTCCGCGGCAACGGCTTCTTCTACGGCATCGAGCTCGTCAAGGACAAGGTCACCAAGGAGTCCTTCACGGACGAGGAGACCGAGCGCGTGCTCTACGGCTTCCTCTCCAAGGCGCTCTTCGAGAACGGCCTGTACTGCCGTGCCGACGACCGTGGCGACCCGGTCATCCAGCTGGCCCCGCCGCTGATCGCGGACCAGGGCACCTTCGACGAGATCGAGGGCATCCTGCGCTCGGTGCTCACCGAGGCGTGGACCAAGCTCTAACCAGCAGCACGGCGAAGCGGCAAAGAGCAGCAAACAGTCCGAACCACACGGCCCGGATCCCTCCGTTCGAGTGAGAACGCGGGGGTCCGGGCCGCGTGCTGTCGCCATCCAAGACGTTCATCTCTTTACATCTCAGTGCGGCGCCAGTGACCGAACCGGTTCCGCTTCGTTCCCCCGGACGGAGGTGTACGCCATGGTGGCTCCACCGGACAACGCCCCACCGGACAATGACGTCCTCTGGGCACGGTCCGTTCACTACTCCCACTGGGGGTCCCCCCGGACGAAGTCCGGCGGAGGTTCACCCGGCCTCATCGGGGTCTCGGTCGGCGTCCGCGAGGGCGAGATCCTGGCCCTGACCGGCCCGCGCGGCAGCGGGAAGACCACGCTGCTGCGCTGCCTGGCCGGGCACGTGGTGCCCGAGCAGGGCGAGATCTGGTTCAACAGCGTGCCCGTCCACACCATGGCCGCGCCGGCCCGCGAGCGGCTGCGCCGCGACCGGTTCGGCTGGATCGGCCCCGATCCCCTGCTGCTGCCCGAGCTCAAGGTCTGGGAGAACGCCGCCCTGCCCCTGCTCATCGCCGGCGCCTCCCACCGCACCGCCAAGGCCGCCGCCTGCGAATGGCTGGACCGCCTCGACATCGGCGGCTTCGCCCGCAAGCGCCCGCGCGCCCTGACCCGCGCCGAATCCCAGCGGGTCGCCCTCGCCCGGGCCCTGGTCAACGAGCCCGCAGTGGTCTTCGCCGACGAACCCACCGCCCCGCTGCACCGCGCCGAGCGCGCCCTGCTGCTCCGTACGCTCACCACCGCGGCCCGCTCGCACGGGATCACCGTGGTGCTGGCCACGCACGACGAGGAGACCGCGGCCGTCGCCGACCGCCGGGTCGCGCTGCTCGACGGCCGCCCCGCCGGGACCGCGGGCGCCGTCGGCGGACCGTCCGACGAGACCCCGGAGGGCCAGGCCGCGTGCTCGCTCTCCGCCTAGCCCGCGGCTCCCGCCCGCTCGTCCAGCTGCGCCGGCTGCTGGTCGCCGCCGCCTGCGCCGGCACCGGCTTCCTCCTGCTGTACGTGCTCGCCGAGGCCACCGCCCGGCCTGCCGGATCGTTCCCGCGCCTGCTGTGGGCCCTGGTCCCGCTCGCCGTCACCGTGCAGTTCGCGGTCGCCGTCGCCCGGACGGACCCCGCGACCCGGCCCCGCGAGGGGATGGACGCCGTCGGGCTGGGCCCCGTACGGCTCACCCTCGCCGCGGCGGTCTCCACCGCCGTCTCGTGCACCCTGGGCAGCGCCCTGGCCCTGGCCGCCTTCCTCCACCTGCGGGGCGACCTCACCGGCCTGCCCTTCGACGGAGCCGGGGCCCGATTGCTGCACGCCGACCGGCCGTTGCCCGCGGCGGCCGCCCTCACCCTGCTGGCCCTCGTCCCGCTGGCCGCCTCCGCCGCCACGGCCCTCGCCCTGCGCCCGCACCCGCCGCTGGCCCCGCAGACCGGGCTGCCCTGGGGCATCGCGCTCACCGCCTGCGGACTGGCGGTCGAGGCCTGCACGGGCCTCGGCGGCGTCGGCATGCCGGCCGGCTGGGCACTCACCGCCGTCGGGCTCTCCCTCGCGGGCCCGGGCCTGGCCTACGCCTGCGGGGCCCTGGTGCAGGCGGTCCGCCCGGGCGCCGTGCGGCTGCTGGCCGGGCGCACCCTCCAGGAGGAGGCTCCGCGGCTGGGCCGTCCGCTCGGGCTGCTGTGCGCCGTCGGCGCGGGCGCCCTCACCGCCGCGGCCCTGCGCGACCGGGGCGGCTTCCCCGTCCCGCTGGGCCCGCTGACCGGGCCGGCCTTCGCCCTGGTGGTGCTGTGCGCCGCCGCGACCCTGCTCACCTGCGCCACGGAGGTCCGCCAGGGCCGCTGCGACACCCGCGCGACCCTGCGCGACCTGGGCACTACGGGCACGGTCCTGCGTACGGCCGCGACCCTGCGGGCCACCGCGCTGATGGCCGGGTGCGTACCGGTGGTGTGGGGTGTGGCGCAGCTGACGTCGCTGGCGTTGACCCGCTGACACAGGCAGCCCTTAGGGTGGGCCGAATGGTCAACGCAGACATCGAGATCGAGACGCTCGCCGAATTCGACCAGGTCGTGGCCCGCGGCTCGCTCAGCGGCTACCGGATCCAGTCGGTCAACCTGCTGGAGCGCACGTTCGCCCTGCTGTCCGCCGACACCTCCACTGCCGTCTTCCTGGGCTGCGCGATGGAGCCCGACGCATCGGCCAAGGTGCGCGCGGACGGCGCGCTCGTCTTCCCGCCGGTGCCGGACCTGCCCTTCAACCCGTACCGCGGCCTGCTGTACAGCCCCGACGAGCTGTTCGCGGGGCTGTCCGCCGGCTACGAGGCCACCCCTGACGCCCAGTCGTACGCCTGGTTCCAGGAGACCAAGGCGGACGGCGACGTCTTCTCCTCGATGCTGCGGTCCGTCCACGACGACGCCATCTCCGACGCTCTGGACGAGCACCTCGCCGGCGCCCGGGTGGTCGGTGTCATGGGCGGCCACGCGATGGCCCGCGGCGGCCCGGACTACCGGGGCGCGGCCGAACTCGGCCGGGAGCTGACCCGGTCCGGGCTGACGGTGGCCACCGGCGGCGGCCCCGGCGCGATGGAGGCCGCCAACCTCGGCGCCTACCTGGCCCCGGCCCCGGACCACGCCCTGGCCCAGGCGCTGGAGATCCTGGCCAAGGCCCCGTCCTTCGCGCCCTCGGTGTCCGACTGGGCGCAGGCGGCGTTCGCCGTACGGGACCGCTGGCCCGGCGGCGGCGACTCGGTGGGCATCCCGACCTGGTTCTACGGGCACGAGCCGCCGAACGCCTTCGCCGGCCACGTCGCCAAGTACTTCGCGAACGCCACCCGGGAGGACGGGCTGCTCGCCCGGTCGAACGCGGGTGTGGTCTTCCTCCCGGGCGCCGCGGGCACCCTGCAGGAGATCTTCGACAACGCGACGCCGAACTACTACGGGTCGCGGGGCGAGCCGACCCCGATGGTGCTGGTCGGGCCTACGCACTGGACCGAGCACCTGCCCGCGTGGCCGCTGCTCCGGGCGCTGGCGCGCGGCCGTGCGATGGAGTCCCGGATCGCGCTGGTCGACTCGGTGGCCGAGGTACCCGACGTACTCGCTTCCATGAAGTGAGTGGCGGACCGAGGCAACTTCCCGGCCCGATCGCACGTCTGCCATAGGTAATCAAAGTGCAAAACCCTGCCAGACGTGAACGGAGCCCTCGGTGCTCATAGGCCTGCTGACCGCGATCGCGGCATCCATCTGCTACGGCACGGGGTCCGTCCTGCAAGCCGTCGGCTCGCGCAGGGCGGCCCGGATGTCCCCGGCCGCCGCCGGGGTGACCGCGCACGGCGGCCCGAACCTCTCGTCCACCGCGAAGGCGGCGATGACGTGGGAGTTCATCGTCGGCACCATCCTGGACTTCGTCGGTTTCGGACTGGGCGCGCTCGCCGCCCGGCTGCTGCCGCTGTTCCTCTCCCAGACGGTGATCAGCGCCAACCTGGTGATCACCGCCGTGCTGAGCGTGAAGATGCTGGGCATCCGGCTGACCCGCAAGGAATGGACGTCGATCGGGGTCGTCTGCGCGGCGCTGGTGCTGCTGGCGACGGCGGCGGGCCACGAGGGCGGCCACCACGCCCCGATGTCCACGCACTGGTGGCTGTTCGCCGTGACCCTGCTGATCATCGCGGGCGGCACGGTCGCGGTCCGCCTCCTGGGCGCCCGGGCCGCGATCCTGGCGGGCCTGCTGTCGGGCCTGGCCTTCGGTGCGCTCGGCGTCGGCGTCCGGATCCTCGACGGGATCGACCCGTTCGACCTGGGCGAGCTGCTCGCCGACCCGGCCCTCTACGCCATCCTGCTGGCCGGCGTGGGCGGCATGTACCTGCACACGGTCGCCCTCCAGATCGGCTCGGTGAACGGCGCGACGGCCGCGCTGGTGGTCGGCGAGACCGTCCTGCCGGGTGCGATCGGGGTCCTGTGGCTGGGCGACGCGTCGCGGCCGGGCCTGGCATGGCTGGCGGTGCTCGGCTTCGTCCTGGCCGTCGCGGGCGCGGTGGCCGTCGCCTGGTACGGCAACCACGACGCCCCGGAAGCCCCCGCGCAGGCCCCCGCCCCGGCCGAATCCAGCCCCGCCGGCGTGTGAGGACCCTCCGGGCGCAGTCCGGGTGGAGCACCTCCCGGCGGTAGCCGGGGGGCGGCAGGGCCGGTGGGGAACCGGCCCCGCACGGCCCTCACCCCGCCGGGAGGACGACCACCTCGGACGGGGTGAAGGACACCGCGACCCGGTCCCCCACCGCCGGGGCACCGGCCAGCCCGCACTCCGCCTCCAGCTCCGGCCCCGCCTCCGGCCGCAGCCGCAGCGCCACGTGCGTGCCGCGGAACGTCCGCGCGAGCACCTCGCAGCGCAGCCCGGCAGCCGCCGGCACCACCCCGGCCGGCCGGATCAGGATCCGCCGCTCCCCCTCCGGCGACCCGGCCGGCACCTGCACCTTCCCCCACGCCGTGGCCGCGGCCCCGCCCACCACCGTCGCCGGGACCACGTTCTCGAACCCGAGGAACCGCGCCACGAACTCCGAGGCCGGCCGCTGCCACACCTCCAGCGGGGTCCCGGCCTGCGCGATCCGCCCGTCCTGCATCACCACCACCCGGTCGGCCAGGGCGAAGGCCTCCCCCTGGTCGTGGGTGACGGCCAGCACCGTGGTCCCCAGCCGGGAGAACAGCCCCCGCAGCTCCACCACCAGCCGCTCGCGCAACCCACGGTCCAGCTGTCCCAGCGGTTCGTCCAGCATCAGCAGCCGCGGCGAGGGGGCCAGTGCCCGGGCCAGGGCGACCCGTTGCTGCTCACCGCCCGAGAGGGAGGACACGGACCGGCGCTGGGCCCCGGGCAGCCCGACCAGCTCCAGCAGTTCCGCGACCCGAGCCTCGCAGGACCCCCGGCCGGAGCCCCCCATGCGCAGCCCGAACGCGACGTTGCCGCCCACGTCCCGGTGCGGGAACAGCTGGTGGTCCTGGAACATCAGGCCGACCCCGCGCCGGTGCACCGGCACCCGCACCTGGTCCGCGCCGCCGAGCAGGACCCGCCCGGCGGAGACCGGCTGGAGCCCGGCGACGACCCGCAGCAGGGTGGACTTGCCGCTCCCGCTCGGCCCGAGCACGCACACGATCTCGTGCTCGGCGACCTCCAGGTCGACCGCGTCGACGACGGCACGCTCGCCGAAGCGGACCGACACCCCGGCCAGTTCGAGCAACGTCATCAGAACTCTCCCGAGGTCTTGTCGGGGCGCAGCCGCTCCAGCACCAGCAGGGACACCGCGCACACCAGCATCAGAATCGTGCTCAGGGCCATCGCCTGCCCGTAGTTGAGCTCACCGGCCCGCCCCAGCAACCGCGCCACGGCCACCGGCAGCGTCGGACGGTCGGGCCGCGCGATGAAGACGGTCGCGCCGAACTCCCCCAGCGAGACGGCGAAGGCGAACCCGGCCGCGATCAGCAGTGCCCGCCGCACCAGCGGCAGGTCCACCTCCCGCCAGGCCCGCAGCGGGGACGCCCCGAGCACGGCGGCGGCCTCGCGCAGCCGCCCGTCGACCGCGCGCAGCACCGGCAGCATCGTCCGTACGACGAACGGCACGCCCACCAGCGCCTGGGCCAGCGGCACCAGGATCCACGAGGTCCGCAGGTCCAGCGGCGGCTCGTCCAGGGTGATCAGGAAGCCGAAGCCGACGGTGACCGCCGAAACACCCAGCGGAAGCATCAGCAGCGCATCGAACCCGCGCACGAACCGCCCCCCGCGCCGGGTCAGTGCCGCGGCCGCGAGCCCCCCGATGAGCAGGGCGATGGCGGTGGCGGCGAGCGCGTACTGCAAGGAGTTCCAGATCGCCTCCAGCGGGGGCACCAGGAACGTTCCGCCACCGGCGCCCGCGTCCTGGAGCGCCCGGTAGAAGCGCAACCCGTACCCGCCGGGGCCGTCGAAGGACCGTTCCACCAGCACCAGCAGCGGGGCCACGATCAGCAGCGCCACCGTCAGCAGCACCCCGCCCAGCAGGGCGCGCTGCCCCGGCCCGCTCGGCCGGTGTGCGGTCCGCGCCGGGTCCACCAGCCGCAGCGCCGTCTCGCGCCTGCGCACGGTCCAGGCATGAATGCCGAGGATGAGTCCGACCGCCACGAACTGCACCATCGTGAGGACGGCGGCCGTCGACAGGTCCAGCAGCTGCGCGGTCTGCCGGTAGACCTCCACCTCGAGGGTGGCGTACGAGGGCCCGCCCAGGATCTGCACGACGCCGAAGGAGGTGAAGGTGAACAGGAACACCATCAGCGAGGCGGCGGCCACGGCCGGCCCGAGCGCGGGCAGCGTCACCCGCCGCCAGGCGGCGAACCGCCCGGCGCCCAGCACCCGGGCGGCCTCCTCCTGGCGCGGGTCGAGCTGCGCCCAGAGTCCGCCGACCGTCCGTACGACGACGGCGTAGTTGAAGAAGACGTGCGCGAGCAGGATCGCCCACACGGTGGTGTCCAGCCGGACGCCCCACAGCTCGTCCAGCAGCCCGCCCCGCCCGACCAGTGCCAGGAAGGCCGTGCCGACCACCACGGTCGGCAGCACGAACGGGACCGTGACCACCGCACGCAGCAGTTGTTTGCCGGGGAACTCGAAGCGCGCGAAGACGTACGCGCCGGGGAGCGCGATCAGGAGCGTGAGCGCCGTGGACGCGAGCGCCTGCCAGGTGGTGAACCAGAGCACGTCGGCGATGTCGGGCCGGCTCAGCACCTCGCCGATGCGGCCGAACTGCCAGCCCTCGTCGGTCTTGATCCCGCGGCCGACGATCGCGGCGACGGGATAGGCGAAGAACAGCCCGAAGAAGGCGAGCGGTACGGCCATCAGGGCGAGCCTGACGGCCGTACCGCGTACGCCCTCCTTCGCAGGAGTGCCCTCGCGTGCGCCCTCGCGTCCTACTTCACGACGAGCGAGGACCATGCCTTGACCCACTGCTCACGGTTCTTGGCGATGGTCTCGGGAGCCACGTTCTCCGGCTTCTCGATGACCACGCCGTGCTTCGTGAACAGCTCCGGCAGCTTCGCGTCCTTGACCACCGGGTTCACGAACATCTGCAGCGGCATGTCCTCCTGGAACTTCTTGCTCACCAGGAAGTCCAGGAGCGCCTTGCCGCCCTCCTCGTTCTTCGCGCCCTTGAGCAGGCCCGCGAACTCGACCTGGCGGAAGCAGGTGCCGGTGGCCACGCCCGTGGGGGCCTCGGCCGGCTGCGGCTCGCCGTACAGGACCTCGACCGGCGGGCTGGAGGCGTACGAGACGACCAGCGGCCGGTCGCCCTTGGCCTTCTTGCCGCCCGCCGAGCCCGAGAAGCGCTCGTTGTAGGCCTGCTCCCAGCCGTCGACGACCTCGACGCCGTTGGCCTTGAGCTTGCTCCAGTAGTCCTTCCAGCCTTCCTCGCCGTACTTGCCGACGGAGGCGAGGAGGAAGCCGAGGCCCGGCGAGGAGGTCGCCGCGTTCTCGGTGACCAGCAGGTTCTTGTACTCCGGCTTGATCAGGTCGTCGAGCGTCTGCGGCGGGGCGAGCTTCTTGTCGGCGAAGTACGCCTTGTCGTAGTTGACGCAGATGTCGCCGGAGTCGATCGGGGTGACCCGGTGCTCCTTGTCGAGCACGTACTCGGGCTTCACGTCGGCCAGGCCCTTGGCCTCGTACGGCGTGAAGATCCCGTTGTCGAGGGCGCGCGAGAGGAGCGTGTTGTCGACACCGAAGAAGACGTCGCCGCGCGGGGAGCCCTTGGTGAGGATCTCCTGGTTGAGGGCGGCGCCCGCGTCCCCGGACTTCAGGACCTTGACGGTGTAGCCGCTCTGCTGCTCGAACTCCTTGAGGACCGTGTCGGTCACGTTGAAGGAGTCGTGGGAGACGAGCGTGACCGTCTTGGACTTCGGCGCCTCGCTCGCGCCGCCCGCGGACTTGTCCTTGGCGTCGCCGCCGCCGCACGCGCTGAGCGTGGCGACGCCGAGCGCGGCCGCGAGCGCTGCGCCCGCGAACTTCTTGGTGGTGCTCACTGGTGAATTCCTCCTGGGATGTCCAGGAGAAGACGCGGCCCTGCCCGGCGCTCAGTGCGAGCGGTCGCCGGGCAGGGCGCAACAGCTTGAGTGATGACCGAACTTCCTACCCCGAATGACCGGGGCGAGGTTCAGAGGGTCTGCGGATGACGGATACCGCACTCTCAGCGCTGTGGCGCTCCCCTGTCGGAATATGCAATTGGTTCGGCCACAGGGTACCCCGTGGCCGAATCGGGCCCGCGAAAACCGCAGGCTAGCGCTCCGAGGCCGCGAGCTGGCCGCACGCGCCGTCGATTTCCTGGCCGCGGGTGTCACGGACGGTCACCGGCACGCCGTGGCGGGCGATGGCCTCGACGAAGGCCTTCTCGTCCTCGGGACGCGAGGCGGTCCACTTCGAGCCCGGCGTCGGGTTCAACGGGATCAGGTTGACGTGGACACGCTTGCCCTTGAGTAGTCGGCCCAGCAGGTCGCCGCGCCAGGCCTGGTCGTTGATGTCGCGGATCAGCGCGTACTCGATGGAGATCCGGCGGCCGGACTTCTCGGCGTACTCCCACGCCGCGTCGAGGACCTCACGGACCTTCCAGCGGGTGTTCACGGGGACGAGGGTGTCGCGCAGCTCGTCGTCCGGCGCGTGCAGCGAGACCGCGAGGCGGCACTTGAAGCCCTCGTCGGCGAACCGGAGCATCGCCGGGACCAGGCCGACGGTGGAGACGGTGATGCCGCGCTGCGACAGGCCCAGGCCGTCGGGCTCGGGGTCGGTGAGGCGGCGGATGGCGCCGACGACCCGCTTGTAGTTGGCCAGCGGCTCGCCCATGCCCATGAAGACGATGTTGGACAGCCGGGCCGGTCCGCCGGGGACCTCGCCGTCGCGCAGCGCGCGCATGCCGTCGACGATCTGGTGGACGATCTCGGCCGTGGACAGGTTGCGGTCCAGGCCCGCCTGGCCGGTGGCGCAGAACGGGCAGTTCATGCCGCAGCCGGCCTGCGAGGAGATGCACATGGTGACCCGGTCGGGGTAGCGCATCAGCACGGACTCGACGAGCGTGCCGTCGTGCAGCTTCCACAGGGTCTTGCGGGTGGTGTCGTCGTCGCACGAGATGTGCCGGATGACGTTCATCAGCTCGGGGAGCAGCTCCTGCTGGAGCTTCTCGCGGGAGCCCGCCGGAATGTCGGTCCACTCGGCCGGGTCGTGCGCGTACCGGGCGAAGTAGTGCTGCGAGAGCTGCTTGGCCCGGAAGGGCTTCTCACCGATCGCGGCGACCGCCTCGCGCCGCTCCTCGGGCGTGAGGTCGGCAAGGTGCCGGGGCGGCTTCTTGGCTCCGCGAGGGGCGACGAAGGTGAGCTCTCCCGGAACGGGGCGGGCCATGGCAGGTACTCCTCGTAAGACGAAAGGCGCGCCGCAGAAGCAGCGCGCCTTTCAAGAGTAACCGCCCGGACCCACCCGAAGCCTTCGTACGTACGTCGGCCCGGCTCGGCGGGGTCCCCTGGTGAACCGCCCGCCGGCCGGAACCCGCGGAGCGGGTTTCAGCCCGTGCCGACGAAGGCCGCCAGCAGCAGCCACACCACCGGGGCGGTCGGCAGCAGGGAGTCGAGCCGGTCCATGATGCCGCCGTGGCCCGGCAGCAGCGTGCCCATGTCCTTGATGCCCAGGTCCCGCTTGATCATCGACTCGCCGAGGTCGCCCAGCGTGGCGCTGACCGCGACGGCGAGACCGAGCAGCAGGCCCTGCCACCAGGCGCCCCCGTCGATCAGGAACTCCATGCACAGCGCGCCGGCCGCCATCGCGAAGGCCACCGCGCCGAACAGTCCCTCGCGGGTCTTGCCGGGGCTGATGCGCGGCGCCAGCTTGTGCTTGCCGAAGCGCCAGCCCACCGCGTAGGCCCCGGTGTCGCTGACCACGGTCAGCAGCAGGAAGGTGACCACGCGCTCCGGACCGTCGTCGGCGGTGAGCAGCATCGCGACGAAGGTGGCCAGGAACGGCACGTAGAACGCCGCGAAGACGCCCGCGGTGACGTCCTTGAGGTAGTCCTCGGGCGGTTCGGTCATCCGCCAGACCAGGACCGCCAGCGCGGTCAGGGCCATGGCCACCCAGGCACCCTCGGCCCCGCGGACGTATCCGGCGATGACCATGGCGGCGCCGCCGACCGCGAGCGGGACGAGCGGCGCCTTGATGCCCTTCTTCTCCTGGAGCCGGGAGGTGAGCTCCCACAGGCCCACGACGACCGCGACGACGATGACGCCGACGAAGACCGCCTTCACGATGAACAGCGAAGCGAAGATCACCGCACCGAGGCCGACGCCGACCCCTATGGCGGCACGCAGGTCTCGCCCCGCCCGCTTCTTCTGCGGCGGGGGCGAGGCGTCCTGCGGTGCCTGCGAGGGCGGAGGCGGGGGGCTGGGCATGGGCTCCTGCGGCGGCGTCTCGGCGCGGAACGGGGGGCCGCCGTCGGCGGCGGCCCCCCGATCGCGTGCTTCCCGGTCGTCGAAGTCACGGCCGGCGGCATCGGGCACGATGGGCATGGGCCGAGTGTGCGGGCCCACCAGCGCATCGTATGCGGGACCCGCCGGAACCTGCTCCGTGGCCCAGGGAGAGTCGTTCATCAGACCTCGAGGAGCTCGGCTTCCTTGTGCTTGAGCAGCTCGTCGACCTGCGCGACGTACTTCGCGGTGGTGTCGTCGAGCTCCTTCTCCGCGCGGCGCACCTCGTCCTCGCCGGACTCCTTGTCCTTGACGAGCTTGTCGAGGGCGTCCTTCGCCTTGCGGCGGATGGAGCGGATCGAGACCTTGGAGTCCTCGGCCTTGGTGCGCGCGACCTTGATGTACTCCTTGCGGCGGTCCTGCGTCAGCTCGGGGAAGGTCACCCGGATGATATTGCCGTCGTTGCTGGGGTTGACGCCCAGGTCGGAGTCGCGGATGGCCTGCTCGATGTTGCGCAGGGCGCTCTTGTCGAACGGGGTCACGATCGCCATGCGCGGCTCGGGCACCGAGAAGGACGCGAGCTGGTTGATGGGCGTGATGGCGCCGTAGTAGTCCGCCACGATCTTGTTGAACATCGCCGGGTGCGCACGACCGGTGCGGATCGCGGCGAAGTCTTCCTTGGCGACGACGACGGCCTTCTCCATCTTCTCCTCGGCCTCGAGGAGGATTTCTTCGATCACCACGTGCTCCTGCATGTCAGATTTGGATGGTTCAGGCGGGCGGGGCGGGCTCGGCCCGGGGGGCCGGGCCCGGCGTCGGGACGCTCAGGCCCGGGTGCCCTGGTCGCTCACGAGCGTGCCGATCTTCTCACCCTTGACGGCGCGGGCGATATTGCCCTCGGCGAGCAGCTCGAAGACCAGGATCGGCAGCTTGTTGTCGCGGCACAGCGTGATGGCGGTGGCATCGGCGACCTTGAGGTCGCGGGAGAGCACCTCGCCGTACTCCAGCGCGTCGAACTTCACCGCGTCGGGGTTCTTCTTCGGGTCGGAGTCGTAGACCCCGTCGACGCCGTTCTTGCCCATGAGCAGGGCCTCGGCGTCGATCTCCAGGGCGCGCTGGGCGGCCGTGGTGTCGGTGGAGAAGTACGGCATGCCCATGCCGGCGCCGAAGATGACGACGCGGCCCTTCTCCAGGTGGCGTACGGCGCGCAGCGGGATGTACGGCTCCGCCACCTGGCCCATGGTGATGGCGGTCTGCACGCGGGAGTCGATGCCTTCCTTCTCCAGGAAGTCCTGGAGGGCGAGGCAGTTCATGACGGTGCCGAGCATGCCCATGTAGTCGGACCGCGCACGGTCCATGCCCCGCTGCTGCAGTTCGGCGCCGCGGAAGAAGTTTCCGCCGCCGATCACGACGGCGATCTCCGCGCCGTCACGGACCACCGCGGCGATTTCGCGCGCGATGGCATGGACGACGTCGGGGTCGACGCCCAGTCCTCCACCACCGGAGAAGGCTTCGCCCGACAGCTTCAGCATGAAGCGGCGGCCCTTCTTGTCGTGGTCGCTCTTGTCGTCGGAAGCGGTGTGGGGGTCCACGCCCTGATTCATGGAGATCTCCTCGTGCACATACGAAGAAGGCCATTGCCGGTGGGTCCTCGCGGTTCCCTCTACGGCAATGGCCTCCTCGTCAGATCTGCGGTCGTTCCGCGCGCGGGCGGACGACTGCTTCAGACCCTACCGGGGTCCGGTGTCCGTCGTGTACGGACGGACTCAGATGCCGACCTTGATGCGCGAGAAGCGCTTCAGGGTGACACCGGCCTCGTCCAGGACCTTCTGGACGGACTTCTTGTTGTCCAGGGCGTAGGCCTGGCCGAGCAGCGTGGCGTCCTTGAAGAAGCCGTTGACGCGACCCTCGACGATCTTCGCGATGGCAGCCTCGGGCTTGCCCTCCTGGCGGGTGACCTCTTCGGCGATGCGGCGCTCGGACTCGACCTTCTCGGCCGGGACGTCCTCGGCGGACAGCCACTGCGGGGCGAACGCGGCGATGTGCTGCGCGACGCCGCGGGCGACCTCGGCGTTCTCCTTGTCGAGCTCGACCAGGACGCCGATCTGGAACGGCAGGTCGGGCATCGTGCGGTGCATGTACGCCGTGACGTAACCGCCGGTGAACTGCGCGAAGCGGTCCAGGACGATCTTCTCGCCGAGGTTCGCGTTCGCCTCGTCGACGAAGGCGGTGACGGTCTTGCCGGGCTCGATCTCGGACGCGAGCAGCGCCTCGATGTCGGCCGGGGAGGTGGCGGCGACGTGCGCGGCCAGCTGGTTGGCGACGGCCAGGAACTTCTCGCCCTTGGCGACGAAGTCCGTCTCGCACTTCAGCTCGACGATGACACCGGAGGTGTTGTCGTCGGCGATGAGGGAGACGACGGCACCGTTCTCGGCAGAACGGCCCTCGCGCTTGGCGACGCCCTTCTGACCCTTGATGCGGAGGGCCTCCTGGGCCTTCTCGACGTCGCCGTCGGCGTCCACGAGCGCGTTCTTGCAGTCCAGCATGCCGGCGCCGGTGAGCTCGCGGAGCTTCTTGACGTCAGCGGCGGTGTAGTTCGCCATGAGTCTGTGATTCTCTCTCGAAGTCGTAGATCTACGGGTGAACGGCGGAGGCGCCGCGCCCCAGGCGCGGCTCCCCCGCCGTCATCGTCCGTGCTGTGAGTGCCCGGCGCGTGAACGCCGGGCGCTCTCAGTGGGTCAGGCCTGCTCGGCGTCGGCGGCCGGGGCCTCGACAGCCTCGGCGGCCGGGGCCTCGACAGCGGCCTCGGCCGGAGCGGCCTCGGCGTCGTCGGCCTTCTTCTCGCCCTCGAGCAGGTCGCGCTCCCACTCGGCGAGCGGCTCGGCGGCGGCCTTCTCGCCCGGCTTCGAGTCACCGGTCGCAGCACCGGAGCGGGCGATGAGGCCCTCGGCGACGGCGTCGGCGATCACGCGGGTGAGCAGGGTGACGGAACGGATCGCGTCGTCGTTGCCCGGGATCTTGTAGTCGACCTCGTCGGGGTCGCAGTTGGTGTCGAGGATCGCGACGACCGGGATGTGGAGCTTGCGCGCCTCACCGACGGCGATGTGCTCCTTCTTGGTGTCGACGATCCAGACGGCGCTGGGAACCTTCGACATCTCGCGGATACCACCGAGGGTCTTCTCCAGCTTGGTCTTCTCGCGGGAGAGGACCAGGAGCTCCTTCTTGGTGAGACCCGAGGCGGCGACGTCCTCGAAGTCGATCGCCTCAAGCTCCTTCAGACGCTGGAGGCGCTTGTAGACGGTGGAGAAGTTGGTGAGCATGCCACCCAGCCAGCGCTGGTTGACGTACGGCATACCAACGCGCGTCGCCTGCTCGGCGATGGCCTCCTGGGCCTGCTTCTTGGTACCGACGAACATGATGGAGCCGCCGTGGGCAACGGTCTCCTTGACGAACTCGTAGGCGCGGTCGATGTACGACAGCGACTGGAGCAGGTCGATGATGTAGATGCCGTTGCGCTCGGTGAAGATGAAGCGCTTCATCTTCGGGTTCCAGCGACGGGTCTGGTGACCGAAGTGGACGCCGCTTTCCAGCAGCTCCCGCATCGTAACGACGGCCATGGCCATCTCCTTGGTTTCTCGGTTTGGTTCCTGACGCCCCACCGCGTCCTGCCCCCGACAAGGGGACCGAGAGACGCTTCCACCCGGCCTGAGCGGCTGGTGCTGGGGCGTGCGAAGTCGACCCGGTGACCCGGATCGCCGTAAGAAGTGTACGGGACCGGGCGGTATGCCAGGTGACGCCGTTGTCCACACCCGGCCGTCCGTCCACAGGCGCGGTCACGCTGCGCGAGGTGTCGGCAACCTGGACGGCATGACGACACTGCTGATCACGCTGCTGCTGACCCTGACCCAGGCCCTCGTACCGGGGGCCCGGCCGCTGCCGCCCCCACTGGTGGTGGCCCGCTGGTGGGATCCGCCCCCGACCCCGTACGCGGCGGGGCACCGCGGGGTGGACCTGGCGGCCCCGGTGGGCGCGGAGCTCCGTGCGGTCGGGCCGGGCCGGGTGCACTACGCGGGCCCGGTCGCCGGCCGCGGGGTCCTCTCGCTCACGCTCCCGGGCGGCCTGCGCACCACGTACGAACCGGTGCGGCCGCTGGTCGCGGAGGGCGAGGAGGTCACGGCGGGCCAGGTGGTCGCCGTCCTCACGGAAGGGACGCACTGCGGGAGGCCCTGCCTCCACTGGGGCCTCCTGTCCGGCACCGCGTACCTGAACCCCCTGACGGTCCTCCCGCGCCCCACACCGAGACTCCTGCCGCTCGGGGCCGCCGGCGTCTGAGACACGGGGCCGGGGCCCGGGGGCCTCAGCCCTGCACACCCCGCAGGGCCATGGCCACGGCCGCCTCCGTCACCACTGCGGGATCCTCGGCGGCGCCGAGCTCGATGCGCCGCACCGCGGCATCCACGACCCCCTGCAGCAGCATCGCGGCGAGCCGGGGCTGCTCGTGCCCCAGGGCGCCGAGCGCCTCCACGATCATCGCCACGAGCCCCCCGTGCGCGGCACGGATCTTCTCCCGCGCGCCCGCGTCCAGCTCACTGGCCGAGATCGCCACCACCGCCCGGTGCCGCCGGTCTCCGACCAGGCCCAGCTGGCTGCGCACGTAGGCCTCGACCTTCGCCTCCGGAGACTGCGCCTGCTCCATCGCCGCCTCGATCTCGGCGGCCCAGACGGGGAAGTCCACGGCGCACAGCTCTTCGACCACGGCCGCGCGGGAGCGGAAGTACTCGTACACGGAGGACCGGGCGAGGCCGGTGCGCTCCGCCAGGGCGGGGAAGGTCAGCGCTTCCGTCCCGCCTTCGGACAACAGGGAGCGCGCAGCGTCCAGCAGGGCGCCGCGCTGCATCGACCGGTGCTCGGCCACGGAGGCCGCTCGAATCCTGGGCACCCGTCCACTCTACGGAGGTGGCGCAAGCTCACCGGCCGACATCCGCCAGCTTGGCCCGCAGTTGGAGCACCGACTTGGTGTGGATCTGGCTGACCCGGCTCTCCGTGACGCCCAGTACGTTGCCGATCTCGGCGAGCGTGAGGCCCTCGTAGTAGTACAGCGTCACCACGGTCTTCTCCCGCTCCGGCAGGGTGTTGATGGCCCGGGCCAGGAGCCTGCGCAGCTCACGGTCCTCGGCCACTTCGACCGGGTTGTCGGCGGCGGTGTCCTCCAGGGTGTCCATCAGCGAGAGGCGGTCGCCGCCCTCCCCGCCGACGTGCAGCAGCTCCTCCAGGGCGACCACGTTGGCGAGCGACAACTGGCTGAACACGGCGTGGAGTTCCTCCACGCCGATGCCCATCTCGCCGGCGACCTCGTGCTCGGTCGGGGTGCGGCGCAGCTGGGCCTCCAGCGTGGCGTAGGCCCGCTCCACGGCCCGGGCCTTCTGCCGCACCGAGCGCGGGATCCAGTCCAGCGCCCGCAGCTCGTCGATCATCGCGCCCCGGATCCGGGTGATCGCGTACGTCTCGAACTTGATGGACCGCTCGATGTCGAACTTCTCGATGGCGTCGATCAGTCCGAACACCCCCGAGGAGACGAAGTCGGCCTGTTCCACATTGGGCGGCAGGCCCACGCTGACCCGGCCGGCCACGTACTTCACCAGGGGCGAGTAGTGCAGGATCAGCTGCTCCCGCAGCCGCTCGTCACCGCTCTCCTTGTACGAGCGCCACAGCACCTCGAGGGACGAGGGCGCGGTGGTCCGCACGCTGCCGCGGGCAGCGGGGGGCACCGCAGCGCGGTCAGACCCTGAGGTGTGCTGGGGCATGCTTCGCCTTTGCCGGAGCCGGATTCCTTGGGAGCGTAGCGTGACGGAAGTGTCGCGGTGCGCGAAGAGTACGGGATCGCGCATGGGCACCGGGGCGTCGTGACTCGCGCGGGAGACCCGGGACCGGCGCCTGGCGCTCGGTCCCGGCGGCTGCCATCGGGAAGACCGCGTCTCTCATCGGCTTCACTCTTTCACCGGAACACCCCAGGTCAACGACCGCCTCGCCGGGTGCCGCCGGTTTGTGTGCCTCCTTCAGGTGATTGTGTGGTCAACTGCCAGCCCTCGCCCTGCCGTTCGACGAACCCCAGAGAGTGAAGTTCGTACAGTCTGCCGATGACTTCATCGGTGTCGGTGCCCGCCGCGAGGGCCACTTCGTCGGCGCGGGCGAGCCGCCCGGCCGGGACCGCTTCGAGCACACGGGCGGTCTCCCGGTCCAGCAGGTCCCGGGCGAGCACCGGGCCGCGCCGCTCGGGAGCCAGTTCACCCATGCCTCCGACCAGCTCGACCACTTCCGCGGCGTCGGTGACGAGCACGGCCTCGCCGCGCAGCAGTTCGTGCACTCCGCCGGAGAGCCCGCTGGTGGCCGGTCCGGGGATGCCCATGGTGAACCGCCCGAGCTGCTGGGCCCGCCGGGCCGTGACCAGGGAGCCGCTGCGGTGGGCCGCCTCGACCACCACGGTGCCCCGGGTGAGCGCGGCGATGACCCGGTTGCGCAGGACGAACCGGCTGGGGGTCGGGTGGCTGCCGGGCGGCAGCTCGCCCAGCACCAGCCCCTGTTCGGCGATCCGGCCGAGCAGCCCGGCATGACCGCGGGGATAGGCGATGTCCACTCCGCAGGCGAGCACCGCGGCCGTGGCGCCGCCCGAGGCCAGCGCCCCACGGTGGGCCGCGGCATCGACCCCGTACGCGGCCCCGGAGACCACCACCCAGCCCCGCTCGGCGAGCCCGGCGGCCAGCGTCTGGGCCATGTGCGCGCCGTACGGGGTGCAGGCCCGGGCCCCGACCACGGCGACGGAGCGCAGCGCCCAGGTCCGCAGGTCCGGTCTGCCCCGCAGCCAGAGCCCGACGGGCCGGGCGTCGCCGAGGTCGTCGAGCTGGGTCGGCCACTGCGCCGAGCCGGGGCAGATGAACCGGCCGCCGCCGCGGGCCGCGGTCGCCAGATCCCGCCGCGGGTCGGCGAGCGCTGCCCGTCTGCGGTATCCGGCGAGCCGCCCCTCCCCCACCCCGGTCAGGGCCGCCGCCCCGGCGGCCGGGCCGGTCAGCAGCCGTATCAGCCCGACGGCGCCGTGTTCGCGCAGCCACCGCCCGCCGTGCTCGTCGCCGGGCTCCAGCACCCGGGTCAGCGCAGCCCGCGCCAACAGCTCCGCATCGCACCCGGCGGCGGCTGTCCCGGACCCGGTGGCCGTGTCGGACCGGGTGCTTGTGTCGGACCCGGCGCCTGTGTCGGACCCGGTGCCCGGCTCGGGTGCGGTCGGCGGCTCGGGCACGGCGGTGGGGTTCATGATCCGGCTCCCATGGCCAGGGCCGCGCCACGGGCGATGCCGGTCCGCAGTTCCAGGGCAACGGCCACGTCCAGGGCCTCCGGGCGGTCCCGGCCCCGCAGGTCGGCCACGGTCCAGGCGACGCGGAGCACCCGGTCCAGCCCGCGGGCGGTGAGCAGCCCGCGCTCGAGGTCCCGCTCGGCCTGGGCCAGCGCTCCGGGGGCCGCCTGCCAGCGCGTGCGCAGCTCGTGCCCGGGCACCTCGGCGTTGAGCCGCCACGGGGTGTCGGCGAGCCGGGCCGCGGCGCGCTCCCGGGCCTCGCGCACCCGGTCGGCGACGGCCGCCGTGGCCTCCCCGCGGCCGCCGCGCCCCAGCAGGTCGGACCGGGTGACCGGCTCGACCTCCACCCGCAGGTCCACGCGGTCCAGCAGGGGCCCGGACAGCCGCGCCTGGTAGCGCCGGATCACGGACGCCGGGCATTCGCACCCGGCGCCGAGCAGGGTGTGCCGCCCGCAGGGGCAGGGGTTCGCCGCGAGCACCATCAGGAATCCGGCCGGAAGCCGGACCACCCCGGCGGCTCTGGCGATGACCACGTGCCCCGATTCGAGGGGCTGGCGCAGCGCGTCCAGCGCCTTGGTGCTGAACTCGGCGGCCTCGTCCAGGAAGAGCACGCCCCGGTGGGCCAGGGAGACGGCCCCCGGACGGGGCACCCCCGCCCCGCCGCCCACCAGGGACTGCATCGTCGCCGAATGGTGGGGCGCGCAGTACGGGGGCCGGACGACCAGCGGTTCGCCGGGCGGCAGGATCCCGGCGACCGAGTGGACGGCCGTGACCTCCAGGGAGTCCTGCCGGGAGAGCGGTGGCAGGATCCAGGGGATCCGCTCGGCCAGCATCGTCTTGCCGGCTCCCGGAGGCCCGCTGAGGAAGAGGTGGTGGCCCCCGGTGGCCGCCACTTCCAGGGCCCGGCGGGCGCCGTGCTGCCCGGCGACGTCGGAGAGGTCGGGGAAGTCCGCGGACTCTCCCTCCCCGGGCGGGCGCCGGGAGATCCCGGTGCCGAGCCCGGCGCCGGGGACCACGAGTCCGGCCAGCATCGGGTCCGGCCGCCCCTGGGGACCCGGTGCCTCCTCCTCGGGGACCTCCCCGTCGGTGAGGACGGCGATCAGCTGGCTCAGGCTGCGCACGCCGAGCACGCAGACGTCGGGCACGAGCATGGCCTCGGCCGCGCACTGCTGCGGAACCACCACGTTCCGGTACCCGGCATCCGCTGCGGCGAGGACCGCCGGCAGGATGCCCCGCACCGGCCGCACCCGGCCGTCCAGCCCCAGTTCCCCGATGAGCACCAGGTCGGCGATCGCAGCGGGGTCGACCAGCTCGGCGGCGCCCAGCACCGCGGCCGCGACGGCCAGGTCGAAGCCGGCGCCGGATTTCGGTACGGAGGCCGGACTGAGCCCGACGGTGAGCTTCTTCTGCGGCCATGCGGCGCCCGAGTTCACGACGGCGGCCCGCACCCGGTCCCGGCTCTCGACCAGGGTCTTGTCGGGCAGCCCCACCAGGGTGAAGGCGGCGAGCCCGGGCTCCAGGTCGGCCTGGACCTCCACCACCACGCCGTCGACCCCCACCAGGGCGACCGAACAGGCCCGTGCGAAACCCATCACGCCACCCCCCGGACGTGCTCCACCACGGGCGCACCGCGCCGCGGCAGCAGGACTCCCACGAGGTCGATGCGCACCCCGCCCGCGGGTGGTCCGCCGTGGTCGGCGAGCCATCGGCCGGCGAGCCGGCGCAATCGCTCGGCCTTGCCGGGGCGGACGGCGGCCATGGGATGCTCGAACTCACCCGCCCGGCGGGTCTTGACCTCGCACACGGCGAGGGCGTCCCCGTCCCGCGCGACGATGTCGATCTCCCCGCTGCGGCACCGCCAGTTCCGCGCGATCACGGTCATCCCGGCCTCGGCCAGCCGCCGCGCCGCGAGCTCCTCGCCGTACCGCCCCAATGCCTGCTGTGCCACGCCCTTCGCGTTCATCCGGCACCACCTCCGGCACCGACGATCCCGCGCCCCCGCCCACCTTGTGGATCTTGGTGGACAACCCGGCCGTTGTGGACGGCCCCGTCACCCTTCCGGGTGAGGGGAATCAGCTGCCGGGCAGTTCGAGGTCGCTCTTGTTGAGCTCCTCGATGTTCACGTCCTTGAAGGTCAGCACCCGCACCTGCTTGACGAAACGCGCAGGCCGGTACATGTCCCACACCCAGGCGTCGGCCATCGTGACCTCGAAGAACACCTCCCCCTGGACCGAGTGCACCTGCATCTCGTAGTCGTTCGTGAGGTAGAACCGACGTTCCGTCTCGATCACGTACTTGAACAGCCCGACGACGTCGCGGTACTCGCGATAGAGCTTCAGCTCCATCTCGGTCTCGTACTTCTCGAGGTCCTCGGCGCTCATGGCATGTTCCCCTTCAGCCGTGCGTCCCCCTATTGTGCGCCAGGCCCCTGCGCCCCTAAACGATTTCCGGGGCCAGGACCACCGGCGCACCCGGAGGACCGTCGTCGAGCAGCGTACGGAGCAGCTCGGCGAGTCTGGTCGGGTACACCGTCTCACGGGCCGCGAGAAGTTCCTCGGAGGTCCACCACCTGGCACCGGTGACGCTGCGGCGCTCCAGCTCGGTGAGCCCGCCCATCTCGGTGCGCGTCTGGGTGGTCCGGGCCAGGTAGTACCACTCGTCCTGCTCCCAGCGCCGCCCGTCGAACGGGAAGGAGCAGTACCGCTGCCACAGCACCGGACCCAGTTCCACCTCGGTGATCCCGGTTTCCTCGGCGAGCTCCCGCAGCGCGGCCTGCTCCCGGCTCTCGCCGCCCTCGAGTCCGCCGCCCGGGGTGAACCACCACTGGTCGGCGGGGTCGTCCGGCTCGAAGCCGTGCAGCAGCAGGATCCGGTCCGCGGGGTCCAGCAGGATCACCCGTGACACCTTGCGGGGGCCGTGCCCGGCGGCCGCTTCAGCGGGCACCGACCGGCTCCCGCCGCCGCCCGCGCCCCAGGACCCGTACGACGGGCCCGTACGCGGCCCCCAGCACCACCAGGGCGGCTCCGGCCACCACCGCGGCCAGCTGGAGGCGCAGCGGCCCCGGCTTCGAGGTCCCGCCGGGCAGGGAGGCGTAGGTGCCGGGCCGCTCGAGCATCGTCATCGAGGGCCAGGCGAGGGCGTCGACCCGGGCGTGCACCGCCGAGCGGGCCACGGTGCCCTGGCCGGCCTCCTGGAGGTGGGCGCGGGAGTCGAGCGAGGCGGACCGCCGGTCGCCCAGCAGGAAGAGGTTGCCCTCGGGCACCGTCACCTCGAACGGGGTGTCGGAGGCCACGCCCAGGCCCGTGCCGGCATCAGTACTGGTGCCCGTGCCGGTGCCCGTACCCGTGGCGGCCGCTTCGGGCTTGGTGTGCTCGATGTAGGGCTCGTCGAGCTCCTTGCCGTTCACGGTGAGCCGGCCGCCCTCGCCGCAGCACTTCACGGTGTCGCCGCCGATGCCGACGACCCGCTTGACCATCGGCGAGTCACTCCACGTGGAGTCGGTGAACACGACCACGTCGCCGCGCCGCACCTCGCCGCCGTCGATCCGCTGTGCGAGCACCCGGTCGCCGGGATTCACCGTCGGCATCATCGAGTCGGTCGGCACCGTGTACGGCTGGTAGACGAGCGCCCCCCAGACGAAGGCGCCCAGGAAGAGCACAAAGCCGACGGCCACGGCGACTCCCGACAGCACATTGCCGAGACCGCCGCGGCCGTCCTTGCCACCGCGTATTCCTTCGGTACCGCTTTCCTGCGTTCCGCCCATTGCAGCGCCCCCACACTTCCGGGATCGACGACCTGGGCGGCACCCTACCTGCCGGTAGTCCCGCTGGTCAGCCTCCGCCGGCGCCACATCACGACCGGAACCGCTCCGACGAGGCCCACCGCGGCCGGACCGAGCCCGACCGGAGCCAGGCCGGCGGCGTCGAGACCCATCGCGGTCGCCTTGGTCTGGTTCCCGATGCCCGGCTGGTCGAACGTGTCCGGGATGGGCAGCGTCGACCAGCGGGTGATCGGCCACGCCACCACCACGGCCCGCCCGACGACCTTCTCCACCGGCACGAAGCCCTGGGTGGAATCCTGCATGTGGTAGCGGGAGTCCTGCGAGTTCTGCCGGTGGTCGCCCATCACCCAGATCTTGCCCTTGGGCACGGTGAGCGGGCCGAACGGAGCGTCGTCGCACGGGGTGTTGCCGGGGTAGATGTACGGCTCGTCCAGCGGCTTGCCGTTGACGACGACCGGTCCCCCCTTCTTGCACTCGACCGTGTCACCGCCGATGGCGATGGTCCGCTTGATCAGGTCCTTCTCGGCCGCGTCGGGCATCAGGCCGATCTTGCTCAGGATCTGCTGCGCGAAGTTGGGCTCCGGGGTGGGCTCCCCGGCCAGCCAGCTCGCGGGGTCGTGGAAGACCACGACCTCGCCGCGCTCGGGCTCGGAGCCGAACCACGGGGTCAGCTTGTCCACGAGCACCCGGTCGCCGCGCTGCAGGGTGTTCTGCATCGAGTCGGACGGGATCGAGAACGCCTGCACCAGGAAGGTCTTGATCAGCAGGGCCAGCAGCAGGGCGATGCCGATGAGGAGCGGGAGCTCCTTCCAGAACGAGCGGTGCGGGCGCGCCTCGGCACCACCGTCCTCGGCCTCGCGCTCGGCTTCGTCCGGCCGCTCCTCGCCTTCGTCGCGTCCGGATCGCGCGCCTACTGCCACATCCCCCACATCCACTCCTCACTCGCAAGTCGCCGCCCGCGCCGAATCGGGCACGGGCCCTCCCCTCCCTTAACGAGCGGGAGTTCCCTAAGGCGCGGGAGACCGAGGACACACTATGCGAACGACGGCCGACGTCGGCGCCCACGGCGGCCGCGTCGCCCGCTCGGTGCCGGATCGGGCACCGTCCGGAAGGTCGCGGGCTGTTCGAGCTTGCGCCAGTGGTCGAACGGCCAGGCGATGACGACGGCCTGCCCCACGACGCCGTCCTCGGCGATGGTGCCGTCGAAGGCCTCGTCGAGGTGGAAGCGGGAGTCGGCCGAGTTCGCCCGGTGGTCGCCCATGACGAAGAGCCGCCCCGGGGGCACCTGCACCTCGAACCTGATTTCGGACGGGGCGTTGCCGGGGCTCACGTACGGCTCATCGAGGGGCGCGCCGTTGACGGTGACGCGGCCCTTGGCGTCACAGCACATGACGGTGTCGCCGCCGACGGCGATGACCCGCTTGATCAGGTCCTGCTCGTCGGCGGAGGGCAGCAGGCCGATGAAGGTCAGCGTCTCCTTGATCTGTTTCACGCCGACCGGGTCGGGGGCCGGGCGCGCGGCCTCGCCCTTGAGCCAGCCGCCGGGATCCTTGAACACGACGACGTCGCCGCGCTCGATCTTGGAGCCGAACCACGGGGTCAGCTTGTCGACCAGCACCCGGTCGCCGATCCGGATCGTCTGCTCCATGGACCCGGACGGGATGAAGAAGGCCTGCACCAGGAAGGTCTTGAGGACGAGCGCTATGCACAGCGCCACGATGATCAGCAGCGGCACCTCGCCCACCCGGCGGGTGCGCCTGCGCCGCTTGACCCGGCGGGCCAGCCGGCGCCGCTCGGCGCGGCCGCCGCCCTCCGCCGCGACGGGTCGCGCCGTGGTCCCCCGCCGCGGCCCGCGCTCCCGCACCGGGCGCTCGGGCTCCGCGGCGGGCTCGGGCTCCTGCCGGGGCCGGGGGCCTCCCGGAGTCTCGGGCGCACGCCAGAATTCGGGCTTGCGCGGGGGCTGGGGGGCGCGCCTGGGCTCCGGATCCGGCTCCGGTTCGGGGGCCCGGCCGCCCCTGGGGCGGCCCCGGCTACCCATGGGAGCCCCAGCGCGAAATCGGCCAGCCGATCCGGTCGGCCCGCCCGATCACCTTCTCCACCGGCACCATCCCCCCGCCCGGCTCCCCCAGGTGGTCCCGGGAGTCCCGGGACTGGGAACGATGATCACCCATGACCCACAGGGTCCCAAGCGGTACGACGATCCGGAAGGGCACCTTCGAGGGCGTGTCGCCGGGGTACAGGTACGGCTCCTCCAGCGGGACGCCGTTCACCTTGATCCGCCCGCCGGCGTCACAGCACACCACGTCGTCCCCGCCGACGCCCACCACCCGCTTCACGAAGTCGGTGTCGGACGGCTCGCCGATCCCGAGCGCGGAGGCCGCGCCGTGCAGGGCCTCGCCGATCGGGTTGCCCTCTTCGCGCTCCGGTACGAAGGACCCCGTGCCGTCGAAGACCACCACGTCCCCGCGCTTCGGCCGGTCGCCGAAACGGTACGCCAGCTTGTTCACCAGCACCCGGTCCCCGACCTGGAGCGTCGGCTCCATCGACCGGCTCGGGATCAGGAAGGGCTGTACGACGAAATTGCTGATCAGCAGCAGGAAGGTCGTGCAGAGCACGCCGAGCACCCCGGCCCGCCTCCAGGTCAGGAACGCGCGCCACCCGGGACGCGCACGGCGTCCCCACAACGCAAAACGCGGCCGCCCCTCCCCCGTCTCGGGGGAGGAGTGGCCGCGCTGTGTGAGCTCTGCTTCGGTGTCCATCGGTGGCGAGCCTATCCGGCCGCCCCCGAAACCCGGAGAGGAGATCAGCGGTCGCGCTTCTCCTTGATCTTCGCGGCCTTGCCGCGGAGCTCACGGAGGAAGTACAGCTTGGCGCGACGCACGTCACCGCGGGTGACGAGCTCGATCTTCTCGAAGATCGGGGAGTTCACCGGGAAGGTGCGCTCCACGCCGACGCTGAAGGAGACCTTGCGAACGGTGAAGGTCTCGGAGACGCCAGAGCCCTGGCGACGGATGACAACGCCCTTGAACTGCTGGATACGGGAGCGGTTGCCCTCGATGACGCGGACGTGCACGTTGATCGTGTCACCCGGGCGGAAGGCCGGGACGTCGGAGCGGATCGAGGCGGCGTTGACGCCATCGAGCAGGTGAGACATGTTCTTCGTCTGCTTTCTTCGCACGACGCCACAGGCCGCCGGTGCGGATTTCCGTAGAGAATTCGGGAGCCGGGTCACTCTGCGGACGACTGTCCCCCTGTGGCAGGGGCGTACGCGAGCACACAGCAGCCGCCTATTCTTCCACGGCCTGCGGCCTACGCCAAAATCGGCCGTCGGCGTCGGGCCGCCAGCCCAGGATGCTCAGCGTCTCGCGGTCCTTCTTGTCGAAGGCGGAGGCCTCGCAGCGCTCGATGAGGTCGGGGCGGTTCTGCGCGGTCCTGCGCAGCGCCTCGTCCCGGCGCCAGCGGGCGATCTTCCCGTGGTGACCGCTGAGCAGCACGTCGGGGATGCCCCGGCCGCGCCACTGCGGGGGCTTCGTGTAGACCGGCCCCTCCAGCAGGTTCTCCATCTCGCCGGGCGCGAAGGAGTCGTCGCGGTGCGATTCGGCGTTGCCGAGCACTCCGGGCAGCAGCCGGGCCACGGCCTCGGTGACCACCAGGACGGCGGCCTCGCCGCCCGCCAGCACGTAGTCGCCGATGGAGACCTCGTAGACCGGCATCCGCGTGGCGTACTCGTCCATGACCCGGCGGTCGATGCCCTCGTACCGGGCCGGCGTGAAGATCAGCCAGGGCCGCTCGGACAGCTCGACGGCGAGCTCCTGGGTGAACGGGCGGCCGCTGGGCGTGGGAACGACCATGACCGGCCCGTGCGCACCCGACTCGTATCCGTCGGCCAGCGCCTGGTCGAGGGCCTCGCCCCACGGCTCGGTCTTCATGACCATGCCGGGACCGCCGCCGTACGGGGTGTCGTCGACCGTGTTGTGCCGGTCGTACGTCCAGTCCCGCAGGTCGTGGACGTGTACGTCGAGCTGCCCGCGGGCCCTCGCCTTGCCGACGAGGGAGACGTTCAGCGGCTCCAGGTACTCGGGGAAGATCGTGACGACGTCGAGACGCATCAGGCTTCTTCCCCGGCCTCGGCCCCGTTGTCACGCGTGGAGACGATCTCGGCCCGGTCGTCGATCAGCCCGGGCGGCGGCGTGATGACGCAGCGCTGCTCCTCCAGGTCGATCTCGGCGACGATCTCCTCGACGAAGGGGATCATCACCTCGGTGCCGTCGGGGCGCTCGACGATGAAGAGGTCCTGCGAGGGCAGGTGGGAGATCTCGGTGATCCGGCCGATCTCCGTGCCGTCCTCCAGCACCACGTCCAGGTCCATGAGCTGGTGGTCGTAGTACTCGTCTTCTTCTTCGGGAAGCTCCGCCGGGTCCACTTCGGCGATCAGCAGGATGTTGCGCAGCGCCTCGGCGCCGGTGCGGTCCTTGACGCCGGCGAAGCGCAGCAGCAGCCTCCCGCTGTGCACGCGGCCCGTCTCGATGGTCAGCGGACCCGCCGAAGCCGGATCGGTCCGCAGCACGGCACCGGGCGAGAGCCGCAGCTCCGGCTCGTCGGTCCGCACCTCGACGGTGACCTCACCCTTGATCCCGTGGGCGCGGCCGATCCGCGCGACTACCAGCTCCACTTCGTTCCCCTTTTTGCGACCGAACCGCCGCCGCTCGCGCGGAGGCGGTGGTACCTCTCCGTCGTGGTTGCCCCATTGATGGCTGCTCTCGCCATGGGCGAAAACGACTCGGGCCGGGGTGGGCAACGATCGCCCTCCCCGGCCCGTGCCGGTGATTCACGTTCTCGATGAACCAAGTCTCAGCGGACCTGGTCCACGTCGACGAGGTCGACGCGGATCCCCCGGCCGCCGATGGCACCCACGACGGTACGCAGGGCACGCGCGGTGCGGCCGTTGCGGCCGATCACCTTCCCGAGGTCGTCCGGGTGGACCCGGACCTCGAGCACCTGCCCACGACGCAGGTTGCGCGAGGCGACCTGCACTTCGTCGGGGTTGTCCACAATGCCCTTTACGAGGTGCTCAAGAGCCTCCTCGAGCATGATCAGGCCTCGGTCGACTCGGCGGCGGCCTCAGCCTCGTCCGCCTTCTTGTCGGCCTTCTTCGCCTTCTGCGTGATGGCCTCGCCCTTGGTCTCGCCGATGCCCTCGAGGGCCTTGGCGAACTCGTCGAAGGAGCGACGCTTGCTCTCCTTCGTCTCCGGCTGCAGCAGCGGCGCGGGGGCCGGGAGGCCCTTGTGCGCCTGCCAGTCACCGGTCAGCTTCAGGATGGCGAGCACAGCCTCGGTGGGCTGGGCGCCGACCGACAGCCAGTACTGCGCACGCTCGGCGTTGACCTCGATGCGCGACGGGTTGTACGTCGGGTGGTACAGACCGATCTCCTCGATCGCACGACCATCGCGGCGGGTGCGCGAGTCGGCGACGACGATGCGGTAGTGCGGCTGGCGAATCTTGCCGAGGCGCTTGAGCTTGATCTTGACTGCCACTGGAGTGGTGTCTCCTGAACTTGACGTGGTTGGGCACATGAGATGCCACGTGGGGTTGCGGTACTCGGGTGCCCGATGGACGCGTCAGCCGGAGGAGAGAGGGGTCCTATGCGACTGTCGAGTACAGCTAGCCATTGTGCCACATGCCTGCGGCGCTTCTCGCGGGGAGCGGCGATCAGGGGCGCGCGACCGCGCACCACCGGGCCGCCCCCGCCCTGCAGAGGCACGCGCAGGCACTCCGCCCGTCCGTCACCGCCGTACGGCCCGGGGCCGCGGGCTCAGGAGGCGGCGACCGAGACGGCGACCTCGGGGATGCGGAACGGCTTCATGCAGCCGCCGCACACGATCGGCGCCTGGGCCAGCACGGAGGGGACCACCCGCACGTTGCGCCCGCAGTCGCAGACCGCCTTGACGCGGACACCGCCACCCGAGGAGCCGTGCCGGGCGGCCGGCCCGCGGAAGCTGCGCTTGGTGTCGGCTGCGGTCGCGGCCGTGTGCGCCTTCAGCGCGCGCTGGAGCCGCTCGATGGTGGGGCGGTAGCGCTTCTTCGCCTCGGGATTGAGCGAGACCAGGGAGAAGCCGCTGCTGGCATGCGGCTCGTCGGAGTGGTCCAGCCCCATCTCCTCGGCGATCGCGAGGAATCTGCGGTTGTGGTAGCGGCCTGCCCGCGAGGTGTCGCGCACTCCGCGGGCGGCGGCGATGCCGTGGACTGCCTCGTGCAGCAGTCGCTCGAAGGAGAGCTCGGCGCCGCAGGCGGACGAGGACTCTCCGATCAGGGACTCGGGCGCGGCAAGGTCAGGCAGCTCGGGGTGGTACCGCTGAATGTCGGCCCACGCCTGCGCCAGCTCTGCGGCGAGAACAGGTGGTGTCGTGCTCACGTCGTGACAACGAGCCGGAGTGCCCCGGTGTTCCGATTCCGGGCCATTCCAAATTTTTTGCACGTACCAGTCAGTTCAGTCTGATGCGTCCCGACGAGGACGGGTGCGCCGATCTCAGGAGGAGTCGGTACGTAACGACGACCAGACCGACACGAACCCGCCCCGGCGCGCGGCTCGTGCCGTGCGCCGGGGCGGGTCGGTGGTCAGTCAGGGGCGGTCAGTACGAGCGCGCGACGATGGCGAGCGTACCGGGGGCGTCGTCCGCCTCCGGAACCGACCCGTCCTCGGCGATCAGGCAGCGCACGGACACGGCCTGCTCGCCCAGCTTGGCCTCGCCCTCGGGGCCGAGGTCCGCCCACGGGATCCGCGCCCAGCCGCCGGCGATGGCGGCCTCGGCGGCCTCCTCGATGGTGGAGACGTCGGAGGTGCGGGCCAGGCGGCGCTCGCGGGACTCGCGCAGCAGCTGCGCCTGGTCCTCGTCGAGCACCTTGGGCAGCAGGTCGGCGAGCGCGTCGATCTGCACGGGCTCCTTGCCGCCCGGGATCCGGCGGGCCAGCATCGCGGTGCCGGCCTCCAGGTCGCGGGGGCCGATCTCGATGCGGACCGGTACGCCCTTGAGCTCCCAGTCCACGGCGCGGCGGCCGAAGGGGGTGTCGACGCGGTCGTCGACGTGCACGCGCAGGCCGGCGGCCTTCAGCTGCGCGCCGAGCTCGCGGACCTTGGTGACGGCCTCGTCGCCCTTGATCGCCATGACGACGACCTGGACGTGGGCCAGGCGCGGCGGGACGCGCAGGCCGTTGTCGTCGCCGTGGGACATGATCAGGCCGCCGACCATGCGGGTCGAGACTCCCCACGAGGTCTGCCAGACGAGCTCCTGCTTGCCTTCCTTCGACAGGTACTGCGTGTTGAAGGCCTTGGCGAAGTTGGTGCCGAGCTCGTGGCTGGTGCCCAGCTGCAGCGCCTTGCCGTCGCCCATCATGCCCTCGAGGGTGAGGGTGTTGATGGCTCCGGCGAAGCGCTCCTTGGCGGTCTTGCGGCCGAGCACGACGTCGATGCCGAGCACGTTCGTCATGAAGTCGCCGTACACGTCCGTGTGGATGCGGGCGGCGTAGTCGCGGGCGTCCTCGTACGTGGCGTGGGCCGTGTGGCCCTCCTGCCAGAGGAACTCACTCGTACGGAGGAAGACGCGCGGACGCATCTCCCAGCGGACGACGTTGGCCCACTGGTTGATCAGCAGGGGCAGGTCGCGGTAGCTCTGCACCCACTTGGAGAAGTAGTCGTTGATGATCGTCTCGGAGGTGGGCCGGACGACGACCGGCTCTTCCAGCTCCTTGCCGCCGCCGTGCGTGACGACGGCGAGCTCGGGGGCGAAGCCCTCGACGTGCTCGGCCTCGCGCGTCAGGTACGACTGCGGGATGAACAGCGGGAAGTACGCGTTCTGGGCGCCCGCGTCCTTGATGCGCGCGTCCATCTCCTGCTGCATCCGCTCCCACAGGCCGTAGCCGTACGGCCGGATGACCATGGTGCCGCGTACCGGACCGTTGTCGGCCAGCTCGGCCTTGTTGATCAGATCCTGGTACCAGCGGGGGAAATCCTCCGCCTGGGGGGTGAGAACGGGTGCCTTTGCCATGGCGCGAATGGTACGGCGCCGGGCACTCGATGCGTGAATCGGGTGGCGCACTCCTCTGGACGCGGGGGCGAATGGGGAGTTCTCTGGCAACGGGGGCAAGGGGGCGACAAGGAATCAGGAGCGCTCTTTCGATGACACCGACGCCGACGGCGACGCTCGTCGCCCGGGACTGGGCGGAGATCCAGGAACGGATGCTGGTACCGCTGTACGAGGCGGTCTACGAACGGCTGGAGGTCGGGCCGGGCGACCGGCTGCTCGGCCTGGACTGCGGGTCCGGGCTGGCCCTGCTGCTGGCCGCGGGGCGGGGCGCCGTCACCACGGGGGTGGAGGCGGATCCGGCGCGGCGGGAACTGGCGCGTGAGCGGCTGCTGGAGGTGGTCCCGGCCCCGCCGGCCGCCGCGCGGCCGTACGACGTGCTGCTGGCCTTCTCGCCGTCCGAGGCGGCCCTGGCCGCGGCCCTGCCGGCGGTCCGGCGGGGCGGGGCGGTGGTGCTGGCCGACTGGGGCCCGGCGGAGCGGTGCACGGTGCCCGCGGTCCTGGGCGGCGGACCCGCGCCGCAGGATCTGGACGCGGCGGTGGCGCGGGCCGGGCTCTCGCCCGACGGATCGGGCCGGGTGTTCTGCCCCTTCGGGTACGCGGACGTGGACAGCGCGGTACGGGGGCTGCTGTCGGCGGGGCTGTACGAGTCCTCCTCGGATCCGGCCCAGGTCGAGAAGGAGCTCACGGAGGCCCTTCACCCGTACGAGCGGCCCGACGGCAGCGTCTGGCTGCCGAACATCTTCCGCTACGTGATCGCCCGCGTGCCGTAGCCGCGGGCGGGGGCGCGGGCACGGCCGCGGGCGCGGAGGGCCTGCGCGCCGCTACTTCGACAGGCGGGGGATGCCCGCGGCCTCGTAGGCGGCCGGCTCGTCCAGGGTCTCGTTCGCCAGCAGGGCCTCGGTCAGGGCGTCGAGTTTCGGACGGTGTTCGCGCAGCAGCCGGCACGCCTCCACGTAGCACTCGTCGACGATCCGCCGCATCTCGTGGTCCACCGCGTCCAGCGTGGCGGGGGCCGCCAGCAGGCCGTACGGGCTCTGCGCGTCCGCCGGGATCGCGGTGAGGCGGCCGACGCGCTCGCTCATGCCCCAGCGGCCGACCATGCCGCGGGCGAGGTTGGTGACCTGTTCCAGGTCGTTCTCCGCGCCCGTGGTGATGACGTCGAACACGACGTGCTCGGCCGCCATGCCGCCCAGCGCGCCGATGATCCGGCCGCGGAGGTAGTCCTCCGTGTAGGAGTAGCGGTCCGCGTCCGGGGTCGAGAGGGTGACGCCGAGCGCCCGGCCGCGGGGCACGATCGTGATCTTGCGGACGGGGTCGGCGCCCGGCTGCAGCATGCCCAGCAGGGCGTGGCCGCTCTCGTGGTAGGCCGTGCGGCGGCGTTCCTCCTCGGGCATGACCAGCGCACGCGCCGCGCCCAGCTGGACCTTCTCCAGGGCGTCCATGAAGTCCGCCTGGGTGACCTGGCCCTGCTTGCGCTTCACCGCGAGCAGGGCGGCTTCGTTGGCCAGGTTGGCGAGGTCCGCGCCCGTCATGCCGGGGGTGGTGCGGGCCACCCGGTCGAGGTCCACGTCGGCGGCGAGGGGGATGTCCCGGGTGTGGATCCGCAGGATGGCCTCGCGGCCGGCCCGGTCGGGCGGGGAGACCGACACCGTGCGGTCGAAGCGGCCGGGGCGGGTGAGCGCGGGGTCCAGCACGTCGGGCCGGTTGGTGGCGGCGAGGACGACCACGCCCTCCGAGCCGGAGAAGCCGTCCATCTCGGTCAGGATCTGGTTCAGGGTCTGTTCGCGCTCGTCGTGGCCGCCCATGGCGGCGCCGCCGCCGCGGGCCCGGCCGATGGTGTCGATCTCGTCGATGAAGACGATCGAGGGCGCCACTTTGCGCGCCTCGGAGAAGAGTTCGCGGACCCGGGAGGCGCCCACGCCGACGATCATCTCGATGAACTCGGAGGCGGAGGCGGAGAAGAACGGCACCCCGGCCTCGCCCGCCACCGCCCGCGCCAGCAGGGTCTTGCCCGTGCCGGGCGGTCCGGCCAGCAGGACCCCGCCGGGCATCCGGGCGCCCAGGGCCCGGTACTGCTGCGGGTTCTTGAGGAAGTCCACGACGTCGTTGAGCTCGCCCTTGACCTCGTCGATGCCGGCCACGTCGGCGAACGTGGTGCGCCTGCCGCCCTCCAGCTCCACGGGCCTGGGCGGCTGCTTGCGGCCCAGCGCGCCGACGCCGCCCATGGCCGAGCCCATGCGGCGGGCGATGACCACCCACAGGAGGACCAGCAGCAGCATCGGCGCCAGGGAGATCAGCAGATTGGCCAGGAAGCTGCGCTGCACGACGACCGGGGAGGCCGTGACGACGACGTCGTGCCGGGTGAGGTTCGCCCACAGCTGGTCGTCGGCGAAGGCCGGGCGCTGGGTGACGAACTTCGTGTAGTCGCCCTTGCCGCCGTCGGGCAGCGGCTGCTTGTTCTTCAGCTCGCCCTGGATGGCGTCGCCCTTGGAGTAGATCTTCGAGACGTTGCCGTCGGCGACCTGCTTGCTGAACTCCGTGTACGAGACGGTCGGCTCGTCGCCCTCGTTGAAGAACGACAGGACCACGTTGGTGATCAGGAAGACGATCAGGGCGGCGAGGATCAGCCCGCGCCAGCCCCCGGGCATCCTCCGCTTGGGCGGCGGTGCGGGCGGCGCGCCCTCGGAGCGCCAGGGCGTGTCGGCGCGCTCGCGAGGCGGTACGGGGGTGGGGCTGGGCACGTGGCCTCCTTACTGCCGTCCTCGTGGCCGACCATAAGGGATATAACGCACCATTGCGCCCGCGGAGCGTACACGGAAGGGCCCCTGCCGGATCATCCGGCAGGGGCCCTTCCTCATGCGGCCGCGCTTGGCGCGCGCGTTACTTCATGAACTTCTTGAACTCGTCCGGGAGGTCGAAGTCCTGGCCGGACTGGCCCGCGGCGGGAAGGCCGAACGGGCTGCCGGTGGCGGGCGGGGCGCTCTGCGGGCCCTGCTCGCGGCGGGCAGCTGCCGCCGCCTCCTCTTCCTTGCGCTTCATCGGGTTGCCGCTCTTGCGCTTGCCCTTGGCCTGCTTGACCTGCTTCTTCTGCCGGCCGGGGCCGCCGCCCATGCCCGGGATGCCCGGCATGCCGGGCATCCCGCCGCCCTGGGCCATACGGGACATCATCTTGCGGGCCTCGAAGAAGCGCTCGACGAGGTTCTTGACGGCGCTGACCTCGACACCGGAGCCCTTGGCGATACGGGCGCGGCGCGAGCCGTTGATGATGTGCGGGTCGTGGCGCTCGGCCGGGGTCATCGACTTGATGATCGCGGCCGTGCGGTCGACGTCGCGCTCGTCGATGTTGTTGATCTGGTCCTTGATCTGGCCCATGCCGGGCAGCATGCCGAGCAGCTTGGAGATGGAGCCCATCTTGCGGACCTGCTCCATCTGGGCCAGGAAGTCGTCGAGCGTGAACTCCTTGGGCCCCTTCGCCAGCTTGGCCGCCATCTTCTCGGCCTCGGCCTGGCTGAAGGTCTTCTCGGCCTGCTCGATGAGGGTGAGCATGTCACCCATGTCGAGGATCCGGCCCGCCATGCGGTCGGGGTGGAACGCGTCGAACTCGTCGAGCTTCTCGCCGTTCGAGGCGAACATGATCTGCTTGCCGGTGACGTGCGCGATGGAGAGCGCGGCACCGCCGCGGGCGTCGCCGTCGAGCTTGGAGAGCACGACGCCGTCGAAGCCGACGCCGTCGCGGAAGGCCTCGGCGGTGTTGACCGCGTCCTGGCCGATCATGGCGTCGACGACGAAGAGGATCTCGTCGGGGCTGACGGCGTCGCGGATGTCCGCGGCCTGCTGCATCAGCTCCGCGTCGATGCCGAGGCGGCCGGCGGTGTCGACGATGACGATGTCGTACTGCTTGGTGCGGGCGTACTCGATGGAGTCCTTGGCCACCTGCACCGGGTCGCCGACGCCGTTGCCGGGGGCGGGCGCGTAGACCGCGACGCCGGCGCGCTCGGCGACGACGCTGAGCTGGTTGACGGCGTTGGGGCGCTGGAGGTCGCAGGCGACGAGCAGCGGGGAGTGGCCCTGGCCCTTGAGCCAGAGGCCGAGCTTTCCGGCGAGGGTGGTCTTACCGGCACCCTGGAGACCGGCGAGCATGATCACGGTGGGCGCGGTCTTGGCGAAGCGCAGGCGCCGGGTCTCGCCGCCGAGGATCGAGACGAGCTCGTCGTTGACGATCTTGAGGACCTGCTGGCCCGGGTTCAGGGCCTTGGAGACCTCTTCGCCGCGGGCGCGCTCCTTGACGTTCGCGATGAAGGAGCGGACGACGGGCAGGGCGACGTCGGCCTCGAGGAGGGCGATACGGATTTCCCGCGCCGCAGCGTCGATGTCCTGCTCGGAGAGGCGGCCCTTGCCCCGGAGGGACTTGAAGGTCGCGCTGAGGCGGTCGGAAAGCGTATCGAACACGGTGGTCGCGATTCCTCGGGTCGGGGGCGTGTGGTCGCCCCCCAGGGTATCGGGCCCTTCCCCTGTCCGGGGACCCGCCCGTTCCCGGTACGGCCCGCCGCCCCGCCCACCCCCGCCGACCGGCTGCGGCCCCACACGCCGGCGGGGCTCGCACGGCCCGTACGGCGGGCGAGGACCCGGGGTCCGCAGGGCGGGCCCCGGGTCCTGCGGATCCCGGGTCAGCGGAGGGCGGCCTCCAGGGCGGCGGCCATGGCCGAGGCCGCCGGCCACGGCAGGGGTTTGCCGTCGGCGTCGACCACGTACAGGGAGTCCACGGCATTGGCGCCGAGGGTCGAGACGTGCGCGCTGCGGACACGGACCCCGGACGATTCCAGCGCGCGCCCGATCCGGTGCAGCAGGCCCACCGCGTCCGGGGCCCGGACCTCCAGGACCGTGGCCAGGGAGGAGACGTCCGGGACCACCGTGACCCGGGGCGGCGGCGGGACCACCCCGCGCCGCCGCGGGTACGCCGCCTCGCGGTCCGCCAGCTTCGCCGGGACGTCCAGCGAGCCGTCCAGCGCCCGGACCAGGTCCGTCCGGAGCCGTGCGGCCTCCGGCAGGGCCCCGTACTCCGCGGCCACCCGCCAGCGGAGCACCAGCACCTCGCCCGCCAGATCCGGCAGCTCCACCGAGCGCAGGTCCGCGGCGCGGACCGTGAGCCGGTGCAGCGCCAGCACCCCGGCGACCGCCGGGAGGACGCCCGGCTGGTCCGGGACCGCCACGACCAGCTCGACTCCGACCGCGTCGTCCTCCTCCTGGCGTGCGTGCAGCGCCAGGACCGGCTCCCGGGTGCGCAGCGCCTCCACCGCGAGGCGTTCCTGCTCCGCCGTCGGGATGGCCGGCTCCGCGGCGGCGGGCGCGGCCCCGCCCAGGACCGACGCGACCCGTGCCACGAGGTCCGCCACCAGCGAGCCCCGCCACGTGCTCCACGCCGCGGGCCCGGTGGCCAGGGCGTCCGCCTCGGTGAGCGCGTGCAGTATCTCCAGCGTGCCGAGCGATCCCACGGCCTCCGCGACCGACCGGACCGTCGCCGGGTCGTCCAGGTCGCGCCGCGTCGCGGTGTCGATCAGCAGCAGGTGGTGCCGTACGAGCACCCCCAGCACGGCGGCGTCCTCCGCGTCGAAGCCCACCCGTACGGCCACGTCGCGGGCGATCGTCTCGCCCGCCACCGAGTGGTCCCCCGGCCAGCCCTTGCCGATGTCGTGCAGCAGGGCGGCCATCAGCAGCAGGTCGGGGCGGCTCACCCGGCGGGTCAGGGCCGAGGCGCGCACCGCCGTCTCGACCAGGTGCCGGTCCACCGTCCAGGTGTGCACGGGGTTGCGCTGCGGCCGGCACCGCACCCGTTCCCAGTCGGGCAGCAGCCGGGTGATCAGCCCCTCGGCTTCCAGGGCCTCCCAGACCGCCACCGTCGGCTCCCCCGCCCCCAGCAGCGTCAGCAGCTGTTCGCGCGCCTCCGCGGGCCACGGCACGGGCAGCGGCTTCGCCTGCGCAGCGAGCCGGCGTACGGCGTGCAGCGACACCGGCAGTCCGGCCTGCGCGGCCGCGGCGCCGAACCGCAGCGCCAGCACCGGGTCCCGGTCGGGCCGGGCCGCCAGGGCCAGGACGGCCTCGCCGTCCGATTCCACGACCCCCTCGGCGAGCGGCGCGCGCTCGGCTGCCGCGGCCCCCCGCGTCCCCAGCAGCCCGCGCAGCCTCGGCCGGGCCGCCCGGGCCCGAAGGACCCGCCCGACCTCGCGCCAGGTCACGTCACCCGCGTACGCGACGACCCGCGCGGCCTCGTACACCTCGCGCAGCAGCGCGTCCGCGTCGAGCAGGCCCAGCTGGGCGGCGACCTGGTCCTGTTCCTGGAGCGCGAGCCGGTCGGTCGCCCGGCCCGTCACCAGGTGCAGGGCGTCGCGCGCGTCCAGCAGCCGCCGCCGGGCCTCGGCCAGCCCCTCGCGCGGGGCGTCGGCCAGCCAGGACGCGGCGACCGCCCGCAGTGCGGTGGCGTCGCGGAGCCCGCCCCGGGCCTCCTTGAGGTCGGGCTCCAGCAGGAAGCGGAGCTCCCCGGCCCGCTCGGCCCGCTCCCGGCACAGGGAGTGCAGCTGCGGGAGCCGTTTGGCGGCCTGGTTGCGCCAGTCGGCCAGGACGGAGGTGCGCAGGCCCGCGAGCAGGCCCGCGTCGCCCGCGACCGGCCGGGCGTCCAGCAGACCCAGGTGCACCTTGAGGTCCTCGGCGGCGGTCCTGCGGGCCTCGGCCGGGGTCCGCACCGAGTGGTCGAGGGCCACGCCCAGGTCCCACACCGGGTACCAGATCCGGTCGGCCAGCGCGCCGAGCGCCCGCGGCTCCGCCTTGCCGTCGTGGAGCAGCAGCAGGTCGAGGTCGCTGCGCGGGGAGAGTTCGGCGCGCCCGTAGCCGCCGACGGCGACGAGGGTGGCGCCCCGCACCCCGGTCTCCCGCTGGGCCGTGGTGAACAGGGCGTTCAGCCAGCCGTCGGTCAGCGCGGCCAGCGCGGAACGCCGCGAAGGCCCGGACCGCGACTCCTCCTGGAGGAGTCGCAGCCGGGCCGCGGCGTACCCGCTGGGTCCCGAGCCGGACGGATCGCCGGAATCACCCGTCGTGGTCTGCTCGACGCTCGTCACCCAGGAGCTCCCGTCGCCTAGAGCGCTTCAGCGCCGCGCTCGCCGGTGCGGACCCGGATGACCGAGTCCACGGGGACGCTCCACACCTTGCCGTCACCGATCTTGCCGGTGCGGGCGCTCTTGACGAGGACCTCCATCACCGATTCGGCGTCGTCGTCCTCGACGACCACCTCGATGCGGATCTTCGGTACGAGGTCCACGGTGTACTCGGCGCCGCGGTAGACCTCGGTGTGGCCGCGCTGGCGGCCGTAGCCGCTGGCCTCGGAGACCGTGAGCCCCTGGACCCCGAACCGCTGGAGGGCGTCCTTGATCTCGTCCAGCCGGTGCGGCTTGACGATCGCGGTGATCAGCTTCATGCGTCAACCTTCTTGCTCGCGGCGGCAACGGGGACGGGGGTGGCGGTGCTCCGGGAGGAGGCGCCGCCGCCGGCTCCGCTGAAGTCGTAGGCGGTCTCGGCGTGCTCGACCTGGTCGATGCCGGAGACCTCGTCGTCCTCGGTGACCCGCATCCCGATCGTCTTGTCGAGGAGGAAGGCGAGGACCGCGGACACGACGAGAGAGTAGGCGAGGACCGAGAAGACCCCGATGGCCTGCTTGCCGAGCTGCTCCAGGCCGCCGCCGTAGAAGAGGCCGGCCACGTCGGACTGGACCCCGCCGGTGGCGAAGAGGCCGACGAGCAGCGAGCCGATCACACCGCCGACGAGGTGGACGCCGACCACGTCGAGGGAGTCGTCGAAGCCGAACCTGTACTTGAGGCCGACGGCCATGGCGCAGACGACACCGGCGATGGCGCCGATGGCGATCGCGCCGAGCGGGGAGCAGGAGCCGCCGGAGGGGGTGATGGCGACGAGGCCCGCGACCGCGCCGGAGGCGGCGCCGAGGGTGGTGAAGGAGCCGTGGCGCAGCTTCTCGTAGCCGAGCCAGGCGAGCATGGCGGCGGCGGTGGCGACCTGGGTGTTGACGAACATGACCGCGCCCACGCCGTCGTCGTTGCCGAGCCAGGAGCCGGCGTTGAAGCCGAACCAGCCGAACCAGAGCAGACCGGCGCCGAGCATCACGAGCGGGAGGCTGTGCGGGCGCATCGGGTCCTTCTTGAAGCCGACGCGCTTGCCGATGACCAGGATGACGCCGAGGGCCGCGGCTCCGGCGTTGATGTGGACGGCGGTGCCGCCCGCGAAGTCGATGACGCCGAGCTCGAAGAGCCAGCCGCCGGCGCCCCAGACCCAGTGGGCGACGGGGAAGTAGACGACGGTGACCCACAGGGCGGTGAACAGGGCCCAGGCGCTGAACTTCACGCGGTCGGCCAGGGCGCCGCTGATCAGGGCGGGGGTGATGACGGCGAACATCAGCTGGAAGACGGCGAAGACGTAGACCGGGATGGTGTAGCCGTCCCACAGCTCGGTGATGCCGATGCCGCTGAGGCCGACGTAGTCGGAGGACCAGCCGATGAAGCCGCCGGAGTCCGCGCCGAAGGCGAGGCTGAAGCCGTAGAGGACCCAGAGGATCGTGACGATCCCGAGGCTGATGAAGCTCATCATCAGCATGTTGAGGCTGCTCTTGACGCGGACCATGCCTCCGTAGAAGAAGGCGAGTCCCGGGGTCATCAGCATGACCAGGGCGGAGCAGATGAGCATGAACCCGGTGTTCGCAGCAGACAGCGTCGGGGCGTCTGCGGCGAGGGTCGTGATGGCTGATGCCATCGGCGTCTCCTCGTCGTCGGTACGTTCGCGTGCGGGCGATCGTGAAACCTGAGCGGCGCAAGGCGTAAGGCCTGGGGGGTGGGGCCTGGGGGCTGGCCGGTTATTGACCCTGAGATTCGCGCAGGCCGGTTTCCGGCGGCGCCGCTCGGTGTTTCGCACCGATGACGAAGGCGTCCGGGCTGTTACAGCACGATGAACACGGCGACCGTCGATCGAGGAACCACGACGGCGGGCAACCACCTCCGCGGGAGCGGCGCCGGTTCAGGCGCAGAAGAGGTGGGCCGGCCGCGGCAGTGACCCGGGGGACCTGGCTGGGGGAGCCTGATCGGGCTTCACGGGGTGACTGCCGCGGCCGGGGCCTTGGGGGCGGCCGCTCGGGCCGTCAGACGGCCTCCGCGGCTTCGGGGAGCCGGGAGGCGAGCTGGTCGGTCAGCCGGACCACGTCGGCGACGTCGCCGTACTCACGGGCGGCGGTGTCGACGGTCTTGCGCAGCCGCGTGTTCACCCTTTCGGACCGCACCTTTCCGGCCACGTCGAGGGCTCGGCCTACGAGGACGGTGGCCTGCTCGGGCTCGCGCTGGATCAGGTGCACGGTGGCCATGCCGATGAGGTTGAGGGCGTACGAGCGCTGGTGCTCGTCGTCCTTCTCGAAGAGCTCCACGGCCCGCTGCATCACGGGTTCGGCGAGGGAGGCGTACATGGGGCTGCGCCCGGCCACGTAGGCCAGGTCGCGGTACGAGTGGGAGTTCTCGCCGTTGAGCTCGGCCTCGGAGAAGAAGCGGATCCAGTCGGGCTCGGGCTCGCCGCCGAAGGCGACGTCCGAGAAGGTGTCCTCGGCCATCCGGACGGCCCGCTTGCAGCGGCTGGGCTGGCCCATGTTGGCGTAGGCGCGGGCCTCCATCGCATACAGCATGGCCTGGGTGCGCGGGCCGGCGCAGTCGCGGCTGCCGTACTGGGCGAGGTGGATGAGTTCCAGGGCGTCCTCGGGGCGGCCCAGGTGGATCATCTGGCGGCTCATGCTGGAGAGGATGTACGAGCCCAGCGGCTTGTCCCCGCCCTCCTTGGCGGCGTGCAGCGCGAGGACGAAGTACTTCTGCGCGGTGGGGTGCAGGCCGATGTCGTAGCTCATCCAGCCGGCCAGTTCGGCGAGTTCCGCGGCGACCTTGAAGAGCCGCTTCATGACGGGCGCCGGGTGGTTCTCCTGGAGCAGGTCGGTGACCTCGTGCAGCTGGCCCACGACGGCCTTGCGGCGCAGTCCGCCGCCGCACTGGGCGTCCCACTGGCGGAACATCACGGTGGTGGCTTCGAGGAGGCCGAGTTCCGGTTCGGAGAGCCGCGGCGGGCGGTGGCCGCTGAGGGCTCCGGCCGCTCCCGCCTCGCGGGGGCCCGGGTCGGCGGCGGGGACCGGGACGAGCCAGCGCTGCATGGGCTCGATGAGGGCGGGGCCGGCGGAGAGGGCGAGGGAGGTCCCCAGGAATCCGCGGCGGGCCAGCATCAGGTCGCTGCGGGAGAACTCCCCGAGCAGCTCGACGGTCTGCGGGCCGGCCCAGGGCAGGTCGACGCCGGAGACGGAGGGCGTCTGGTGGGCGGTGCGCAGCCCGAGCTGCTCGATGGCGACGACGGAGCCGAACCGCTCGGAGAACAGCTCGGACAGGATCCGCGGGACGGGCTCGCGGGGCTGCTCGCCATCGAGCCAGCGGCGCACCCGGGAGGTGTCCGTGCTGATGTGGTGGGCGCCCATCTGACGGGCCCGCCGGTTCACCTGGCGGGCGAGTTCGCCCTTCGACCAGCCGCTGCGGACGAACCAGGACGTCAGTTGCTCATTGCGGACCGCAGAGCCCGGGGCCTCCGGCTCCTCGCTCGTTCCGCTTGCGTCGTTGCCGCTCACTGGAACGCCCCCATCCGCTCAGCCTCTTCACTACGAAACCCTGGCTGGGGCGGCGAGCGCCGCCACGGACCTTCACAGGTCCTCCACAAGTTGCCTCCGGCATAACCACGGACGGCCCGCCTCCGGGGTTTGGTGCACTGAAAGTAATCCTACGATCACCCCTGCCGCGAGGTCGATTCCAGAAACGCCACCATTCGCCACCCCTTCGAATGAACTAGCCACCGGCCAGGCGCGATTCACTTGACACCGAGGCGAAAACGATCGGTTGGACGGGAGTGCACCGGGGGCGCACGCGGCGAGGAGTGCGCCGGGTGGCCCCTCGGGACACCGGGCTCGCACCCGGCCCCGCATCCCGTCCCGCCGACGTCGTAACCACCGGCGCGTCCGACCCGTTGGAGGGGGCATGGGCATGGGCTTCACGATCGGCGGCAGCCGCAGCACCAAGGAGTTCCGTTCCGGCTCGCGGCGCCGCGGCCGGACGTCGGAGTGCACGGCGGTCGCGGAGTACACCGGGCTGTGGGGCTGGGACGTGGTCCCCGGCGCCCGCGCCGCGGCCCCCGCCCGCGACTGCTCCTGCGGTCGTGCGAAGTGCAGCGCTCCGGGGGCGCATCCGCTGCCCCTCGCTCCGACCGTCCCGGCCGGCGCCACCCTCGACGAGGTCACCGAGACCTGGGGCGGGTACCCGGGCGCCGCGGTCCTGCTCCCCGTGGGCCGCACCTTCGACGTCATCGAGGTCTCCGAGGAGGCCGGGCGCCGCGCGCTGGTCCGCCTCGAGCGGATGGGCCTGCCGCTCGGGCCGGTCACCGCGACCCCGGACGGCCGGGCCCAGTTCTTCGTCGCCCCCGGCGCGGCCGCCGAGCTGCCGCAGCTGCTGTACCGGATGGGCTGGGACGACGCCGACCTCGACCTGCGCGCCCTGGGCGCCGGCGCCTTCCTGACCGCCCCGCCCTCCGACCACGCGGGCCTCGGCCCGGTCGGCTGGCTGCGCCCGCCGACGCTCGACTCCGCGGGCGGCCCGCCGCAGGCCCGGCTGCTGCTCGGCACCCTCGCGTACATCTGCCACCGCCTGCGGCGCTAGTACGCATACGCACGGCAGCGCCCCCGCGTTCCGGCCGGAATGCGGGGGCGCTGCCCTGGGTACTGCGAACTGCGTGCGCTGCGTGGCGTCTGCGCTCAGTCGCCGATCAGGGCGTCCACGAACGCCTCCGGCTCGAAGGGCGCCAGGTCGTCGGGGCCCTCGCCGAGGCCGATGAGCTTGACCGGGACGCCGAGCTCGCGCTGGACGGCGACGACGATGCCGCCCTTGGCGGTGCCGTCGAGCTTGGTCAGCACGATGCCGGTGATGGCCACGACCTCGGCGAAGACACGGGCCTGGGTCAGGCCGTTCTGCCCGGTGGTGGCGTCCAGGACCAGCAGGACCTCGTCCAGCGGGCCGTGCTTCTCGACGACGCGCTTGACCTTGCCGAGCTCGTCCATGAGGCCGGTCTTGGTGTGCAGGCGGCCGGCGGTGTCGATGAGCACCACGTCGGCGCCCTCGGCGATGCCCTCCTTGACCGCGTCGTAGGCGATCGAGGCCGGGTCGCCGCCCTCGGGGCCGCGCACGGTGCGCGCGCCGACCCGCTCGCCCCAGGTCTGGAGCTGGTCGGCGGCAGCGGCACGGAAGGTGTCCGCGGCGCCGAGCACCACGGAGCGGCCGTCGGCGACGAGCACGCGGGCCAGCTTGCCGGTGGTGGTGGTCTTGCCGGTGCCGTTGACCCCCACGACCATCACGACGCCCGGGGTGTCCACGCCGCTCTCGGTCTTCACCGCGCGGTCGAAGTCGGTGCCGACCAGGGTCAGCAGCTCCTCCTTGAGCAGGGCGCGCAGGTCCGCGGGGGTACGGGTGCCGAGCACCTTGACCCGCTCGCGGAGCCGGTCCACGAGCTCCTGCGTCGGCACGACACCGACGTCGGCGATCAGGAGGGTCTCCTCGATCTCCTCCCAGGTGTCCTCGTCGAGGTGCTCGCGCGAGAGCAGCGTGAGCAGCCCCTTGCCGAGCGAGTTCTGCGACCGGGCGAGGCGGGCGCGCAGCCGGACCAGGCGGCCGGCGGTGGGCTCGGGCACCTCGATCTCGGGGGCGGCCGGAGCCTCGGGCTCGGCGACGACGGCGGGCGCCTCGGGAGCCGCAGCCTCCGCTTCGGGGAGGCCGACCTCCTCGATGGTGCGGCGGGGCTCTTCCGCCGTCTCTACGGCGTCCTCCCCCACCTGCGGTTCGGCGGGCGGGGCAGTGATGGTCGGTGTGCTGGGCGGCGCCGGGGGCGGCAGCTGCTTCTTCTTGCGGCTGCCGACCACGAGCCCGCTGATCACGCCGACCGCGACCAGGGCGATGACTACAGCAAGGATGAGGATGTCCATAACCCGTCCAGTATCGGCCACGGCTGCCCCGGACCCCCGTTTCCGGCGCTTGCGACCAGGCCGTAAGCCTCCATTTGTGGACTTGCCGGTACATCTACGATGATGGGCGGATTCCTGTACGCCCTGCCCACCCGGAGTACCGCATGCCCGCCGAGCCCGCCGAAGGCGCGATACAGACGCCGCCCGAGACGACCGCCGAGACGTCGGTCGAGACCCGCGGCCTCGAGCCCGTGCCGGACGGCGAGCGCAGCGGCCGGGTCCGCGAGCTCGTGCCCACCTGGGTCGCCGCCAACATCAGCGTGCTGCTGCTGACCATGGGCGCGGGCCTGGTGATCTTCAACAAGCTCAACATCTGGCAGGTGCTCGTCGTCGCGGTCGCCGCGCCCGTCGTCTCGTACGGGCTCGTCGGCCTGATCTCGATCGCCGGCAAGCGCGGCGGCGCCCCCGGCATGGCCCTCTCGCGGGCCGTGTTCGGCCAGCGCGGCAACCTCTTCCCCGGCGCCCTGATCTGGGTCGCCCGCTGGGGCTGGGAGACCATCAACGCGGTCAGCGGCGCGTTCGCCATGCTCACCGTGCTGGACCTGCTCTTCGGCGTGCAGAAGAACACGGCCCTGATCGTGGTCACCCTGCTGCTCTTCGTCGGCTGCACCTTCCTGGTGTCCGGCCTCGGCATCAGCGCGCTGCGCGTCTGCTCGACCTGGTCGACGTACCTCTTCGGCGCCTTCAGCGTGCTCGTGCTCGGCTATCTGGTCGCGGAGAGCGACTGGTCCGCCGTCTTCGACAAGCCGGCCGGCTCGACGGCGATGATGATCGCCGGTATCGGCACCATCGCCGCGGGCGGCATCAGCTGGGTGCCGTCCGGCCCGGACTTCACCCGCTACCTGCCGCGCACGGCCTCCGCCAAGGGCATGGTCGGCGCGACGATCGGCGGCGCGGCCGTCGTCGTGATCCCGATGGTGCTGATGGGCGCGGTCATGGCGGTGGGCACCCCGGACCTGGCCTCGGCCCAGGACCCGGTGTCCTTCATCGGCAATCTGCTGCCCGTCTGGATCGCGGTTCCGTACCTGCTGATCGCGCTCGTCGGCATGCTGCTGATCAACTCGATGTCCATGTACTCGGCCGGCTTCACGGCGCAGACGCTCGGCATCAAGGTCCCGCGCGCGGCGGCCGTCAGCGTCAACGCCGTCATCAGCCTGGTCTTCGGCTTCCTGCTGATGGTGGTCGCGACCAGCTTCTTCGGCTCGTTCATCTCCTTCCTGACGCTGCTGGCCGTGGCCTTCTCCGCGTGGATCGGCGCCTTCGGTGTCGACATGCTGCGCCGGACCTCGTACGACGGCGCCGCGCTGCTGGACACCACCCGCAGCAGCGCCTACTGGTACCGGGGCGGGTACGCCTGGCAGGCCATGACCGCATGGGGCGTCGCCCTGGTCGTGGGGCTGCTCTTCACCAAGGTCGACTGGTTCGGCGGGCCGCTCGCCGACACCTGGATCGGGCAGAACGGCCTGGGCTGGGCGGCCGGCATCGTCACCTCCGGCGTGCTGTACGCCGCACTGCCGCGCACTACGGCCGCGGCGACCGGCGCGGCCGAGGCCGAGGAGCCCGCGCTCGCCTCCGCCGGATCCCTGTCCAACTGACGCCACGTCAGCTAACGTCCCCCTTCGCCCGCGCACCCCACATCCGGCGAAGGGGGACTTCTCCATGCCCATCACCGTGGCCCGGTTCAATCTCGTCGACCCCAACGGCACCCCCGAGACCCTCTCGGCCCGCTACAAGGCCGCGCTGGAGATGGCGAGGTACGCGGACGACCGCGGGATCGACACGATCCAGACCGAGGAGCACCACGGCACCGCCAACAACTGGCTGCCGTCGCCGTTCGCCTTCGCGGGCGCGGTCTTCGGCGCCACCCGCCGGATCGCGGTCACCGTCTCGGCGATCATCGGCCCGCTGTACGACCCGCTGAAGGTGGCGGAGGACATCGCGGTCCTCGACCTGCTGAGCGGCGGCCGCCTCGTGACGGTCGCGGGCATCGGCTACCGGCCCGAGGAGTACGAGCAGCACGGCGTGGAGTGGGGCCGGCGCGGCAGGCTCCAGGACGAGCTGCTGGAGACCCTGCTTCAGGCGTGGACCGGCGAGCCGTTCGAGTACCGCGGCCGTACCGTACGCGTCACCCCGCGGCCCTTCACCCGGCCGCACCCGCTGCTCCTGGTCGGTGGCAGCTCGAAGGCGGCGGCCCGGCGCGCGGCGCGGCTCGGGCTGCCGTTCTTCCCCAGCGCGCACCTCCCGGAGCTGGAGGCGTACTACCAGGCGCAGCTCGCGGAGCACGGGACGGAGGGGTTCTGCATGATGCCGGCGGCCGAGACCCCGCTGCTGCACATCGCGGAGGACCCGGACCGGGTGTGGGCCGAGTACGGCGACCGCTTCCTGCACGAGGCGGGCATGTACGCGTCCTGGCAGTCGAAGGACATCCGCAGCGCCGTACGGTCGTCCGCGCACTCGGTGGCGGAGCTGCGCGCGGAGGGCGTGTACCGGGTCCTGACCCCGGACGAGGCGATCGCGTACGCGCGGGGTGCGGGCGAGGCGGGGAACCTGGTGCTGCACCCGCTGTGCGGCGGGATGCCGCTGGACGAGGGCTGGCGCAGCCTGCACCTGCTCTGCGAACAGGTACTGCCCCGGCTCAAGGACTGAGCCGGGGCAGTATCGAGGAGAAGGGGTGTTGGCGGGGGTGGTTACCCCATCTCCTCCAGCGCCCTGCCCTTGGTCTCCGGCACCCATTTGAGGATGAAGGGGATCGAGAGCAGCGCGAAGAACGTGTAGATCATGTAGGCGCCCGAGAGGTTCCAGTCGGACAGCGACGGGAACGTGACGGTGATGACCCAGTTGGCGATCCACTGGGCCGCGGCGGCCACACCCAGGGCGGCGGCGCGGATGCGGCCGGGGAACATCTCGCCCAGCAGCACCCAGACCACCACGCCCCAGGAGAGGGCGAAGAAGAGGACGAAGAGGTTGGCCGCGACCAGGGCGGTGATGCCCTGCGCGTGCGGCAGCGAGATGTCGTCGCCGGTGCCGGTCTTGAACGAGAAGGCCCAGGCCGCCGTGCCCAGCGACAGCGCCATGCCCACGGAGCCGATGAGGGCGAGCGGCTTGCGGCCGAGCCGGTCCACGAAGATCATCGCGATGACCGTACCGATGATGTTCACGACCGAAGTCTCGAAGGAGTACAGGAACGAGTCGCTCGGGTCGATGCCGACCGACTGCCACAGCGAGGAGCTGTAGTAGAAGATCACGTTGATGCCGACCAGCTGCTGGAAGACCGAGAGGCCGATGCCGATCCAGACGATGGGCAGGAAGCCGAAGCGGCCGCCGAGCAGGTCCTTGAAGGTGGACTTCACTTCGGAGCGCATGGCGTGCTCGATCTCGGCGACGCGCCCGTCCAGGTCGATCTTCGAGCCCTCGACCTCGGACAGCACCTTCTTGGCCTCGTCGGTACGGCCGACGGAGACCAGGAAGCGGGGGGACTCCGGGATGACGAAGGACATCAGCCCGTAGAGCACGGCCGGGACGACCATGACGCCGAGCATCCACTGCCAGGCTTCCAGGCCGCCGATCTCCCCGCGCTGGTCGCCGTCGGCCAGGTTGAGGATCCCCCAGTTGACGAGCTGGGAGACGGCGATGCCGATGACGATCGCGGCCTGCTGGAACGAGGCGAGCCGGCCGCGGTAGGCGGCCGGGGAGACCTCGGCGATGTAGGCGGGGCCGATGACGGAGGCCATGCCGATGCCGAAGCCGCCGATGACGCGCCATGCGGCGAGGTCCCAGAGGGCGAAGGGGAGGGCCGAGCCGAGCGCACTCGCGGTGAACAGGACGGCGGCGATCTGCATGCAGCGGATACGGCCGATCCGGTCGGCGATGCGGCCGGCGGTGGCGGCTCCGAGCGCGCAGCCGATCAGTGCGGCGGCGATCACCTGGGCGAGTGCGGCCGACCCGACGTCGAACCGCTCGCGGATGGCCACGACGGCGCCGTTGATGACCGAGCTGTCGTAGCCGAAGAGGAAGCCGCCCATGGCGGCCGCGGCCGCGATGAAGATGACGTGCCCGAGGTGGTCGGGATGGGCGGCCCGGCCGCCGCCGCCCGGCACCGGGGCCTGCGCTGTGCTGCTGGTCAAGGTCTGCTCCTGCGGTGCCCGGCTGCGGTGACGGGCTGGGTGGGGGTGGTTCCTTCCAGTGGCGCACAGCTGAAGATCCGGCACCACCCGAAGGGAAAGGCAGCGGGAGCGAGCCTATGTGTTCAGTTCTTGAAGTCAAGAGGCGGGGAGTAGTTCATTTGTCTGGCGACTAAGGGTGGTGTCATTCACTTCTCGAACGAACGGCTGGATCAGCGGAGCCGCTGGCTGATGACCTTGGAGACGCCGTCGCCCTGCATGGAGACGCCGTACAGCGCATCGGCGACTTCCATCGTCCGCTTCTGGTGCGTGATGACGATCAGCTGGGAGCTCTCCTGGAGCTCCTCCATGATCCGGATCAGCCGCTGCAGGTTGGTGTCGTCGAGCGCCGCCTCGACCTCGTCCATCACGTAGAACGGGCTGGGCCGGGCCTTGAAGATGGACACCAGCAGGGCGACGGCCGTCAGCGACCTCTCGCCGCCGGAGAGCAGGGAGAGCCGCTTGACCTTCTTGCCGGGCGGCCGGGCCTCCACGTCCACGCCGGTGGTCAGCATGTTGTCGGGGTCGGTGAGGATCAGCCGTCCCTCGCCGCCGGGGAACAGCCGCGAGAACACCCCCTCGAACTCCCGGGCCGTGTCCCGGTAGGCCTCGGTGAACACCTGCTCGACCCGCTCGTCGACCTCCTTCACGACCTGAAGGAGATCGGCCCTGGTCTTGCGCAGGTCCTCGAGCTGCTCGCTCAGGAACCGGTGGCGCTCCTCCAGCGCCGCGAACTCCTCCAGCGCGAGCGGGTTGACCTTGCCGAGCTGCTGGTACGCGCGCTCGGCCGCCTTGAGCCGCTTCTCCTGCCGGGCGCGTACGAAGGGCCCCGGCTCGGCCTCCTCGTCCGGGTGCTCGCCCTCGGCGGGCGGACTCGGCGGCACCGGCTGGTCCGGCCCGTACTCGGCGACGAGGCCGGCTGCCTCCATCCCGAACTCCTCCAGCGCACGCGACTCCACCTGCTCGATGCGCAGCCGCTTCTCGGCGCCGAGCACCTCGCCGCGGTGCACGGAGTCGGTGAGCTTGTCGAGCTCGCCCTTGAGGTCGCGCCCGCGGGTCCGGGCCTCGCCGAGCTCCCGCTCGCGCAGGCCCTTGGCGTACTCGGCGGCGGCGCGCTCCTGTTCGGCCCGGCGCAGCGAGACCTCCAGGTGCGCGAGCAGCTGCCGGGCTCCGTCGGCGACGGCGCGGGCCACCTCGGCCTCGTGGCGCAGCCGCGCCCGGCGCCGCTCGGCGCGGGCCCGGGCCTCCCGCTCGGCGCGGGCCCCGCGGTCGAGTGCATCGGCCCGTCCGGCCAGGCCCTTGACCCGCTCCTCGTGGGTCCTGAGCTGGAGGCGGGCCTCCATCTCGGTCTGCCGCGCGTTCGCCCCGTCGGCGGCGAGCCGGTCCCGCACCGCGGTGTCGGGCTCCTCCTCGCCACTTCCGAGGGGGTCGTGCTCCTCGGCGATGGCCAGCCGTTCGGCGCACTCCTCGACATCGGCCAGCGCCTGCTCCAGGGCGTCCTGGGCCTTGGCCGCGGCGGCGGCACTGCGCTCGGCCTCGCCGGCGGCCCCCTTCGCCTGCCCGGCGAGCCGCCCCAGCTGCTGGGCCACCCCGGCCCGTGCCTGCTCCCCGGCCCGGCGCCGCTCGCCGATCTCCTCGACCCGCGCGGCGAGTTCCCGCCGCAGGGCCTGGGCGGCGTCGCGGCCTGCACCGAGCTCGGCGCACTGCGCATCGAGCCGTACGAGCTCACCCTCCGCCTCGTCGACGGCAGCCTGCACCTCGATGAGGCTCGGCGCCCCGCCGGAACCCCCGTGCGCGAGGTGCGCGCCGAGCACGTCCCCCTCGAGGGTCACGGCGACGAGGTCGGGCCGCGCGCCGACGACCCGTTCGGCCTCGTCGAGCGTCCCGACGACGACGTACTCCCGCAACACCCAGGCCACGGCCCGCATCACACCGGCATCCCCCTGCACCAACCCCCCGGCAGCCAGCCCCGGCCCGCCGCCTCGGACCTCCTGGCCCGAGCCGGCCGCCACGGCCTGCCCCGGAAGCGGGGTCCCGGCCGAAGGGCCCACCGGGTGCACGGCATCCGCGGAAGCCGGATCCGCCGGGCCGCCCGTGGCCAACGCCCGGCTCGGGAGCGGGATCCCGCCCTCCGGGGCCCGGGCGTCCGCGTCGGCGGCGGTCCGCCCCGCCGGGACCGCGGGGTCCGTGCCATCCGGGCCCGCGAAGGCCTGCCCCATCGGCCCGCCCGAGGCCGCGGCCTGACCGGGGATCGGGATGCCGGCCGACGGGTCCGCCGGGGCGGGGGTGATCAGGAACGTGGCCCGGCCCGCATCCGCGTCCCGCAGGTGGCGGATGGCGTCGGCCGCCGCGCCCGGGGAGGCCACCGCCAGCGCGTCCGCCGCGGAGCCTAGCGCCGCCGCCACCGCGACCTCGTACCCCGGGGTCACCGACAGCCGCTCCGCCGCCGGCCCCAGCAGTCCCGCCAGCCGCTCCCGCGCCGCGAGCAGCGCCCCCGTGCCGTCCTTCCTCCGCAGGCCCAGAGCCAGCGCATCCCGCCGCGCCGACACCGCCGCCCGGGACTTCTCCGCGGCCGTCACGGCGTCCCGCGCCGCCGTCTGCGCGACCTCGGCCGCCGCGAGCTCCGCCCGCGCCGCCGCGTACTCCTCGTCCACCGCCGGGTCTTCGAGCCCGCCGACCTCCTCGGCCAGCGCCTCGTACTCCGCCTGCGCGGCCCCGGCCCGGGACTCGGCCTCGTCCCGCGCCGCCACCAGCCGGTCGATCTCCGCCTGCGCGGCCCCCGCCCGGGACCGGGCAGCGCCCAGCCGCCCCGTCAGCCGGGCCAGTCCCTCGCGCCGGTCGGCGATGGCCCGCGCCGCGTCCCGCAGCCGCCGCTCCTCCCCGGCCAGCGACCGCTCCAGCTCCGCCCGGTGCTCGACGGTGTCCTCCAGCGCCCGCGAGGCCGCCTCCAGCGCGGCCGTCAGCTCCGCCTCCTGCTCGCGGATCCGCGCGGCCTCCCGCTCCATGTCCTCCGGATCGCGGCCGCGCCGCTCCTCCTCGGCCGGAGCCGAGGCCGACTTGACCCGCGCGTCGGCCAGGGACGCGGTCCCGCGTACCCGCTCGGCCAGCTGCGACAGCTCGTACCAGGTCTGCTGGGCCCGCTGGAGCCGCGGCGTCAACTGCCGCACCGTTTCCTCCAGCTGCGCCTCGCGCCGCATCGCGTCCGCGAGCTGGGCCTCGGCCGCCTCCTTGCGCTCCTTCAGCGCCGCCTCGTCCGCGATCTCCGCGTCGAGCGCGCCCCGCAGCGTGACCAGGTCGTCGGCGAGCAGCCGCAGCCGCGCGTCGCGCAGGTCCGCCTGGATGACGGCGGCCCGCCGGGCCACCGCGGCCTGCCGCCCCAGCGGCTTCAGCTGGCGCCGCAGTTCTTCGTTGAGGTCCTGCACGCGCGCGAGATTGGCCTGCATCGCGTCCAGCTTCCGCAGCGCCTTCTCTTTGCGCTTGCGGTGCTTGAGTACGCCGGCCGCTTCCTCGATGAAGGCACGGCGGCCCATCGGATCGGCGTGCAGGACGGAGTCCAGCTGGCCCTGTCCGACGATGACGTGCATCTCGCGGCCGATACCGGAGTCGGAGAGCAGCTCCTGGATGTCGAGCAGCCGGCAGGTGTCGCCGTTGATCTGGTACTCGCTGCTGCCGCCGCGGAACATGATCCGCGTGATCGTGACCTCGGCGTACTCGATCGGCAGGGCGCCGTCGGAGTTGTCGATGGTGAGCGAGACCTCGGCGCGCCCGAGCGGCGGCCGCCCGGTGGTCCCGGCGAAGATGACGTCCTCCATCTTGCCGCCGCGCAGGGACTTGGCACCCTGCTCCCCCATGACCCAGGACAGGGCGTCCACCACGTTGGACTTGCCCGAGCCGTTCGGGCCCACGACGCAGGTGATACCGGGCTCGAAGCGCAGGGTGGTTGCAGAGGCGAAGGACTTGAAGCCACGCAGGGTCAGGGACTTGAGGTGCACGCCGCCGGACTCTACCTTTCGCGTTCGGTTTCACCCATGAAGGTGCAGGGCACAACTGACGTTAAAGGAATCGGCCCCCCACCTGGCCCAACGTCCTCGCGCACGGATGGCGCGGTGGTCGCTGACGCGGTGGTCAAAGAAAGAAGGGACGCCGGAGCGTCCCTTGCAGATCATGCGGGGCTGTAGTCGAGCGACGAGTTGAGCGCGGATCAGGTGAGCGTCAGGTGAGCGCAGGCTCCGCCTGGGGTACGTCGATGTCGATGCGGTCCAGCAGCGAGTCTCCGTGCTGAGCGGCGGCCGCGTTCAGCGCGTCGTTTTCGGACTGAATCCGTACGAGCTCGGACTCGAGGTCCTGGACGCGCTGCTGAAGCCGTCGCATCTCGGCGAGGAGTCGCGGATCGGAACCGCCGACGTAACCGAGAAGCGCCTTTGCCATGATGGATGGTCCTCCACACTGAGTGACCGACCGAAGCGGTGTGGGTCGTGAGGGAATCGCACCCGCGGATGTCCGGCAGCGACTGTCAGTCACTGCACGCGTTCTTTTGCTAACACGCCTACTGCCAGCACTGCCAAACAGCTCAGGTGCGCGGGGCTTCCAGCGTCTCACCAAAAAGTTTGACGGTCAACACGATCACGCCCCGTATCGGCGGGCAGCCCGGCTCTCCCAAGGGACGTGGAGATCGTCCGCTGCTTCGAGCCTTCCACGGTTCGGGCCGGCCGGCAACGTGTCGACGGCGAACGCGCAGATCCGGCCGGGTGCGGACCGTCGAGAGATGTGATCAGTACATGATCAGTCGATCGCTCACCGGATGGCGAACCCGTCGTAGCCACCGCGCGGTGTGCCCCAGATCTCTGTCACTCCGTCCACCCTCCCGGGCGTGTCGGCGGAGCGCAGCCAGTCGAGCAGCCGGTGGCAATTCTCACGTTGACCTTCGGCCACGACCTGCACTCGCCCGTCGTCGAGGTTGAGCGCGAACCCGACGACCCCTCCGATCTCCAGTGCATTGGCCCTGGTGAACCAGCGGAAGCCCACTCCCTGTACACGGCCGCGCACCCAGGCGGTCAGGCGGACATCTTCATTCATGCGTGAACGCTAACCGGGCGGGGAGTTTCGGCCCACATCGCCCCCGCGCCCCATGGCGTACAGTCGCGCAGCAATGAACTCACCCATTTGGGCGAGTAAGGGATGATCTTGACCTGCAAGGAAGGTACGGGCCGATGGGACGCCACCGACTCCCCGCCGCGCCGGACCACGCCGGCAAGCGCCGCGCCCTCGTGCGGGGCGGCCTGCTGGGCGTCTCCGTGGCCGTGGCCCTCGGCACGGCCGCCGTGACCACCGGCATGGTGCCGGTCAGCACCTCCTTCCCCTATGTCGGCGTCTCCGCCGACAGCCCGGCCGCCAAGACGCGGGCCGCGGCCGAGGCTTCGCCGAGCCCGGACACCGCGGCCGAGCAGCAGGGCGGCCTCGCCAACCTGTCGGGCCGCGCCTCCTCGGGCCCCGACACGGGCAGCCGGTCGCCCTCGGCCTCCCCCTCGCCGTCGGCCTCCCCTTCCCCGTCGGCCTCGCCGAGCCCCTCCGCCTCGCCCACCCCCACCCCCTCCGTCTCCGCCTCCGCTCCCGCTCCCGCTCCCGCCAAGGAAGCGCCGAAGACGGAGAAGAAGCCGGCACCGGTACCGGTGCCGGCGAAGACGGCCGCGCCCAAGCCGCCGGCCCCGCCCGCCCCGCCCGCCCCGGCGTCCCCGACGCCCGCCGACGGCCACTCCGCGGAGGAGGCCGCCGTGCTCACCCTGGTCAACCAGGAGCGCGCGCAGGCCGGCTGCGGTCCGGTCCGGGCGAACCCGCCGCTCGCGGCGCTGGCCGGCGCCTTCAGCAAGGACATGGCCACCCGAGGGTTCTTCGACCACACCGACCCCGACGGGAACACCCCCTGGGACCGCGCCACCAACGCGGGCCTCTCCGGGCTCGGCGGCGAGAACATCGCCCGCGGCCAGGGTGACGCGCAGGCGGTCATGAACGCGTGGATGAACAGCCCGGGCCACAAGGCGAACATCCTCAACTGCGAGTTCCGCACCCTGGGCGTCGGCGCGTACGTCGCGGCCGGCGGCCCCTGGTGGACCCAGGACTTCGGCTTCTAGCGGCTTCCGGCCGCAGCACCGCGGCGCCGGCGGCGAGCGCCTGCCGAACACCCACCGAGCACTTACTGGCCGAAAGCGCAAGCTTCTGGTAAGCGCTGTGCGGAGCTAAGCTGGTCGCCATGGAGACACAGCTTCCGTTCGACGCCTTCGCGCGCGCGTGTCCGTCCCGGGAGACCTTGGAGCACGTCACGGGCCGCTGGGGCAGCCTCACGGTCGGCGCCCTGCGCGACGGCTCGTGCCGCTTCAACGAGCTGCGCCGCAAGGTCGACGGCGTGAGCGAGAAGATGCTCTCCCAGACCCTGCAGGCACTGGAGCGCGACGGCATCGTCCACCGCGAGGCGCAGCCGACGAACCCGCCGCGCGTCGACTACGAGCTGACCCCGCTCGGCATCGAGGTCGCCGACCGGCTGCTCGCGCTCATCCATTTCCTCGAGGGCAGCATGCCCGAGGTGCTGACCGCCCGTAAGTCCTACGACGCCACGCGCGGCGGCCGCTGACAGCGCGGGCAGAAGTAGCTGGACCGGTTCATCCACGGGCGGCGCCGCATCGGGGTGCCGCAGCGCCGGCACGGCTCGTCCTCGCGCCCGTAGGCGTCGAGCGAACGGTCGAAGTAGCCGGACTCTCCGTTCACGTTGACGTAGAGGCTGTCGAAACTGGTGCCGCCGACCGCGAGGGCCGCGTTCATCACGTCCCGGACGTGCCCGAGGAGTTCCGCGCTCCGCGGGCGCGTCAGCGTGGCGGTGGGACGCTCGTAGTGCAGCCTGGCCCGCCACAGCGCCTCGTCGGCGTAGATGTTGCCGACCCCGCTGATCAGGGACTGGTCCAGCAGGGCCCGCTTGACGGTGGTCCGCTTGGCGCGCAGCGCCGCGTGGTACGCCGCCTCGTCGAACAGCGGGTCCAGCGGGTCCCGGGCGATGTGCGCGATGACGTCGGGCAGCCCGTCGGCCGTGTTCTCGTGGAGCGAGAGCCCGCCGAAGGTGCGCTGGTCGACGAAGCGGAGCTCGGTCCCGGCGGTGTCCCGGAAGCGCACGCGGATGCGCAGGTGCTTCTCGTCGGCGGCCTCCTCGGGCTGGACGAGGAGCTGTCCGCTCATGCCGAGGTGCCCGAGCACGGAGAGGTCGCGCCCCTCCAGGGGCAGCCACAGGTACTTGCCGCGCCGCTGCGCCACGCCGATCGTCTCGCCCGTCAGCCGCGCCGCGAAATCGGCCCCGCCTGCGGGGTGACGGCGTACCGCGCGCGGGTGCAGCACCTCGACGGCCTCGACGGTCCGGCCGGCCACCCAGCGCTCCAAGCCCCGCCGTACGACTTCGACTTCGGGCAGCTCGGGCACGGTGGTCCTCCGGAGGGGGTGCGTTCTGGTCGCTCCCGGCGAGCGTACCGGCCTCCCCCGCCGGGCCCGGAAACGGGTCCGCCCGCCCCTGCGCGGCAGGGGCGGGCGGGAGATCCCGAAGGAAGGGCTCAGCCGTTCGGCGTCGGTTCGGCGGGCGTCGGCGCCCCGCCGTCCTCGGCCGGGGTCACGGCATCGGCCGGGGCCGCCACCGTGACCTGTGCGGCCGCAGAGGCCGCGGCTTCCGCCGCGATCCGCTCGTCCGCCTTGGCACGGATACCGCGCCATGCGGACTCCGCAGCCTGCTGTTCCGCTTCCTTCTTGCTGCGGCCGGTGCCGGTGCCGTACGAGACACCACCGACGCGGGCGGCAGCGGTGAAGGTCTTCTCGTGGTCCGGACCGGTCTCGGTGACCAGGTATTCCGGTACGCCGAGGCCTTCGGCCGCCGTGAGCTCCTGGAGACTGGTCTTCCAGTCCAGGCCGGCCCCGAGGTTCGAGGACTTCTCGATGAGCGGGTCGAAGAGCCGGTGGACCAGCTCCGAGGCCGCTTCGAGGCCCTGGTCGAGGTAGACCGCGCCGATCACCGCTTCAAGGGTGTCGGCGAGGATGGAGGCCTTGTCCCGGCCACCCGTGCCCTCTTCGCCCCGGCCGAGCCGGATGAAGGAGCCGAGGTCGAGGCCGCGCCCGACCTCCGCCAGTGCGCGCGAGTTGACCACCGCGGCCCGCAGTTTGGCCAGCTGGCCTTCGGGCAGGTCGGGGTGGGTCGTGTACAGCGTGTCCGTGACCACCAGGCCGAGCACGGAGTCCCCGAGGAACTCCAGGCGCTCGTTGGTGGGCAGACCGCCGTTCTCGTACGCGTACGAGCGGTGGGTCAGTGCACGCACCAGAAGGGCGGACTCGAGTCGATACCCGAGCCGCCCTTCCAGAAGCGTGTGGGACGAGGCCGCGTTGTTACTGTCTGCCTGCTTCTCAGCGTTGGACAGCTCAGACATTGCGCCTCTCACCAGCCGCTCAGACCTCGAGGACCTGGCGCTTGTTGTAGGTGCCGCAGCTCGGGCACGCGATGTGCTGGAGCTTCGGCTCCTGGCAACGCTCACACGAAACCAGGGTGGGGACCGCAGCCTTCCACTGCGACCGGCGGTGGCGCGTGTTGCTGCGCGACATCTTCCGCTTCGGAACAGCCACGGCTACTTCTCCTGCTTCTCGGCGGCGCCCTGAACTCCGTCAGAGGCAGTGCCGCTCATGTTGTCCTTCTCGACGCCCTGATCGGTGACGAGTCCTTGCAGTGCCGCCCAACGGATGTCGACGGCGTCATGGTGGTGGTCCGGGTCGTCGTTCAGGCTGAGCCCGCAATCGGGGCACAGTCCGAGACAGTCCTCCCGGCACACCGGCTGCATGGGCAGTGCGAGCACCACCACATCCCGCAGCACGGGTTCGAGGTCGAACAAACCGTCCTCGAGGAAGAGCGTGTCCTCGTCGTCCTCGGCGTCGTCGGCCGGTTCCGCCTTGCTGCGGCTCCGGTCGTCGGCGTCAGGGTACGAGAACATCTCCTGGAAGTCCGCCTTGAGCTCGCGCTCGACGGGCTCCAGACACCTTACGCACTCCCCCACGGCCGATGCACGGGCGGTGCCTGTGACAAGCACCCCTTCCATGACCGACTCCAGGCGGAGGCTGAGCTTCACCGGGGCGCCTTCCGGCACTCCGATGACGCCGACGAGACCGAAGTCCGCCGGTGCCGCGATCTCACGGGACAGCCGCTGCATGGCACCAGGACGCCGACCCAGCTCGTGCGTGTCGAACACGAGGGGGTTGCGGTGGTCGAGGCGGGTATTCAGGGCCGTTCCTGCTTTCACAGATCGCTGAAGATCAAAGATTGCCCCCCAGATGAAGCACCTGTGGGCAGCATGGATCGCGGTGCATACGCGCGACCGAAGAGCCAGGATACCCGGCGCTTCGCTCTGAGCCCAATCCGGCCCTAGCGCCCCTGCTCGTACTGGCGCAGCTGGTCCAGGTTGATCATGCTCGTGTCGAAGAAGCTGGTCTCGTCGAGGGCCGGCTGCTGCGGCTGCTGCGGGGCCTGCGGCTGCTGCGGGTAGGCCGCGTAGGGGTCCGGCTGCTGCTCGTAGCCCATCGCCGCGTACGGATCCGGCTGCTGTGCCTGCTGCTGGTAGCCGTACGGGTCCTGGTAGGCGTAGGCGTCCTGCTGCTGAGGCGGCTGGTGCTGCTGGTGCTGCTGGTAGCCGTACGCGTCGTACGCGGGCTCCTGCTGGGTCTGCGCCGGGATCGCGGGGGCCATCGGAGCCGCCGGCTCCGCCAGGCCCGCCAGGAAGTCCGCGTCGCTCGCCGAGCGGGACTGCTGCCCGCCCGCGGCGTCCTGGGCGGCCATGTGCGCGCCGAGGTCGTCCGTGGGCACCCGGCCCAGCAGCTTCTGGCGGCCCCGGCCGACCGCCTCGAGGGTCTTGGAGAGCACCGCCTCGAAGGTCGCCAGCTTGGTGTCCACGTACGCGTCCGCCTGCTGCCGCTGCGTGTCCGGATCGTGGCTGCGCTCGGGTGCGTCCGCGTCGGGGTAGCCCTGGTCGTCCAGGCCCGGGCCGCGGCCCAGCAGCTTCTCGCGGCCGCGGTCGACCGAGCCGATGGTCTTGGTGAGCACGACCTCGAAGTTCGCGAGCTTGCTGTCGACGTAGTCGTCGGCCTCGGCCCGGATCTCCTCGGCCTCCCTGCGGGCGTCCGCCAGGATCCGGTCCGCCTCCGCCTGCGAGCGGCGCGCGACCTCGGTGTCGGAGATCAGCGAACCGCGCTGGGCGTGCGCGGACTCGATGATCCGCTCCGCCTCGCGGCGGGCGTCCTCGACCATCTGCTCCCGGCCGCCGATGAGCTCCTGCGCCTGCGCGAGCGAGCCGGGCAGCGCCTGGCGCACCTCTTCGAGCTGGGCGAGCAGCTCGGCGCGGTTGATCACGCAGGAGGCCGACATGGGCATGGACCGGGCGCCGCCGACGGCCGCGACGATCTCGTCGAGCTTCTTCTGCACGTCCATGGGGGCTCGCACTCTCTCGGCCTCGGGCGGTTCCTGAGACGGACGGGACGACTGTAAGGCCACCGGGCGAACGCCCGACACCGACTGACGGCCCGTCAGTCGGTCAGCGGTTGGCGAGCCGCTCGGTCAGCGCCGCGTGCACGTGCGGCGGCAGCAGGTGGGCGACGTCGCCGCCCCAGGCAGCGACCTCCTTGACCAGGGAGGAGGACAGGAAGCTGTAGGTGGGGTTGGTCGGCACGAACAGCGTCTCGACGCCAGAGAGCCCCATGTTCATCTGGGCCATCTGGAGCTCGTAGTCGAAGTCGCTGACGGCGCGCAGGCCCTTGACGATGGCCGGGATGTCGCGCTGCTTGCAGAAGTCGACGAGCAGACCGTGGAAGGACTCCACCTCGACGTTGCCGTAGCCGGCGGTCGCCTCGCGGATCAGCTCGATCCGCTCCTCGACGGTGAAAAGCCCCTGCTTGGACTGGTTGATCATCACGGCGACGTGGACGACGTCGTAGAGCCGGGAGGCCCGGCCGATGATGTCGAGGTGTCCGTTGGTGATGGGGTCGAATGACCCGGGACAGACGGCTCGGCGCAACTTGGGTCCCTCGCTCTCCGGTGCGGGCATCATGAGTCTTCGCTGGTGAAGGCGGCGCGACCGTACCAAAGGGTGCCTTCGCCGTACTTGCGGGAGCGCAGCGGCTCGAACCCCTCGGGCCACGGGAACGCACCGCTCCTGGTACCGCGCTCCACGGTGACGAGCGCATCGTCCGTGAGCCAGCCATTGGCGCGGAGTGTGAGGAGGATCTCGCCAAGATCGCCGTGGCCGACGGCGTACGGCGGGTCCAGGAAGACGACGTCGTACGGGTCCCCGCCCGCCGCGGCCGCCACGATCTGCTCCGCCTTGCCGGCCCGGAACTCGGCGCCGGGCAGCCCCAGCGCCTTGATGTTGTCCCGGATCGCCTTGGCCGCCTTGGCCTCGGGCTCGACCAGCAGCGCGTGGGAGGCGCCGCGCGAGAGTGCCTCGAGGCCGACGGCGCCGGAGCCGGCGTACAGGTCGAGCACCCGGGCGCCCTCGACGCCGTGCAGCGACTCCCAGGTGGAGAACAGGCCTTCGCGCATCCGGTCCGAGGTCGGCCGGGTGCCGGTGCCCGGGGGCACGGTCAGCCGTCGCCCGCCGGCGCTGCCGGCGATCACGCGGGTCATCTGGGGTCCTTCGGTACGACGGTGGTGGTCGGGGTACTGCCGGGTGCTGCCGGGCCGTTTCCGGTCCTGCCCGGTGCTGCGGAGTCCAACGATAGGTCGTACCGCCCCCGGCGGCCCCGGGCGGTACCGCTCAGCCCTTCTCCAGGTACTGCTCCCGCTCGGTGTCCAGCAGGGCCTCCAGGGCGCTCCTGAGGCCCGGCAGCCGCTCCAGTTCCGGGTCGGCGGCGACCACGCGGGTGGCCTCCTCGCGGGCCTGGGCGATGACCTCCTCGTCCTCGATGACCGCGAGCATGCGCAGCGAGGACCGCACGCCCGACTGGGCCTGGCCCAGCACGTCGCCCTCGCGGCGCTGTTCCAGGTCGATCCGGGAGAGCTCGAAGCCGTCCAGGGTGGCGGCGACCGCGGCGAGCCGGGCCCGGGCGGGGCTCGCCTCGTGCATCTCGCTGACCAGCAGGCACAGGCCGGGCGCGGAGCCGCGGCCGACGCGGCCGCGCAGCTGGTGGAGCTGGGAGACGCCGAACCGGTCCGCGTCCATGATCACCATGACCGTGGAGTTCGGGACGTTCACGCCGACCTCGATGACGGTGGTGGCGACCAGCACCTTGACCTCGCCGGCGGCGAAGCGGCGCATGACGTCGTCCTTGTCGGCCGGGTCCATCCGGCCGTGCAGCACCTCCACCGACAGCCCGGCGAGCGGCCCCCGGACGAGCTGCTCGGCGATCTCCAGGACGGCCAGCGGCGGCCGCTTCTCGGCGTCGTCCTCGGCGGTCTTCTTCTTCGGGTTCTTCGGGTCGTCCTCGCCGTCGCCGATCCGCGGGCACACCACGTACGCCTGGTGCCCGTTCTCGACCTCCTCGCGCACCCGCTCCCAGGCCCGGGTCAGGAAGTGCGGCTTGTCCTTGGCCGGTACGACGTGGGTGGCGATCGGGGAGCGGCCGGCGGGCAGCTGGTCGAGGACGGAGGTCTCCAGGTCCCCGAAGACCGTCATCGCGACGGTGCGCGGGATCGGGGTCGCGGTCATCACCAGCAGGTGCGGGGGCTGCTTCCCCTTGGACCGCAGCGCGTCGCGCTGCTCCACGCCGAAGCGGTGCTGTTCGTCGACCACGACCAGGCCGAGGTCGTGGAACTGCACCTTGTCCTCGATGAGCGCGTGCGTGCCGATCACGATGCCGGCCTCGCCGGTGACCAGGTCCAGCAGGGCCTGCCGGCGCGCGGGCATCCCCATGGAGCCGGTGAGCAGCACGACCTTGGTGCCCTGGTCGGAGCCGCCGAGCATGCCGCCCTCGGCGAGCTCGCCCATCATCTCGGTGATGGAGCGGTGGTGCTGCTGGGCGAGCACCTCGGTGGGGGCGAGCATGGCGGCCTGCCCGCCGCAGTCGACGACGGCGAGCATGGCCCGCAGCGCGACCATCGTCTTTCCGCTGCCGACCTCGCCCTGGAGGAGGCGGTGCATGGGGTGTTCGGTGGCCAGGTCGTCGAAGATCTCCTTCGAGACGGTCTGCTGGCCCTCGGTGAGGGTGAAGGGGAGCTTGGCGTCGAAGGCGTCGAGCAGGCCGCCGGGAGCGGGGCGGCGCGGGACGGCCGGGAGCTGGGAGTCCGCGTGCCGGCGGCGGGCCAGCGCGACCTGGAGGACGAAGGCCTCGTCCCACTTCAGCCGCTGCCGGGCGTCGTCGATGTCGGCCTTGGTGCCCGGCCGGTGGATCTTCAGCAGGGCCTCGGTGAGGGGGACCAGCCCGCGGCCCTCGCGCAGGGCGTCCGGCAGCGGGTCCACGGCCTCCCGGGCGCTGGGCAGTACGGCGTCCACGCACTTGGCGATCTTCCAGGACTCCAGCTTGGCGCAGGCCGGGTAGATCGGGATGAGCTGGTTGGCGAAGGCGGTCGCCGCGTCCCGGTCGGAGGCGTCACCGCCCAGCGGCTCGTACGCGGGGTGGGAGAGCTGGAGCTTGCGGTTGAACATGCCGACCTTGCCCGCGAACATGGCGCGCGTGCCCGGCAGCAGGTCCTTGTGCGGCTTGTGGACGCCGGCCCCGAAGAAGACCAGCTGGAGGCGGCCGCTGCCGTCGGTGATGGTCACCTCCAGGCGCTTGCCGCGGCCCCCGTTGAACGTCAGGATCCGGGCGTCGGCGACCTGGGCGACCACCGTCACGTGCTCGTCGATCTGGTCCGCGAGCTCCGCCAGCGAGGTCAGCTCGCCGCGCTCGGCGTACCGCCGCGGGTAGTGGTGGAGCAGGTCCAGGGCCGTGTGCAGGCCGAGCTGCTCGGCCAGCACCTTGGCGGTGGCGGGGCCGAGCGTCTTCTTGAGGTCTTCGTCGAGCGCGGGCACGTGTTCATTGCACACCATCGCGCTGACAAGCCGGCTATTCGACCCCGATGAGGAGGGGTGCGGAGTACCGGCCGCCGCGGTAGGTGACGGTGTCCACCGCCAGGTGTCCGTGCTGGACGTACGCCTCCAGGCGCTCGGCGAGGGCGTCCGGCACCTCCGGTCCCAGGACCAGGGTGACCAGTTCGCCGCCGGAGCCCAGCATCCGCTCCAGGACCGCCTCGGCGGTCTCGGTGAGGCCGGATCCGATGACGGCGACGTCTCCGTCGATGAGCCCGAGCACGTCCCCGGCCTGGCAGATGCCGGCGGAGGTGAAGGACTGCCGTTCGGCGACGGCGAGTTCCGCGTAGCGGGTGGCGCCGGCCGCCGCGGTCATGGCGACGACGTCCTCGTCGAAGCTGCCGTCCGGGTCGTGCACGGCGAGGGCGGCCAGGGCCTGCACCGCGGACCGGGTGGGGATCACGGCCACCCGTACGCCGTCGGCGCGGGCCCGCTCGGCGGCGGCGGCCGCGGCCGCGCGCTGGTCGGCGCCGCCGGGCAGCAGCACCACCTCGCGGGCGTGGGCGCGCCGGACGGCGTCGACGAGTGCGGCGGCGTCGGGCACCTCTCCGGGGCGGGCCAGCACGGTGGTGGCGCCGGCCTCCCCGCACAGCCCGGCCAGCCCCTCGCCCGGGACCACGGCGACGACGGCCCGCTGGACGCGTTCCCCGCGCGCCCGGCGCCGCTCGTCGCCGAAGTGGGTGATGCGGATCCGGTACGGCCGCCCCGCGATCACGCCGGCCTCCACGGCGGCGCCGGGGTCGTCGACGTGGACGTGCACGTTCCACAGCCCGTCTCCGCCGACCACCACCAGGGAGTCCCCGAGCCCGTCGAGGCGCTCGCGCAGCTCGGCCACGGCCGCTTCGGCGGCCTCCAGCAGGTAGATCACCTCGTACGCGGGCCCGCCCTGCTCCTCGGCGTCGCAGGGCTGCGGCGGCTGCGGTACGGGTACGGCCCGGCCGCGGACCGCCTCGGCGGCGGGCTCCTGGCCGGACAGCGCCTGCCACAGCGCCCCCAGTACGGCGACCAGCCCGCAGCCCCCCGCGTCGACCACCCCGGCCCGGCCCAGCTCGGCCAGCTGCCCCGGGGTGTCCGCCAGGGCCGCGCGGGCCGCGTCGTAGGCGGCCCGGGCCACGTCCGCGGCGGTTCCGGCGGCCGCGCCGGCCGCCTCGCCGGCCCGCGCCGCCGCGGCGGCGACGGTGAGCATCGTGCCCTCCACCGGGTGCGCGACGGCCCGGTAGGCCTCTTCGGCGGCCCGGGTCAGCGCCTGGGCCAGCAGCCGGCCCGGCCCGCGGTCGCCGGGCTCGTCCCCCAGTACGTCGGCCACTCCGCGCAGCAGCTGCGCCAGGATCGTGCCGGAGTTCCCCCGGGCGCCTATGAGGGCGCCGTGCGCGTAGGCGCGTACGGCCTGGGAGAGGGAGGGGGTCCGGGGCCCGGCGTCCGGCCCGGGCCCTGTGGTCTCGCTCACGTCCGCGGGCGCCGTCCCGAGGGCCTCGGCCAGTGCGCGGTCCGCCGATTCCGCGGTCAGGTAGAGGTTGGTGCCGGTGTCCGCGTCCGCGACCGGGTAGACGTTGATCGCATCGATGTCCTCGCGGGCCCGGCCCAGTGCGGCCACGGCCAGCGAGCTCCAGGTGCGCACCGCTTCGGCGTCGAGCTCGTCGGGGGACTGCGGCTGCGGCTCGTGCGGCACCGGGCGTTCCTCCTTGTGCGGGCCAGGGTTCACCGCAGGGTAACCAAGGACTGCCGGGCGTCCGGGACCGCGGGGCGGGGTCGGCGGCAGCCATGGTAGTTTTCTTGGACCGACGCAGTCGTTGTATGCTGCTCCGGTTGCCCGATGAGAGTCGGGCCATTCCCCCGGCAAACCACTCAGACTTCTCAGACTTCTGATCCGGTGCGCCGGATTTCACTGTAAGTGCATCTGAAGTCTTTGGAGTGACCTGTGGCTGCCAACTGCGACGTTTGCGCCAAGGGGCCGAGCTTCGGCAACAACATCTCCCACTCGCACCGCCGCACCTCGCGTCGCTGGAACCCGAACATCCAGCGCGTTCGTGCCATGGTCAGTGGGACGCCGAAGCGCCTCAACGTCTGCACCTCGTGCATCAAGGCCGGCAAGGTCTCGCGCTGACGCCAACCGTCGTAGCGCAGCCCTTTCCGGTTGCCAAGAAGGCCGGTCCACCTGGTGGACCGGCCTTTTGCCTTGCCTGGACCGACCGGGCGGCAGAAGGCCCCCGCATCACGTGATGCGGGGGTCTTCTGCTGCGTGGGTCCGCGGTCCGCTCAGCGGTGCCACTGCCAGGCGTGGTCCACCGGGCCGATGCCGCCGCCGAGCGCGAAGCCGGCCGCGATGGCGCCGGTCACGTACTCCTTGGCCTCCATGACGGCCTGCGGCACGTCCTGGCCCTTGGCGAGCCCGGCGGCTATCGCACTGGCGAGGGTGCAGCCGGTTCCGTGGGTGTGCCGGTTGTCGTGGCGCGGCGCCCGCAGCCACAGCTGGGTCTCGCCGTCGGTCAGCAGGTCGGCGGCCTCGTTGCCGTGGGCCGCCAGGTGCCCGCCCTTGATCAGCGCCCACTCGGGTCCGTACGAGAGGACCGCGTCGGCGGCCCGCCGCATGTCGTCCTCGCTCTCCACCACCACGCCCGTGAGCTGCGCCACCTCGTCCAGGTTCGGCGTGGCCACGGTGGCCCGCGGCAGCAGTTCCTTGCGTACGGCGTCCAGCGCCGAGCCGGCGAGCAGCGCGTCGCCGTGCTTGGAGACCCCGACGGGGTCCACGACGGCGGGGGCGGAGGTGGCGGCGAGCAGCTCGGCCACCGTCTCCACCAGCGCGGCGGAGGCCAGCATCCCGGTCTTGACCGCCTGGACGCCGATGTCGTCCACGACGGCCCGGTACTGGGCCTCCACGGCCTCGGCGGGCAGCTCCCAGACTCCCAGGACCCCGAGGGAGTTCTGGGCGGTCACGGCGGTCACCACGCTCATCCCGTGCACACCGAGCGCCAGCATGGTCTTGAGGTCGGCCTGGATCCCGGCGCCACCGCCGGAGTCGGACCCGGCGACGGTCAGGCACAGCGGTGGCGCGTCGGTCATCTCGGGGTCTCCTCGGAGGACGGGTCTGAGCCGAAGTGGTCCCACCCGCCGGTGCTCGTCCAGGGGGCGCCGTCCACGGTCACCTGGGGCAGCGCGGACCGGTTCAGCACCTCCCCGATGACCTTCCAGCGGGCCGGCAGTTTCACGTCGGGCGGGAAGGTCGCCACGATGGCGTGATCTTCTCCCCCGGTGAGCACCCACTGCAAGGGGTCGACCCCGACGGCCTGCCCGATGTCGTGCATCTGGGTCGGGATGTCGACGGCCGCCGAGCGCAGGTCGATCCGTACCTTGCTGGCCTCGGCGATGTGCCCGAGGTCGGCGATCAGGCCGTCGCTGACGTCGGTCATGGCGGTGGCGCCGAGCCCGGCGGCCGCGGGGCCCGCGTGGTACGGGGGCTCGGGGCGCCGGTGCGCCTCGACGAAGGCCCGCGGGGAGCGGAAGCCGCGCGAGAGCACGGCGAATCCGGCCGCGGACCAGCCCAGCCAGCCCGTGACGGCCACGACGTCGCCGGGCTGGGCGCCGGAGCGCAGCACGGGCTCGTGGTTGCGCAGGTCGCCGAGGGCGGTGATGGCGACGGTGATGGTGTCCCCGCGGACGACGTCACCGCCGACCACGGCCGCGCCGGCGACCTGGCACTCGTCGCGGATGCCGTCCATCAGCTCGGTGGGCCAGGTGACCGGCAGCTCGGCCGGGACGACCAGGCCCAGCAGCAGTGCGGTCGGCACCGCGCCCATGGCGGCGATGTCGGCGAGGTTCTGTGCGGCGGCCTTGCGGCCGACGTCGTAGGCCGTGGACCAGTCGCGCCGGAAGTGCCTGCCCTCGAGCAGGATGTCGGTGCTCGCCACGACCCGCCGGTCGGGGGCCGACACGACCGCGGCGTCGTCGCCCGGTCCGAGCCGGACCGCCGGGGTGGTGGTGAGCCGTGAGGTGAGCTCCCGAATGAGCCCGAACTCCCCCAGCTCGCCCACAGTGCCCTTCATCGCTGTGCCCCTTCTTGCCCAGTCCGCTTGCGGTCGCGAGCCGTCACAGCTCTGGGTACCGTCAACAGATACGTCAACTTCTGCTCTCCGTACGCCCCGCTGTGCGTGGCGCCGTGCCCCCGGGTCTCCCCGTGGTGCTCGGCAACGCGGTACCGTGGCGTCCCTTCTTCCCCGGGCCCACCCGAATCCCTGGGCCCACCCGAAGGTTAGGGGAATCGATCCTCGTGGCCGCCCTGGAGGTTCCGTGGTACAGGCGTACATCCTTATCCAGACCGAGGTGGGCAAGGCGTCGTTCGTCGCCGAGTCCATCAGCCAGATCGCGGGGGTGATCCAGGCCGAGGACGTGACGGGCCCGTACGACGTGATCGTGCGCGCCCAGGCCGACACCGTGGACGAGCTCGGCCGCATGGTCGTCGCCAAGGTCCAGCAGGTGGAGGGGATCACCCGCACCCTGACCTGCCCGGTGGTCCATCTGTAGCCCCCGTCTACTCTTGGCCGGTGATGTCCTTCCACCGCCGGCCCCTGCGTCTGCCCGCCCTGCCCGTACTGGTCGCGGTACTGGCCCTTGCGGGCTGTACCCCGGGTGGTTCCGAAGCCCGGGTGGACCCGCCGCCCACGCCGCCCGCCGACGTCGCGGGGTTCTGTGCAGCACTGCACAAGGAGCTCCCGGAGACGGTGGCCGGCCTGGCGCGGGCCAAGGCAGCGCCGGAGTCGGATCTGACCGCCGCGTGGGGCGGCTCGGCGATCGTACTGCGGTGCGGTATCCCCAAGCCCCCCGAGATGACGGACGAAAAGCTGGGCGGCGTCGAGGTCGACGGCGTCCGGTGGCTGCTGAAGCCGGTCCCCGACAGCGCCGGCGGGGGGTTCCGGTTCATCACCGGGATGCGGCTGGCGTACACCGAGGTCCGGGTCGACAAGGAGCATGCCACGGATGCGGGCATGCTGGTCGGTCTGTCCGGCGTGGTGGCCAGGACCGTCCCCGAGGGCATCTCTTCGTATTGACGAGGGGCTGAACTCCCCCGCTTCGCACACCGACCGCCCGCCGGGAATCCCGGCGGGCGGTCGGTGTTTCGCGCGGGGTCCGCGCTCTAGCGCAGCCCGGTGGAGCGGGTCAGGGCCGCCTGGATCAGGCGGTCCACCAGCTCCGGGTACTCGACGCCCGACTCCTGCCACATCCGCGGGTACATGGAGATCGGGGTGAAGCCCGGCATGGTGTTGATCTCGTTGATGACGAAGGTGCCGTCCTCGGTGAGGAAGAAGTCGGCGCGCACCAGGCCCTCGCAGGAGGCGGCGTCGAACGCCTCGATCGCGAGCCGCTGCACCTCGGCGGTCTGCTCCGGGGTGAGCGGGGCGGGCACGATCCCGGAGGCGGAGTCGATGTACTTCGCCTCGAAGTCGTAGAAGTCGTGGCTGGAGACCGGCGGGATCTCGGCGGGCACGCTCGCGCGCGGCCCGTCCTCGAACTCCAGCACCCCGCACTCGATCTCGCGGCCGCGCAGCAGCGCCTCCACGATGATCTTCGGGTCGTGGCGCTGGGCCTCGCGGATCGCCTCGTCGAGGCCGGAGACGTCGTCGACCTTGGTGATGCCGATGGAGGAGCCGGCCCGGGCGGGCTTGATGAAGAGCGGCCAGCCGTGCTCGCCGGCGAAGTCCAGGATCCGCGCCTTGGCGGCGTCCCGGTCGGCTTCCCACTCGCGGGGGCGGACGGTCACGTACGGGCCGACGGGGAGGCCGAAGGAGGTGAAGACCCGCTTCATGTACTCCTTGTCCTGGCCGACGGCCGAGGCGAGGACGCCCGAGCCGACGTACGGGATGCCGGAGAGCTCCAGGAGGCCCTGCAGGGTGCCGTCCTCGCCGTACGGGCCGTGCAGCATCGGGAAGACGACGTCGACCTCGCCCAGGGCCTTGGGGACGGCTCCCGGCTCGGTGTAGACGACCTCGCGGTTGGCCGGGTCGACGGAGAGCACGACGGCGCCGTCCTCGGAGTCCGCGAGCTCCTCGACGCTCGGGAGCTTGCGGTCGGCGATGGCCATCCGTGCGGGCTCGTCGGCGGTCAGCGCCCACCGGCCGTCCGTGGTGATGCCGATCGGCAGCACCTCGTACTTGGACCGGTCGATGGAGCGCAGCACGGCGCCGGCCGTGACGACCGAGATGGCGTGTTCCGAGCTGCGGCCGCCGAACACGACGGCCACGCGGGGCTTGCGGCCCTGCTGCTCAGGGGTCTGGGGGAGGTTCTCGCTGCTCATATCGCCACGACGATACCCGCTCGGACGTCCGGAAAGGAGTCAGCGGCGTTCCGGTTTGGCGCTGCGCCCCATCAGTTCCTTCAGCGCGACCAGCGGCGGCTTGCCGTGGTGGACGATCTCGACGACGGTGTCGGTGATCGGCATGTCCACGCCGTGGCGGCGGGCCAGATCGGCCACCGACTCGCAGGACTTGACGCCCTCGGCGGTCTGCTTGGTGACCGCGATGGTCTCCTCGAGGGTCATTCCGCGGCCGAGGTTGGTGCCGAAGGTGTGGTTGCGGGAGAGCGGCGAGGAGCAGGTGGCGACGAGGTCGCCGAGGCCCGCGAGACCGGAGAAGGTGAGCGGGTCGGCGCCCATCGCCAGGCCCAGCCGGGTCGCTTCGGCCAGGCCGCGGGTGATGAGCGAGCCCTTGGTGTTGTCGCCCAGGCCCATGCCGTCCGCGATGCCGACGGCGAGGCCGATGACGTTCTTGACGGCGCCGCCCAGCTCGCAGCCGATGACGTCGGTGCTCGTGTACGGGCGGAAGTACGGGGTGTGGCAGGCCGCCTGGAGGCGCTGCGCGACGGCTTCGTCGGAGCAGGCGACGACGGCGGCCGCGGGCTGGCGGGCGGCGATCTCGCGGGCCAGGTTGGGGCCGGTGACGACGGCGACGCGCTCGGCGGGGACCTTGGCCACCTCCTCGATGACCTCGCTCATCCGCTTGGCGCTGCCGAGTTCGATGCCCTTCATCAGGGAGACGAGCACGGCGTCGGCGGGCAGCAGCGGGGCCCATTCGGCGAGGTTGCCGCGCAGGGTCTGGGAGGGGATGGCCAGGACCGCGAAATCGGCGCCGGCCGCGGCCTCGGCCGGGTCGGTGGTCGCGCGCATGTTCGCGGGGAGTTCGACGTCCGGGAAGTAGTCCGGGTTGGTCCGGCCGGTGTTGATGGCGTCGACGACCTCGCGGCGGCGGCCCCACAGGGTGACCTCGCAGCCTGCGTCGGCGAGCACCATGCCGAAGGCCGTGCCCCAGGAGCCGGTTCCGAAGACGGCTGCCTTCACGGGACGTGTCACTTCTGGTCCTCCCCCGCGGCCTTGCGCCGCTGTTCCGCCCTGGCCCTGCGATGGTCGTACGGCTGCTCGGGCGCCTTCTCGCCGCGCAGCTCCTCCAGCAGCTCCGTGATGGCTTCCATGATCGTCTCGGTGGCGGCCTTGAGCACCTCCGGGGTGGGCTCCCGGTCGTAGAACTCGGAGAGGTCCACGGGAGGTCCGGCGAGCACCTGGAGGGTCTTGCGCGGGAACAGCCGCACCTTGTCCTCCTTGGCGTAGGGCGGCATCGCGAGGTTCGCGCCCCACTGGGCCACCGGAATGACCGGCGCCTTGGTCATCAGCGCGACCCGGGCCGCGCCGGTCTTGCCGGCCATCGGCCACATGTCCGGATCGCGGGTGAGGGTGCCTTCCGGATAAAAGGCCACGCATTCGCCGCGCTCGATCGCGTCCACGGCGGCCCGGAATGCGTCCAGGGCGTTGGTGGTCTCGCGGTAGACCGGGATCTGGCCCGAGCCGTGCAGGATCGCGCCGACGACGGGGACCTTGAAGAGGGCCGCCTTCGCGAGCAATCGGGGCACCCGGCCGGTGTTGTACTGGAAGTGCGCGTAGGAGAGCGGGTCCAGATACGAGTTGTGATTGACGGCCGTGATAAACCCGCCGTCGGCCGGAATGTGATCCATTCCCCGCCAGTCCCGCTTGAAGAGCACCACCAGCGGCGGTTTTGCGATGACCGCCGCCAGGCGGTACCAGAAGCCGATTCTGCGGCGGGACACTCGGACACCTTCCTCTAGGACCGGTGCGCGGCTTTGGGCACCTCGTCGGCCGGACAAGTGTGGCCTCAGGTCCGGTCTCTGTCGAGAACACCGTACGCCCCGCTTGGAGCACCGGACCCCCCGGTCGACCGGGCAGCGGCGACAATGGGCCGACGCATGACCCGGCCATGACCCGGCCTTGGTCCACACATGTACGGACGTGCACCGGAGGGAAGGGGCCCGCCACGAACGCGGTCTGGAGTCTGGTGGTCCCGCTGAAGCCCCTGGCGGTGGCCAAGAGCCGTCTCGCGGCCGCCGTGGGCGCGTCCCGTCCCGGGCTCGCGCTGGCGTTCGCGCAGGACACCGTGGCGGGGGCGCTGGCCTGCGCGGCGGTCGCGGATGTGGTGGTCGTCACGGACGACGCGCTGGCGGGTGCGGAACTGGCCCGGCTCGGGGCGCGGATCGTGCCGGACACCCCGGCGGCCGGGCTCAACGCGGCGCTGGCCCACGGGGCGCGGGAGGTACGGGCGGTGCGGCCCGGGGCTGCGGTGGCCGCGATGAACGCGGATCTGCCCGCGCTGCGGCCGCCGGAATTGCTACGCGTGCTCGAAGCCGCATCCGCATTTCCCCGGGCATTTCTGGCGGATGCGGCGGGAATCGGCACGACCCTGCTTTCCGCGGCGCCGGACGTGGAATTGGCACCCTCGTTCGGGGGCCCGTCACGGGCCCGGCATTCGGCCTCGGGGGCTGCGGAAATAGCGCTCGCGGATGTGGAGAGCGTGCGCCGGGACGTGGACACGGCCGCGGATCTGCGGACGGCCCTCGTCCTCGGTGTGGGCCGTCACACGGCCCGATACAGTGCCGGTATGCAGGCGACCGCGTACACGTACGACTCCCAGACCCGCAGCGGCAGTGTGCTGCTGGACGACGGCACCCCGGTGCCCTTCGAGGCCCCGGCGTTCGACGCGGGCGGCCTGCGGCTGCTGCGCCCCGGGCAGCGGGTCCGGATCGAGACGGACGGCGAGGGCCCGGCGCTGCGGATCACCCTGATCACCCTGCAGACCTTCTGAGTCTCGGCCGTGCCGGCCTTCTGACCTGCACGGACAGCACCGCGGGCCGGCTTCCCCCGGGAGGGGAAACCGGCCCGGCGTGTGTGACTCGTGGCCTTACTTCTTGCGGGCCGTGGTCTTCTTCGCGGTGGTCTTGCGCGCCGTCGTCTTCTTGGCGGGCGCCGTGGTCTTCGCGGTGGCCTTCTTGGCCGCCGGAGCCGTCTTCTTGGCGGTGGCGGTGGTCTTCTTCGCCGTCGTCGCGGCCTTCTTGGCCGTGGCGGTGGTCTTCTTCGCCGTCGCCGTGGTCTTCTTCGCCGCGGCGGTCTTGGCGACCACCTTCTTGGCGGTGGCGACCTTCTTCGCGGTGGTCTTCTTGGCGACCGTGGTCTTCGCCGCCGCCTTCTTGGCGGTGGTGGCCTTCTTGGCCACGGCCTTCTTGACCGTCGCGGAAGCTCCGCCGGAGAGGCTGCCCTTGGGGGCCTTCTTCACCGACACCTCGCCGCCCTTGGGCAGCTTCTTGGTGCCCGCGACCAGGTCCTTGAACCCCTGGCCCGCGCGGAAGCGGGGAACCGAGGTCTTCTTGACCCGGACGCGCTCACCCGTCTGCGGGTTGCGGGCGTAGCGGGCCGGGCGGTCGACCTTCTCGAACGAGCCGAAGCCCGTGACCGAGACCCGGTCGCCCGCGACCACAGCGCGGACCATCGCGTCCAGTACCGCGTCGACAGCGTCCGCGGCCTGCTGGCGGCCGCCCAGCTTGTCGGCAATCGCTTCTACGAGCTGCGCCTTGTTCACGTCTTCCCCTTCGGAGACTTCGCCAGAACGAATGTGTTCAAGCTTATTTCGCACGTTAGGCGGATATATACCGCAAATCAAACACGAAACGGGCTAATCACCCTAGTGCCGCAACGGTGTAGGTCGTTACGGAGTTCCTTCGCATCAGTCGCCTTCAGGGAATCGACCCTCGTCGAGGTCCTTCATCAACCTGTCCAGGCGCCTTGCCGCATCGGCGAGATCGTGCTTCGCCGCGGCCGTGACGACCAACAGCTTCCGGGACAGCGCCATCCTTACGCCCTCCGGGACTTGCAGTGTGCGCACCCTTGTGTGTGCTTCTTTCAGCCGGTCCGCGACGAGTTCGTAGAGCTCAAGTTGACTGTCGCGTTCCATGCACAGATTGTGCCATCTGGGGCGAGTTGTCGCCTCACGGGGCCTCAACACACGGCTGTGCCCCCCGCCGGAAGGCGGGGGGCACAGTGTTGTCGATGTGATCACCCGAGGGCGAATAAGCGCTGATCAGGCAGGAATCAGGCCTGAATCGTGCGCGGCTTGAAGCTCGGCCGGGCGCTTTCGTAGGTGGCGATGTCCGCTTCGTTCTGAAGGGTGAGCGAGATGTCGTCCAGACCCTCCAGCAGACGCCAGCGGGCGTTGTCGTCGAGTTCGAACTCCGCCTCGATTCCCGCCGCGCGGACCTGGCGGGCGACCAGGTCGACCGTGACCTCGGCGGTCGGGTCGGCCTCGGTCAGCTCCCACAGCCGGTCGACGGTCTCCTGCGGCAGGACCACCGTCAGCAGACCGTTCTTCAGCGAGTTGCCGCGGAAGATGTCGGCGAAGCGGGAGGAGATGACCGTCTTGAACCCGAAGTTCTGCAGGGCCCAGACGGCGTGCTCGCGCGAGGAACCGGTGCCGAAGTCGGGGCCGGCGACCAGGACGGTCGCGCCCTGGCGCTCCGGGCGGTTCGTGACGAACTCGGGGTCCTTGCGCCAGGCCTCGAAGAGCCCGTCCTCGAACCCGTCGCGGGTGATCTTCTTCAGCCAGTGGGCCGGGATGATCTGGTCGGTGTCGACGTTGCTGCGGCGCAGCGGGACGGCCCGGCCGGTGTGGGTGGTGAAGGCTTCCATGGTTCTCAGACTCCGGCGGTCGCGTTGGCGTCGGACAGGTCGGCGGGCGAGGCCAGGTGGCCCAGTACCGCGGTGGCGGCGGCCACCTGCGGGGAGACCAGGTGGGTCCGCCCGCCCTTGCCCTGCCGGCCCTCGAAGTTGCGGTTGGAGGTGGACGCGGAGCGCTCACCGGGGGCCAGTTGGTCGGGGTTCATGCCCAGACACATCGAGCAGCCCGCGTGCCGCCATTCGGCGCCGGCTTCCTTGAAGACCTTGTCCAGGCCCTCCTCCACGGCCTGCAGGGCGACCCGGACCGAGCCCGGGACGACCAGCATCCGTACCCCGTCGGCGACTTTGCGGCCCTCGATGATGCCGGCGACGGCGCGCAGGTCCTCGATGCGGCCGTTGGTGCAGGAACCTACGAAGACGGTGTCGACCTTGATGTCGCGCAGCGGCTGCCCGGCCGTCAACCCCATGTACTCCAGGGCCTTTTCGGCGGCGTGGCGCTCCGAAGCGTCCTCGTACGAAGCCGGGTCGGGGACGTTCGCCGACAGGGGCGCGCCCTGGCCCGGGTTGGTGCCCCAGGTGACGAACGGGGACAGCGAGGCGCCGTCGATGACGACCTCGGCGTCGAAGACCGCGTCGTCGTCGGTGCGCAGGGTCTTCCAGTACGCGACCGCCGCGTCCCAGTCCGCGCCCCGGGGGGCGTGGTCGCGGCCCTCGAGGTAGTCGAAGGTGGTCCGGTCGGGGGCGATCATGCCCGCGCGGGCGCCGGCCTCGATCGACATGTTGCAGATGGTCATGCGCGCTTCCATCGAGAGCTTCTCGATGGCCTCGCCGCGGTATTCCAGGATGTAGCCCTGGCCGCCGCCGGTGCCGATCTTGGCGATGATCGCCAGGATCAGGTCCTTGGCGGTGACGCCCTCGGCCAGCTCGCCGGTGACGGTGATGGCCATCGTCTTCGGGCGGGCCAGCGGCAGCGTCTGGGTGGCCAGCACGTGCTCGACCTGGCTGGTGCCGATGCCGAAGGCCAGCGCGCCGAACGCGCCGTGCGTGGAGGTGTGGGAGTCGCCGCAGACCACGGTGGTGCCCGGCTGGGTCAGGCCCAGCTGGGGTCCCACGACGTGGACGACGCCCTGCTCGACGTCGCCCAGGGAGTGCAGGCGTACGCCGAACTCCGCGCAGTTCCTGCGCAGCGTCTCCAGCTGGGCCCGGGAGACCGGGTCCGCGATCGGCTTGTCGATGTCGATGGTGGGGGTGTTGTGGTCCTCGGTGGCGATGGTGAGGTCGAGCCGCCGGACCTTGCGGCCGGCCTGCCGCAGGCCCTCGAAGGCCTGGGGGCTGGTCACCTCGTGCAGCAGGTGCAGATCAATGAAGAGGAGGTCGGGCTCGCCCTCGGCGCGCCGGACGACATGGTCGTCCCAGACCTTCTCCGCGAGTGTCCTACCCATCGCTTTCCCTCCGGCCGGCCGGTTGTGCCGGCGCTTTATAGAGATCTGGTGCGCCTGACCGCCCGGACCCCACGCGCCGGACGGCGGCTCGGACCCAGTGGTTCGTGGACCCGCACATACAGACTCGCTGGTTCTTGGAAAAATTGAACTTGCGTTTCACAGTGTGAGACGCGAATATCGTTTCATGGACAACTCTAGCGGCGTCGGCGTTCTCGACAAGGCAGCTCTGGTACTGAGCGCACTGGAGTCCGGTCCGGCCACCCTCGCCGGGCTGGTCGCGGCGACAGGGCTCGCACGACCCACGGCACATCGCCTGGCCGTGGCACTGGAACACCACCGGATGGTGGCGAGGGACATGCAGGGCCGGTTCATCCTCGGTCCGCGGCTGGCGGAGCTCGCCGCCGCGGCCGGCGAGGACCGCCTGCTGGCCACGGCGGGACCGGTACTGACCCACCTCCGTGACGTGACGGGCGAGAGCGCGCAGCTCTACCGGCGTCAGGGCGACATGCGCATCTGCGTGGCGGCCGCGGAGCGGCTGTCGGGCCTTCGGGACACCGTCCCGGTGGGCTCCACGCTCCCGATGAAGGCCGGCTCGGCCGCGCAGATCCTGATGGCCTGGGAGGAGCCCGAGCGGCTCCACCGCGGGCTGCAGGGCGCGCGCTTCACGGCGACGGCCCTGTCGGGCGTACGGCGCCGCGGGTGGGCCCAGTCGATCGGCGAGCGGGAGCCCGGCGTGGCGTCGGTCTCGGCGCCGGTGCGCGGGCCGTCGAACCGCGTGGTGGCCGCCGTGTCGGTCTCCGGGCCGATCGAGCGCCTGACCCGCCACCCGGGCCGGATGCACGCCCAGGCCGTCATCGACGCGGCCGCCCGGCTGACGGAGGCCCTGCGCCGCTCCGGCTGACGGCTTCCCGGCCGCAGGCCTCTCCCCCATCCCCCGGGCCCGGGGGCGCGTACGACGCCGCACACGTCCGAACACGCGCCTCCGGGCCCGCACTTGTGCGGGCCCGCACGGGGGCCCGAGTGCGTTCGGGAACAGCGAAGAGGCCCTCCGCGACGAACGCGGAGGGCCTCTTCCGTGCGTACCCCCGACCGGATTCGAACCGGCGCTACCGCCTTGAGAGGGCGGCGTGCTAGGCCGCTACACAACGGGGGCTTGCTCTGTACTGCGCTGGGCTACCAGGACTCGAACCTAGAACAAAGGAACCAGAAACCTTCGTGTTGCCAATTACACCATAGCCCAATGTGGTCTATACCAGACCAGTACCCCCGACCGGATTCGAACCGGCGCTACCGCCTTGAGAGGGCGGCGTGCTAGGCCGCTACACAACGGGGGCCCTAGCGATCCTGCATCAAGACGTCCGGGAGCTACCCAAATGGAGATCTTGCGGGAAGGATCTGTACCCCCGACCGGATTCGAACCGGCGCTACCGCCTTGAGAGGGCGGCGTGCTAGGCCGCTACACAACGGGGGCAAAGCACTGCGTTACTGCTGCACTGCGCTGGGGTACCAGGACTCGAACCTAGAATAAGGGAACCAGAAACCCTCGTGTTGCCAATTACACTATACCCCACCGAAAGTCAACCCCCTGGGGGGATTTTCTTTCGAGTGGCGCCTCCGTCCGGCCTTTCGGCCCGCTCCGGCGGCGCAGAAAGAACATTACCGGATGCCTGACCGTGCTCCAAAACGGGTATCCGAGGCCAGCAGCTCCGGGAGCTGGGCGAGCCCGGCGATCCGGTGCACGCCGTCGGGGCCCGGCCCGCGCCCGCCGTCGCGGTCGAGCCAGACCGCGGTCAGTCCGGCGTCGCGGGCGCCGCGCGCATCGATCTCCGGCTGGTCCCCCACGTACGCCACGTCGCCCGGCGGCAGCGCGAGCGCCTCGCAGGCCGCCAGGAAGGCCTCCGCCTCCGGCTTGCTGACGCCCAGTTCCGCGGCGCACACGAGCACCTCGAAGCGCTCGCGCAGTCCGAGGTGGCGCAGCTTGGGGTCCTGGTTGACGGTGGAGGAGTTGGAGAGCACCCCGTGCCGGTAGTCGCCCGCGAGGGCGTCCAGTACGGGCAGCACGTCGGGGAACAGTCGCCAGGCGGCCTTGTAGTGCTCGACGTACCGGTCGAACCAGCCGTCGGCCTCGGCGGCGCTCAATCCGGGCTCCCCGAGGAAGTCCCGCACCCGGTCCCGGCGCTGTTCCTGGAAGCCCACCTCCCCGGCCGCGAAGCGGTCCCAGTGGCGGGTGGTGATCTCCCGCCACAGGGCGAGCGCCTGCGCGGGGGTCCCGTACCGCTGCGCGATGCCCTCCTCGGCGAGGCGGCGCGCGAGGCCGGCGCTGTCCGCCCCGGTGTAGTCGAACAGGGTGTCGTCGATGTCCCACAGCACGGCGCGGATCGGCATACCTCCGACGCTACGACATCGCCGGGCTCCGCCCCCGGGGTTTGCCGATGTCGGCTCCCCGAATCCCGGTCGGCGCCCCGCAAACGCCTCGGGGGGCGGCGGCCGGGGGGATTCCCCGGCCGCCGCCCCCCGAGGGGACGTGCGGGCCCGGCTACGCGGCGAGCTTGGCCAGGGCCGCGTCGATGCGGGACAGCGAGCGCTCCTTGCCGAGGATCTGGAGGGACTCGAAGAGCGGCAGGCCGACCGTGCGGCCGGTGACGGCCACGCGGACCGGGGCCTGCGCCTTGCCGAGCTTGAGGCCGTGGGCCTCGCCGGCGGTCAGGACGGCCTGCTTGAGGGACTCGGGGTCGCTCCAGTCGGCGGTGTCCAGGTTGGCGCGGGCGGTGGTCAGCAGGGCCGCGGGCTCGCCCTTCATCGCCTTGTCCCACGAGGCCTGGTCCTCGACCGGCTCCTTGCGGAACAGGAAGTCGACGTTGGCGGTGATGTCCGACAGGACGGTCACGCGGGTCTGGGCGTACGGCGCGATGGCCGCCCAGGCCTCGGCGTCGAAGTCCTCGGGCGCCCAGTTGGCGTGCGGGGCCCGGAGCCACGGGGTGCAGGCGTCCGCGAAGGCCTTCGGGTCCAGCAGCCGGATGTGGTCGGCGTTGATGGCCTCGGCCTTCTTGAGGTCGAAGCGCGCCGGGTTGGCGTTCACGCCGTCGATGTCGAACTTCGCCACCATCTCCTCGATCGAGAAGACGTCCTGGTCCTTGGAGAAGGACCAGCCGAGGAGCGAGAGGTAGTTCAGCAGGCCCTCGGGGAGGAAGCCGCGCTCGCGGTACAGGTTGAGCGAGCTCTCCGGGTCGCGCTTGGAGAGCTTCTTGTTGCCCTCGCCCATCACGTACGGCAGGTGGCCGAACTGCGGGACGTCCGTGGCGACGCCGATCTCCGTCAGCGCCTTGTACAGCGCGATCTGGCGCGGGGTGGAGGACAGCAGGTCCTCGCCGCGGAGCACGTGCGTGATCTGCATCAGCGCGTCGTCGACCGGGTTGACCAGCGTGTACAGCGGCGCGCCGTTGGCCCGCAGGATGCCGAAGTCCGGCACGTTCTCCGGGGTGAAGGTCAGCTCGCCGCGGACCAGGTCGGTGAAGGTGATCGGCTCGTCGGGCATCCGGAAGCGGACGATCGAGGAGCGGTGCTCGCCCTGGTAGGCCTCCAGCTGCACCTGGGTCAGCTCGCGGCAGTGGCCGTCGTAGCCGGAGGGCTTGCCGGCGGCGCGGGCGGCGGCGCGGCGCGCGTCCAGCTCCTCGGTGGTGCAGTAGCAGTCGTAGGCGTAGCCGCCGTCGCGCAGGCGCTGGGCGACGTCCGCGTAGATGTCCATGCGCTCGGACTGGCGGTACGGGGCGTGCGGGCCGCCGACCTCGGGGCCCTCGTCCCAGGTGAAGCCGAGCCAGCGCAGCGAGTCGAGCAGCTGCTCGTACGACTCCTCGGAGTCGCGCGCCGCGTCGGTGTCCTCGATGCGGAAGACGAACGTACCGCCGTGGTGGCGGGCGAACGCCCAGTTGAAGAGGGCGGTCCGGACCAGGCCCACGTGGGGGTTGCCGGTCGGGGAGGGACAGAAACGGACGCGGTAGTTCGCGTTAGCCACGCTTGATCACCTTGTTGGTGAGAGTGCCGATGCCTTCGATGGTGACGGCGACCTCGTCGCCGACGTTGAGGGGGCCGACTCCGGCCGGGGTCCCCGTGAGGATGACGTCGCCGGGGAGCAGCGTCATGGCCTCGGTGATGTGGACGATCAGGTCCTCGATGGAGCGGACCATGTCGCTGGTGCGGCCGAGCTGGCGCTGTTCGCCGTTGACGGTGCACTGGATGGTCAGGTCGCTCGGGTCGAGCTCGGTCTCGATCCAGGGGCCGAGGGGGCAGGAGCTGTCGAAGCCCTTGGCCCGGGCCCACTGCTTCTCGCGCTGCTGGACGTCGCGCGCGGTGACGTCGTTGGCACAGGTGTAGCCGAGGATCACGTCCTTGACGCGCTCCTTCGGGACCTCTCGGCACATGCGGCCGATGACCACGGCGAGCTCCGCCTCGTGGTGGAGGTCCTGGGAGAAGGAGGGGTACGTGATCGGGTCACCCGGGCCGACCACCGAGGTGGAGGGCTTGAAGAAGGTGATCGGGACGTCCGGGACCTGGTTTCCGAGCTCTGCCGCGTGCTCCGCGTAGTTGCGGCCGATGGCCACGACCTTGTTCGGGAGCACGGGCGGCAGCAGCCGGACCTTGCTCAGCGGGACCTTCGTGCCCGAGAGCTCGAAGTCCGCGAACGGAATGCCCTTGATGATGTCGAGGACGAGCTCACCCTCGGCGCCGGGGGCAGTGCTGCCCTCGACCGCGCCGAACGCGACATTGCCGTCGATGGAGAACCTGGCGATGCGCACGTGTTGCGCCTGCCCCTCTGTATTTCCGCTGGCTGGAGTCTGCGTCCCCAGGCTAACGCGGCGGGCAGCGGCGCTTCGCGCTCCTTTTGCCGAGTGGCTTACTGCGCGGCGGCGACCGGCGCGTCCATCAGGATCGTGCGGCGCGGGTTCGCGGTCTGGGTGGGGAGCTCGACGGCGTGCTCCGGAGCCTCGGCCGCCTGCAGCTCCTCGGCGTCCTTGAGGTGCGCGAGGGTGGTGCGGCGGGGGTTGGCTATGTTGCGGAACATCATCGTCGTCTTCACGGTGTCTCGGGCCCTCGGCTCGGTGGTGGGGTGGGGGTTGTCGGATCCGTCAACCCTGTAAAGGGCAAGGCTAAACATCCGATTCCCCGGCTCAACCGGGAAGTAATGGCCACGGCTGTGTGAGTTTGCTCACCCGTGACCAGGCAATACGGACATAACGGATGGTCAATTTTGGGTGACGAAACGGACATTGCGCCACTGAATCAGCCATTCCGCTCCTGATCATCTCGACTGGGACACCTTGCCAGCCGCCGCGTTTGGATGGCGTAAGTCCGTTTCCTCCTGAAAGGCGGACCACATCGCGTGATCCGGTGGTCACGGGAAGTCACCGACTCCCCGGGCCGACACGCGCACCTTGTTGGAGATCCGCCACTGTGCTGGAATTCGCGGGACCGCCGCGGGAACAGCCGGCGCGCAGGTGGCGCGACACAGCGCCGCGCGCGGCGGCAAGGAGAGGGAGACGCGCCGGTCACCGACGACCACCATGGGGCCGAAATGCCCCACGACTCGACACCGTCCCACCGGTCGCCCGGCGGGACGCCTGGTCCAGAGGTTGCGACGCTAGTGCAGGGACGATTCAAGAGGGATGGCAGCGCTGCGGCGGAGCAGGAGCCGCGCGGCGGGACCGACCGTGGCTCCTCGCCCCAGCACGCCCAGAACCGCGGGCCGGCTGTCGAAGGCGCAGGCAGCGACTCCTCCGCCACCGTGAACGCGGTGAAGGGGAAGGCGCGCCTCAAGCCCCGGGGCAAGGCGAAGAGCGAAGAGCCGGCCGACAAGGACGTGGCGATACCGAAGGCCCCCAGCGGGCCCGGTTCGCGATTCGCCATGCAGAACTGGCGCATCAGCACGCGACTCGTGTCGCTGCTGACCCTGCCGGTCGTCGCCGCCACCACGCTCGGTGGCTTCCGCATCAACGACTCGCTCAACGACATCAGCCAGCTGGAGCACATGCAGCTGCTGACGACGATGACCCGGCAGGCCACCAACCTGGCCGCCATGCTCCAGGAGGAGCGCGACAGGTCCGCGGGTCCGCTGTCGGTCGACAAGTCGGGCAAGCCCAACACCCTCGTCACGGGCGTCCGCGACCAGACCGACGCCGCCGCCAAGGCCTTCGCCGCCGCGACCGACAAGGTCGACAGCGCGCAGGACAAGGACGAGACCCTCAAGTCGATCCGCAACAACATCCTGCAGATCGGCCGCCAGCTCACCGGCATCGAGGAAATCCGCAAGAACGCGTACCGCAACAGCGCCCAGCAGACGGTCACCGAGTACAACGCGCTGATCGTCTCGCTGCTCTCGCTCTCCCAGGACATGGCGCAGGCCACCTCCAGCCCGGAGATGATCAAGCGTACGCGCGCCCTGGCGGCCTTCTCCTCCGCCAAGGAGTACGCCTCGATCCAGCGCGCCGTCATCGCCGCCTCGCTGCCCGACAGCGGCCAGCCCGCCGGCACCCTCACCGAGAACGACCGCCTGTACGCCCTCGCGGCGCTCCGCGGTGAGAGCCAGGCGAAGAAGACCTTCGAACTCGTCTACCAGGGCAAGCCCGAGGAACTCCTCGCGGTCCTCGGCGACGGCAACGCGGAGATCGGCAAGGCGGACCACTACACCCGCCGCGTCCTGTCGACCCAGGGTCAGTTCGCCAAGGAAACGCAGTACCGCTCCTGGATGGACTGGTACGACGCGGACGACACCAAGATCCAGGCGATGAAGCAGATCGAGCTCACCCTGCTCGAGGACATGGAGCAGAAGGCCCGCGAGCTCAAGAACTCCTCGCAGCAGGACGCCATCATCAACGGTGCCCTGATCCTCCTCGTCCTCGGTGTCTCGCTCGTCGGCGCCTTCGTCATGGCGCGGTCGATGATCCGCTCGCTGCGCCGCCTGCAGGACACCGCGACCCGGGTCGCCCAGGACCGACTGCCCGAGCTCGTCAAGCAGCTGTCCGAGTCCGACCCGCAGGACGTGGACACGTCCGTGGAGTCGGTCGGCCTGCACACCCGCGACGAGATCGGCCAGGTGGCCGCGGCCTTCGACGACGTGCACCGCGAGGCCGTCCGCCTCGCCGCCGAGCAGGCCCTCCTCCGGGGCAACGTCAACGCGATGTTCACCAACCTCTCGCGCCGTTCGCAGGGCCTCATCCAGCGCCAGCTCTCGCTCATCTCCGAGCTGGAGTCGCGCGAGGCCGACCCGGACCAGCTGTCCTCGCTCTTCAGGCTCGACCACCTCGCGACCCGCATGCGCCGTAACGGCGAAAACCTCCTCGTCCTCGCGGGCGAGGAGCCGGGCCGCCGGTGGACCCGCCCCGTCCCGCTCGTCGACGTGCTCCGCGCCGCCGCGTCCGAGGTGGAGCAGTACGAGCGCATCGAGCTGGCGTCGGTGCCCGGCACCGATGTCGCCGGCCGCGTCGTCAACGACCTCGTGCACCTGCTCGCCGAGCTGCTGGAGAACGCCACCTCGTTCTCCTCCCCGCAGACCAAGGTCAAGGTCACCGGTCACGCGCTGCCCGACGGCCGCGTGCTCGTCGAGATCCACGACACCGGTATCGGCCTCTCCCCCGAGGACCTCGCCGCGATCAACGAGCGGCTCGCGTCGCCGCCGACCGTGGACGTCTCCGTCTCCCGCCGCATGGGCCTGTTCGTGGTCGGCCGCCTGTCCCTGCGACACGGCATCCGCATCCAGCTGCGCCCGTCCGACTCGGGTGGTACGACGGCCCTCGTCATGCTGCCGGTGGACGTCGCCCAGGGCGGCAAGAAGCCGGGTCCGATGCCGGGCCAGGGCGGTCCCGGTGGCCAGGGCGGTCCCGGTGGTCCGGGCTCCGGCGGTCAGCAGGGCATGCCGGGTGCTTCCGCGCAGGGTTCCGTCCCGGGCGGCGGCGCACGCCAGCCCGTGGGCTCCGGCCCGCAGCGCGGCCAGGTCTCCGGCATGGGCCAGCGTGCCGCGCTGCCGGGACGCGACGGCGCCGCCGGTGCGCAGGGCGGCCCCGGTGCACGTCCGCAGCAGGGCGGCCCCGGCGGGCGTCCGCAGGGCATGCCGGGTGCTCCGACCGGCCAGGGCCAGGGTGCCTTCGGCGGCGGTGCCCCGCTGCCGGGCCGCGGTCCGGCCGGCGGTCCCCCGTCCCGTCCGACGCCCGCACCCACGGCTTCCGGCCAGGCCGGATTCCCGCAGGGCAACGGCTTCGAGCGGCCGCAGACGCCGCAGCAGCCCGCCCCCACGGGCCCGGTCCCCTCGGCCCAGGCGCCCGCCGCCCCGGCTCCGCGCGGCAACCGTCCGCAGCTGCCGCCGCGCGGTGGTGGCCCCCGTCCGGAGCTTCCGGGTACGGGTCCCGCCGGGATCCCGCAGACCACCAGCTGGGGCGCCGACCCGGCGCGCGGCGGCGGCCAGGAGGTCCCGCGCGGCCACGACGAGCTCTCGGGCCCCGGTGCGACGGCCGAGTTCCCCCGTCCGGACTTCAATGCCCCGCGCCCGCCGGCCGGCAACAGCACCACCGGCCAGTTCGAGCGTCCCGACCTGCGGGCCCCGCTGCCCCAGGCCGGCCAGGACATGTCCGGCACCGGGCAGTTCGAGCGCCCGGAGCTGCGCGGTCCGGCGGACCCGTCCACCACGGGCCAGTTCGCCCGCCCGGACTACCCGGCCCCGCGGCCCGGCGGCCCCGGTGTCGGCGGATACGCCCAGCAGCAGTCCCAGGCCCCGCAGTTGCCGCAGGCTCCCCAGCCGGAGGCGCTGCCGCCGGCTCCGAGCACCGGCAACGAGCGCAGCCCGATCTTCGACACGCTGGAGTCGAACTGGTTCCACCAGGAGGGCCAGCAGTCCTCCGGTCAGGCGCCGGCCGCACCCCAGCAGTCCGCCCCGGCTCCGGCTCCCCAGCAGCGCCTGCAGCAGCCGCTGCCGCAGCGCGGCCAGGAGCACGCGGCCGAGCCCGCCCAGGCGGCGAACGGCAGCTCGCCGACCGTCAGCTGGCGGTCCTCGCCGAACGACGAGCTGATGCGGCAGGCCGAGCGCGTGCGCCAGCCCGCCGCCGGCGGCATCACCACCTCGGGGCTGCCCCGCCGAGTACCACGGGCGAACCTCGTGGCCGGCACCGCGCAGCAGCAGGCCGACGCACAGTCCGGCCCGCAGGTCTCGCGAGCGCCGGACGACGTCCGCGGCCGTCTGACCAACCTCCGACGGGGTATCCAGCAGGGCCGTCAGGCCGGCAACAACGGCCCGGCGACCGGCAGTTACCACATCGACCCCACTTACCAGCAGGAGCGTTAGTTGAGTTCGATGAGCCAGGCGGCACAGAACCTGAACTGGTTGATCACCAACTTCGTGGACAACACCCCCGGGGTGTCCCACACGGTGGTGGTCTCCGCCGACGGCCTCCTTCTGGCGATGTCGGAAGGCTTTCCCCGGGACCGCGCCGATCAGCTGGCGGCCGTGGCCTCCGGTCTGACGTCGCTGACCGCAGGAGCCTCCCGCATCTTCGAGGGCGGCGCCGTCAACCAGACCGTGGTCGAGATGGACCGGGGATTCCTCTTCCTCATGTCCGTCTCGGACGGATCCTCGCTGGCCGTACTCGCACACCCCGAATGCGACATCGGCCTCGTCGGCTACGAGATGGCCCTCCTCGTGGACCGCGCCGGCAACGTCCTCACCCCGGACCTGCGCGCGGAGCTGCAGGGAAGCCTGCTCATCTGACGCCACATCTCCCGGCCGGACGGTACTTCCGGCCGGGGGACCGGGGCGCCAGCCCCGGGACCCAGTACCACCGTCAGGCCGTCATACCGTCCCCCCACCGGCCGCCCCGTCAGACGGCACGCTGACCACTGCTGTCCAGCCCGGAGGATCAATGACCCCGCCCCCCGCCTACTCCGATTCGTACGGTGATTCGTACTCGGAAGGCGACCAGCCGCTCGTTCGCCCGTACGCGATGACCGGCGGACGGACCCGGCCGCGCTACCAGCTCGCCATAGAGGCGCTGGTCAGCACCACGGCCGATCCGATGCACCTGTCCGGCCTGCTTCCCGAGCACCAGCGCATCTGCACGCTGTGCCGCGAGGTCAAGTCGGTCGCGGAGGTCTCCGCACTGCTGTCGATGCCGCTCGGTGTCGCCCGGATCCTCGTCGCCGACCTGGCCGAGGCCGGAATGGTGGCCATCCACCAGCCGGGCAATGGAGAGGCCGGCGGCACGCCGGATGTAACGCTGCTCGAAAGGGTGCTCAGTGGACTTCGCAAGCTCTAATGGCGGAACCGCCCGTTCCACCACCTCCGCGAAGATCGTGGTGGCGGGCGGGTTCGGCGTGGGCAAGACCACGTTCGTCGGGGCCGTCTCGGAGATCAATCCGCTGCGCACCGAAGCCGTCATGACCTCCGCGTCGGCCGGCATCGACGATCTGACCCACACCGGGGACAAGACGACCACCACGGTCGCCATGGACTTCGGCCGCATCACCCTGGACCAGGACCTGATCCTGTACCTCTTCGGTACTCCGGGCCAGGACCGGTTCTGGTTCATGTGGGACGACCTCGTCCGCGGCGCCATCGGTGCGATCGTGCTCGTCGACACCCGCCGTCTCGCCGACTGCTTTCCCGCGGTCGACTACTTCGAGAACAGCGGCCTGCCTTTCGTCGTGGCCCTCAACGGCTTCGAGGGACACCAGCCCTACACCCCCGAGGAAGTCCGCGAGGCCCTGCAGATCGGCCCGGACGCTCCGATCATCACCACCGACGCCCGCCACCGGGCGGACGCCAAGAGCGCGCTCATCACGCTGGTCGAGCACGCCCTCATGGCCCGACTCAAGTAACACGATTCGAGTCACGCGGCTCAAGGGGCACCACTCAAGTACCACGGGTTCTTCACAACGTGAGAGGGCGGGCTGTGTCATAGGACACGGCCCGCCCTCTCGGTTCATAACGTTTCGACAGAGAATTGCCGCCAGTTGGACACAGGGTGCGGTCGGCCGGTGCCGCTGCGCGCACGGATGACTCCATTTTTGCTGCCGCTCGCTCTTTATGTCCGATTTATGCGGGACATAAGTCTCTTGGAATGGCTGATTCCAACTGTTTGGAACACGGCCGTTAACCGTGCTGGAATTCAACTAACTAGCTAGTAGCACCGCCGGAAGGTTGTTGGTCGAGTGAGGCGAAGCAACTCGAGCCCCGCGGATGAACCCGCGCGCGGCAACTTCACCCCGCCGCAGCGCGCGGCCGCGTCGCCCGTCGACGTACCCGTGGACCCACCGGCGAAGAGCGGCAGCACCAGCAGGTTCGCACCCCGTAACTGGCGTGTGCCGACCAAGCTGAACGCCATCCTGCTCGTACCCGTCCTCGTCGGACTGGTCATGGGCGGCTTCCAGGTGAAGGGCTCCGTCGACAGCTGGAACGAGGCCAAGGACGCCGAGAAGACGGCCCGCATCGTCCAGGCGGCGGCCGAATACGGCCAGGCCCTCCTGAACGAGCGCGACCTCACGGCCGAACCGCTCCTCAAGGGCGACGCCAACAACTCGGTCGTCACGAAGGCCCGGGAGGCCACCGACGCGGCCAAGGAGAGGTTCGCCCAGGCCTCCAAGGACCTCCCCTCGAACTCGAACCAGGGACTGGCGCGGCGCCTGGAGCTCTTCCGTCTGGAGGAGCCCAAGCTCGCGGCCGTCCGCCAGACGGCGTACACCGCGCAGGAGACGGACAAGAAGAACCCGCCCAGCGCGAACGGTCCGATCCCGACCGAAGAGGGGTACGTGCTCGTCCAGCACTACCTCATGACGTTCTCCAACGAACTCGGCCTGGGCACCGGCAACGTCACCAGCTACGGCCGCATGGTCTACGCGGTCGAGCTGGCCAAGGCCGCCAACTCGCTCCAGCGCTCGGTCGGCACCCACCTGCTGGTCCGCCCCAACGAGAACGAACAGGTCCGCAAGGCCCAGCTCGTCGCCTTCGCCTCGTACGCCTACCTCGAGGACATCGCCATCGGCGAGTACGTCGCGGCCGGCACCGAGGACGACGTGAACCGCCTCAAGGAGGTCATGGGCAAGAAGTCGCAGGAGGGTGCTGCCAAGCTCGCCGCCGCCAAGCAGCAGGCCGAGCAGGCCGGCACCGTCTTCAAGACTCCGCCCATGGTGAACGGCTCCGCGCTCACCGGCATGACCGAGGCGATAGCCGGCGGCGACAACAAGGCCAAGCTCGCCGCGAACGGCACCACGCCCCAGGCCTGGCAGGCCGCGGCCACCGCCAAGTTCGAGGGCTACGCCGAGATCGAGAAGGACCTCCTCGCCAAGGCGGTCAACGACTCCGTCGCGGTCTCCGACGAGGCCCGCAACGACGCCATCTGGACCGGCGCCGTCGTGGTCGTGGCCCTGCTCGCCGCGTTCATCCTGGCCGCCATGATGGCCCGCTCGATGAGCAACTCGATGCGCCGCCTGCGCTCCGCCGCCTTCGACGTCGCCGAGCAGCGCCTGCCGATGCTCGTCGACCAGCTCTCGCGCACCGACCCGGGCAAGGTCGACACCCGTGTCGCGCCGATCCCGATCAACTCCCAGGACGAGATCGGCGAGGTCGCCCGCGCCTTCGACCAGGTCCACCGGGAAGCGGTCCGGCTCGCCGCCGAGCAGGCGCTCCTGCGAGGGAACGTCAACGCGATCTTCACGAACCTCTCCATGCGCAACCAGTCGCTGATCGAGGGCCAGCTGACCCTCATCACCGACCTGGAGAACAACGAGGCCGACCCGGACCAGCTGGAGAACCTCTTCCGCCTGGACCACCTGGCCACGCGTATGCGCCGCAACGGCGAGAACCTCCTCATCCTCGCGGGTGAGGAGCCGGGCCGCCGCTGGGACCAGCCGGTCCCCCTCGTCGACGTCCTGCGCGCCGCCTCCTCCGAGGTGGAGCAGTACGAGCGCATCGAGCTCTCGGGCGTCTCCGAGGCCGAGATCCACGGCCAGGCCGTGACCGACCTCGTGCACCTGCTCGCCGAGCTCCTGGAGAACGCCACCACGTTCTCCTCCCCGCAGACCAAGGTCCGCGTCAACGCCACGCGTCTGCCCGACGGCCGCGTCATGGTCGAGATCCACGACAAGGGCATCGGCCTCACCGCCGAGGACTTCGCGGACATCAACCACAAGCTGGCCAACCCGCCGACCGTGGACGCCGCGATCTCCCAGCGCATGGGTCTCTTCGTGGTCGGCCGGCTGGCGGACCGCCACAGCATCCGGGTCCAGCTGCGCCCCTCGGGCGAGGCCGCCGGCACCACGTCGCTGGTCATGCTGCCCGACGCGATCACCCATGGTGGTGGTGGCGAGGGGATCCCGGACGACGACTTCACCGTGTCCTCGATGATCCCGCAGCAGCAGGCCCAGCAGGCCGTTCCGATGCGTACGGCCGCCGAGCTCGGCTTCGACGACTCCCGCTACGACGGCCAGGGCGGCGACGCCCCCGGGCTCAACCCGGTCGGCCGCTCCCTGGCCCAGCAGGAGCGCAGAGCCGCGCTCGAGGCCCAGGTCTACGGGCAGGAGCAGCAGGCCGAGTACTCCGAGCAGGAGTATGCGGAACCGCAGCCGGAGCACGGGTACCAGCAGTACCAGGACTACGAGCAGCAGCCCGAGCAGGGTTATGACACCTCGTACGACTCCCGGCAGGCCCATGGGGCACAGCAGGGCTACGAGGCGTACCCCCAGCAGGACTACGGCTATCCGGAAGCCGGGTACCAGGATCGCCAGCAGGGCGCCCAGGCGTACGACGGCGGCTTCGGATCCCAGTCGCAGCAGGCCGAGTGGCCCGAGCAGAACACCTACTCCGGCGGCTACCAGCAGGGATACGGGACCGAATCGGAACCCCAGGCCGCTCCCGAACCCGCCGCGGAACGCGTAGGCTTCGACCGTCCGGGCGCCGCTGCCGACACCGGCCACGAAGTGACCGGAGCGGGCCTGCCGCGCCGCGGCAGCCAGCAGCAGTGGCAGCCGGCACAGAAGGAAACGGAGTCCTCCGGATCCCTCTTCGAGCAGCGGCCGCCGCGACAGCAGCAGCCCGCCGCCCCGGAGCGGGACGAGGAGGGCGGCAACGACTGGCGCTCGAACAACGACGAGCGCTGGCAGCAGGCCGCAAAGCTCCGTGAGCCGAAGGCGGGCGGGGTCACCCCGTCCGGTCTCCCTCGGCGCGTGCCCAAGGCCAACCTGGTCGAGGGTGCGGCGGAGACGACCCCGCAGGGCGGCCCCCAGGTCTCCCGCGCACCGGAGGACGTCCGCGGCAGGTTGAGCAACCTGCGGCGCGGTGTCCAGCAGGGACGCAGCGCGGGTTCCGAGCAGTCAAGTAACAGCTATGACCAGGAGCGTTAGTGTGAGCCCGATGAGCCAGGCGGCACAGAACCTGAACTGGTTGATCACCAACTTCGTGGACAACACCCCCGGGGTGTCCCACACGGTGGTGGTCTCCGCCGACGGCCTTCTTCTGGCGATGTCCGACGGATTCCCGCGCGACCGCGCCGATCAGCTGGCGGCCGTGGCCTCCGGTCTGACGTCGCTGACCGCAGGAGCCTCCCGCATCTTCGAGGGTGGCGCCGTCAACCAGACCGTGGTCGAGATGGACCGGGGATTCCTCTTCCTCATGTCCGTCTCGGACGGATCCTCGCTCGCGGTGCTCGCGCACCCCGAGTGCGACATCGGCCTCGTGGGCTACGAGATGGCCCTCCTTGTGGACCGAGCAGGCAGTGTTCTCACTCCGGAACTGCGCTCGGAGCTGCAGGGAAGTCTTCTCAACTAGCAAACAGGCAGTGCGTTTCGCGTCATCGCACCATAGGGTGCGGTGGCGCGGTTCCACAGGGAGTACTGCGTTCTTGGAGTCGGAGGAGGAAACGTGACAACACCCGGAGGTCATCCTTATGGCGGCGCGCAGCAGCCGCAGGGTGGGCAGCACGACCAGAACCGCTTCAACTTTCCCTCCGCTCCCAGCCGGCCCGTGCCGGAGCACAACCCCTACCAGCAGCCGTACGGCCAGCCCCAGCAGGTCCAGCCGCCTCAGCGGCCTTCGCAGCGGCCCCACCGGGGTACGCAGCCGCAGGCCCCCAAGGCCCACAACCCGCTGGTGCGCCCGTACGCGATGACCGGCGGCCGTACCCGGCCGCGCTACCAGCTCGCCATCGAGGCGCTGGTCAGTACCACGGCAGACCCCGCGCGGCTGCAAGGGCAGTTGCCCGAGCACCAGCGCATCTGCCGTCTGTGCCAGGAGATCAAATCCGTCGCGGAGATCTCGGCACTTCTCTCCATTCCTCTTGGTGTCGCCCGCATCCTCGTAGCCGACCTGGCGGAGGCGGGCCTTGTCGCCATTCACCAGCCCGGCGGCGACGAGTCTGCCGGTGGCCAGCCAGATGTGACACTGCTCGAAAGGGTGCTCAGTGGACTTCGCAAGCTCTAACGGCGGAGCGGCTCGCTCCACCACCTCCGCGAAGATCGTGGTGGCGGGCGGCTTCGGCGTGGGCAAGACCACGTTCGTCGGCGCGGTCTCCGAGATCAACCCGCTGCGCACCGAAGCCGTCATGACCTCCGCGTCGGCCGGCATCGACGATCTGACCCACACCGGGGACAAGACGACCACCACGGTCGCCATGGACTTCGGCCGCATCACCCTGGACCAGGACCTGATCCTGTACCTCTTCGGTACTCCGGGCCAGGACCGGTTCTGGTTCATGTGGGACGACCTCGTCCGCGGCGCCATCGGCGCCGTCGTGCTCGTCGACACCCGCCGCCTCGCCGACTGCTTCCCCGCGGTCGACTACTTCGAGAACAGCGGCCTGCCCTTCGTCATCGCCCTCAACGGCTTCGACGGGCACCAGCCGTACACGCCGGAGGAAGTCCGCGAGGCCCTGCAGATCGGCCCGGACGCCCCGATCATCACCACCGACGCCCGCCACCGCGCGGACGCCAAGAGCGCGCTCATCACGCTCGTCGAGCACGCCCTCATGGCCCGCCTGCGCTAGGCGCCACGGCCGACGCGGAAGGCCCCCGCACTCCTCGGAGTGCGGGGGCCTTCCCCTTGGGTGCCCGCGGCCGCGCACGACGAAGCCCCGGACGTACGGGCATTCGTACGTCCGGGGCTTCGTGAGGCTCTGCGGGGACTAGCCCTGCCAGCTGTGCGGGGCGCGGAAGCCGGGGGTGCGCTCCAGGCGCCGCCAGCGGGCCTGGGAGCCGATGCGGTGCACCGGGCGGGCCTCCGGGGTGGCCGCGGCGCGGGCCAGCAGGATCGCGGTGATCGCGGCCAGCTCCTCGGGGGCGGCGTTGCCCTTTTCGACGCGCAGCAGGGTGTCGGCAGTCTTGCTCATGGGTGGCAGGTCTCCTTCGCTGGTTACTGCGGCGGGTTGCCGTGCTTGCGGGACGGCAGATCGGCGTGCTTGCTGCGGAGCATCGCCAGGGCGCTGATCAGGGTTTCGCGGGTCTCGGCCGGGTCGATGACGTCGTCGACGAGACCGCGTTCGGCGGCGTAGTACGGGTGCATCAGCTCGGCCTTGTACTCCTTGACCATGCGCGCGCGCATCGCCTCGGGGTCCTCGGCCTCCGCGATCTGCTTGCGGAAGATGACGTTGGCGGCGCCCTCGGCACCCATGACCGCGATCTCGTTCGTCGGCCAGGCGTAGGTGATGTCCGCGCCGATGGACTGGGAGTCCATGACGATGTACGCGCCGCCGTAGGCCTTGCGCAGGATCAGCGAGATCCGCGGGACCGTGGCGTTGCAGTACGCGTACAGGAGCTTGGCGCCGTGGCGGATGATGCCGCCGTGCTCCTGGTCGACGCCCGGCAGGAAGCCGGGGACGTCCAGCAGCGTGATGATCGGGATGTTGAAGGCGTCGCACATCTGGACGAAGCGCGCGGCCTTCTCGGAGGCCTCGATGTCGAGGACGCCCGCGAGGTGGCCGGGCTGGTTCGCGACGATGCCGACGACCTGGCCGTCGAGCCGGGCCAGGGCGCAGATGATGTTGCGGGCCCAGCGCTCGTGGATCTCGAGGACGTCGCCTTCGTCGACGAGCTCCTCGATCACCTTGAGCATGTCGTACGGGCGGTTGCCGTCCGCCGGGACCAGGTCCAGCAGGACGTCCGAGCGCCGGTCGGCGGGGTCGGAGGTCTCGTGGACCGGCGGGTTCTCCCGGTTGTTGGAGGGCAGCATCGAGATGAGGTAGCGCACCTCGGAGATGCAGGTCTCCTCGTCGTCGTACGCGAAGTGCGCGACGCCGGAGGTCTCGGCGTGCACGTCGGCGCCGCCGAGGCCGTTCTGGGAGATCTCCTCGCCGGTGACGGCGCGGACGACGTCGGGGCCGGTGATGAACATCTGCGAGGTCTCGCGGACCATGAACACGAAGTCCGTCAGGGCCGGCGAGTACGCGGCGCCGCCGGCGCACGGGCCCAGCATGACCGAGATCTGCGGGATGACACCCGAGGCCTTGGTGTTGCGCTGGAAGATGCCGCCGTAGCCGGCGAGCGCGGAGACGCCCTCCTGGATGCGGGCGCCGGCGCCGTCGTTCAGGGAGACCAGCGGGGCACCTGCCGCGATGGCCATGTCCATGATCTTGTGGATCTTCGTGGCGTGGGCCTCGCCCAGGGCGCCGCCGAAGATGCGGAAGTCGTGCGCGTAGACGAAGACCGTGCGGCCCTCGACCGTGCCCCAGCCGGTGATGACACCGTCGGTGTACGGCTTCTTGCCCTCCAGGCCGAAGCCGGTCGCCCGGTGGCGGCGCAGCTGTTCGACCTCCTTGAAGGAACCCTCGTCGAGCAGCAGCGCGATGCGCTCGCGCGCGGTCAGCTTGCCCTTGGCGTGCTGCGCCTCGGTCGCCCGGTCACTGGGTCCACGCCGCGCCTGCTCGCGCAGGGAGTGCAGCTCGGCCACGCGCCCGCGGGCGTCCGTCGGCTCGCTCGGAGTCTGGTCCACAACGGTCATGTATCGACCTTACGAAGCGGTCGAAGAAAAACCTCCGTTGGTTCCACACAGTCTCGGGTGTGTTCCGCTGTCCGGCCCGGACAGAACCGCCACGTGATGCGCGGACACCACCAGGCGGGGCCCCCCTCCTTTGTGGAGTGTCCACAAAAGGGCGCGATACGCCTCCCAGATGTTGAAATTTGAACGGAATAGGTCTAGCGTCAGTCTCGTTGAAAGTTCAACCAACACCGAGCAGGACGCCCCGAAGGAGCAGATCATGGGTCTCTTCACCCGCCGCAGCCAGACCGCGCACATCCAGGACGGTGCCGACACCGCCGTCGCCACCCTCGAGGTGGACCCGGCCCTGGCGGCCCTCACCGGCGACTACGTCATCGACGCCGCCCACAGCAGCATCGGCTTCACCGTCCGCCACGCGATGGTGACCAACGTCCGCGGCAACTTCTCCGACTACGCCGGCACCCTCCAGCTGGACGGCAGCGACCCGGCCTGCTCCGCCGCCTCCCTCGAGGTGAAGGTCGCCTCCGTGGACACCGGCATCGCCGACCGCGACGGCCACCTGCGCAGCGGGGACTTCTTCGACACGGAGGCCTTCCCGCTGATGACCTTCCGCTCCACCCGGGCGGCCCAGCTCGGCGGCGACAAGTACCGCATCACCGGCGAGCTGACGATCAAGGACGTCACCCGCCCGCTCTCCATCGACCTGGAGTTCAACGGCTCGGCCACCGACGTCTACGGCAACGAGCGCGTGGGCTTCGAGGGCTCCGCCGAGATCCTTCGCTCCGACTGGGGCCTGACCTGGAACGCGGCGCTGGAGGCCGGCGGCGTCATGGTCAGCGACAAGGTGAAGCTGACCTTCGACATCTCGGCCATCAAGCAGGCTTGAGCCGCCCGACGCCGCCGGGACCGGGGGCGGTCCTAGAAGCCGCCCCCACCGTCGAAGCCGCCGCCGCCGTCGAATCCACCGCCGCCGCCGAAGTCCCCTCCCCCGAAGTCGGAGGAGTCGAAGTCGGCGCCGGAGTAGTCCCCGCCGTCGTAGCCGCCCATGTCGGAGGCGTAGGCGGGGCTCGACATCATCGAGCCGAGCAGCGTGCCCACGAGCAGGCCGGGCAGGATGCCGCCGCCGAAGTATCCGCCCGCCCAGGGGCCGTACGCCGGACCGGCGTCGTAGTACGGGCGCGGCCCGTACTCGGTGTCGACCGTGCGGACCATCGGGTCCTTGCCCTCGCGCAGGCGGACGGCGTCCGCCGCGCACACGGGGACGGTACGCGCCGCCCCGCCGGCCGGCGCCCAGCCGGCATCCTCCGTACTCGGCCCGTGCCGCGGGTCGAAGAAGCAGGGCGAACGGCGTTCGGGCAGCGCCCTGCCCTGACGGCGGGCATCGAGGCTCGCCAGCGCGAACCGGCCGTCCTCCAGGGCCTGGGTGACTCCCCTGACCTCGTCGGGGTGCCGGACCGAGGCCATGATGTCCTTGGCCTTCTCGTACGAGTCGAGGCCCTTCTCGTAGTCCGCCCGCATGGCGTCGTCCGCGCCGGGCTCACCGGGGTGGAAGTCGAGCCGGTCGAGCTCCTCGCCGAACGCGGTGATGTCCTCGTCGACGACCACGCGCAGCTTCTCGATGGCCTCGCGCTCCGCCTCTTCCTTCTTCCTGCGGTTGCGCCGCACCAGCGCGTACGCACCGCCGCCGCCGATGGCGGCCACCGCCCCGAGCGTGATCAGCCCGCCGACCGGGACCCCGCCACTGCTGCCGGAGTCACCCCAGGAGGCCGGGGCGCCGCCCCTGGCCTGGGCCAGGGCCTGGTCCACGAAGTTGTTCAGCTGCGTGCCCGCGTCCACGGGCCCGCCGGCCTTCACGGCATCGGTCAGGTTGCGGACGGCGTTGGCGGGCATGACGGCCCGGTCGGCGCCCGCGTCGAAGCCGTCGCCGAGCCGGATCGCGTAGAGCCCGGTGATGCCGGTCTCGGCCCGGACCGTACGCAGCACGCTGTCGGCGGGGAACTCCGCGGTGGCCGGCAGCACGGCGACGAACACCGGCTTACCGGCATCCTTGATCTTCTTGGCCAGCGCGTCCGCCTGGGCCTTCGGCAGCTGCGCCTCGGCGCGGGGGTCCACGTAGACCGGGCCCTGCTTGAGGGCCTCCGCCACGGCAGCGGGTCCGGTGGCCGCCGATGCCTGCGGGGCGGCCACGAGGGCGGTCGCGGACAGGGCCAGCAGCAGACCGGCCAGCAGCCGACCTGAACGTACGGGTATCAGCCTGGTCCTCATGTCCCCGACGCTACCGGAACCGCCACTTTCCTGTGTGAGCTGGACATAAACCCCACCGCCCCGCCACGGGGGCGGGGTGGTGGGGCGGGTGGGGCCCGGCTACTCGGCGGGCTCCACGCCGGCGTGGAGGAGGCCGTACGTGATGGCGTCCTCCAGGGCCTGCCAGGACGCGGCGATCACGTTCGGGGCGACGCCCACCGTGGACCACTCGCGGCTGCCGTCCGTCGTGGCGATGAGGACGCGGGTCGTGGACTCCGTACCGTGCTTGCCCTCCAGGATGCGGACCTTGTAGTCGATCAGCTCGAACTTGGCCAGCTGGGGGTAGAACCGCTCGAGGGCGACCCGCAGCGCCCGGTCCAGGGCGTTGACCGGGCCGTTGCCCTCCGCCGTGGCGACGATCCGCTCGCCCTTGGCCCACAGCTTCACCGTGGCCTCGTTGGCGTGGGTGCCGTCCGGGCGGTCCTCGACGATGGCCCGCCACGACTCCGTACGGAAGTACTTGCGGGCGCGGCCCTCGACCTCCGCGCGCAGCAGCAGCTCGAACGAGGCGTCGGCCGCCTCGTACGTGTAGCCCGACAGCTCCCGCTCCTTGACCCGCTCGACGACGCGGGAGACCAGCGCGCGGTCCCCGCCGAGGTCGACGCCGAGCTCCTTGCCCTTGAGCTCGATGGAGGCGCGCCCGGCCATGTCGGAGACCAGCATGCGCATGGTGTTGCCGACCCGCTCGGGGTCGATGTGCTGGTACAGGTCCGGGTCGACCTTGATGGCCGAGGCGTGCAGGCCCGCCTTGTGCGCGAAGGCCGAGACGCCGACGTACGGCTGGTGCGTGGACGGGGTCAGGTTCACGACCTCGGCGATGGCGTGCGAGATGCGGGTCATCTCGGCGAGCGCGCCGACGGGCAGCACCTGGCGCCCGTACTTGATCTCCAGCGCGGCCACGACGGGGAAGAGGTTGGCGTTGCCGACCCGCTCGCCGTAGCCGTTCGCGGTGCACTGCACGTGCGTGGCCCCGGCATCGACGGCGGCCAGGGTGTTGGCGACGGCGCAGCCGGTGTCGTCCTGGGCGTGGATGCCCAGGCGGGCCCCGGTGTCGGCGAGTACGGTCGCGACCACGGCGGTCACCTGGGCCGGCAGCATGCCGCCGTTGGTGTCGCAGAGGATGACGACGTCGGCGCCCGCCTCGTGGGCGGTGCGCACGACCGACTTCGCGTACTCGGCGTTGGCCCGGTAGCCGTCGAAGAAGTGCTCGCAGTCGACGAAGACGCGGCGGCCCTGGGCGACCAGGTGGGAGACCGTGTCCCGGACCATCTCCAGGTTCTCGTCCAGCGTGGTGCGCAGGGCGAGCTCGACGTGCCGGTCGTGGGACTTGGCGACCAGGGTGATCACGGGGGCGCCCGACTCGAGCAGCGCCCGCACCTGCGGGTCCTCGGCGGCCGAGCCGCCCGCCCGCCGGGTCGCGCCGAAGGCCACCAACTGGGCGTGCTTGAAGTCGATCTCGGCCCGGGCGCGGGCGAAGAACTCGGTGTCGCGGGGGTTGGCCCCCGGCCAGCCGCCCTCGATGAAGCCCACTCCGAAGTCGTCCAGGTGCCGTGCGATCGTCAGCTTGTCGGCGACGGTGAGGTTGATGCCCTCACGCTGGGCGCCGTCGCGCAGGGTGGTGTCGAAGACGTGGAAGCTGTCGTCGGGGCCCTGAGCCGGGTCCGTCGCCTCTGTCGTCGTCATGCTGATCTGACTCCTGTCGGATGAGTGGTTCCGGATACCCGCCCCAGGGCGGGCCGCCTCCACTGCCCCCATCATCCCGCGCAGTGCGTTCCCGGCAGGAATGGAGCCGGGAAACGAAAAGACCTCTCGCGGGTGCGAGAGGTCTGCGCGCGGGTCTGGGGCACGATGGCCGCTTCCGCGAAGGTCTTCCACGGTTCAGCGGCCACTGCGGACCGGCGCGCTGCTGTCCATAATCATGAGCTGAGCAGGCACATCCGCAGTGTGTCATACCGTCTCACCGCAAGAGCGGCGCGTCTCACGATACGAGAGCCTCGTCGAGGAATTCCGAGACGTGGGCCAGGATGTCCGCCCGCCCTATCCCGGGCAGGCCGACGGCGACCTGGATGCTGAACCCGTCGAGCAGGGCCCGCAGCCGGGCGCCGAAGCGGTCGGGGTCCACGGGCCGGAACTCCCCGCGCGAGACGCCCTCGGCGAGCAGGGCCACCAGGTCGCGGTGCCAGGCGCCCTCGATGGCGGCCTGGCGCTCGCGTTCCTGCGCGCCCGCGTTCTGCGAGCGGTTCCAGACCTCCAGCCACAGGGTCCAGTGCGGGTCCCGGGCCTCCTCGGGCACGTACAGGTCCACGTACGCCTGCAGGCGCTCGCGTGCCGGGCCGCGGCGGGAGAGCAGGGCCCGCCGCTTCGCGCCCAGGGCCGCCTCGCTCCACTCCAGCGTCTGCAGCAGGAGCTCGTCCTTGCTGCCGAAGTAGTAGAGGAGGTGGCCGCTGCTCATGCCGACCTGGCGGCCCAGCCCGGCCATGGTCAGGCCCTCCAGGCCGCGCTCGGCGATCGTGGCCATGGCGGCGACGAGTACGTCCTCGCGCGGCGGCGCGTTCTTCCGCACCGCGCGCACTCCACCCGCCGCCATGGGCCACTCCTTCGTCGATCCGCCTCGGGTCAGACCTTCGGCTGCTGCTGGGTGATGCAGTGGATTCCGCCACCCCCGGCGAAAATCGTACGTGCGTCGACCAGGGTCACGGTCCGCTCGGGGAACAGGCCGCGGAAGATCTCGGCGGCCTCCTCGTCGCGCGGGTCGTCGAAGGAGCACAGCACGACGCCGCCGTTGCACAGGTAGTGGTTGATGTAGGAGTAGTCCACCCACTCCCCGTCCTCCTCCAGCACGGTCGGCGCGGGGATCTCCACGACCTCCAGCTGCCGGCCCTGCGCGTCGGTGGACGCGCGCAGGATGGCGGCGATGGTCTTGCAGCGCTCGTGGTCCGGGTGGGCCGGGTCGGGCTGGGTGTGGACCATCACCACGCCGGGGCGGGCGAAGGCGGCCACGATGTCGACGTGGCCCTGCGTGCCGTAGGTGCCGTAGTCGCCGGCCAGGCCGTAGGGGAGCCAGATCGCCTTGGTGGTGCCGAGGTGGGCGTGGATCTCCTCCTCGACCTGCTGGCGGGTCCAGTCGGGGTTGCGCCCGGCGCCCAGCTGCACGGTGTCGGTGAGGAGCACGGTGCCCTCGCCGTCGACGTGGATCGCGCCGCCCTCGTTGACCAGCGGGGTGCTGTACGTACGGGTGCCGGCCAGGTCCGAGACGTATCGGGCGATCTTGGAGTCGTGCTCCCAGCGGGCCCATTCCTGGGCGCCCCAGCCGTTGAAGGTCCAGTCCACGGCGGCCAGCTCGCCGGCCTCGTTGGTGACGAAGGTCGGGCCGATGTCGCGCATCCAGGCGTCGTCGAGCTCGCGCTCCACCAGCTGCACGTCCTCGCCGACGACCGCTCGGGCGCTCTCGGCGTCGCCGGGCGAGACGACCAGGGTCACGGGCTCGTACGCGCGCACGGCGCGGGCGACGGCGCCCCAGGCCTCGCGGGCCTCGGCGAGCTCCTGCTCGTTGGTGAAGGTCGGGTTCGGGCTGGGCCAGGCCATCCAGGTCCGCTCGTGGGGCATCCACTCGGCGGGCATCCGGAAACCGTGGTCCGTGGGCTTTGCAGTCATGGCAGGGGTCCTTACGGGCTTACAGGAAGTACAGGCGGTTGAGGGAGACCGAGTCGGCCGCTTCGGAGCGCAGCGGGTCGCCGTCGAGGGTGACGAGCCCGCTGAGCGCGTCCACGTCGACCGCGCCCACCCGGGAGTTGAGGAGGAGGTTGCCCGGGCCGATGCCGCGGGTGCCGCGGACGGCGACCCGGCGGCGCCGGGTCGGCATCTCGTCGCTGCCCAGGGCCGCTGCGGCGGCCGAGACGAAGGCCACGGAGATGTCGGCGGCGGTGGCTCCGTACGAGCCGAACTGCGGGCCGAGGACCAGCGGTTCGCAGGTGTCGGTGGCCGCGTTGGGATCGCCGGTGACCCCGTACGCGGGGAAGCCGGACTTCAGGACCAGCTGCGGCTTGGCACCGAAGAACTGGGGGCGCCACAGCACGATGTCGGCGAGCTTGCCGACCTCGATGGAGCCGATCTCGTGGGCCAGTCCGTGGGCGATGGCCGGGTTGATGGTCAGCTTGGCCATGTAGCGCAGGACGCGGGCGTTGTCGTCGCCCTCGCCGTCGCCTTCGAGCGGGCCGAGCTCGCCCTTCATCTTGGCGGCCATGGCGAAGGTGCGGCGGATGGTCTCGCCGGCGCGGCCCATGCCCTGGGCGTCGGAGGAGGTGATGCCGATCGCGCCGAGGTCGTGCAGCACGTCCTCGGCGCCCATCGTGCCCGCGCGGATCCGGTCGCGGGCCATGGCGGCGTCGCCGGGGAGGTCCGGCTTGAGGTCGTGGACGGAGACGATCATGCCGTAGTGCTCGGCGACCGCGTCCCGGCCGAAGGGCAGCGTGGGGTTGGTGGAGGAGCCGATGACGTTCGGCACGCCGGCCATCTTGAGCACGTTGGGGACGTGTCCGCCGCCGCAGCCCTCGATGTGGAAGGCGTGGATGGTCCGCCCGTCCAGCACGCGCAGGGTGTCCTCCACGGAGAGGCACTCGTTGAGGCCGTCGCTGTGCAGGGCGACCTGGACGTCGTGCTCCTCCGCCACGCGCAGCGCCGTGTCCAGGGCGCGGGTGTGGGCGCCCATGTCCTCGTGGACCTTGAATCCGGACGCACCGCCCTCGGCCAGCGCCTCGACCAGCGGAGCGGCGTCCGAGGAGGAGCCGCGGGCGAGGAAGCCGATGTTGACGGGCCAGGCGTCGAAGGCGTTGAAGGCGTGCTTGAGGGCCCACGGCGAGTTGACGCCGACGCCCCAGACCGGGCCGAACTCCTGGCCGATGATCGTGGTGACGCCCGCGGCGAGCGAGGCCTCCATGACGCGCGGGGACAGCAGGTGGACGTGGGTGTCGACGGCGCCGGCGGTGGCGATCAGGCCCTCGCCGGAGACGATGCTCGTGCCCGTGCCGACGACGACGTCCACCCCGTCGAGGGTGTCGGGGTTGCCGGCCCGGCCGATCGCGTGGATCCGGCCCTCGCGGATGCCGACGGAGACCTTGCGGATGCCGAGGACGGCGTCGATGACCAGGACGTTGCTGATCACGACGTCGCAGGTCTCGCGGACGGCCGCGGCCTTCAGGTGCAGGCCGTCGCGGGCGGTCTTGCCGAAGCCGGCCAGGAACTCGTCGCCCGGCTTCTGGGCGTCGTGCTCGACCCGGACGGTGAGCCCGGAGTCCCCGAGCCGGACCCGGTCCCCGGCGCGGGGGCCGAAGACGGAGGCGTACTCGTGGGGGTCGATGTGCCGGCTGCCCGGAGCGCAGTGGTCGCTGTGCGGGGTCTTCTTGCTCATGCGGGGGCTCCTCCCGGGCGCGGGCTGTCGGTGTCGGGGGCGGCGGCTTCGCCGGAGGCCGGGGCCCCGGCGCCCAGGTAGCCGCAGGCGGCGGCGCGGCGCAGGGCCTCGTCCTTGGCCCCCGGCGCGTCCAGGGGGCCGTCGACCAGGCCGGCGAAGCCGATCGCGATGCGGTCGCCGCCGATGGGGACGAGGCCGACCTCGGCCCCGCCGTGCGGGTCGAACCGTACGGACGAGCCCGCGGGCACGCACAGCCGCATGCCGTAGGCCGCGGCACGGTCGAAGTCGAGGCGGGGGTTGGCCTCGAAGAAGTGGAAGTGGGACGTGACGCTCACCGGCACGGAGGCCGTGTTGCGCACGTGCAGGTGCAGCGCCGGCTCCGGCTGGGGGGCGCCGGGGCCGGGTACGACGGCTCCGGGGGCGTCCTCGCCGAGCGGTACCGCGCCCCGGATCGGGGCCGAGACCACCGCGAGACGGGAACCGTCGTCGAAGACGGCCTCCACGTGCACCTCGGTGACCACGTCGGACACGCCGGGCAGGACGTCGTCCGGGCCGAGCACGCTGCGGGCCTCCTCGATGGCCTCCGCCAGCCGCTTGCCGTCGCGCGCGGCCTCGCAGACCGTGTCCGCGATGAGCGCGGTGGCCTCGGGGACGTTGAGCCTGAGTCCGCGGGCCCGCCGGGCCCTGGCCAGTTCCGCCGCGCTGCGCAGCAGCAGCCGGTCGCGCTCCGTAGGGGTCAGCCGCACGCCGATCCACCACCTTTTGAGTCGATGGGTTAGAGCATCACTCTAACTCTTCATTTCTCGGCAATGAAGCATTGACCTGAGACCAGGGCTTAGGTCACATTGAGTGTCGCTCAAACACATGTGAACCACCCCCCGCCCTGCCAAGGGAGTCCCCCCATGCCCATCGAACAGCGCGGAGTCGACACCATCCCCGAGGAGGAGCGGACGAGCGGTCCCCGTGACCTGATCTCGATCCTGCTCGGCTCCAACCTGTGCCTCGGCGTGATCGTGTTCGGCTGGCTGCCCCCGTCCTTCGGACTGGGCCTGTGGCCCTCGGTCACCGCCATCGTGACCGGCACGCTCGTCGGCATCGCCTTCACCGCGCCGCTGGCGCTGGTGTCCCTGCGCACGGCGACCAACCTCTCCACCTCCAGCGGCGCCCAGTTCGGCGTGCGCGGCCGGCTCGTCGGCTCGGTCGTCGGCCTGCTGCTCGCCCTCGGCTACACGGCGCTCACCCTGTGGATCGGCGGCGACGTGATGGCCGGCACGCTGTCCCGGCTCATCGGCCTGCCCGACACGGGTGCCACGCGGGCCGTGATGTACGGCGTACTGGCCGCCTGTACCGTCGTCGGGGCCGTCTTCGGCTACCGGCTGCTGCTGCGCATGAGCAAGGTCCTGTCCATCGGCATGGTGGTCCTGCTCGCCGTCGGCATCTACGCCTACGCCCCCGACTTCACGACCGCCGCGCCGCCGGAGACCGCGTACCTGCTCGGCTCCTTCTGGCCGACCTGGCTGCTCGCCGCCGTCGCCGCCGGGCTCAGCGGCCCCGTCGCCTTCATCACCCTGCTCGGCGACTACACCCGCTACATCTCCCCCCGCAGGCACAGCTCCCGCAAGGTGTTCCGGGGCACCTGTCTCGGGCTGCTGATCGGCCTGCTGATCCCGCAGCTGTTCGGCACCTACACCGCGCTCGCCGCCAAGGCCGGCGCCGACTACGCCGGGCCCCTCGTCGAGGCCGCGCCGTTCTGGTACCTGCTCCCGCTGCTCGCCGCCGCGGCGGCAGGCTCGGTGGGCAACGCCGGGCTGATGCTCTACTCCATGGGCCTCGACCTCGACGCCATCGTGCCGAAGGCGACCCGGGCCAAGGCCACGCTGGTCGCGGCAGCCGTCGCCACCGGGTTCGTCTTCATCGGTTCCTTCGAGTGGGACGTGCAGTCCGCGATGACCTCGTTCGTCCTGCTGCTGACCGCGATCGGCACCCCGTGGGCCGTGATCACCCTGATCGGCTACGTCCGCTGCCGCGGGCAGTACGACGCCGATGCACTCCAGGTCTTCAACCGCCGCTCGGTGGGCGGGGTCTACTGGTACCGGGCCGGCTGGAACGTCGCCGCCACGGTCTCCTGGGCCGTGGGCGCCGGAGTCGGCCTGCTCGCCGTGACCACCCCGTTCTACGAGGGCCCGCTGCTCGCCCTGACCGGCGGCGTGGACTGCTCCTTCGTCCTCTCGGCCCTGGCCGGCGGCCTCGTCTACACGGCCTTGACCGCACGGCGCTCCCCCACCGCGGCCGGAACCGCGGAGCCGGCCGCACCGGCCGACAGGGTTGCGGTCGCCGCCGACTGACGGCGGACTCCGGGACCGGTGCGCGGCGCGGGCCCCGGGGGGACGTCCTCCCGGGGCCCGCGTGGCCGTCGCCGTCGCGCGCTAACGGCAGTTGTTCGCGGTCGTCGCCTGGGCGGCCGCCGTGTCCAGCGCCTGGATCTGCGGCTGGAGCTGGGTGATCGCGTCCTTGCCCGTGGTGTCGCCCGGAAGGTCCTCGTAGGCCTTCTTCAGGTTCTCCGCGGCCGTCGTGACGGCGTCCTTCTCGGCCGACTTCAGTGCCGAGCTGCTCTCCTTGACCTTCTTCCAGTCGGCCTGGACGGCGTCGTACGCCGACTTCAGCTGGTCCTTGGTGGCCGTGGCCGGGTTCAGCGCCTTGAGCGCGGCATTGTCCGACTTCAACTGGACCAGGCTGGTGCACAGCGCGGCGCTGGCCGACGAGGCCGCCTCCTCCGGCGTCGCGTTGTCGTCGCTGGAGCATGCCGAGGCGCCGAGTACCGCGGCCGCGCAGAGCAGGCCGGAGGCAACGAACCGCTTCATGGGGATCCGCCTTCCCGCCGGCCGTGACGGCCGGCGTACGAGAGATTCACGCCGCTGGGGGCGCACCGTGCCGCCCGGAGCCGGTGTCCGGCGCCGCATCGGCAGGCGTGATCAACGTCGCACGCCGGTACGTGCACTGCATCTCCGTGACGACCGGGCCCACGCGCCCCCACCGGGCGGCGGGCGGGGCCGAAAGACCCGCGGGCACTGCGGCAGGAGGGCCGCCGCGCCCGCGGCGGGCGACGGTGCGGAGCAGTCCCCGCGTACCCCCGTCCGGGTGGCACGGACGGGTGGCACGCACGGGTGCCCCGGCCCGCCCGCACCGCGCGGCGGACCGGGGCCCGGACGCACGAAGAGGCCCCGGCCTCCCGGCCGGGACCTCTTCTTCGCGGCGGGTGCGCGGCATCCCTAGCCGAGCGGGTGCATCCAGCCGTGGGTGTCGGCGGTGCGGCCGGTCTGGAGGTCCAGCAGGGCCTTGCGGAGCTTCATGGTGACCTCGCCGGGCTGCCCGTCGCCCTGGGTCCAGTTGGCGCGCTCGGACTTGACCGAGCCGACCGGGGTGATGACGGCGGCGGTGCCGCAGGCGAACACCTCGGTCAGGGTGCCGTTCTCGTTGTCGCGCTTCCAGTCCTCGGTGGAGATACGTCCCTCCTCGGCGGTGTAGCCGAGGTCGCGGGCGATGGTGAGGAGGGAGTCGCGGGTGATGCCCGGCAGGAGCGAGCCGGTCAGCTCCGGGGTGACGATGCGGTCGCCGTACACGAAGTACAGGTTCATGCCGCCCATCTCCTCGATCCAGCGGTGCTCGACGGCGTCGAGCCAGACCACCTGGTCGCAGCCGTGCTCGGCGGCCTGGGCCTGGGCCACGAGGGAAGCCGCGTAGTTGCCGCCGGTCTTGGCCGCACCGGTACCGCCCTTGACGGCGCGGACGTACTCCTCGGAGAGCCAGACGGAGACCGGCTTGACGCCGCCGGGGAAGTACGCGCCGGCGGGCGAGGCGATGACCATGAAGAGGAACTCGTTGGCCGGGCGGACGCCCAGGCCGACCTCGGACGCGAACATGAACGGCCGCAGGTACAGCGAGGCCTCGCCGGAGGAGGGCACCCAGGCCGCGTCCTGCTTGATGAGCGCGTCGCAGGCCTCGATGAAGAGATCGGCCGGCAGCTCCGGCATCGCCATGCGGCGGGCAGAGGCCTGGAAGCGCTCGGCGTTGGCCTGCGGGCGGAAGCTGGCGACGGTGCCGTCGGGCTGGCGGTAGGCCTTCAGGCCCTCGAAGATCGTCTGCGCGTAGTGCAGGGTCATGTTCGCCGGGTCCATCGACAGCGGCGCGTACGGGACCAGTTCGGCGTCGTGCCAGCCGCGGCCCTCGGTCCACTTGATCGTCACCATGTGGTCGGTGAAGTGGCGGCCGAAGCCGGGGCTGGCCAGGATCGCCTCGCGCTCCGCATCGGACAGCGGGTTCGAGGAGGGCTTGAGCTCGATCGTGGGCGTCGTCATGAGTGCTTGTCCTTCACCGGTTGTGTATGGCGGACCGCGCTCACGGCGTACTACGACGTCCGAGCTTCCCCGCATTCCGCGGTCTCGCGTTCGATTATCGCGCGCGAGGTGCCTTCGGAGAAGCGGGGTGAATGCGGCCCAGGGGAGATGGTGGCACCCGGGGCCGCACAGGAAAAGCCGCCGGGTGCGTCGTGCGCGCGACCCGGCGGCTTCCTGAGGTGGAGCTGCCGGGTCAGCCGGCTACTCGTGCGGCGAGCGCGTCGCCGATCTCGTCGGTGGTGCGGAAGGTCCCGTCGCGCTCCGCGAGGTCGGCGGTGACCGCGTCCTCGATGCGGGCGGCCTGTGCCTCGTGGCCGAGGTGGCGCAGCAGGAGGGCGACGGACAGGATCGTCGCGGTCGGGTCGGCCTTGCCGGTGCCCGCGATGTCCGGGGCCGAGCCGTGGACGGGCTCGAACATGGACGGGAAGGCGCCGGTCGGGTTGATGTTCCCGGAGGCGGCGAGGCCGATTCCGCCGGTCACGGCGGCGGCCAGGTCGGTGAGGATGTCACCGAAGAGGTTGTCCGTCACGATGACGTCGAAGCGCTCGGGCTGCGTGACGAAGAAGATCGTCGCGGCATCGACGTGCAGGTAGTCGGTGGTGACCCCGGGGTACTCCTGGCCGACCTTGTCGAAGATGTTCTTCCACATGTGGCCCGCGTACACGAGGACGTTGTTCTTGTGGACCAGCGTCAGCTTCTTGCGCGGGCGGGAGTTGGCCCGCTCGTACGCGTCGCGGACGACGCGCTCGACGCCGTACGCGGTGTTGATGCTGACCTCGGTGGCCACCTCGGCGGGGGTGCCGGTGCGCAGGCTGCCGCCGTTGCCGGTGTACGGGCCTTCGGTGCCCTCGCGGACCACGACGAAGTCGATCTCCGGACGGCCGGCGAGCGGGGTGGCCGTGTTCGGGAAGAGCTTCGACGGGCGCAGGTTGATGAAGTGGTCGAACGCGAAGCGGAGCTTGAGCAGCAGGCCGCGCTCCAGGACGCCCGACGGGACCGACGGGTCGCCGATGGCGCCCAGCAGGATCGCGTCGTGGTGCTTGAGCGCCTCGAGCTCGTCGTCCGGGAGGGTCTCACCGGTGCGGTGCCAGCGCGTGGCGCCGAGGTCGTACTGCTTGGTCTCCAGCTTCACATCCTGGGGCAGGACCGCGGTAAGGACCTTGAGGCCCTGAGCCACGACTTCCTGGCCGATGCCATCACCGGGGATCACTGCGAGATTGATGCTGGTCGACATGTCGGAACCGTACTCCCTGTCCCAGCCCTCAGACATCTTGCGTCCACCATGTGGACGCAGATGTCCGAGGCGCCGGGCCTCGCTCAGTGGCCGGTCGAGCCGCCGTTGTCACGGCGGTCGAGGGCACGCTGGAGGGCGGCGGCGGCGTTCTTGCGGTCGGCGTCGGCCGTGGAGGAGTGGCGGACGCGGCGGGCTGCGGTGGATGCGGTCATGGTGATCGACTCCTTGAGATCACGGCGTGGCGAAGCCACGGATGAGGGGTTCCTTCAAGGCGCCGGAAGAGGCGGGGAGCTGTGCGCCGCAGGGGTTGCCTGCCAGGGGCGCGCGCTCTCGGCCGCCATTCGCCGGATCGGCGAGACGTTCGGCTTCTACAAAGCTAGGGCAGGTCCCGCTGTATGTCTCCGCAATTACTCGGACTTCCTACTATCTGAGACGGGCAACCGCCCGGAGGGCCCCCTCCCGGGCATCCGATTCAGCGCGTCTCGGAGCGAAGTTCCCTGATCAGAGCCCTTACGCCGAGGGTGGCGGCCAATTCCGGCGTGGTGACGTATCCCACGCGCCTCACCGGGCCCGAAGGGCCCAGTCCGGTGATGTCCACGGCGTCCGTGGCCTCGCGGAGCGAGAGCTCGGGCAGGATCGCCATGCCGAGCCCGCGCCCGACCATGGTCAGCACCATCGCGTCGTCCTCCGCCTTGACGGTGGCCCTCGGGATCCAGTCCTGGGCCTGCCACCAGTCGCGGGTGTACGAGCCGCAGTTCTCGTCCCAGTCGAGCAGGGGCAGCGCCTTCGGGTCGGCGTGTCCGGCGGGGTGCACCAGGGCGTACGCCTCCTCCCGGAGCACCCCCGTCAGCAGGCCCGCGGCGCCGCCCTCCGGTACGGGCCCCGCCGCATTCAGCGTGGCGATGCCCAGGTCGGCGCGGCCGGCGGCCACCTCCCCGGCCGTACCGGGGCCGAGCTCGCGCACCACCCGGACCTCGGGCCGGATGCCGGGGTGGCGGGCCGTGAGCCGCTCCAGGGCCGGGGGCAGCAGGTGCAGGGCCGCGCTGCGGAACGCCGCGATGCGCAGCACCCCCTGGGCCGTGCCGCCCTCCGGGGCGGTCCGCCCGGCGCTGCGCGCCTCCGCGCCGAGGACCTCGTACAGCCGCAGGATCCGGCGGGCGAGGCCGACGGCCCGCTCCCCCGCCGGGGTGGGCGAGGCGCCGGTGCGCCCGCGCTCGAAGAGCACCGCGCCGACCTTGGCCTCGCTGCCGCGCACGGAGTGCGACACGGCCGACTGGGTCAGGCCGAGCCGGGCCGCCGCGGCGGAGAAGCCGCCGGTCTCGGCGACGGCGACCAGGATCCGGAGTTCGTGCGGAGCGAGCTCGGCCACGGCGGCTCTCACCTCGTTCTATGAGCGGTGTTCATGAATGTGCGGCTTCCATGAACGCAACCCTCTGCCCGGGCCGGTGATTCCTTCCTAACGTCCTCGCCATGACCACGAACCGCACCGCCCACGCCGTCCACCTGATCGCCCGCCCCACCGGCTTCCCCTCCCCGGCCGACTTCGCGTACGTCGAGACCCCGGTCCCCTCCCCCGCCCCGGGCACCGCCCTGGTGCAGAACCTCCTGCTCTCGGTGGACCCGTACCACCGCGGACTGATGGACGGCGGCGAGGGCGGCTTCGAGCTGAACACCCCGCTGGAGGGCCGCGCGGTGGGCCGGGTCCTCGCCTCCCGCGACCCGGGGCTGCGCGAGGGCGACCTGGTCTTCCACCGCGAGGGCTGGCGTACGCACGCCCTCGTCACGCTCGGCGTGGACGGCACCCGGAAGCTGCGCGGCCACGAGGGCGTCCCGCTGGAGGCGTACCTGGGCATCCTCGGCGGCACGGGCCTGACCGCGTACGCCGCCCTCACCCGGACGGCGGCCCTGCGCGAGGGCGAGGACCTCTTCGTCTCGGCGGCAGCGGGCGGGGTCGGCACCGCGACCGGCCACATCGCGCGGCTGCTGGGCGCCCGCCGGATCATCGGCAGCGCGGGCTCGGCGGCTAAGGTCCGCCACCTGACCGACGTGCTCGGCTTCGACGCGGCCTTCGACTACCACGACGGGCCGGTCGGCGAGCAGCTCGCCGAGGCCGCACCCGAGGGCATCGACGTGTACGTGGACAACGTGGGCGGGGACCACCTGGCGGGCGCGATCGACGTGCTGCGCGAGTACGGGCGGATCGCCTGGGTCGGCGGGATCTCGATGTACAACGGGGACCGCTCGCCGGCCGCGCCGCGCAACCTCTTCGAGGTCGTCCACAAGTCGCTGCGCCTGGAAGGCGTATTGGTTCGAAACCACACCAATCTGCAAGACGAGCTGGAGGACTTCCTGGTCCCGCACCTGCAGAGCGGCCGCATCGGCACGGACACCACCGTTGTGCAGGGAATCGATCACACGGTGGACGCCTTCCTGGGCGTACTCCGCGGGGACAATCTGGGCAAGATGCTCGTCCGTCTCGAGGGCTGAATCCAGCCAACCGGATGTTCACCGACTTCTTACCGCACGGATGTAGACCTTTGACGCGGCGCCCGCCACTCTTTCCGTCAATGTGCCAGCGGGGCACTTGAGTTGGAGGCGAGTAGCCAGTGACACCGATCAGCCGCAGAGGTTTCGTGGGAATCGGCGCCGGGCTGATGGCCGGTGCCGCCCTGCCGGCGATCGCGCCGACGTCGGCGGCAGCGGCCGCCGCGAGCGGCACGATCACCGACGTGAAGCACGTCGTGATCCTGATGCAGGAGAACCGCAGCTTCGACCACTACTTCGGCAGGCTGAAGGGCGTCCGCGGCTTCGGCGACCGCGCCGCCGGCAACATCCCGGGCGGCTGGGGCATGTTCAACCAGCCCAACTGGGGCGGCCGCCAGTACCCGTGGAAGCTCAGCGCCACCCCGCCGGCGGGCGGCGTGGACGGCGAGACCCTGGCCCAGTGCAACGGCGACCTCCCGCACAGCTGGACCTCGCAGCACGCCGCCTGGAACAAGGGCCGCATGGACAACTGGGTCACCGGAGTCGGCAACACCCGCACCCTCGGCTACCTGGACCGCGGGGACATACCCTTCCATTACGGGCTCGCCGACAACTACACGATCTGCGACGCCTACTTCTGCTCCACGCTGAGCGCGACCGGCCCGAACCGCACCTTCCTGTGGAGCGGCAAGGTCGACGCGGGCAGCAAGGACGGCGGCGACGAGTCCGGGCTGACCTGGGAGACGTACGCGGAGGCCCTCCAGCGCGCCGGCATGAGCTGGAAGGTCTACCAGAACGCCCAGGACAACTACGGCGACAACGGGCTCGCCTACTTCAAGAAGTTCACGGACGCGGCGCCCGGCAACCCGCTGTGGGACCGCGGCATGGGCTCCGTCCCCAAGGTCACCGGCTCCACCCCCGACGACATCGCGGCCGCGATCCGCGCGGACGTCGTCGCCGGCACCCTGCCCCAGGTCTCCTGGGTCGTCGCCAACGAGGCCTTCTCCGAGCACCCGTACGCCCCGCCCGGCGACGGCGCGCACTTCGTGGACCTGGTCTACCGGGCGCTGGCCGCGAACCCCGAGGTCTTCGACTCCACCGTCCTCTTCCTCAACTACGACGAGAACGACGGCTTCTTCGACCACGTGCCGCCGCCGGTCGCCCCGCCCGGCACCCCCGGCGAGTACATCGACGGCACCCCGATCGGGCTCGGCTTCCGCGTGCCCATGCTGGTCATGTCCCCGTGGACGCGCGGCGGCTGGGTGAGCTCGGAGGTCTTCGACCACACCTCGGTGCTCCGCTTCATGGAGACCTGGACGGCGGCCCTCGGCACCCCGGCGACCTGCCCGAACATCAGCGCCTGGCGCCGCAAGGTGGTCGGCGACCTCACGGGCGTCTTCGACTTCGCGCACCCGGTGTACGGGGTGCCGTCCGGGCTGCCCTCGACCGCGAAGGTCATCGGCCAGTCGACCTGCGGCCCGCTGCCCAACCCGGCGCCGCAGGACAACGCGCTCCCGGCGCAGGAGGCCGGCACCCGCCCGGCGCGGGCCCTTCCGTACCAGGTGAACGGCAATCTGGACCGCTTCGAGTTCGGCGCGGCCGGGAAGATCCTGGCCTGGTTCTCGATGACCAACCAGGGCACGCAGGCGACGCGGCCGGCGCACTTCTCGATCCACCCGCACCAGTACCGGGACACGGCGGCCTGGCAGTACACGGTCGACCCGGGCGCGACGTCGACGGACTACTTCAACATCGGGCTCGGCAGCGGCTCCGGCAAGTACGACATCTCGATGTACGGGCCGAACCGCTTCCTGCGCCGGTTCATCGGCGACGCGTCGAAGGCGGGCAAGGCGATCGAGGTGGCGGCCCGCTTCGCGGTGGAGCCGGGCACGGGCAGGACGGCGGTCTACTTCAAGATGACGAACACGTCGGCCGCTCCCGTCACCTTCACGATCCGCTCGAACGCCTACCGCTCGGACGGCCCGTGGACGTACACCGTCCCGGCGAACTCCTCGCGCGAGGACTACTTCAACGCGGTCGCCTACAACGACGGCTGGTACGACTTCACGATCGTCGCGGACAACGACGGCACCTGGTCGCGCCGCTACACGGGACACATCGAGACGGGCGCGCCGAGCATCTCGGGCTGACGGCCTACAGCACGTCCCCGTCCCTCCAGTCGAAGTCGAGCCGCCCGGCGAGGTCGTCCAGGACCCCGCCGGGCGGGAGCCACACGTACGTCGACCCCTCCTCGTCGGGGAGCCGTACCGGCCCGGCGGGCGACAGCGCCCCGATCCGCCCGCCCCACACGGCCCACCCCCGTCCCGCGTACAGCCGGGCCCCGTCGTCGGATGCCGACAGGGCCCCGAGCACGTAGGCCCGCTCGATGACGCCCTCGAGCCCGGCCATGACCTGCCCGCCGAGACCGCTCCGGCGCCGGTCCGCCCGTACGGCCACGGCCTCGACGTACCCGGTCCGCAGGGCCCGTCCCCCGTGCAGCACGCGCCGCTGCACCACGCTCCCGTGCGCGACGAGCTCCCCGCCCTCGCGCACGAGCACGTGCATGCCGCCGAGCGCGTGCTCGAAGTCCTCGTCCCCGAAGTCCCCGCCGAAGGCCCGGTCGAGCAGCTCCCGCAGCTCGCGGAGCTCGCCGTTCCCGAGCTGGGAGGTGTGCTTCAGCAGTACGTCCATACGGCGAAGCTATCAACGGTCCCGGGAAAGGCCGGAAATACGCGAGGGCGACCGGAACGGGCCCTGGCCCGGGCCCGGTCCCCGCGTGAGGATCGGTCCATGTCGCCCGAGACCGAACAGCAGTGGACCCCGACCCACGGCGAGCCGTATCGCCCCGTCGCCTACCGGCCCGAGCGGATGCCGAGCGGGGAATCGCTCGCGCGCACCGCGCAATTGCGGGCGAGCATGGACGGGCGGCGCACGGTCCGCCGGTTCTCCCCCGACCCCGTACCGGAGCAGGTCGTCCGGGACGCCGTCGCCTGCGCGGCGACCGCCCCCTCCGGGGCGCACCAGCAGCCGTGGACCTTCGTCCTGGTCAAGGACCCGGCCGTGCGGCAGCAGATCCGCGCGGCCGCCGAGCAGGAGGAGCAGCTCTCCTACGACGGCCGCCTCGGCGACGAATGGCTGGCCGCCCTGCGCCCCCTCGGCACGGACGCGGTCAAGGCCCACCTCACCGACGCCCCCGCCCTGATCGTCGTCTTCCAGCAGCGCTACTGGCTCGGCCCGGACGGCACGAAGCGCAAGCACTACTACGTGGACGAGTCGGTCGGCATCGCGGTCGGCATGCTGCTGACCGCCCTGCACCTCGGCGGCCTCGCCGCCCTGATCCACACCCCGAGCCCGATGCGCTTCCTCTCGCACGTCCTGCACCGCCCGGAGAACGAGAAGGCCTTCGCGGTCATCCCCGTCGGCTACCCGGCCGACGACTGCCAGGTCCCGGACCTGATCCGCAAATCCCTGGACCAGGTCCTGGTCGAGGTCTAGGTCTGCGGATCACCGGGAGCTTCGTGGATGCGGGTCAGGAGGGTGGTCAGCTGTTCGCGTTCCGCCGGGGTGAGGGGGGACAGGAACGCGGCGTTCGCCGTCTCGGCCAGGGCGGCGCAGCGGGTGAGGGCGGCCGCGCCCGCGGGGGTCAGGGTGACGGCGTTCTTGCGGCGGTCCGCCGGGTCCGGGGCGCGCAGGAGGAGGCCGGCGCCTTCGAGGTGGTTGAGGAGCCCGACCAGGTCCTTGGGGTCGATCCCGAGCCGGCGGCCGAGGTCGGCCTGGGCCACCGGGCCGTACTCGGCGGTCGCCGCCAGCACCGCGTGGTGCGCGAGCTTCAGCCCTTCCGCGGCGAGCGCCTCGGCGACCAGGCCGCGGCCGCGCGCCGCGACCCGGCCGACGAGCCAGCTCGGGAGGGCCTGGATGTGTGCGAGGGCCGAGGTCATGGGCCCAGCCTAACAATTCATTGGGATTCCCCACGATCCCGTATATCGTTGGGACGCCCAATGAATCCGACCCGGTCCGGGAGGTCCTGTGCTGCGCATCCGCCACGAAGTCAACGGCGGCCCCGAGGTGCTGTTCGCCGAGGACGCGGCCGTGCCCGCGCCCGGACCCGGGGAGTTGCTCGTCGCGGTCGAAGCCGTCGGGGTCACGCTGCCCGTCGTGCGCAAGGTGCGGGAGGGCGGCGGGGCGATACCGCTCGGCGGGGAGGTCGCGGGGACCGTGGCGGCGCTCGGCGAGGGGGTGCGGGGCTTCGCGATCGGCGACCGGGTCACCGGCCTGTGCTTCGGCCACGGGTACGCCGAGTACGCGCTCCTCGCGGTCCCCTTCGCCTCCGCCGTTCCCGAGGGGGCGAGCTCCGTGGACGCCGTCGCGCTGGTGCGCAGCGGGCTCGTCGCCCGGGGCGCCCGGGAGGCCGGGCAGGTCCGGCCCGGGGAGTCCGTGCTGGTCACGGCCGCCGCGAGCGGGGTCGGCAGCCTCGCGATCCAACTGGCACGGGCGGGCGGGGCGGGCCGGCTGGTCGCCGCCGTCTCCAGCCCGGACAAGGCCGCCTTCGTACGCGGCCTCGGCGCCGACGAGGTCGTGCTGTACGAGGACCCGGCCGCCTGGGGCCACCCGTACGACGTGGTCCTCGACGGGGTCGGCGGCGAACTGCTCGGCCCCGCCGTGCGGGCCCTGGCCACGGGCGGCCGGCTGGTGGCGTACGGCTCGGGCGGCGGCACGGTGGAGGCGTACGAACTGCTGGTGCGCGGCGCCTCGGTGATCGGCTTCCAGGTCCGGGCCGTCGCCCAGGGCCGGCCCGAGGTCTTCGAGGGCTGGCGGCGCGAGCTGTGGAAGGCGTACGCGGACGGCTCGCTGCGCCCCGCCGTGCACGAGGAGATCCCGCTGGCCGAGGCGGCCCGTGCGCACACGCTGATCGAGGAGCGGCGCAACCTCGGCAAGGTGGTCCTGATCCCCTGACGGAACGGGGCACGACTGGAACCGCCCCCGATCCGGACTTGGGGGTACCGGAACGGGGGCGGGGTTCAGCGGGGCAGGATCAGCCCATGTGCGGGTACGCGTAGTCCGTCGGCGCGACCAGGGTCTCCTTGATGGAGCGCGTCGAGGTCCAGCGCTGCAGGTTGCTCGCCGCGCCCGCCTTGTCGTTCGTACCCGAGGCACGGCCGCCGCCGAAGGGCTGCTGGCCGACGACGGCGCCGGTCGACTTGTCGTTGATGTAGAAGTTGCCCGCCGCGAAGCGGAGCTTCTCCATCGCGTCCGCGGCCGCGTAGCGGTCGGCGGCGATGATCGAGCCGGTCAGCGCGTACGCCGAGACGGACTCCATCTGGGCCAGCATCGCGTCGAAGTCTGCGTCCTCGTAGACGTGGACCGCCAGGATCGGGCCGAAGTACTCGGTCGTGAAGACCTCGTTCTCCGGGTCGGTGCACGCGATGACGGTCGGGCGGACGAAGTAGCCCTCCGAGTCGTCGTACGTGCCGCCCGCGATGATCGTGCAGGTCGGGTCGGCCTTGGCCCGGTCGATCGCGGCCTTGTTCTTCGCGTACGAACGCTCGTCGATGACGGCGCCGATGAAGTTGGTCAGGTCGCGGACGTCACCCATGGTGATGCCGTCGACCTCGGCCGCGAAGGCCTCCTTGAAGCCGTCGTTCCAGATGGAGGCCGGGACGTAGGCGCGCGAGGACGCCGAGCACTTCTGGCCCTGGAACTCGAAGGAGCCGCGGGTCAGGGCGGTCTTCAGGACGGCGCGGTCCGCGGACGGGTGCGCGACGACGAAGTCCTTGCCGCCGGTCTCGCCGACGAGGCGCGGGTAGGACTTGTACTTCTCGATGTTGTTGCCGACCGTCTTCCACAGGTACTGGAAGGTCTTGGTCGAGCCGGTGAAGTGGATGCCGGCCAGCTCGGGGTGGTTCAGGGCCACCTCGGAGACCGCGATGCCGTCGCCCGTCACCAGGTTGATGACGCCCTTCGGCAGGCCGGCCTCCTCCAGGAGCTCCATCAGGAGGACCGCGGAGTGGGTCTGCGTCGGGGACGGCTTCCAGACGACCACGTTGCCCATCAGGGCGGGGGCGGTCGGCAGGTTGCCGGCGATGGCCGTGAAGTTGAACGGGGTGATCGCGTAGACGAAGCCCTCGAGCGGGCGGTGGTCGCTGCGGTTCCACACGCCGGCGGAGTTCGCGACCGGCTGCTCGGCCAGGATCTGGCGGGCGAAGTGGACGTTGAAGCGCCAGAAGTCGACGAGCTCGCAGGGGGTGTCGATCTCGGCCTGCTGCGCGGTCTTCGACTGGCCCAGCATGGTCGAGGCGGCCAGCTTCTCGCGCCACGGGCCCGACAGCAGCTCGGCGGCGCGCAGGATGATCGCGGCGCGGTCGTCGAAGGACATCGAGCGCCAGGCCGGGGCGGCGGCCAGGGCGGCGTCGACGGCCTCCTGGGCATCGGCCTGGGTGGCGTTGGCGTAGGTGCCGAGCACGGACTTGTGGTCGTGCGGCTGGACCACGTCGAAGCGCTCGCCCCCGCCCATGCGCTTGACGCCGTTGATCGTCATCGGCAGGTCGATCGGGTTCTCGGACAGCTGCTTGAGCTGCGTTTCGAGACGCGCGCGCTCCGGGGTGCCGGGGGCGTACGAGTGGACCGGCTCGTTGACCGGCGCGGGGACCTGGGTCACAGCATCCATGGGACTGGTAACTCCTTGACCTGGTTCTTGGCTAGTTCTTGGTGATCATCGAGCGGAGGAAGAACAGGAGGTTGGCCGGCTTCTCGGCGAGGCGCCGCATGAAGTAGCCGTACCAGTCCGTCCCGTACGCGGTGTAGACGCGCATGCGGTGGCCCTCGGCGGCGAGCCGCAGGTGCTCCTCGCTGCGGATGCCGTACAGCATCTGGAACTCGTACTCGTCCAGCTTGCGCCCCGCCTTGCGGGCGAGCTCCTGGGCGATGGCGATGAGGCGCGGGTCGTGCGACCCGATCATCGGGTAGCCCTCGCCCTCCATCAGCGTCTTCAGGATGCGGACGTACGCCTTGTCGATCTCGGCCTTGTCCTGGTACGCGACCTCGGCGGGCTCCTTGTACGCGCCCTTGACGATCCGGACGCGGCTGCCGGCGGCGGCCAGGCGGCGGGCGTCGGCCTCGGTGCGGAAGAGGTACGCCTGGATCACGCAGCCGGTCTGCGGGAAGTCCCGGCGCAGCTCCTCGTGGATGGCGAACATCGAGTCGAGGGTGGTGTGGTCCTCGGCGTCCAGCGTGACGGTGGTGCCGATGGCCGCGGCGGCCTCGACGACCGGGCGGACGTTGGCGAGAGCGAGCTCGTGGCCGCCCTCCAGCGCCTGGCCGAACATCGACAGCTTGACGGACATCTCCACCGTCTCGCCCAGTTCCAGGGCGGCCAGGTGCTCGATGAGCTCGAGGTAGGCGTCACGCGCGGCGTAGGACTGCTCCACGGTGGTGATGTCCTCGCCCACCACGTCGAGCGTGATCTCGAGGCCCTTCTGCGTGAGGTCCACGACGATCGGGATGACCTGGTCGACCGTCTCGCCGGGGATGAACCGGTTCACCACGGGCTTGGTCACCGGGGCGGCAGAGACGATTCGGCGCATCTTGTCGCTGCGCGAAGCGGCGAGGATCGCGGGACCCAGCACGGGGCACCTCCAACAGGTGGCAGAAGCAGACATACGGTCCGCGCGGGGGTGGGCGGGGGCCGTAAGGAAAACGCATGTAAAACCACCGTGAAACCTAAGGATCGCTTTGATCCTCTGCCATCGACAGCTGTCACGCATCCGTGTCCCCGATCTCATACATCTGTCTGAAGACCGGGTTTCCGGGTGGGAGAATGTCCGGGTGAAGGGCGATTACCAGGACCTGGTGGATGAGATCTCGGCGCTTCTCGGCGCTCCGGCGACGCTGGAGAACCGGGACTTCCGCCTCATCGCCTTCGGCGCGCACGACAGCGACGACGACCTCGCGATGGACCCGGTACGCACCCGCTCGATCCTGACCCGCCAGTCGACGGCGGCCGTACGGGCGTGGTTCGAGGCGTTCGGCATCGCGCGCGCCACCGGCCCGGTACGGATCCCGGCGGCACCGGACGCGGGGGTCTTCCGGGGGCGGATCTGCCTGCCGGTGCGCTACCGCGGCATCGTGCAGGGCTACGTATGGCTCCTCGACCAGGACCCGGGCCCCGGGCCGGACGTCCTGGCGGCGGCCATGGAGGTGGCCGAGCGGATCGGGATCCTGCTCGCCGAGGAGGCGAAGGCGGGGGCCGACCTGTCCCGGGAGTTCCTCGCGGTGCTCACGGCCGGCCGGGGCTGGCAGCAGGACATGGCGGTGGCCGCGCTGCGGGTGGCACTGGGCCCGGGGGCGGACGGACTGCACGCGGTGGTGTGCGTGACGCCGTGGGCCGGCGAGGCCCCGGCGTCGGTGCCGGGCACGGCGGCGGTGTGCACCGTGCCCGCGCCGGGGCGCCAGGCCCTCGCCGTGCTGGTCAGGCTCCGCTCGGCGGAGGTACTCGTCCCCGCCATGGGCGTCGCGACGCGGCTGCTGCCCCACGCCGACACGTCGGCCGCCCGGCCTCACGCGGGCCCCACCGCCGGGATCGCGGAACCCCGCCGGGAGCTGGCCGCGCTGGCCGACGCCTGGGCGGAGGCCTCGGCGGCGGCGCAGGCGGCCGCGGCCCAGCCCCGGTTCGGCCCGGTGGCCCAGTGGTCGGCGATCGGCCCGTACCGGATGCTGGCGGCGCTCGCGGCCGCCGACCGCGAGGGCGACCCGGCGACCCGGGTCCTGCTCGGCCCCGCTCACCGGGAACTCGCCCGGACCGCCGAGCTGTTCCTGGACTGCGCGGGCCAGGCGGGGCGCGCGGCGGCGGCCCTGGGCATCCACCGCCAGACCCTGTACTACCGGCTCGGCCGGGTGGAGCAGCTGACCGGCCTGGACCTGGACGAGGGCGAGGACCGCCTGTTGCTCCACATGGCGCTCAAGGCGGCCCGCCTGCACGGCTGATCGCAGATCCGCCGGGCCGCCGGCAGGGGCCTGCCGACGGGGCGCCGACGCCGGACGCCGGGCGCTCAACTGCCCGTGTGCGTATGGGCGGCCCACAGTCCGGGGCTGTTCGGGTAGCGGGCGCGCATGCGCCTGACGGCGTGGTGCAGGGCATGCGCGCTGAAGCCCGTGCGGGGCGCAGTGGTGCCGTCGGCGGTGAGGTGGGCGTAGAACTCGGCGGCCAGCTCGGCGGCGGCGCGGTCGTCGACCGACCAGAGGGTGCCGATCACGTGCTGGTAGCCCGCGATCTGGAACGCACCGGTGATGTGGAGCGATTCATCGGCCAGACGGGACGGGGAGACACCGGTGTCGCACGCCGACAGATAGCTCAGCGAGGCGCTCAGCCGCAGGGCGCTGATGTCGGCGAGGGTCAGCGGGGCCTCGGCGTGGTCGCTCAGCACGAGGTGGCTGCGCGCCGGGTCGTCCGGGTCTGCGTAGCCGTGGCAGGCGAAATGGGCCGTGCCGTGGCGGGGCAGCGCCGCCAGCACGCCGGCGCGGGTGGCGCCGGTCAGCACCCGGGCGTCCGGCACCATCCCGGTGATGGCGCGGATCTCGTCGGCGATCCCCGGGAGCGGCATGTCGGGGATGTCGGGCACGGGCACGATCAGGGTGCCGTCCTCCACGGCGCTCGACCGGCGTGCGCGCGCATGGGCCAGCACCCGGACGGTCGTGGTGTACGAGGAGACGACGCGGTCCATCAGCGTGGTGTCGGCCGGCCCGTCCGTCGTGCGGCCCGCGGCGTGGATCGGGAGGAAGGCGAGGATTCCGACCGGGCACCACCACACCCGCGGCCAGGCTTCGCCGCTTCGGGGAGCGGCGGTGTGGCCGAGGTGTTCCAGGACGGGCTCGGCCACGGCGGTCCACAGCCACTCCAGGACGGCGAGGACGTCCCGCTGTGCCCTGATGCGGTTCACTGGGTCGAGCGCGGGGTCGACGGCCCTCCGCCGGGCGGTGAGGAGCCGGTTGGCCCATGCGTAGGCGTCGTCGTGGGCGAGGCCGGTCAGCGGCACCACCTCGACGGGTTCCCCGTCTCCGCCGTCCCTCAGGACCAGCGCGTCACAGCGTGAGCGGCTGGTGGTCACGAAGACGACGGGCCCTTCCTGCGCCTGCCGGGACAGAAGGCGGACGGAGGGGGCCTCCAGGAAGTCCTCGCACCCCGGAACCGAGCGGATGCGCGCCAGCAGCCCCTGCCAGGCCTCGAAGGCCTCGCGCCGGTCCGCGGCCAGCCGCCGCCCGGCATCCGGCTCCGGCCCGGTGCCGGCGCCCGGCACCGGATGGCGGCCGTGCGCGGGGGCCGGCCGGTCCGGGGTCGTGAGGCGGGCGCGCAGCCGGTCGAGCTCCACCGCCAGGTGGGGGGCGTGTTCGTCGAGCCGCGCGCGGTCGTCGCCGGGCACTGCGAGCGCGTCGGCGGCGAGGATGCCCCGTACGCGTTCCAGCAGTTCGACCGCGCGAGCCGGGCGGCCCGCGAACAGGGCGGCTGCGGCGGCCTCGCCCGCCAGGTCGGCGACCCGGCCGATCTGGTGCTCCCGGTCGGCACGGGTGAGGCTTCCCGGCGCGAGGGTCCCCACCAGGTCGATCGCCTGCTCCACGGCCCGCAGCCCCTCCTCGGCACGCCCGGGTTCCGTGGACACCCGTGCGAGACGCCGGTGGGCGTCGATGCGCAGGAACGTCGAGGCGGCCGTGCTCCCGCCCGCCTCGCGGTAGCAGCGGCGTGCCTCGTCGAGCAGGTCGCCCCGTCCGTCGTGGTCGGACCTGGTCTGCAGGGCGGTCCCCAGGTTGATGAGGTACGCGGCACGTTCCGGGTGGTCGTCGGGCGTGGCCCGCACGGCCTCGCGCGCCGCCTGCGCCGCTTCGTCCAGGATCCGGGGGTCCATCAGTTCCCGGCTGTGCAAGAGCCACTCGATCGTGCCGCCGAGGGGGTTCTCGAACTGTGCCGCCTCGTCGATGCTCACGCTCCCCGGCTCCTTGAACGTGCGCCTCGCCTTCCTGAACGTGGTCACCAGGGTCGCGGCGAGGCCGTTCAACTGCCCGGCGTACTGGGGCCGGTCCTGGGGCGTGAGCGCCAGCGCCTGCCGCGAAATCCGCAACGCCTCCAGGAGCGGGCCGATCTGCTGGGTGCGCTCGTGCAGCGCACCCAGGATGCCCGCGAGGTTCCTCAGCCGTCCGGCCCGGGCCGGATGGCCGTCCGGGGTGAGCGCCACGGCCTCGCGGACGGCCTCGACCGCCTCCTCCAGATCGGCCGGCCGGCGCGTGCGCTCGTACAGGTGGTGGAGGGCGCTCGCGACGTTGTTCAGGTACATCGCGCGTTGCGGATGGTCCCGGGGCGTGAGTTCCACTGCCTCGCGCTCGGCCCGGACCGCCTCTTCCAGCGGTGCGGTCTCGCCGGTGCGTGCGTGGAGGTGGCCCAGGGCGCCGCCCAGCGCGGTCAGGGTCTGCGCGCGATCGGGATGGCCGGCCGGGGCGTCCGCCACCGCCTCCCGCCCGATCCGCACCGCCTCCTCCAGGACGGCCGGCTGCGCCGTGCGGACGTACAGCCGCAGCAGCGCGTTCTCCAAGTTGAGCAGGTGCAGGGCGCGTTCGGGGCGTCCGGGGGGCACGAGTGCGAGGCCCTCGCGCTCGGTCCCGATCGCCTCGTGCAGGAGGTCCGGCCGTCCGGTCTGCTCGTACAGCCCGGCCAGCGCGCCGGCGAGGTTCGTCAGCCGGGCGGCGCGGTGGACGTCGTCGGCCGGGGCGGCTGCCACCGCCTCGCGTCCGGTCCGCACCGCCCGCTCCAGCAGTTCCGGTCGGCCGGTGCGCTCGAACAGCGTCTGGAGGCCGATGGTGAGCTCGTCCAGACCCGCGCCGCGCTCGGGATCGTCCGGGGACGCCGCCTCCGTGGCCTCGCCGAGGACCTGGAGCGACTCCTCCAGCACGCCCGCGCGGTCGGTCGCGGCGAACAGGAGCCGCAGTTGGCCGTGGAACATGCGGACGGCCGAGGCCCGGCGATCGTCTCGGGGCATCGCCGCCACCGTCTCGCGCATGATCCGCACCGCCTCCTCCAGTACGTCCACCTCACGCGTGCGCTCGGCCAGGAAGCCCAGTACGAGTCCGAGGTGTTCGAGCTGCGCGGGGCGCAGGGGGTGGTCCGGCGGCGTCGCCGCCAGCGCCTCCCGTCCGAGCGGCGCCGCCTCTTCCAGGAGGGCGAGCCGTTTCGATGCGACGTAGAGCGTGAGCAGCGCTTCGCCGAGGTTCGCCACCACGCGGAGCCGGTGGGGCGAGTCGGGCGGTGTGGCGGCCGCCGCTTCCCGTCCGTACCGGACCGCTTCCTCCAGCAGCTCCGGCCGCTCGGTGTGCCGGTACAGCACCCGGAGGGAGGTCTCGAGGTTGATCAGGTACCTGAGGCGGTCGGGATGGCCCTGGGGCGCGAGGGAGACCGCTTCGCGAACGGCCTCGGCGGCCTCCTCCAGCGCACCGGGCCTTCCGGTGTGCCGGTACTCGGCTTCGAGGGCGCTGCCGAGCACGTCGAGGAGTCCGGCACGGCGCGGATCCTGCGGTGGGGTACGGGCCACGGCCTCGCGCGCGGCCCGGACGGCGCCCTCCCCTTCCTGCGTCCGCCCCCTGCGCTCGGCCTGGATGTCGAGGAGATGGACGAGGCTCGCCAGTTCCGAGGCCTGGCCCGGATGTCCGGGCGCAGTGAGCGCCACCGTCTCCTGCGCGGTCCGTACCGCCTCGTCCAGCACGGCCATGTCGTCGGTGCGGTGGTACAGATGCCGCAGGGAGACGGCGAGGTTGCTCAGGTGGTGGCGCCGCCCGGGGTCTGCGGGCGGGCTGAGCGAGACCGCCTCGCGGCTCGCCGCCACCGCCTCCCGCAGGTGGTCCGTCTCCCCGGTCTCCTCGAACAGCATCCCAAGGGCGGTGCCCAGATCGGTCAGCCGGCCGGCGCGTCCGGGGCCGTCCGGCGGGGCGGCGTCGAGTGCCCCGCGCAGCAGGAGGACCGCCTCGTCCAGCGCCTGCCGGCGACGCGTGCGCCGGTATTCGTCGACCAGGCCCAACGCCCGTCGCCTGAGTCCGGCCGGGCCCTGCGCACCCGCCGTGCGGTGCGGTGCGGGCGGGGACTTCGCCAGGTGGTCGGCGAGCGCGGCGCGTACGGGTTCGGGGACGCGCTCCGGGTCGGCCCGGAACACGGGAGTCAGGAACCGTACGACGGAGGCCACGTCGTTCGGGCCGGCCGAGCCGGCCAGGGCCACGCAGCGCAGCCAGTGGTACCAGCCCAGAGCGTGCGCCGTCGCCAGGTCGCCCGCCGGGTCGGGTGATTCCAGGAGGACGGACGCGGCCCGGGCGGCCGCGTCGTCGAGTATCAGCGCGGGGTCCGTGGCCGCTCGGGCGACATGGTCGCGGAGGACTCCGAGCGCCGCCTCACGGTCCGGCATGACCCGCCACGCCTGCCGCCACGCCTGCCTCCAAGTGCCCGTCCCGGTCGCCGACTTGTGGATCGTACCCACGCCCCGCCGGGTGCGGCGTAGGCTTTTCCGGACGACGATGGCGCATTCGGCGGGGCGGTCCCGCCGCATCGGCAGGCGAGCCGCCGGGACGGGGCCGAGCGGGAGGACACCTCGGATATGGACGCGGCAGTCAGGAGCAGGGCGGGGCTGCTGTGCGACCAGCTCAGCCGCTGGCCGTCCCTGCGGGAGATCATCCGGGAGGGCGGGGCCGGAGCCGAGCTCGACGAACTGCTCGCACTGCTCGCCGGCTCGGCCGAACCCGCCCCGCCGCGGATGGCCGAACTGGTCGACGCCGTCGAGCGGTCCTGCGCGCGGCAGGGCCTGGCGGGGTGGACCAGTCGCGAGGGCGTCCCGCTCCCCGGGGTCCCGGCCCTGCCCCCGGGGATGACCGGCACGGCCGGGGTGGCCGGCTGGACCTGCCCCTTCGCCCGGTGCGACCGCGTGGTCACCCCGGACGAGTCCCCGCGCCCGCCCGAGTGCGCGGCCGCCCACGGCCGGGATGCCCGGATGAAGCCCTACCGGCCCGTGGCCTCGTGAGCACCTTCCTGACCCAGATCGGCACGAAACTCGCCGACCGGTGGCTCGGCGCCGTGCTCCTGCCGGGCCTGCTGTGGATCGCCCTGCTCGCCGCCGGACTGCACCTGGGTCAGGGCCGGCCGTTCGCCGCCGGGCGACTGGCGGCGTGGCTGGACCGGCTCGCTTCCCGCCCTGCCGCGCACACCTCCCTCACCGCCGTGCTCGCCGCGGGCGCCGTCCTCCTGGCGGCGGCCGGGATCGGCCTGCTGGCCGGGGCCCTGGGCGGCCTGGTCGAGCGGGTGTGGGCCCTGCCCGCCGGCCCGCCCCCGGCGGCCTGGCTGCTCCGACGCCGCCAACGGGCGTGGGACGAGGCGACGCGCCGTCTGAAGGCCGCGATCCTGCAGGCCGCACAGCCCCCGCACCCCGGACTCGACCCCGCCCGGGCCGCCGCCCTGGTGCGGGCCTGCCGGCGTCGCCGCGACCGGCTCGGACCCGCCCGGCCCGTGTGTCCGACGCGGATCGGCGACCGCTTCGCGCGGACCACCGCACGGGCCGCCGCGGTCAACGGGGTCGAGGACTTCGCGCTCGTGTGGCCACGGTTGTGGAGCGTCCTGCCCGACGAACTGCGCACCGACATCGCCACCGCGCGCACCGGCTACGCCTCGACGGCACGCCTGGCGGCCTGGGGCCTGCTCTACACCCTGCTCGCTGCCGTCTGGTGGCCGGCCGCCCTGATCGGTCCCGCCGTTGTCGCTTGCGCCGTGCCGCGCTCGCGCGCCGCCGCCGGAGCACTGGCCGAGCTGATCGAGAGCGCCACCGACCTGTACCTGGGGGACCTGGCCGAACGGCTCGGCGTCACCGCCGCGCCGACGGCCGGCGGCACCGGAGAAGCCGTCACGGCCCGGCTGCGTGACGCCGTCGCCGCGCCGCAGGGCCCGGCCGGCCGGGCCTCCTGACGGGATCCCGGCCGGCTCGAGGCCCGACGGCCCGACGGCGGCTCAGACCGCGTCGCCGCCCTTGCCCTCGGTGAGCATCTCCGCGGTGCGCCGCATGCCCTCCGTCAACTCCTCCGCGGTGACCGCGCCTTCCGGGTTGAACAGCCACTGCGCCATCACTCCGGTCAGCAGGGCCTCGTACAGCGCGCCGAGCGTCCGCTCGTCCCGCTCGTCGAGGTCCTCCTCGGGGATGCCGGTGAGCAGTGCGATGAGCCCGCGGCGACCCTCCCCCTGGGAGGCGGCCAGCATCGCCCGCAGCTGCGGCATCCGGTCACGGCTGAGCGCGACCTCCATGCTGGCCGCCCAGATCGGGGCCGACTCCTCCTGACGGTCGATCACGCCGTCCCACACGGAGCGGAAGCGCTCCAGCGAGCCCCCCTCGCCGGTCACCTCCGGCGAGAAGGAGTCGCCCCACTCCTGCGCGAGTTCGACGTAGGCCTGCGTCAGCAGGGCGTCCTTCGAGCCGTAGTGGTAGCCGATCGACGCCAGGTTCGCCCCCGAGGCGTTGACGATGTCGCGCGCGGTCGTCCGCACGAAACCCTTCTCGACCAGGCACTTCTTGGCGCCTTCGAGCAGATCTTCACGGTGTCCCATGAGCTCACCGTATCAAGACAACCGTCATAGACAACCGTTCCATACATCTGTACTAGACAAGCGTTTATGACACTTGTACATTGCTGCTCATGACGAACTCCGCAGCACGTCTCGCCGGCCGCCGGGAATGGACCGCCTTCACCGTTCTCCTGCTGCCCCTGCTCCTGGTCTCCATGGACGTCTCCGTCCTCTACTTCGCCATCCCGGCGATCACCCAGGAGCTCGACCCGAGCGCCACCCAGCAGCTCTGGATCTTCGACAGCTACGCCTTCGCCCTCGCGGGACTGCTCATCACCATGGGTTCCCTCGGCGACCGGATCGGCCGCCGCAAGCTGCTGCTGATGGGAGCGACCGCCTTCGGGCTCGCCTCCGCCGGCGCCGCCTACGCCACCAGCGCCGAGATGCTGATCGCGGCCCGCGTCCTGCTCGGCATCGGCGGCGCGACCCTGATGCCCTCCACGCTGGCGCTCGTGCGCAACCTCTTCCAGGACGCCAGGCAGCGCGGCCAGGCCATCGCCATCTGGTCCGGTGCCATGACCGGCGGGATCGCCCTAGGCTCGGTGCTCAGCGGCGTGCTGCTGAACCACTTCTGGTGGGGTTCGGTCTTTCTGATCAACGTGCCCGCGATGCTGCTCCTGCTGGCCCTCGTCCCGGTGCTGGTCCCCGAGTTCAAGGACCCGGCCCCCGGCCGCTTCGACCTGCTGAGCGTCCCGCTGTCGACGGCCGCCGTGCTCCCGGTCGTGTACGGCCTCAAGGAGATCGCCGCCGAGGGCGTCTCACCGCTCCACGCGCTCTCCGTGGCCGTGGGCCTGGCCTTCGGGTTCGTCTTCGTCCGCCGCCAGCGCAGCCGTGACGACGCCATGGTCGCCCGGGCCCTCTTCCGGGGCCGTGGATTCGGCGCGGGGATCGCCCTCAACACCATCGCCGCGTTCGCCATGATGGGCTCGGCCTACTTCACCACCCAGTACCTGCAGTCGGTGCTCGGCATGGGCACGCTGGAAGCCGCCCTGTGGAGCCTCGCCCCCTCGCTCGTCATCGGCGCCGCCGCCCCGGTCAGCGCCGCCCTGGCCCAGAAGACCGACCGGGCGTACGTCATCGCCGGCGGCTTCGTCCTCGCCGCCGGCGGGTTCACTCTGATCAGCCTGGTCGGCAGCGACTCGCTGTGGCTGCTGCTGACCGGCGCCGGCGTCCTGGCCTCGGGCCTCGTCACCGTGATGTCCCTGGTCTCCGACATGGCACTCGCCTCGGCGCCCGCCGAGAAGGCCGGTTCCGCCGCCTCCCTGCTGGAGACCGGCTCGGAGTTCGGCGGGGCGCTGGGCATGGCGGTCCTGGGCAGCCTGGGCACCGCCGTCTACCGCTCCGATCTGCCGGGTGCGGAGCCTGCCGTACGGGAGACCCTGGGCGGCGCCGTCGCCGCCGCCCACCAGCTCGGCGGTGCGGCGGGCGAGCAGGTACTGGCCCTGGCCCGCGAGGCCTTCGTCCACGGCATGCAGTACGCGGCCTGGGGCGGTGCGGCCCTGCTGCTCGCCGGCGGCGTCCTCGCAGTGGCCCTGACGCGGGGGCTCGGCGCCCCGGCCACGGCCGGGCAGCCCGCCGAACAGCCCGCCGGGCAGGCCGCGCCCCTCGCGGGCTGAGTCCCGTACGGCCGGACGGAGCAGCTCGCGGAACACGGCGAAGGGCCCGGGGAACCTTGAGTGCAGCCTGTCCGGCCACACCCGGGACCACCTCGACGCAGTCGCTGCCGAACTCAACAGCCGCCCACGCAAGGCGCTCGGCTGGGAAACCCCAGCCGAGCGCCTGTTCAAACTGCTCGCCACCACGCGTCGGTGATCACGGGTTGCAACGACCCCTGGGATTCGCCTATGAGCTGGGCCTTCGCCGTGGAGCGGGTGACGGGAATCGAACGCGCGCTCTGAGCTTGGGAAACACCGGGCCGTCACGGAGGGAGTTGACGCTGACCAGCGCAAACGGCCTCTGGTGATTAATCGCGAGGCGTCGCGCTTGACTGCTCTTGACCGCTGGGATCCGCTCTTTCTGGCACGGATGCGGCACGGGCTTCCATCCGCTCTGACGGGTCGCGTCACCGACCCCGCACCCGACAACACTGTCACCCGAATGGCCCAACATAACGTGCCACCCACATGGGTGAAGATCAGGCTGGCTAGTGCCCCAACCGAGGCAATCTGTGAAAGGCGAACCAAATGCGCATTCGACGAATCCTCGCCGCAGTCTTCGCCACGGCAGCCCTCGCCGGACTCGGCCTCACAGGCGCCGCCACCGCCGCCACCGCCACCGTCGGCAGCGTCACCCCGGCCAGCGTCACCCCGGGTGAGTGCACCGACAACGGCGGAACGATCGATCGGTCGACGCCCGTGCTCCCGACCTGCAGGGGCGGTATGTACGACGGGCAGACGGTCGACTAAACCCCACTAGGCCCGTTGCGAAAGTGGATCGTCGCCCCGCAGCCACGCGTTGCGGGGCGACTCCCTCGCGAGCGTTCTCCCTCGGCTGACGGCTCAACGTACCTGGGAGGCGTGACGATCGCACACGGGCCCGATGAGGTCGGCGGGAGCGGCTTTGGGCTGGAGCTGCCATGGGGCGAGAGATTGGGGCCCGTACGCTGGTCGCGAATCGGGCAGTCTCTAGGGCAGCAGCCTGTCCGGCCACACCCGGGACCACCTCGACGCAGTCGCCGCCGAACCCAACAGCCGCCCACGCAAGACGCTCGGCTGGGAAACCCCAGCCGAGCGCCTGTCTGAACTGCTCGCCACCACACGTCGGTGATCACGTGTGGCAACGACCCCTGGAATTCGCCGACTCCCCGGGCCCTTCGTCCGTTGCTGCGCGGCTGCCGGCGGCTGCCGCCCGCCAAGGGGTTCAGCCGAGGCTGACCGTACGCGCCGAGACGGCGCCGATCTCGGCGGAGATCTCCGCGACGACGTTCACCGGGACCTCGGCGTCGACCGTGAGGACGCCGAGCGCCTCGCCGCCCTCCTCGGCGCGGGCGACCTGCATGCCCGCGATGTTCAGGCCGGCCTCGCCGAGGATGCGGCCGACGGTGCCGACCACGCCCGGGCGGTCGGTGTAGCGCAGCACGAGCATCTGGTCGGCGAGCGCCAGGTCCACGTCGTACTCGCCGATGCCGACGATCTTCTGCAGGTGCTTCGGGCCGGCGAGGGTGCCGGAGACCGAGACCTCCTGGCCGTCCGACAGGGTGCCGCGCACGGTCACCACGTTGCGGTGGTCCGGGGACTCCGAGCTGGTGGTCAGGCGCACCTCGACACCGCGCTCCTGCGCGAACAGCGGGGCGTTGACGTAGGAGACCGTCTCGTCGACGACGTCCTCGAAGACGCCCTTGAGGGCCGAGAGCTCCAGCACCTTGACGTCGTGCTGGGTGATCTCGCCGCAGACCTCGACGTCGAGGCGGACCGCGACCTCGCCCGCGAGGGCGGTGAAGATGCGGCCGAGCTTCTCGGCGAGCGGCAGGCCCGGACGGACGTCCTCGGCGATGACGCCGCCCTGGACGTTGACCGCGTCCGGTACGAGCTCGCCGGCGAGCGCGAGGCGCACCGACTTGGCGACCGAGATGCCGGCCTTCTCCTGGGCCTCGTCCGTGGAGGCGCCCAGGTGCGGGGTGCAGACGACCTGGTCGAGCTCGAAGAGCGGGGAGTCCGTGCAGGGCTCCTTCGCGTACACGTCGAGGCCGGCGCCGGCGACGCGGCCCTCCTTGATGGCCGAGTACAGCGCGGCCTCGTCCACGATCCCGCCGCGCGCGGCGTTGACGATGCGGACGGACGGCTTCACCTTGTGCAGGGCCTCGTCCCCGATGAGACCGAGGGTCTCGGGGGTCTTCGGCAGGTGCACGGTGATGAAGTCGGCGACCTCGAGGAGCTCGTCCAGCGTCAGCATCTTGACGCCCATCTGGGCGGCGCGCGCGGGCTGTACGTAGGGGTCGTACGCGACGATCTTCATACCGAAGGCCGACATGCGCTGGGCGACCAGGACGCCGATGCGGCCGAGGCCGACGACGCCGAGGGTCTTCTCGCTGAGCTCGACGCCCGTGTACTTGTTCCGCTTCCACTCGCCGTTCTTCAGGGCGGTGTTGGCCTGCGGGATGTTGCGGGCCGAGGCGACGAGCAGGCCGCAGGCGAGCTCGGCGGCGGTCACGATGTTGGAGGTCGGGGCGTTCACGACCATCACGCCGGCCTTGGTGGCCGAGGAGACGTCGACGTTGTCGAGGCCGACACCGGCGCGGGCGACGACCTTCAGCTTCCTGGCGGCGGCGATGGCCTCCGCGTCGACCTTGGTCGCGGAGCGCACGAGGATGGCGTCGACGTCCACGATCGCGGGGAGCAGCTCCGCGCGGTCGGCTCCGTTGACGTGCCGGATCTCGAAGTCCGGGCCGAGCGCGTCCACCGTGGCGGGCGACAGCTCTTCGGCGATGAGTACGACAGGTTTCGAGCTCACGTGGGTCCTCACAAGTCCAGTGCGGACGGCCGTCCCGACGGCCGCAGGCGGTGGAGGGGGTAGCCGCGTGGAAGACGCACGACACTGTGGGCCTGACGCGTTGTGTTGAGCAGTGTAGTGGCGGATCCCGGCCGGAATTCCGCCTGTACGGAAGGATCACCCGTCCGGGGTTGGCCGGGGTGGACAAGCCGCCCCGAAGAGGGCCTGCATTCCGCCGAACCGGTGGTGCGCCGCGGGGCCGGGGCGGTGCGCCGCCCCGGCTCCCACGGCTGCGAGATCAGCTCTCGTCGCTGTCGACCCAGCTCATCAGCTTGCGCAGCTTCTTGCCGGTGGTCTCGAGCAGGTGTGCCTCGTCGGCCTTCTTGTACTCGTTGTACTTCGGCAGACCGGCCTTGTACTCGGCCATCCAGGTGTTGGCGAACTCGCCGCTCTGGATCTCGGCGAGGATCTGCTTCATCTCGGCCTTGGTGGCGTCCGTGATGATGCGGGGGCCGGTGATGTAGTCGCCCCACTCGGCGGTCTCGGAGACCGACCAGCGCATCTTCTCCAGGCCGCCCTCGTACATGAGGTCCACGATGAGCTTCAGCTCGTGCAGGCACTCGAAGTACGCGATCTCCGGCTGGTAGCCGGCCTCGGTCAGGGTCTCGAAACCGGCCTTGACCAGGGCGGAGGCGCCACCGCAGAGGACGGCCTGCTCACCGAACAGGTCGGTCTCGGTCTCCTCGGTGAAGGTGGTCTTGATGACACCGGCGCGGGTGCCGCCGATGCCGGCCGCGTACGAGAGCGCGAGGGCGAAGGCGCTGCCCGAGAAGTCCTGCTCGACGGCGGCGATGCAGGGCACGCCGCGGCCTTCCTCGTACTGGCGGCGGACCAGGTGGCCCGGGCCCTTCGGGGCGACCAGGGCGACGTCCACGTTGGCCGGGGGCTTGATGAAGCCGTAGCGGACGTTGAAGCCGTGGCCGAAGAAGAGCGCGTCGCCCTCCTCGAGGTGGTCCTTGATGGACTCCTCGTAGATCTCGGCCTGCAGCGGGTCCGGGGTCAGGATCATGATGACGTTGGCCCACGCGGCGGCCTCCGACACGGAGACGACCTTCAGACCCTGCTCCTCGGCCTTGGCCTTGGACTTCGAGCCCTCCTTCAGGCCGACGACGACGTCGACGCCGGAGTCACGCAGCGACAGCGCGTGGGCGTGGCCCTGGCTGCCGTAGCCGATGACCGCGACCTTGCGGCCCTGGATGATGGACAGGTCGGCGTCGTTCTCGTAGAACAGCTCGGCCACTGGGATATCTCCTTGGTGCGCTGGTGTTGCTCCCACCGTACGGCGGGGAACGTAGAGGAAGTTTCTTGGTCTCGCGATGCGAGAGGCAACGCGACGTCAGCGTGTTGCTCAGGCGCCCTGTTGCTCAGGCGCTGCGGTCGAGTGCGCGCAGGCTGCGGTCCGTGATGGACCGGCCGCCGCGCCCTATGGCGATCGTGCCGGACTGCACGAGCTCCTTGATGCCGAACGGCTCCAGCATCTTGAGCATCGCGCCGAGCTTGTCGGCACCGCCGGTGGCCTCGATGGTCACGGCCTCCGGGGAGACGTCGACCGTCTTGGCGCGGAACAGCTGGACGATCTCGATGATCTGGGACCGGGTCTCGTTGTCCGCCCGGACCTTCACCAGAACGAGTTCGCGTTCGATGGCGTTGTGCGGCTCCAGCTCGACGATCTTGAGCACGTTGACCAGCTTGTTCAGCTGCTTGGTCACCTGCTCCAGCGGGAGGTCCTCGACGTTCACGACGATGGTGATGCGCGAGATGTCGGGGTGCTCGGTGACGCCGACCGCGAGCGAGTCGATGTTGAACCCGCGGCGGGAGAACAGCGCGGCGATCCGGGCGAGGATGCCGGGCGTGTTCTCGACCAGGACGGAGAGCGTGTGCTTGGACATGTGAGTCGTTCTCTCTCTCAGGCTCTCTCGGCTCAGTCGTCTTCGTTGTCGCCGAAGTCGGGACGGACGCCCCGGGCTGCCATGACCTCGTCGTTGGAGGTGCCGGCGGCGACCATCGGCCACACCATGGCGTCCTCGTGGACGATGAAGTCGATCACGACGGTACGGTCGTTGATCGCGTTGGCCTCGGCGATGACCTTGTCCAGGTCGGCCGGGTCCTCGCAGCGCAGCGCCACGCAGCCCATGGCCTCGGACAGCTTCACGAAGTCCGGGACGCGGGTGCCCTTGCGGGGGGCGGTGGACTCGCCGAGCTGGGAGCCGACGGTGTCGTGGCCCGTCTCGTCCGCGTGCAGGACGGTGTTGGAGTACCGCTGGTTGTAGAACAGGGTCTGCCACTGGCGGACCATGCCCAGCGCACCGTTGTTGATGATCGCGACCTTGATCGGGATGTTGTTCAGCGCGCAGGTGACCAGTTCCTGATTGGTCATCTGGAAGCAACCGTCGCCGTCGATCGCCCAGACCGTGCGGTCCGGCATGCCGACCTTGGCGCCCATCGCGGCCGGGACCGCGTAGCCCATGGTTCCGGCGCCGCCGGAGTTCAGCCAGGTGCGGGGCTCCTCGTAGTTGACGAAGTGCGAGGCCCACATCTGGTGCTGGCCGACGCCGGCCGCGTAGATGGTGTGCTCGGGCGCGAGTTCGCCGATGCGCTGGATGACCTGCTGCGGCGAGAGCATGCCGTCCGCGGGGGTCTCGTAGCCGAGCGGGTAGGTCTCGCGCCAGCGGCTGAGGTCCTTCCACCAGGCGGAGTAGTCCCCGGCGTTGCCCTCCGTGTGCTCGGCCTGGACCGCCTGGATCAGGTCGGCGATGACCTCGCGGGCGTCACCGACGATCGGGACGTCGACCTCGCGGTTCTTGCCGATCTCGGCCGGGTCGATGTCCGCGTGGATGACCTTGGCGAACGGGGCGAAGCTGTCCAGCTTGCCGGTGACGCGGTCGTCGAAGCGGGTGCCGAGCGCGATCAGCAGGTCCGACTTCTGCAGGGCGGTGACGGCCGTGACCGCACCGTGCATGCCCGGCATGCCCACGTGCAGCGGGTGGCTGTCGGGGAAGGAGCCCAGCGCCATCAGGGTGGTGGTGACCGGGACGCCGGTCAGCTCGGCGAGGACCTTCAGTTCGGCGGTCGCGCCGGACTTCATGATGCCGCCGCCGACGTACAGGACCGGGCGCTTGGCCTGGCAGATGAGCTTGGCGGCCTCGCGGATCTGCTTGGCGTGCGGCTTGGTGACCGGCCGGTAGCCCGGGAGGTCCTGCGAGGGCGGCCAGGTGAAGGTGGTCTTCGCCTGCAGGGCGTCCTTGGCGATGTCGACCAGGACCGGGCCGGGACGGCCGGTGGAGGCGATGTGGAAGGCCTCGGCGATCGTCTTCGGGATGTCCTCGGCCTTGGTGACCAGGAAGTTGTGCTTGGTGATCGGCATCGTGATGCCGACGATGTCCGCCTCCTGGAAGGCATCGGTGCCGATCGCCTTGGAGGAGACCTGGCCGGTGATCGCGACGAGCGGCACGGAGTCCATGTGCGCGTCGGCGATCGGGGTGACCAGGTTGGTGGCGCCCGGGCCGGAGGTGGCCATGCAGACACCCACCTTGCCGGTGGCCTGTGCATAGCCGGTCGCAGCGTGGCCGGCGCCCTGCTCGTGGCGGACCAGGATGTGGCGCACCTTGGTGCTGTCCATCATCGGGTCGTACGCCGGGAGGATGGCCCCGCCCGGGATTCCGAAGACGGTGTCGCACCCCACCTCTTCGAGAGAGCGGATGAGGGACTGCGCACCCGTGACGTGCTCAACTGCGGCGGGCTGGTGTCCGCCGGAACGGGGCCGCGGCTGCGGATGGTGGGCCCCGGTGGCCTGCTCGGTCATCGGCATTCTCTTCTCGAGGCTGAGGGTTTTACGAGGATTCGAAGGTGTGCCAGTGCAACAAAAAACCCCTCGTGCCAGGAGGCAAGCGAGGGGAGCGCGTCGGGTGTGCGGAGCGGGGACATGATGGCCCCAGCTTCAGCCGACGCGCTTTCCAAGTACGAGAATTCGGGTGCGCATGGCACTGACCCTCCCTCCGGCGGGAGGGGGATGTCAAGCGGGTGGGACGGGCGTCTCATTATGTGAGCCTCTACGGATGGCCATCGAGCCCCCGGACGAACCACCGGCCAAGGCAGGCTGGGCCGCCCCGCCCGGTACTGGGAACGTACCGCGCACGAGCGCGCGGCGCAGCCTGTACTCGTCGAGCGGGCCGGAAAAGGCCGCTCCCTGGCCATGTGTGCAGCCCATCGCGCGCAGTGCCATGACCTGCTCGGGGAGGTCCACCCCGTCGGCCACCGACTGCATGCCCAGATCATTTGCAATGCGCAACAAACCGGCGGTGATCTTGTGGAGTCGGGCGGACTCGACCACGCCCTCGACCAGGCCTCTGTCCAGCTTCAGGACGTCCACGGGGAGCCGGCGCAGGGCGCTGATGGCCGCGTAGCCGCTGCCGAAGCCGTCCAGGGCGATCAGGACCCCGAGGCGGCGCAGGGCCGCCAGGCGCCGCTCCAGCTCGTCGAAGGGGACTCTGGGGTCGCTGTCGGCCAGTTCGATCACCAAGGCCCCGGACGGCAGCCCGTGGCGGTTCAGCAGGGCCTCCACGGAGCCGAGCGGCGCGACTCCCCCGGCTGCCGCCGGCCCCAGGTCCAGCAGCCGCTGCGCGCTCATCCGGACGGCCACCGGTACGTCGTGCCCGATCCGGTGCCGCTCGGCGGCCTGCCCCACGGCCTCCTCCAGCAGCCAGCGCCCCAGCTCGGCGGCCCGGGTGGGTACGCCCCCGGGGAGCCCGCCGCGACCGTCCGGCCCCGCCGCCGCGCCCTCGCTGTACTCGGCCACCCGGAGGAATTCCGCCGGGGTGAACAGGATCCCCTGGGCCGAGCGCCAGCGGGCCTGCGCCGCAACGGCCGTGACCTCGCCGCTCGCCAGCGAGACCACCGGCTGGTGCAGCAGGGCGAACTCCCCGTCGTGCAGCGCGGTGCGCAGCCGCCCGGCGAGCTCCGCCTTCCGTACGACCTCGGCCTGCATCTGGGGCGCGTACAGCTCGACCCGGTCCTTGCCGCCCGCCTTGGCGCGGTACATCGCGAGATCCGCGTTGCGCATCAGGTCCGAAGGGGTGATGCCGGGGTCGGCGAAGGCCACGCCGATGCTGGCGGCGACCCGGACCTCGCTGCCGGCGATCCGGTACGGCTGGGACAGGGTGGTGCGCAGCCGGTCCGCGATCTCGTGCACCTGGTACTCGCGGGCACTGCGGTCGCGGCTGCCGTCGCCCAGGATCAGCGCCGCGAACTCGTCGCCGCCGAGGCGGGCGGCGGTGTCCCCGGCGCGCACCGAGTCCTGGAGCCGGTGCGCGGCCTCGATGAGCAGCTCGTCGCCCGCCTGGTGGCCGATGGTGTCGTTGACCGCCTTGAAGCCGTCGAGGTCGATGAAGAGCACGGCGGTGCTGTGGTCCCCCGCGCGCCGGCCGGTCAGGGCCTGGCGGACCCGGCGGGTGAACAGGGCCCGGTTGGGCAGGTCGGTCAGCGGATCGTGCTCGGCGCTGTGCTGGAGCTGGGCTTGGAGGCGGACCCGCTCGGTGACGTCCCGGCTGTTGAGGATGAGGCCGCCCTGGTGGCGGTTGACGGTCGACTCCACGTTGAGCCATTCGCCGCTGCCCGACTTGAAGCGGCATTCGATGCGGGTGGTCGGCTCCTCCGCGGGCGGTGCGGCGAGGAAGCGGCGTACCTCGTGGACCACCCGGCCCAGGTCGTGCGGGTGGATCAGGCTGGCGAGCTCGGTGCCGACGAGCTCCTCGGCCTCGCGCCCGTAGACCCCGGCCGCAGCCGGGCTGACGTAGCGCAGGGTCCCGGTGGGTGCGGCGATCATGATGACGTCGCTGGAGCCCTGGACCAGGGAGCGGAAGTGGTTCTCCTTCTGGGCCAGTTCCTGCGTCAGCGCGATGTTGTCGATGAGCATGATGCCCTGCCGGATGACGAGGGCGAGCACGACCGTGCAGCCGGTGAAGACGACCACCCGGTCGACCTTCCGGCCGTCGACGACGTTGTACAGGATGCCCAGGGTGCAGACGGCCGCCGCGAGGTACGGCGTGAGGGCGGGCAGCGAACCGCTGATGGGGCGGCTGACGGGGCGGTCGGCGCGCGGGAGCCCGGGCGCCGCCGGTGCCGGGTGGATGCGCCGGGCGCCCCAGGGTGCGTACGCGAGCAGCAGCGAGCCGGCGAACCAGCCGGCGTCGAGCAGCTGCCCGGACTGGTACTCGGCGCTCAGCAGCGGCGAGGTGAACAGGGCGTCGCTGAGCACGGTCAGGGCCAGGGCCGCGATGGCGGTGTTGACGGCCGAGCGGTTGGCCTCGGAGCGCCGGAAGTGCAGGACCAGCACCATGGAGACGAGCGCGATGTCCAGCAGCGGGTAGGCGAGGGACAGCGCGGCGCGCGGGACGCTGCCGGGGGCTCCGGACTGGGCGGTGCGCGCCGCGTGCGCGAGGGCCAGGCTCCAGGACAGGGTGAGCAGGGAGCCGCCGATGAGCCAGGAGTCGAGCCCGAGGCAGACCCAGCCGGCGCGGGTGACCGGGCGTTTGGCGAGGACGAGCAGGCCCACGATGGCGGGCGGCGCGAAGCAGAGGAACGCGAAGTCGGCGATGGAGGGCTTCGGCACGGCCTCGCCGAGGATCACCTCGTACCAGCCCCAGACGGCGTTGCCGCAGGCTCCCATGAGGGAGGAGAACGCGAAGAGCAGCCAGGCCGGGCGCTCGCGGCTGTCGATGACCCGTGCGTAGGTGTAGCAGGAGACGGCGGCGAGCAACGCGGCGGCGCTGAGCCCGAAGTCGCCCATGATCTCGGCGAGTTCCTCGGAGCCCCAGCCGAGGGCGGCACCGACGGCGTACCCGCCGCTGACCACGGCGAGGAGCAGCTGCATCGCCAGGCTCCTGCCACCGCCGCCCGGGACGGGCTGCCTGGTCAGCAGCGCCGCCCCCGGGGCACTCACCGGTCCCCCTCGCCGGCTGGTTCCGGTGCAGCCCAGTCCCGGCTGCGTCGCCTCCGGCGGCTGTGCCGCATCGGATCCTTCGTCCATTGGCCGTACATCGCCCGTCGCCCCCCAAAGTGTCCGATCACTCCCCAGCGCCAGACGAACGCGCTGCAGCCCCTTGTTCCGGACGATACACCACTTTCGTCACTCAGGGACATAGATGGTCTACTCTCCGTTACCACGCGGGGAGTTGTGGCCACTGTGCGCGTCCGGACGGATGCGGAGCGTGCGCACAGCGCGTCACCCGGTGATCAGGACCGTGTTCTCGACGGGCTCCCCGGCGGCGAACCGGTGCAGCTGGCGGGCCACCAGGCGTTTGGCCCGCGGGGCGAACGCCGTGCTGCTGCCGCCGACGTGAGGCGTGATCAGGACATTCGGAGCATGCCAGAGCGGATGGCCGGCGGGCAGCGGTTCCGGGTCGGTGACGTCGAGTGCCGCGCGCAGCCGGCCCGACTCCAGTTCCGCCAGCAGCGCTGCGGTGTCGGCGACGGGGCCGCGCGCCACGTTCACCAGCAGGGCGTCCTCCTTCATCCGGGCGAGGAAGGCGGCGTCGACCAGGCCCCGCGTCTCGTCGGTCAGCGGCATGGACAGGATCACCACGTCGGCCTGCGGGAGGAGCCGGGGCAGGTCGGCGTGTGCGTGCACCGGCCCGCGCGTGGTGGTGCGCGCCGAGCGTGCGACCCGTGTGACCCGCGCGCACTCGAAGGGCGCGAGCCGGTCCTCGATGGCCGCGCCGATCGATCCGTACCCGACGATGAGTACGGACCTGTCGGCCAGGGCGTCGTAGAAGCCGCCGTGCCACTCCTCGCGGTCCTGGCCGCGCACCATGCCGGGGATGCCGCGCAGCGAGGCGAGGGTGAGGGTGAGCGCCAGCTCGGCGGTGCTCGCCTCGTGGACGCCGCGTGCGTTGCACAGCCGTACGCCGGGGCGCAGGAGGTCGAGGCCGCCCAGCACGTGGTCGATGCCCGCGGTCAGCGTCTGCACGACCTCGAGGTCCGGCATGACGGCCAGCGGGCGCAGGGTGACCTCGGCGGACTTCATGTACGGGGTGACGTAGAAGACGCAGGCGGCCGGATCGGCCGGGAAGGTGTCCTCACCGTCCCAGTGGCGGTAGCGGAAGGTGTCGGGGAGGCCCTCGATCTCCTCGGCGGGGAACGGGAGCCAGACGTCCGCTGTCTTTGCAGTCATGATCACGAGGCTATGCCAAGGCCAAAGGATCCTGATCAAGCCGTTAGTTTGTTTGCCGGACCGGGAGGGGGACGCACGGGTGGAGCGCAGGTCGATCGGGGCGGGGGCGCTGACGGTGGGCGCCGTCGGGCTCGGGTGCATGCCGATGAGCTGGGCGTACGCGCCCTCGCGGCGCCGCGGCGAGGAGTCGCTGGCCACGGTGCACACCGCGCTGGACCTGGGGGCGAACCTGCTGGACACCGCCGACCTGTACGGGCCGTTCACCAATGAGCTGCTGCTGGGGCGGGTACTGCGGGAGCGGCGGGCGGAGGCGTTCGTGTCGGCCAAGGTGGGGCTGCGGGCGGGCGAGCAGCACGTGGTGGCGGACGGCCGGCCCGGTTACATGCGGCGGGCCTGCGACGCCTCGCTGCGGCGGCTGCGGACGGACGTCATAGACCTCTACCAGCTGCACCGGGTCGATCCCGACGTCCCGGTGGAGGAGACCTGGGGGGCGATGGCGGAGCTGGTGGGCGCCGGGAAGGTGCGGGCGCTCGGGTTCTGCGCGCTGGGCGCGGGGGCCGGGCCGGGGGCGGGACGGCGCGGGGACCGGGCGTACCGGGTGACCTTGGGGCACCTGGAGCGGGTCCAGCAGGTGTTCCCGGTGAGCGCGGTGCAGGCGGAGCTGTCGGTGTGGTCCCCGGAGGCGGCGCGGCAGCTGCTGCCGTGGTGTGCGGCGCGCGGGGTGGGGTTCCTGGCGGCGATGCCGCTGGGCAGCGGGTTCCTGACCGGGACGCTCAGGCCGGGCGAGGGCTTCGAGTGGGAGGACGTACGGGCGCGCCATCCGCGGTTCACGGCGGAGTCGATGGCGGCGAACCAGGTGCTGGTGGCGGGGCTGCGGCGGGTGGCGCGGCGGCTCGGGCCGCAGGTGACGGCGGCGCAGGTGGCGCTGGCGTGGGTGCTGGCGCAGGGGCCGCAGGTGGTGCCGGTGCCGGGGGCCGACCGGGCGCACTGGGCGGCGGAGAACGCGGGGGCGGCGCAGCTCCGACTGACGGCCGGGGACCTGGCCGAGATCGCGGCCCTGCCGGCGGCGGTGGGAGCCTGGGACTGAGCGGGGCCCGGGTCCGGGGCCGCAGCCGGCTCCGGGACAACCACTCGATCGGGTGTACGAGTGGTGGAACTTCGGGAACTGCCGCAGCTGTTGAGACAGATGAAAGGCACGATCGCAGGACCGGAGGGGAGCAGGACGATGCGATACGGACAGGCGCACAAGCCGTACGAGGGCCCGCGGCCCCGGACCCGTGGAGTGCTGGCGGCCTTCGCCCTGGCCGGATGCGGGGCTCTGCTGGCGGCGGGCTGCGCACCGGCGGGCGCGCCCGGCGGCAAGGCGGGCACCTCGCCACCCCGCGCGGCACCCACGGCGTCGGAGGCCGGCCCGGCGGGCTCCCCGTCCGGTTCCTCGGAAGCCCCGCCGCCGGCCAAGGGCTCCGTGACGGTGGCGGGCGAGATCGCCAAGGACCTGGAGTCCCCGTGGGGCGTGGCCCCGCTGCCCGACGGGGACCTGCTGGTCGCCTCGCGCGACAAGGGGACGATCAGCAGGGTCGCGGCCGCCACCGGCAAGGTGACGCCGATCGGCAAGGTGCCCGGGGTGGCCCCGGGTGGGGAGGGCGGGCTGCTGGGGCTCGCGCTGTCGCCCGCGTTCGCCTCGGACCGCATGGTGTACGCGTACTTCACGACGGAGTCCGACAACCGCATCGCCCGGATGCGCTACGACGAGCAGAGGGACGCCGGTCAGCAACTGGGGGCGCCGGACACGGTGTTCCGGGGCATCCCCAAGGGCCTGGTCCACAACGGCGGGCGGATCGCCTTCGGCCCGGACAAGATGCTCTACGCGGGGACGGGCGAGACCGGCGACACCGGCCTCGCGCAGGACAAGAAGTCGCTGGGCGGCAAGATCCTGCGGATGACCCCGGACGGGCAGCCGGTGCACGGGAATCCGGAGGCCGACTCCGTCGTCTACTCCTACGGGCACCGCAACGTGCAGGGCCTGGCCTGGGACAAGGACAAGCGGCTGTGGGCGGCCGAGTTCGGCCAGAACACCTGGGACGAGCTGAATCTGATCGAGCCCGGTGCGAACTACGGCTGGCCGGAGGCCGAGGGGAAGGCGGGCAAGCCCGGCCTGCGTGATCCGGTGGCCGTGTGGAAGACCGACGAGGCCTCGCCGAGCGGGATCGCCTGGGCGCAGGGCTCGGTGTGGATGGCCGGGCTGAAGGGCGAGCGGCTGTGGCGGATCCCGCTGGCCGGGGCGCATCCGCTGGCCGAGCCGGAGGCCTTCCTGACGGGGAAGTACGGCCGGCTGCGCACGGTGATCGCCCTCGGCGGGGACAGATTGCTGCTGGTCACGAGCGAGACGGACGGGCGCGGATCGCCGGAGGCGGGCGACGACAGGATCCTGACACTGACGGTGCGGTAACCGACGGGTCCCCGGTGGGGGGGCGGAAGGCACGGTGGGCGCGGTGTTCAACATGATCGAGGAGCTGTTCAACCCGGGGCGCAAGCACACGGACGAGGAGAAGAAGCGGCTGGAGCTGTCCCGGACCGACGTGAACGACGGCGATCCGGGACGCGGTCCGATAGACCTCGACTCCGGCAAGGTGCTCATACGCCCGTCGGAGCAGCCCCCGCAGGAGTGAGGGGCGGCGCGAACAGCCGCAGCCGGTGGGCGAGGGCCGCTGCCTCGCCGCGGCCGGCGACGCCCAGCTTGGCCAGGATGTTCGAGACGTGCACGCTGGCCGTCTTCGGGGAGATGAAGAGTTCCTCGGCGATCTGGCGGTTGCTGTTGCCCGCCGCGACCAGGCGCAGTACGTCCCGCTCGCGGCTGGTCAGGCCCAGGGCCTCGACGGGGTCGGTGTCCGGTGCGGGCAGGGCCGGGGGTGTGTCGGCCTCGGTGAGCGGGAGCCGGGCGCGCTGGGCGAGCAGGGCCAGGTCCTCGCGGAGCCTGCGGGAGCCGAGCCGGTCCGCGGTGGCGTAGGCCTCGCGGAGCAGCGCGGCGGCGGTCTCGCGGCAGCCGCCGGAGGCCAGCAGGGCCTCGGCGAGCCGGTGGCGGGCGCGGGCCAGCAGGTACGGGCGCTCCAGCAGGCGGACGGCCTGCTCGACGGCGGCCCAGTCGGTGGCGGTGTCCCGGTCCTCGGCCCGCAGCAGCTCGGCGCGGAAGAACTCGGCGTGGGCGGTCCACACGGGCACCGGCGTGGCCAGGGCGCGGGCGGCGCCGCGGAGCACGGCCAGGGCGGCTTCGCGGCCGGCGTCGGCGACGGGGAGTCCCCGGGCGTCCGCCTCGGCGGAGGCGGCGGCGAGCAGCAGCGGCCAGGCGTAGCGGTGGTGGCCGAGCGGGAAGCCGTAGGCGACCGCGTCCGCGATCTCCGCGCGGACGTCGGCGATCCGGCCCTCCCCCGCGGCCACGCCGACCGCGAGGCGGTAGAGCGGTATGCGGTGCTGGGGCTGGCTGTCGTGGGTGCCGAAGTGGGCGTGGGCGGCGGCGAGCCGGGCGGTCGCCTCGGTCATTTCGCCGCGCGCCAGGGCCAGGTAGGACAGCCGTGCGGAGGCGGAGCCGCGCGGGGCCGCGCTCTGGCCGACGCTCAGGGCGCGCCGGGCCGCTTCGGCGGCCTCGTCCCAGCGGCCGAGGTTGTACAGGCTCTCCGCCATGTTTCCGCTGAGCCAGGCCTCGGTGTCCAGCAGCCGGGACTTCTTGACGAGTTCGACCCCTTGTTCGGCCAGTTCCACGGCTTCGCGGGAGTGGCCCGTGCTTTCCAGATGAGAGGTGAGGTTGATATGTGCACGTCCTGCCAGCATGACGAGCCCCAGTTCCGTGGCCCGCTCCCGGACCGCCTGCATCTCGGCGAGGCCGCGCTCGGCGTCGCCGGAGTCGGTGAGCAGGCAGCCCACCGTGATCCGGGCGTTGAGCTCGATCTCCTCGGCCCCGAGCATGCGGGCGTAGTCCACGGCGCGCTCTGCGGCGTCGAGGTTGCCGGGGCCCGGGTCGTGGATCATGCCCCAGCCGGCGGCCCGGACCAGGACCTCGGCGTGCACCTGGGACGGGGGCAGCCCCTTGACGAGCTCCTGGGCCCTGGCGAGCTCCTCCCAGCCGTCGCCGCGGCCGAGGCTGGCGACGAGCCGGGATCGCTCGGTCCAGAACCAGGCGGCCCGCAGCGGGTCCTGGTCCTCCTCCAGCAGCCGCAGCGCCGTCTTGGTGATCTTCAGGGCGCGTTCGCGTTCGCCGCCGAAGCGGGCGGCGACGGTCGCCTCGGCCAGCAGGTCGAGCCGTTGCAGCGGGGTGGTGGCCGGGTCGCAGCCGCACGGAGGGTACACATCGGTGTAGTCCACCGGACGCAGCGCCTCGCGGACCTCCTCCGGCGCGCTCTCCCACAGGTCCAACGCCCGCTCCAGCAGCCGCAGTTGTTCGGAGTAGGCGTGCCGGCGGCGGGCGGCGACCGAGGCGGCGAGGACGGCGGGCAGCGCCTTGGCGGCGTCGTTGGCCTGGTACCAGTAGCTGGCCAGCCGGATGACCCGCTCCTCGGCGCGGATCAGCGAGCCGTCGGCCTCCATGGCCTCGGCGTAGCGGCGGTTGACGCGGGCGCGCTCGCCGGGCAGCAGGTCGTCGCTGACGGCCTCGCGGACCAGCGAGTGGCGGAAGCGGTAGCCGTCCCCGTCGGTGGTGGCGAGGAGGATGTTGGCGCCGACGGCGGCCCGCAGGGCCTCGATCAGCTCGTCCTCCGTCAGCCCGGCGACGGCGCGCAGGAGCGGGTACTCCACGGTGGAGCCGCCCTCGGCGACGATGCGCACCACCCGCTGGGCGGCGTCCGGCAGCACCTCGACGCGGACGAGCAGCAGGTCGCGCAGGGACTCGGGGAGTCCGGCGCGGCAGCCGCTCTCCTGGCAGGCGGCGAGCTCCTCGACGAAGAAGGCGTTGCCGTCGGAGCGGTCGAAGACGGAGTCCACGAAGGCCTCGTCGGGCTGCGCGGCGAGGATGCCGGCGAGCTGGCGGCGCACCTCGGCCCGGTTGAAGCGGGGCAGTTCGATGCGCTGGACGGTGCGGAGCCGGTCCAGTTCGGCGAGCAGCGGGCGCAGCGGGTGGCGGCGGTGGACGTCGTCGGCCCGGTAGGTGGCGACGACGACGAGCCGGCCGCTGGCGAGGGTGCGGAAGAGGTAGGAGAGCAGGTGCCGGGTGGAGGTGTCCGCCCAGTGCAGGTCCTCCAGGACGAGGACGACGGTGCGGTCCGCGGCGAGGCGCTCCAGCATCCGGGCCGTCAGTTCGAAGAGCCGGGCGGTGCTCTCCTCGTCGTGCGGGCCGCGGGGGGTGTCGCCGAGTTCGGGGAGGATCCGGGCGAGTTCGTCCTCCTGGCCGGCGGCCGCGGCCGCCAACTCCCCCGGGAGCTGCCGGTGCAGGGTGCGCAGGGCCGTCGAGAACGGGGCGAAGGGAAGCCCCTCCGCCCCGATCTCCACGCAGCCTCCGACGGCCACGACCGCACCGCGGCGGGCCGCTTCGCAGAGGAACTCCTCGGTGAGGCGGGTCTTTCCGACCCCGGCCTCGCCCCCGATGAGCATCGCCTGCGGCTCCCGGCCGGCGGCGCGGGCCAATGCGTCGGTGAGTACGGCCAGTTCGTCGGCTCGGCCGACGAACACCGGGCTGACAGATCTGGTCTCCACGTCGCCGAGCATCGCACAGGATCCCGGGCCGACGGCACTCGTTATCGGTGCGCTTCTCATCACGTGCCGGTCCACGCGTTTCGCGGCGCCGGCTACGCGGCGCGGGTGAAGCGGCTGCGCTGCCCGCTCACCGGCCCTTCGGGTTCCTGGCTGCGAGAGGAGGCGCGGCGCGCCTTCTTGGCCTCCTGGACCCGGCGGTACGCGTCGGCCTCGCGGATGAGGTCGGCGCGGCGGGCGGTGGCGATCTCGTACTCGAACATCTCGTACTCCCCGGTCTGCGTTTCTCGGCACCTCGTTCGGTGTGATCCAAGATTCGCGTCCCAGGGGGTGCCGGCACATCGGGCGCATGCCGCATCTGTGCGGGGCGGGGGTCCTTAGGCCGCGGCCGAAGGACCCCGGGGCGGACCGGGAGTGCCTAGGAGGGGGTCCTAGGCAGGCGAAGCGGAGGTCCTAGGCGGCCTTCGGGAGGGGAGCCAGGATGTCGAAGTACATGAGGCCGAAGAGCAGGACGCCCAGGGCGCCGAGCCCGACGGCGGCCCAGGAGACGGCGCGGACCCAGGTCGGGAGGGTGCGGCCGGGGGCGCCGAAGGCGGGGCGGGCCAGCACGAAGACGGCGAGGAGGAGGGCGAGGGTGGACAGGACGCCGTTGACCAGGGCGGTCATGTGCCAGGCGTCGCCGTACAGGGCCTGGATCTTCGCCTCGGTGGTGGCGGCGTTGACCGACTCGATCTGGCCCACGAGGGTCTGGCGCTCGGCTATGACGCGCGAGACCCAGCTGCCGCTGAGGGCGACGAGCCCGAGACCGGCCGCGACGACGGCGCACGCCCCGGCGCCGACGCCCTCGGAGGCCTTCTCGGTGTCGTCGAGCTCGTCGTGGAGCGCGTCCTCGAGCTCCTCGTCGGAGAGGGCGGGCTCGGTGGCCTCTTCGCTCTCCGCGGCGGGGGCGTCCTTGAGATCGGCCGTGGCCTCGGCGGCCTCGGCGGCCTGGGGCTCGGCGGTGTCCGCCTCGGGAGCGGTCGGGTCGGCGGTCTTCGTGGTGTCCATGCGGGGCACCGTAGGCGGCTTGTCTGAGAGGTTTCTGAGAAGGCGCCGACGCGGTCGGGCCGGGCCGGCCGCGGGCCCCGGACCGGGGCCGCGGCGGGTGGTGTCAGGCGGTGGGAGCCGGCGGCCACTCGTGGGCGAGGACGGCCCAGATCTCGGTGTTCTGGCGGACGCCGCGGTACGGGTAGGCCTCGCGCAGGACGCCCTCGCGGGTCATCCCGAGGCGCTCCGCGACGGCGAGGCTCTTCTTGTTGGCGCTGGAGGCGTGCCATTCGGCGCGGTGCATGCCGCGCTCGTGGAAGGCCCAGTCGATCAGGACGCGGCAGGCCTTGGTCACCAGGCCCCGGCCGGCCGCCGTCGGCTCCAGCCAGCAGCCGACCTCGCAGTTGCCCGACTCGGCGTCGAAGATCCGGAAGAGGACCCCTCCCACGAGGGTGCCGCCGACGCGGATGCCGTAGATCCGCCCGCCGTCGGCGGCCGTCTTCTGCGCGTACGTGGAGAGGAAGCCGCGCGCCGAGTCCAGGTCGGTGACGTAGTCGGCCAGGACGATGTGCTCGCCGATGAACTCCCGGCCGCGGTCCATGTGTGCCAGGAACTCCTCGGCGTGCCAGACCTCCAGCGGAAACAGCTGGGCGTCGTCGGCGAGGTCTATCGAAAACATGCGGCTTCTTCCTTGGGTCTCATACGGCGGGTCGCCGGATCACCGGGATGCGGTGGCGGGCTCGGCGCCGTCCTCGCTCGTGGCGGAGCCGGCACCGGGTCGCTGCGCGGGAAGTGTCGCACGCGGACGGCGCTCGGGGGGCTCGATGCTGATCTTGGGCAGCCGGCGGTCCAGCCAGGCGGGCAGCCACCAGTTGGCGCCGCCGAGCATGTGCATCAGCGCCGGGACGAGGAGGGTGCGCAGCACGAAGGCGTCGAGGGCGACGGCCGCGGCGAGCGCGATGCCGAACATCGCGATGATCCGGTCGCCGCTGAGCACGAAGGCCAGGAAGACGGAGATCATGATGACCGCCGCGGAGTTGATCACCCGGCTGGTCTCGGCGAGGCCGATGCGCACGGCCCGCCGGTTGTCGCCCGTCTCCAGCCACTCCTCGTACATCCGGCTGACCAGGAACACCTGGTAGTCCATGGACAGTCCGAAGAGGACCGACACCATGATCACGGGCAGGAAGGGCTCGATCGGGCCGGCGCTGCCCAGGCCCAGCAGCTCACTGCCCCAGCCCCACTGGAAGATCGCGACGACGACGCCGAAGGAGGAGGCGACGGCCGCCACGTTCATGGCGGCGGCCTTGAGCGGAATGCCGAGGGAGCGGAAGGCCAGCAGCAGCAGGACGCAGCCGAGGGTGATCACCACCCCGACGAACAGCGGCAGTTTTCCGACGATGACGTCGGCGAAGTCGTCGTAGCCCGCCGTCACGCCGCCGACGTGGACGTCCATGGTGTTGCCGTGCCCGGCGGCCGGAATGACGTCCTCGCGCAGTGTCGTGACCAGCTCGCTCGTGGCCCGGGACTGCGGGGCGAAGTCCGGTATGACGGTCAGGACGGCGGTGTCCCCGCTCCGGTTGAAGACGGCAGGGCCGGCCGCTGCGACGCCCTCGGTCGTCCGGAGGGCCTCGGCCAGGTGATCGACGGCCATCCGGTCCCCGGCGCCGTCGAGGCGGGAGACGACGGTGAGCGGGCCGTTCATGCCGGGTCCGAAACCGTCGGCGAGCAGGTCGTAGGCCTGCCGGGTGGTGGAGCCCGCCGGGTTGTTGCCCTGGTCGGAGGTGCCCAGGTGGAGGGAGAACGTAGGCAGCGCCAGTACCGCCATGACCAGCGCGGCGACGGCGCCGAGCAGTTTGGGGTGCCGCTCCACGAAGGCCGACCAGCGGGCGGCGAACCCGGTGGGCGTCTCGGGCCGCGGGCCCTCGGCCGCGAGCCTGCGGCGCTCGCGGCGCGAGAGGGCGCGCATGCCGATGTACGAGAGGAGGGCGGGCAGCAGCGTGACCGACGCGGCGACGGTCAGCACCACCGTGAGGGAGGCGGCTATCGCGACGCCGTTCAGGAAGTTCAGCCGCAGCACCAGCATGCCGAGCAGTGCGATGCAGACGGTGGCCCCGGCGAAGACGACGGCCCGGCCCGTGGTGGCGACGGCCCGCTCGGCCGCCTCCCCGACGGGCAGGCCGCTCATGAGGCCCTTGCGGTGCCGGGTCACGATGAACAGCGCGTAGTCGATGCCCACGCCGAGCCCGACGAGGGTGCCGAGCATCGGGGCGAAGTCGGCGACGGGCATGGCGTGCCCGAGGAGCGTGATGCCGAAATAGGCGGTGCCGACACTGACCAGGGCGGTCGCGATCGGCAGCAGGCTCGCCGCGAGCGAGCCGAAGGCCAGGAAGAGGACCAGGGCCGCGACGGCCACGCCGATGACCTCGGCGACGTGCGCGGTGGGCGCCTCGGTCAGGGCGATCGCCCGGCCGCCGAGCTCGACCCGGAGGCCGTCCGCCTCGGTGGCGGGGTTCTTCGCGGCGTCGACGACGGCCTCGGCCTGCGCCTTGGGTACGGAGTCGGCCTGCTGGTCGAACGTCACCACGGCATAGGCGGTGCGCCCGTCGGGACTGATCTGCGCGGCGCTCTCGGGCCCGGCGCCGTAGGGGCCGGCGACCGAACCGACGCCGGGGAGCGCGGCGATGGCGTCGAGGGCCTTGGTCATGCGCTGTTCGACGTCGGGGGTACGGACGCTCTGATGCTCCGGGGCCCGCCACACGACGGTGTCGGTGTCACCGCCGTGGCCGTGGAAGCCCGCCCGCAGGAGGGCATGGGCACGGCTGGACTCGGTGCCGGGGACCTCGTAGTCGTTGGAGAACGCCGATCCGGCGGTCGCTGCCGCCGCGGCGGCGGCGCCGAGTGCCAGCAGCCACAGGAGAACGGCTATCAGCCGGTGCCGCAGGCACCACCGTGCGATCGCTGCCAACGGACGTGCTCCCTGGTGGTTCGGATCTTCACCGGGAGCTGCCCGACGCAAAGACACTGGAACTCGTGGAGGCCGGCGCCCCGGGGGGTCGCCCCGGGTACCGGCCAAGAAGGTATACACCGCCACGATCCCAGCGTTTCGTGATCGTTGGCCCCTTTCGTGTGCATCGTCACAGGGCCGTGGAGCGGTGCGGGACCAAGGTCATCCGCTCGACGGGCCGTCCGGCTCGTCGGCCCGGTAGCCCGGGACGGAGGGCCACCTGACGGTGAGGACCACCGCGTCCTCCTCCGCGTACCAGGAATGGTCGACTCCGCGGCCCCATACGACGTAGTCCCCCTGCTCGGCGAGGACGACGGTCCGGCCGGGGAACTCCAGCCGGAAGCGCCCGCTGATCAGCACCTGCAGCGCGGTGCGCTCCTCGCCCCGCACCCACTGGGCCCGCTCGTCGCCCTTCGGGTGGACGCCCCACTTGATCTCCACGTCCGTGCTGTGGCGCGGATCGGCGGGGTCCTTGAAGTGGCCGAGGAGCCAGCCGCGGTCGGTCGCGGCGTCCGGGGTGGCCTTGCCGGTGTAGATGGAGTCGTCGTTCACGGGGTGAGGCTAATGCAGTTGTGCGGGTGGGCTGACGGCTGGTGAGCTGGGCCGATGACGATGGATGCTGACGAACTGCTGAAGGTACGGGCCCAGTACGACCGGGAGATGCGCCGCGACGCACTGCCGGACGCCACGGGGGCCAGGGTGGAACGGGCGGGAGCGGTGGTACGGCAGACCGTGCCCGGGCCGGGATGGAACGGCGTGCTCTGGTCGGACCTCGACGAGGAGACCGCGGACGCGGAGATCGCGGCGCAGGTGGCGTACTTCGCGGGGCGCGGGGCCGAAGACTTCGAGTGGAAGCTGTACGACCACGACCGGCCGGCGGATCTCGGGGACCGGCTGCGCGCGGCGGGCTTCGTCCCGGAACCGGCCGAGACCCTGCTGGTGGGGCGGGTGGACGAGCTCGCCGCGCTGCCGGTGGAGCCGCCGGAGGGGATCACCCTGCGGGTGGTGACGGACGAGGCGGGCGTCGACCTGATGATGGACGTCCACGCGAAGGCCTTCGGAACGGAGCGCCCCAGGATCCGGCACCTGCTGCTCACCCTGCTGGAGGAGGAGCCGCAGACCATCGCGGCGGTGGTGGCGATGGCCGGGGACACCCCCGTCAGCGCGGCCCGCATGGAGATGCGCCCGGGCTCCTCCTTCGCGGGCCTCTGGGGCGGCGGCACCCTCCCGCAGTGGCGCGGCCGGGGCATCTACCGCCTCCTGGTCGCCCACCGGGCCCGCATCGCAGCGGAGCGCGGCATCCGCTACCTCCAGGTGGACGCGTCGGACGACAGCCGCCCGATCCTGGAACGCCTGGGCTTCACCCGCCTGGGCACGACGGTGCCGCACGTCTGGACCGCGGCCGCGTAGCCGCCCCCGCGCCAAGACCCGCCCATGTGCCCGCCGGCCCTTCCGGCCCCGGCGCCTCCCGGGCAGGATCACCCCATGGAACGCATTGGACCGCCGCTGACCGGCGACGAGCGCGAGACCCTGCGCGCGTATCTCGACTACCACCGGGCCACCCTCGCCTGGAAGTGCGAGGGACTCACCGACGAGGAACTGCGGCGGCCCTCGTCGCCGCCCTCGGCCCTCTCCCTGCTGGGGCTGGTCCGGCACATGGGCGAGGTCGAGCGGCACTGGTTCCGCCGCACCCTCAACGGCGAGGACCTTCCCCATCTCTGGTCCGACACCCACGACTTCCAGGCCGCCTACGACGCCGGCGGCGCCACCCGCGAGGAGGCGTTCACCGCCTGGGAGGCGGAGGTCGCGCACGCGCGGCGCATCGAGGCGGCCGCCGAGTCCCTCGACGTGACGGCGTACGTGGCCAGCTGGAAGGAGGAGGCCTCGCTGCGCCTCGTCATGCTGCACCTGATCCACGAGTACGCCCGGCACAACGGCCACGCCGACCTCCTGCGCGAGGCCGTCGACGGCGCCACCGGGGCCTGACGAGACCCGGCGGGGCCGCCCGCGGCCCATCAGGCCCGCAGCCCGAAGGTCCGGGGCCCGGGGCCCGTCAGGCGGCCCGCCAGTAACCCAGGGCGTTCACGCGCTGCTTCGGCAGGGCCAGTTCCTTGCGCAGGTACGCCGTCAGCGTCCGGGTCGTCACCGTGTCGCAGGCGAGCCAGACGTACGCCGACGCCGGGTCCGCGACGAGCTCCGGGAGCTCTGCCTTCACCCGGTCCACCAGTGCCGAGCCGGTGCGCTCGACCCGCCTGATCTCGTGCCGGGCCGGGTCCAGGCGTACCGGCAGGCCGGCGTCCGACGCGTGCTGCGTCTCCAGCCAGATCGTCGCCGGGGTCTGCGGGTAGGCGTCCAGCAGGGAGTTGATCGCCGGGACCGAGGCCGGGTCGCCGATCACGAGCAGCCGCTCGGGCTCGGGCGCCGGGGCGGTGAAACCGGTCCCCTGGACGGTGGCCTCGATGGTGTCGCCCGGCTTCGCGGCCCGCGCCCACGCGCTCGCGGCGCCGTCGTGGAGCGCGAACTCCAGGCTGAACGTTCCCGCCGCCGGATCCGGGTCGACCAGGGTGTACGCCCGCGTGTGGGGCTTGCCCGCGCTCTGGAACCACAGCCGCACCCACATCGTCGGGTGGAGCGACTCGCCGGCCGCCGCGAGCAGCCCGCCGTCCGTCACGTGCACGCGACGGTAGTGCTCCGTGACGTCCTGCGCGCCCGTGACCGTGAACGTGAAGTCCTTGCCCCGCAGAAGCCGAAGGACCACGCCCTCCCAGCCCTTGCCGACGCCCGCCATGCGTGACCACCCCTCCCTCGAGCCCCTATAGTTAGGGAAGCCTAACCTAATGTACTGGGGGATGAGTGTGAGCCTTGTGACCAACGCGGACGCCGCCGGAGCCGGAACCGGCGCCTTCGAGCTCTACCGCGACGACTGGGGCATCCCCCACCTCCGCGCCGCCGACGCCGAGCGCCTCGCCTACGCCCAGGGCCACACCACCGCCCTCGACCGCGCCTGGCAGCTGGAGGTCGAGCGCCACCGCGCCCAGGGCTCCAGCGCCGCCTTCCTCGGCCCGGAGTCCGTCGCCTGGGACCGCTTCGCCCGCCGGTCCCGGCTCGCCGACACCGCCCGCCGCTGCCACGAGGCGCTCGATCCCGACACCGCCGCCTGGGTCCGGGCCTACGTGGACGGCGTCAACGACGGGCTGGCCGCCGGCGCCGCCCGCGACGAGCGGTTCGCCCGCACCGGCCACGCCCCCACCCCGTGGGAGCCCTGGGTCCCCCTCGCCATCTGGATCGCCACCCACATCCTCTTCGCCGGCTTCGCCACCAAGCTGTGGCGCGAGCGCGTGGCCCGCGCCCTCGGCGACGAGGCCGTCACCCTCTTCGCCACCGACGGCCCCGGCACCGCCGGCAGCAACGGCTGGCTGGTCCCCGGCGACCGGACCGCCACCGGCTCGGCGATCATCGCGGGCGACCCGCACCGGTTCATCGAGGACCCGGGCGTGTACCAGCAGATACGGCTCTCCTGCCCCGAGTACGACGTCCTCGGCCTGGCCGTCCCCGGCATCCCCGGCCTCGGCCACTTCGGGCACACCGGCAGCGCCGCCTGGGCGATCACCAACGCCATGTCCGACTACCAGGACCTGTACGTCGAGCAGCTCCGCACCGCCCCCACCGCCCCTGACGTCATCGAGGCCCTCGGCCCCGACGGCACGTGGGAGCCCGTCGCCCGGCACACCGAGACCATCACCGTCGCCGGCGCCGACCCGGTCGAGGTCGAGGTCCTGGAGACCGCCCGCGGCCCCGTCATCGTCCGGGACGAGACGGACGACGGCGGCGGCGGCGGCCAGACCCTCGCCCTGCGCTACCCGCCCCGCGTCCGCCGCGACCTCGGCTTCGCCGTCCTGCCGGCCCTGCTGCGCGCCCGTACCGTCGCCGACATCGACCGGGCCTTCGACGGCTGGGCCGAGCCCGTCAACGTCGTCCACGCCGCCGACGCCGAGGGCGGTCTGCTGCACCGCGTCGCCGGGGCGGTCCCGCTGCGCCACCGGGCCAACCGGCTGCGCCCGGTGCCCGCCTGGGATCCGCAGTACTCCTGGCAGGGCTGGGCCGAGACCCCCGCCGAGCCCGTCCAGGGCTTCGCCGTCATGGCCAACGCGCGCGGCATCGCCTCCCCGCTCGGCGTGGAGTTCGCGCCGCCGCACCGCGCCAACCGCATCCGCGAGCTGCTCTCCGGCTCCGCGGACTGGACCCCGAAGGCGATGGCCGACGTACACCGCGACACCTACCTGGCCTCCGCCGAGCCGCTGCTGGCCCTGCTGCCCGGACTGGACGCCCTCTCCCCCGGGGCCGCCGCACTGCGCACCCGGCTGCTCGCCTGGGACCGCCACATGGCGGCCGAGAGCACCGACGCGACCGTCTTCTCCGCCTTCCGGACCGCGACCGTACGCCGCTTCGCCGCCGACCCCGTCTTCGCCGCGCTGGCCGGCGCCCCCGCCGGCCCGGAGGTGTTCCACCCCTGGTTGTACCTGGTCCCGAAGATCGGCTACGCCCTCGAGGGCCTGCTGACCACCACCCTCCTCCCCGGGCTCGACCGCGCGGCCCACGTCCGCGCCGCCCTGGAGGAGACGGCCGCCGCCGCCCGCCCCGACGCCCCCTGGTCGCAGGTCCACCGGCTGGCCCCCTGGTCGGCCCTCCCCGACCCGGAGGCCGAGTGGCCCGGCCTCGGCGGCGACCACGACTGCGTGAACGCCACCTCCACCGTTCCGGGGTTCACCGATCTCACCGCCCGTGCATCGTCGGCCCGTTACGTCTGGGACCTGGCCCGCCGCGAGGACAGCCTCTGGGCGGTCCCGCTCGGCGCGGACGGCGTCACCGGCTCGCCCCACCACCGCGACCAGCTGCCGTTCTGGGCGCGGTGCGAACTCGTCCCCGTCGTCACCGACTGGACCCGCCTCACGAAGGAAACCCCCAGATGACCACGTCCACCCGCCGCCCCGTGCACACCCAGCTCGTCGAGGGCCTCGGCACGGTCACCCTCACCCCCGTCGACCCGGCCGCCGACGCCGCGCTGATCCACTCCTGGGTCACCGAGGAGCGGGCCCGCTTCTGGGGCATGCGCGGGGCCAGCCGCGAGCTCGTCCAGGAGATCTACGAGGACGTCGACCGCCGCACCACCCACCACGCGTTCCTGGTGCGCCGCGACGGCGAGCCGGTCGCCCTGTTCCAGACGTACGACTGCGCCGAGGACCGGATCGGCGAGTGCTACGAGGTGCAGCCCGGCGACACCGGCGTGCACCTGCTGGTCGGCCCGACGCGCGGTGCGGCCGAGCGCGGCTTCAGCTCGGGCCTGATCGGGGCGTTCCTCTCGTACGTCCTGGCGCAGCGGACCACCCGCCGGGTGGTGGCGGAGCCCGACGCGCGCAACGAGAAGGCCATCGCCCGCCTGGTGCGCAGCGGCTTCGAGCTCGGCCCGGAAGTCGAGCTTCCGGAGATCGACCTGCCCGAGGTCCACCTGCCGGCGAAGAAGGCCCGCCTCGCCTTCTTCGCCCCCGAGGCAAACTGACCGTTCCGATTGACCGTGTGATTCCGGCCACGCCAGACTGATGCCCACTCAAAGCATCGGCGCTGGGGGGAAATTGACCAGCCAGAATCTGCACATCGGGCCGGATGCGGCAGCTGACCGGTACCGGCTGCTCCGGTCGATCGGGCGCGGCGGGGAGGCCGTCCTCTACCTCGCGGAGATCGAGCTCGCGGGTGGCAGCGAACCGGTGGTCGTCAAGGTGCTCGACTCCAAGACGACCATCACGCCCGACGAGTTCGACCGGATCAGCCGGAAGTGGAACGAGCAGGCCGAGCTCCTGCGCTTCGTGCACCGCCCGGGCGTCGTCGGCGTCCGGGAGCACTTCGAGGGGCCTCCGATCCACCGGTCGGGAGAGTCCGGGACGCTGACCGGGCGGGCCCTCGTCCTCGTGATGAACCACGTCGACGGGCTCGACCTGCGCGACTGGCGCGCCGAACGCAACCTCGCCACCGCCGCCGAGCGGCGCGAGGTGATGCGGACGCTGGAGCAGCTGGCCGACGTCCTGGACTGGCTGCACTCCGGGAAGGCCACCCCGTCCGGGCGCCAGGTCATCCACGGTGACCTGTCACCGGGCAACGTGATGGTGGACGGCCACGGGCAGGCGACCCTGGTGGACTTCGGGCTCAGCAAGCTGACCGCCGACCACCAGACGGCGGAGGTGTGGTTCACCCCGGGGTACGCGGCGCCCGAGGTCTTCGACGGCAAGCGCACCCCGGCGGCGGACCGCTACGCCTTCGGGGCCATCGCGTACTTCCTGCTGAGCGGCGAATCTCCGCCCAACTCCCCGGAGCAGCTGGCCCGCGCGATGGCGGCGCTGCCGCAGATCGCGGTGCTGGACGCCGAGCGGCGCGAGCGGATCACCGCCCTCCACGCGGGTGATCCGGTGCAGCGGCCCGTCAGCCTGGCCGGCTGGATGAAGGACGTACGGCACGCGGTCGTGTCCACGACCTCCTCCACCTCGCAGCGGGCGGTGCAGGACGCGGTCCCGGCACCGGTCCGGCCCGTGGTGCCCCCGCAGCCGGCGGGCCCGCCGGCTGCGGCGCCGGTCCACGCACCGGTGCAGACGCCCTCGTACTCCCCGCCCCCGCCGACCCGGGAGGCCGTGCCGCAGCCGCAGCCCGAGCCGCAGACCCGGCCCGAGCACGTGCCCGCCGGGTACGGGCCGACGTACCCGCTGCACGAGTCCCCGCCGCCGGGGCCCGCCGCGCCGAAGAAGCGCCGGGCCGCGATCGTCCTGGGCTCGGTTGCCACCGTCCTGGTCATCGCGGCGCTCGCCGTGCTCGGCGTACGGCTGCTGGAGAAGGACAAGGGCGACGGCCAGGCCGCGGACGGCAAGGGCGGCAGCTCCGCCTCCGACGCGGCCGTACCGGAGGAGGAGTCCCCGACGCCCACCCCCTCACCGAGCACGAGCGAGAGCGCCGGCGCCGACTCCGACTCCGGGGCGACGCCCGACCCCACCGCCGGCGGCACCCAGCCCGGGGGCGTGGCAGCGGACATCAAGGCCGCCGACCTGACCCAGCTGACCCCCATCGCGGGACTGGGCAACTTCACCGTCGGAGCCGCGAAGATCAACACCAAGCAGTACGGGGCGGCCTTCATCGCGCACCCCGACTGCAACGACGAGGCGATCACCGAGTTCGACCTCAACCGCGAGTGGAAGCACCTGGAGTTCACCGCCGGCATCGACGACGGCTCCACGAACGCGAAGGGCCGGGTCAGCATCTCGCTCGACGGGAAGCCCGCGGCCTTCTCGGAGCTCGTGGAGCTCGGCAAGCCGGCCACGAAGTCGGTGGACGTGACCGACGCCCTGCGGCTGCGCGTCAAGGTGGACATGGGCTGCGACAACGGCACCGTCGTCATCGCCGCCCCGCAGCTCACCCGCTGAGCCGCACCGGGCCTGGACGGCAGGCGCAGACGCACGGCGGCCCCGCACCGGACACCGGTGCGGGGCCGCCGCCGTACGCGGGGTGCTGCTACTCGGAGACGCCCAGGCGCTCCAGGATGAGCTCCTTGACGCGGGCCGCGTCGGCCTGGCCGCGGGTGGTCTTCATGACCGCGCCGACCAGGGCGCCGACTGCGGCGATCTTGCCGCCGCGGATCTTGTCGGCGATGGCCGCGTTGCCCGCGATGGCCTCGTCCACGGCCGCGCCGAGCGCGCCCTCGTCCGAGACGACCTTCAGACCGCGCTTCTCGACGACCTCGTCCGGGGTGCCCTCGCCGGCGAGGACGCCCTCGAGGACCTGGCGGGCCAGCTTGTCGTTCAGCTCACCGGCGGCGACCAGCGCCGCGACGCGCGCGACCTGGGCCGGGGTGATCGGCAGCTCGTCGACGACGACGCCCTGCTCGTTGGCGTTGCGGGCCAGCTCGCCCATCCACCACTTGCGCGCGGCGGCCGAGTCGGCACCCGCCTCGATCGTGGCGACGATGGAGTCCACCGCGCCCGCGTTGAGGATCGACTGCATGTCGTGCTCGCTGACGCCCCACTCCTCGCGGAGCCGGTTGCGGCGTACGCGCGGCATCTCGGGCAGGCCGCCGCGCAGCTCCTCGACCCAGTCGCGGGCCGGGGCGACGGGGACCAGGTCGGGCTCCGGGAAGTACCGGTAGTCCTCGGCGTTGTCCTTGATGCGGCCGGCGGTGGTGGAGCCGTCCTCCTCGTGGAAGTGCCGGGTCTCCTGCACGATCGTGCCGCCGGACGAGAGCACCGCCGCGTGGCGCTGGATCTCGAAGCGGGCCGCGCGCTCGACGGAGCGCAGCGAGTTGACGTTCTTCGTCTCGCTGCGGGTGCCGAACTCGGACTCGGGGGTCGGGCGCAGCGACAGGTTCACGTCGCAGCGCATCTGGCCCTTGTCCATGCGGGCCTCGGAGACGCCGAGGGCCTTGATGACCTCGCGCAGCTCGGCGACGTACGCCTTGGCGACCTCGGGGGCCCGTACGCCCGCGCCCTCGATCGGCTTGGTGACGATCTCGATGAGGGGGATGCCGGCGCGGTTGTAGTCCAGCAGGGAGTGGGACGCGCCGTGGATACGGCCGGTGGCGCCGCCGACGTGCAGCGACTTGCCGGTGTCCTCCTCCATGTGGGCGCGCTCGATCTCCACGCGGAAGATCTCGCCGTCCTCCAGCTGGACGTCGAGGTAGCCGTTGAAGGCGATCGGCTCGTCGTACTGGGAGGTCTGGAAGTTCTTCGGCATGTCCGGATAGAAGTAGTTCTTCCGGGCGAAGCGGCACCATTCGGCGATCTCGCAGTTCAGCGCGAGGCCGATCTTGATGGCCGACTCGACTCCGATCGCGTTGACGACGGGCAGCGAGCCGGGCAGACCGAGGCAGGTGGGGCAGGTCTGCGAGTTGGGCTCGGCGCCCAGCTCGGTGGAGCAGCCGCAGAACATCTTGGTCTTGGTGCCGAGCTCGACATGGACCTCGAGGCCCATGACGGGGTCGTACGAGGCGAGAGCGTCCTCGTACGACATCAGTTCGGTGAAGGTGGTCACGGTGAAACTTTCCCTCTCAGCCCAGCAGGACGTCGTCGTCGCCCAGGCGCTTCAGCTCGCGGTACAGGATCGCGAGGCCGGTGACGATGGCGGCGGCGGACACGGCGGCGTCGACCAGCTTCAGCACGTCGTGCTCGCTGCGGGCCTTCTTGACCTGCTTGATCACGCTGATCGCGCCGAAGGCGGTGGTGCCGATCGACAGGTAGGTGCCGGTCTTGGACTTCTTGAAGCCCTTGGCCTTGGACAGTGCACTGGTGCTCACAGGGACGGTGCCTCCTCAAGCAGCGGGTGACCCCAGCGTGCGACGAAGGCCGCCTCCACGGCGGCACCGACCTTGTACAGCCGGTCGTCCTTCATCGCCGGGGCGATGATCTGGAGCCCGACCGGGAGACCGTCCTCCGGTGCCAGGCCGCAGGGGAGCGACATGGCGGAGTTGCCGGCCAGGTTGGTCGGGATGGTGCACAGGTCCGCGAGGTACATGGCGAGGGGGTCGTCGGTGCGCTCGCCGATGGCGAAGGCGGTGGTCGGGGTCGTCGGCGAGACGATCACGTCGACCTGCTCGAAGGACTTCTCGAAGTCCTTGGTGATGAGCGTGCGGACCTTCTGGGCGGAGCCGTAGTACGCGTCGTAGTAGCCGGAGCTCAGCGCGTACGTACCGAGGATGACGCGGCGCTTGACCTCGTCGCCGAAGCCGGCCTCGCGGGTGAGCGCGGTGACGTCCTCGGCGGACTTGGTGCCGTCGTCGCCGACGCGCAGGCCGTAGCGCATGGCGTCGAAACGGGCCAGGTTCGAGGAGCACTCGGACGGCGCGATCAGGTAGTACGCGGCCATCGCGAGGTCGAAGGAGGGGCAGTCCAGCTCGACGATCTCGGCGCCCAGCTCCTTGAGGAGCTCGACGGACTCGTTGAAGCGCTGGACGACGCCGGCCTGGTAGCCCTCGCCGGCGAACTGCTTGACGACACCGACGCGCATGCCGGCGACGGAGCCGTTGCGAGCCGCCTCGACGACCGGCGGGACCGGGGCGTCGATGGAGGTGGAGTCCAGCGGGTCGTGGCCGGCGATGACCTCGTGGAGGAGCGCCGCGTCCAGGACCGTACGGGCGCAGGGCCCGCCCTGGTCGAGGGAGGAGGAGAAGGCGACCATGCCGTAGCGGGAGACACCGCCGTACGTGGGCTTCACGCCGACCGTGCCCGTGACGGCGGCGGGCTGGCGGATGGAGCCGCCGGTGTCCGTGCCGATCGCGAGGGGCGCCTGGAAGGCGGCCAGCGCGGCCGCGGAGCCGCCGCCGGAGCCGCCGGGGATGCGGGTGAGGTCCCAGGGGTTGCCGGTGGGCCCGTACGCGCTGTTCTCGGTGGAGGACCCCATGGCGAACTCGTCCATGTTGGTCTTGCCGAGGATGACGACGTCGGCTTCCTTGAGCTTGCGCGTCAGGGTGGCGTCGTACGGCGGGATCCAGCCTTCGAGGATCTTCGAACCGACGGTGGTCGGGACCCCGACGGTGGTGAAGATGTCCTTGAGGGCGAGCGGCACGCCGGCCAGCGGGCCGAGCTTCTCGCCGCGCTCGCGCTTGGCGTCGACGGCGCGCGCCTGGGCGAGCGCGCCTTCGCGGTCGACGTGCAGGAAGGCGTGGACCTTCTCGTCGGTCGCGTCGATGCGGGCCAGGTGGGCCTCGGTGACCTCGACGGCCGTGAGCTCGCCGGAGGCGATCTTCTCGGCGGTCTGCGCGGCCGTGAGCTTGATGATCTGGTCAGTCATGGTTGTTAGTCCTCCCCCAGGATCTGCGGCACCTTGAAACGCTGCTGCTCCTGGGCGGGAGCGCCGGAAAGCGCCTGCTCGGGGGTGAGCGACGGTCGGACCTCGTCCGCGCGCATGACGTTCGTCAGCGGCAGCGGGTGGGAGGTCGGCGGGACGTCTTGGTCGGCGACCTCGGAAACGCGGGCGACCGCGCCGATGATGTCGTCGAGCTGTCCGGCGAAGTGGTCCAGCTCTTCGGCCTTGAGCTCCAGACGTGCCAGCCGAGCGAGGTGGGCAACCTCCTCGCGCGTGATGCCAGGCATGCAGCGATCCTCTGGGGGTGGTGAGTGTGTAGTTTCGTGCCCAATCCTATGGGGCCGGGCCCCGGACCCACGAAACCGTTTCCCACCAGGAGTCCCTGCGGGCCCGGCGCCGGCTGCCGCGTCGGCTACTGCGCCGGGGTTTCCGCGCGGGTCGGGGCGGCCGAGAGTTCCGCCGTGATGTCCGCCGGGCGGCGCCATCCGCGTTCGCCGCGGGCCAGGAGCCAGGCCGTGGCCTCCTGCGGGGGCATGGCGGCCGCGACCAGCCAGCCCTGGACGGCGTCGCAGCCCAGGTCGCGCAGACGCTCCCAGGTCTCGTCGTCCTCCACGCCCTCGGCGACGACGAGCAGCCCCAGCGAGTGCGCCAGGTCCACCGTGCAGCGCACGATCTCCGCGTCCTGCGCGTCCACCGCGAGCCGCGCCACGAACGAGCGGTCGATCTTCAGCTCGCTGACCGGCAGCCGCCGCAGGTGCACCAGGGAGGAGTAGCCCGTGCCGAAGTCGTCGAGCGACATCTTGACGCCGTGGCCGGTCAGGCCCGCCATGGTGTCGGCCGCCCGCTGCGGGTCCTCCAGCAGGACGTGTTCCGTTATCTCCAGCTGGAGCCCGCTGGCCGGGACCCCGTGCCGGGCCAGCCGGGCCGCGACCGCGCCCGCGAAGCCGGGGGTGTGGACGTCGCGCGGCGAGACGTTGACGGCGACCGGGACCTTCAGGCCCTGCGCCCGCCACCGCGCCACCTGGGCGAGGGCCGTCTCGAGGACGTACTCGGTGAGGTGGGGCATGAGCCCCGAGGTCTCGGCGATCGCGATGAACTCGTCCGGCGACACCCGGCCCCGCTCCGGATGCACCCAGCGCACCAGGGCTTCGAGCCCGGCCACCTGGCCGTCGAAGCGGACCTTGGGCTGGTAGTGCAGTTCCACTTCACCGGCGTCGAGGGCCCGGCGCAGATCGCCGAGGAGGCCGAGGCGGTCGGGGGTGTTGCTGTCCCGCTTGGACTCGTACACCTCCACGCCCGTGCGGTCCCGCTTCGCCTGGTACATCGCGACGTCGGCGCGGCGCAGCAGCCCCTCCGCGTCCAGCGCGTGGTCGGGGAAGACGGCGAGGCCGGCGCTGGCCTCCAGGACGAGGGTCAGGCCGTCCAGGTCGAGGGGCGAGCTGAGCTCGGCGACGAGGTGGCGGGCGACCCGCTGGGCGCTGGTGGTGGAATCGGCGACGGGCAGGAGCACGGCGAACTCGTCGCCGCCGAGCCGGGCGGCCTCGGCGTCCTCGGGCAGGGCCTGGCGGAGCCGGTCGGCGATCTGGAGCAGCAGCCTGTCGCCGGCGAGGTGGCCCAGCGTGTCGTTGACCGCACGGAACCGGTCCAGGTCGATCAACACAAGAGCTGACCGGGTGCCCAAACGTTCAGCCTCGTCCAGAGCGGACCACGCCCGCTCCAGGAGCCACTGCCGGTTCGGCAGCCCGGTCAGCGGATCGCGCAGCTGCTCCTCGGCACGCGCCCGGGCGATCCACAAGGTGGAGTCGAGCGCGATCAGCGGTACGGCGAACAGCGGCAGCAGCACCGGCTGCGCCACGGCGACCACGCAGATCAGCGGGGCGATGCCGAGCAGGGCGACGGCCACTAAGGCCTGCCGGAGCAGGGCCGTGCGGGCGACGGTGGGCAGGGATCCGCCGCGCGGGGTCAGCGCGAGCCACAGCAGCACCTTGGTGACCAGCAGGTAGGCCAGGGCCACCAGGATGACCTCGGGAGCCGCCTCCAGCCCCCAGGTGGTGGGCCGCCACGGCGTCTCGACGCTCGGCGCCTCGCCGAACGCGGCGAGTACGAGGGCCCCCGCACCGATGCCGAGGATGTCGGTGGCGCCGTGCAGCAGCCCTTGGCGCCAGCGGTGCCGGCGGGCCGCCCCGACCAGGGAGACCACCGCGAGCGAGACCAGTCCGGCGGGGACCCAGCCGTACAGGATGAGCACGCCGAGGGTGAGGGCCGCGCCCGACCCGGTGCCGCCCCACCAGCGGTCGCGGCCCAGCGCGACCAGGTGGCCGACGATGATGCCGGTCAGCAGGGCGAGCGCCCAGCCGACCGGGCCGCCGGGGAACAGGGCATGACGGTCGCTCAGCGCGGAGACGATGCCGGCCGCGAGGACCACCGCGGACAGGCCCACGACGATGAAGGGCAGCACGGTGCGCTGCGCCGCTCCGCCCGATCCCGCTCCGGTGTCGAGCGGGTGGGTGTCCGGCGTCCTGGAACCCAGGACACCGAGCCGGCCCGTCCGCATGGACGGGATCTCCCCGCCGACATCAGGTGACGGGTCGGCGCTTTCGGTGGGTTTCATGCCCGTCCCTCTCACAGCCGGCAATGCCGATGCCACGCGATGGCCCCGATGTCATGCCATCACGGCTGGAATCGCATCACGCAGCCGTGCACGACAGGCGCACCCCTCAACAGTAGGACGCGAGAGGCTCCCAGGGGCAGCGGTCGGCGGCGGTTGCCCGAATGCGACCCAGCCATCCTCATCAGTACGGTATCCGCCGAACGGGTGAGTTTGGACCAGGACCCTCAGGTCACCCATCCGATGATCCGACAGGTCACCGCCCTGCGAACAGCCCTGTACCAGCCTTTTACCACCGGGTGTTGCGCCTGGCGTGCGCCCGCCCGTACGGCCGCACACCACGCATCCGTTCGCCCGGGCCAATTTCCCCGAACGCGTCCCGTCGTGTCGTTCAGGGGGTGTTACTCCGCTCCGGCGGCGCCGTCCACCGGGAGCGCAGCCTCGCGCGCCGCGTCGGGGCCCTGTTCGAGGAGGACCGCGAAGCCCGCGTCGTCGAGGACGGCCAGCTTCAGCTGCATCGCCTTGTCGTACTTGGAGCCCGGGTTCTCACCGACCACGACGAAGGAGGTCTTCTTCGAGACGGAGCCCGTCACCTTGGCGCCGCGGCTCTGCAGCGCCTCCTTCGCGCCGTCCCGCGTGTGGCTCTGCAGGGTGCCGGTGACGACGACGGTCAGGCCCTCCAACGGGCGCGGGCCCTCCTCCTCGCCGGAACCCTCCTCCTCCATCCGGACACCGGCCTCCCGCCACTTGCGCAGGATCTCCTGGTGCCAGTCCTCGGCGAACCACTCCTTCACCGAGGCCGCGATGATCGCGCCAACGCCGTCGGTCGCGGCCAGCTCCTCCTCGGTCGCCTGCTCGATCCGCTCGATCGAGCGGAACTCGCGGGCGAGCGCCGCCGCCGCGACCGGGCCGACGTGACGGATCGACAGGCCGTTGATCACGCGGGCCAGCGGCTGGCTCTTGGCTGCCTCGATGTTCGCCAGCATGGCCAGCGTGTTGGCCTTGGGCTCGCCCTCCTTGTTGGCGAAGAAGGTGACGACCTTCGGCTCCCCGGTCTTCGGATCGATCTTGGGCTGACCCGAGTCCTGATCCCGCACGTAGGACGTGATGGGGAGCAGCTGCTCCAGGGTGAGGCCGAAGAGGTCGCCCTCGTTCGCCATCGGAGGGACCGACGGCTCCAGGGGCTGGGTGAGCGCGGCCGAGGCGACATACCCGAAGTTCTTGACGTCCAGGCAGGCGCGGCCGACCAGATAGAAGAGCCGCTCGCGCAACTGCGCCGGACAGGTACGGGCGTTGGGGCAGCGGAGGTCGATGTCGCCCTCCTTCATCGGCCGCAGCGCCGTCCCGCACTCGGGGCACTCGGCCGGCATGACGAACTCCCGCTCGGTGCCGTCGCGCAGGTCCACCACGGGGCCGAGGATCTCGGGGATGACGTCGCCGGCCTTGCGCAGCACCACGGTGTCCCCGATGAGCACGCCCTTGGCCTTGACGACCTCCTGGTTGTGCAGCGTCGCGAACTCGACCTCCGAGCCGGCCACCGTCACCGGCTCCACCTGCGCGTACGGGGTCACCCGGCCGGTGCGGCCGACGCCGACCTTGATGTCGACCAGCTTGGTGTTGACCTCTTCGGGGGCGTACTTCCAGGCGATCGCCCAGCGCGGGGCGCGGGCCGTGGAGCCGAGGCGGCCCTGGAGCGGGATCTCGTCGAGCTTGACGACGACCCCGTCGATCTCGTGCTCCACCGAGTGGCGGTTCTCGCCGAAGTAGGCGATGAACTCGCGGACCTCCGCGAGCGAGGACACCGCCTTGTTGTGCCGGGCCGTGGGCAGGCCCCACTCGCTGAGCAGCTCGTACGCGTGGCTGAGCTTGTCGATGTCGAAGCCGGTGCGCGCGCCGATGCCGTGCACCACCATGTGCAGCGGGCGGGTGGCGGTGACCTTCGGGTCCTTCTGGCGCAGCGAACCGGCGGCCGCGTTGCGCGGGTTGGCGAAGGGCTTGTCGCCGGCCTCGACGAGCCGGGCGTTGAGCTCCTCGAACTTCTCCATCGGGAAGAAGACCTCGCCGCGGATCTCGACCAGCTCCGGGATCCGGTCGCCCTTGAGGCGGTCGGGGATCTCGGCGATGGTGCGGACGTTGGGCGTGATGTCCTCGCCGGTGCGGCCGTCGCCGCGGGTGGCGGCCCGGGTGAGGCGGCCCTTCTCGTAGGTGAGGTTGACGGCGAGGCCGTCCACCTTGAGCTCGCACAGGTAGTGGAAATCGGGGGTGTTGACGTCCCGGGCCACCCGCTCGGCCCAGGCCGCCAACTCCTCGTCGTCGAAGGCGTTGTCGAGGGAGAGCATGCGCTCCCGGTGCTCGACGGACGCGAAGTCCGTCTCGTACGCCCCGGCCACCTTCTGGGTGGGCGAGTCGGGCGTGCGCAGCTCCGGGTACTGCTCCTCCAGCGCCTCCAGCGAGCGCAGCAGCTTGTCGAACTCGGCGTCGCTGACGACCGGCTGGTCGTTCACGTAGTACCGGAAGCGGTGCTCCTCGACCTGCTCGGCCAGCAGCGCGTGCTGCTCACGCACCGCCGCCGGTACGGCCGTGCCGTCGCCGGCCTGCTTCTGTTCGGCTGCCATGCCGTGTCCTCCCGTGGCCCGTCTGTTCCGTCACTCAGGGTTGTCGGCGAGCGACCTCGCCGCCCTGACGCAGTGCGCCTGCACCGCGCGGGCGTACGCGGGCGAGGCGCCCGCCAGACCGCACGACGGGGTGACCACGACGGACTCCGCCAGAGTCCCCGGGGCCAGCCCCAGCCTGCGCCAAAGCTTCCTGACACCCATGACGCTACCGGCAGGGTCCGACAACGGGGCGTCGGTGCCCGGCACCACTCCGGCGAAGAGTTTCGTACCGCTTTCGACGGCCTCGCCGATGGCGTCGTCCTCGCGCTCGGTGAGCAAGGAGAAATCGAACGACACGCCCGTGGCGCCGGCCCGCCGGAGCAGCCCGAAGGGCACCTCGGGGGCGCAGGAGTGGACGACGACCTCGCCGTCGTGGACGGCGAACAGCTCGCGCAGGGTGCCCTCGACGACCTGCCGGTCGACGGCCCGGTACGTGCGGTACTTGCTCGCGGACCTCACGCGTCCCAGCAGCACCGCGGTCAGCGACGGCTCGTCGAGCTGGAGCACGATCTGGGCTCCGGGGATGCGCTTGCGGACGTCGGCCAGGTGGTCGCGCAGGCCCTCCGCGAGGGATCCGGCCAGGTCGCGGCAGGCGCCGGCGTCCTGGAGCACGGCCTCGCCGCCGTGCAGTTCGAGGGCGGTGGCCAGGGTCCACGGGCCGACGGCCTGGACCTTGAGCCTGCCCGTGTACCCCTGGGTGAACTCCTCGAGCGCGTCCAGGTCCTCCCCCAGCCAGGAGCGGGCCCGCTTCGAATCCCGGCCCGGGCGGTCGCTGATCCGCCAGCCGCTGGGCTCGACGTGGGCGTACATGTCGACGAGCAGCCCGAGGGAGCGGCCGATCATGTCCGCGCCGGGCCCGCGGGCGGGCAGCTCGGGGAGGTACGGGAAGTCCTCGAAGGACCCGGTGACGGTCTTGGCGGCCTCGCGGGCGTCGCCGCCGGGCAGGGACCCGATGCCGGTGGCGCTCGCGGTCATCGGCCGGGCCTGACGCTCAGGTCGTTGACCTCGGCGTCGCGCGGCAGGTCGACGGCCATCAGGATCGTGGTGGCGACGGACTCGGGGTCGATCCACTGGGCGGGGTCGTACTCCTTGCCCTCCTGCGAGTGCACCTTGGCCTGCATGGCGGTCGCGGTCCGGCCGGGGTAGACGGAGGTGACGCGGATGCCGTTGGGCTTCTCCTCGGCGCGCAGCGAGTCGGCGAGCGCCTTGAGCCCGTGCTTGGAGGCGGCGTACGCGCTCCAGTCGGCGTGGGCGGTCAGGCCCGCGCCGGAGTTCACGAAGACCACCGTGGCGCGGGAGGCGCGCAGGGTGGGCAGCAGCAGCCGCGTGACCTCGGCGGGGGCGATCAGGTTCACGTTGAGCTGCTGCTGCCAGGTCTTGGGGCGCAGCTCGCCGACGGGGCCGAGGTCGACGATCCCGGCGATGTGCAGGAGCGAGTCGATCCGCTCCGGGATGGGCTGCTTGGAGAAGGCCCACGACAGCCGGTCGGGGTCGGAGAGGTCGCCGACGAGCGCGCGGGAGCCGGGGTAGCGCTCGACGAGCTGCTTGCCGCGGGCGGCGTCGCGGGCGAGCAGGACGAGGTCGTCGCCGCGTGCGTGCAGCCGGGCGGCGACGGCGGCGCCGATGCCCGCGCCGGCACCGGTGATCAGGTGAGTAGCCATGCCGCCCATGCTCGCACCCCGTCAGGTCCCGGTGGCCTCGCGGTACGCCGCCCGGGCCGCCTCGCGGGCGGCGGCGGCCCGCCCGGCGGGGACGGCGGGGGCGAATCCGTCGCCGACCAGGATGTGCGGATGCGCCGCGACCAGTGCCGCCCGGGCATCGCCCCGCGGACCGGCCCAGCGTTCCAGGACCTGGTCCCGTACGTCGGCCAGCGCGGCGGCGCGGTCCGGCGCGGGCGGGGCGAAGCGGCCGCCGCAGGCCCGCTCGTGCTCGGCCCAGCGGTCCTCCCAGAACTCCACGGTCCAGCCGGGCCAGCGCGCGGCGAGTGCATCGGCGGGGACCGCGGGGGCGCGGGTGAGCCACCAGCCGATCCGGCGCCGCTCGGGGTCGATGTGGATCCCGGCGTCGGCCGGCAGCCGGTGGCTCCCGTGGTCGGGGGCGTCCCGGAGCCGGTCCAGCAGGGAGGGGCCCTCCTCGAGCGGGTGGGGGGCGACCCCGCCCAGGACGTGGCAGCGGTCCGGGCCGATGGTGACGACCGCCACGACCGGGTCGGGGTCGGTCAGTTCCTCGTCGTCGGGGTCGAGGGGCGCGGCGGTGTACAGGAGGGCGGTGCCGTCGTCCGCCGGTTCGGGAGCGAGGCGGAGGTGGGCGCGCAGGCCGGGCTGGCCGTCGTAGAGCCACCGCACCTCCCAGCCGGGCCAGGCGCACCGCAGCAGCTCCAGGGCGGCGGCCCGGGTGCGCAGGCCGGCACTGGGGCCCTCCTGGACGAAGAGCAGCAGGAGCTTGCGGGCGGGGTCGACGAGTACGCCGGCCTCGACGGCGTCGTCGGGGTACCAGCCCGCCTCCAGGGCGTGCCCCGCCAGGAAGGGCAGGGCCGCCTCGGGCCCGGCGAGCAGGTCGAGGTCGAGCCCGACGGCGCCGAAGGAGGAGCGGTGGCGGACCGGGCCGTCGGGGCCGACGATCACGAAGGTGGCGCGGTTGCCCATCGTCAGAGCCCCGCGGCTTCGCGCAGGCCCGCGGCCGTCTTCGCGGCGTCGTAACCGGGCGGGACGCCGTCCACCAGGATGACCTCGCCCGGGATGTGGCGGGTGCGCAGCGGGAGCAGGGCCCGGTAGGCCGGCGAGTCGTACCAGGCGCGTGCGCTCTCGATGTCGGGGAAGGCGATCACGACGACCGTGCCGGGCCAGGGTCCCTCCTTGACGTCGACCTCCGCCCCGTGCACGAGGAAGCGGCCGCCGAAGGGGTCCATCGTCGACTGGATCTCCTCGATGTAGCGGAGGATGTCCTCGTTCATCGTCTCGGGGCGTATGTGGCCGATGGCGTACGCGGTCATGGCGACCTCCACAAGTCCGGTTTTCAGCCGGGCCGTTGGCGGCCCGCTTCGCTGATTGAACCCTGACAGCACGGGGCGGGCGAATCGATTACCCCGGTGGTCATGACTCCGCGAGCGCGGGGCGGTAGGTCCGGCGGTAGGCGATCGGCGAGATGCCGAGGGCGGTCCGCATGTGCTGGCGCAGCGAGTTGGCGGAGCCGAAGCCCGCCCGGTGCGCGACCAGGTCGACCGGCAGGTCGCTGGACTCCAGCAACTGGCGGGCGACCTCCAGGCGTTGGACGGTGAGCCACTGCACCGGGGTCATGCCGACCTCGTCGCGGAACCGCCGGGTGAAGGTGCGCAGGCTCATCCGGGCGTGGGCGGCCAGTTCGGCCAGCGTGACCGGCTCGGCGAGCCGCTCCAGGGCCCAGGCGCGGGTGGCGGTGGTGGTGGCGACGGTGGGTTCGGGGACGGGCCGGTCGATGTACTGGGCCTGCCCTCCGTCGCGCCACGGCGGTACGACGCACAGCCGCGCGGCGCGGTTGGCGGCGGCGGTGCCGTGGTCGGCGCGGATCAGGTAGAGGCAGAGGTCGATGCCGGCGGCCACTCCGGCCGAGGTGAGGATGTCGCCGTCGTCGACGAAGAGCACGTCCTCGTCGAGGAGGACGCGCGGGAAGGCCCGCTGGAACTCCGGTGCGTGCGCCCAGTGCGTGGTGGCGCGCCGGCCGTCGAGCAGCCCGGCGGCGGCGAGCACCTCGGAGCCGGTGCAGATGGACACGGTCCGGGTGCCGGGCCGGATGCCGGCGAGGGCCTTGCCCAGGGCCGGCGGCAGGGGCTCGCCGCGCAGCAGCCCCGGCATGGCGTGGGTGGGCGGGACGATCACGGTGTCGGCCGCGGCGAGCGCCTCGGGGCCGGCCGTGACGCCGATGGTGAAGCCCGCGTCGCTGGCCACGGGCAGGCCGTCGGCGGTGCAGACGGTGACCTCGTACAGGTCGCCGCCGTCCTCCGCGTGGGCGTTGCCGAACACCCGGGACGGCATCCCGAGCTCGAAGGGGGCGACGCCTTCGAGGGCGAGTACGGCGATTCGATGCAAACCGGGCATGGCCAGATCCTGTCACATGGTGGCCGTACGGCCAACACCATGCGGGCCGGACGGCGGCCAAGCTGGTGTCATCGGCCGGGGAAACCGGTACGGAAAGCAATGAGGGAGACAGTTATGCGTGCCGTCGTCGTGAGCCAGTGGGGCGGACCCGAGGTTCTCACCGAGGTCGAGACGGAGCGGCCCGAGCCGGGCCTGAACGAGATCCTCGTACGGGTCCACGCGGCCGGCGTGAACCCGGTGGACTGGAAGACCCGGGCCAGCGGCGGCCTGATCTCCTGGGGCGAGGTCCCGATGGTCGGCTGGGACGTCTCGGGCACCGTCGAGGCGGTCGGCCCGGGCGTGACCCTGTACCGCGAGGGCGACGAGGTGTACGGCATGCCGAACTTCCCGCGCCAGGCGGGCGGCTACGCCGAGTACGTGGTCGCCCCGGCCCGCCACTTCGCCCGCAAGCCGGCCTCCCTGGACCACGTGCAGGCCGCAGCCCTGCCGCTGGCGGCGCTGACCGCCTGGCAGGCCCTGGTGGACACGGCCGGGGTCACGGCCGGGCAGCGGGTGCTGGTCCACGCGGCGGCGGGCGGGGTCGGCCACCTGGCCGTGCAGATCGCCAAGGCCCGCGGGGCGTACGTGATCGGCACGGCCAGCGCGGCCAAGCACGGGGTGCTGCGCGAACTGGGCGCCGACGAGGTGATCGACTACCGCACCACCGACTTCGAGGACGCCGTCACGGACGTGGACGTCGTGATCGACGCCGTCGGCGGGGACCACGGGCAGCGCTCGCTGAAGGTCCTCAAGCCCGGCGGGCACCTGGTGACCCTGCCCGGCCCGGACGGGATCCCGGCCGACCCGCAGGGCGTGCACGCCTCCTGGGTGCTGGTGGAGCCCGACCTCAAGGGGCTGGAGGAGATCGCGGCGCTGGCCGACAAGGGCCTGCTCCGTCCGCTGATCGACACGGTGCTGCCGCTGGAGCAGGCCGCCAAGGCCCACGAGATCGGCGAGCAGGGCCGGACCACCGGCAAGATCGTCCTCACGGTCGGCTAGCCGGCCCGGGACTCGGCCTCACACGGACGCGGCGGTGGCCCGGGTGGTCGTCGCGATGGTGGCGGAGCCGACCACGCGGGTGCCGTCGTAGAGCACGATCGCCTGGCCGGGGGCCACGCCGCGGACCGGCTCCGTGAAGCGGACCCGCAGCTCGCCGTCCACCAGCTCGGCGAAGACCTCCGTCTCGCCGCCGTGGGCGCGCAGCTGCGCCGTGTACGTGCCCGGGGCGGCGGCCGTGGAGCCGCACCAGCGGGGGCGGATCGCGGTCAGGGCGCTGACGTCGAGGGCCTCGGCGGGGCCGACGGTGACGGTGTTGTTCACCGGCGAGATGTCGAGGACGTAGCGCGGCTTGCCGTCGGGGGCGGGGTGGCCGATCCGCAGGCCCTTGCGCTGGCCGATGGTGAAGCCGAAGGCGCCGTCGTGGGTGCCGACCTTCTGGCCGGTCGCCTCGTCGACGATGTCGCCCTCGGACTTGCCGAGGCGGTTCGCGAGGAAGCCCTGGGTGTCGCCGTCGGCGATGAAGCAGATGTCGTGGCTGTCGGGCTTCTTCGCGACGGCCAGGCCGCGCTCCTCGGCCTCGGCGCGGATCTCCTCCTTGGTGGTGAGCGTGTCACCGAGCGGGAAGAGGGCGTGGGCGAGCTGCTTCTCGTCGAGGACGCCGAGGACGTAGGACTGGTCCTTGGCCATGTCGGAGGCGCGGTGCAGCTCGCGGGTGCCGTCCTCGTTCAGGACGACGGTGGCGTAGTGGCCGGTGCAGACGGCGTCGAAGCCGAGGGCGAGGGCCTTGTCCAGCAGCGCCGCGAACTTGATCTTCTCGTTGCAGCGCAGGCAGGGGTTCGGCGTGCGCCCGGCCTCGTACTCGGAGATGAAGTCCTCGACGACGTCCTCGCGGAAGCGCTCGGCGAGGTCCCAGACGTAGAACGGGATGCCGATGACGTCGGCGGCGCGGCGGGCGTCGCGGGAGTCCTCGATGGTGCAGCAGCCGCGGGCGCCGGTCCGGAAGGACTGCGGGTTCGCGGAGAGCGCGAGGTGGACGCCGGTCACGTCGTGCCCGGCTTCGACGGCGCGAGCGGCGGCGACGGCGGAGTCCACACCGCCGGACATGGCGGCCAGGACGCGGAGGGGGCGGACGGTGCGCGGCAGGTTCTGAGTCATAGCACCGTCCAGAGTACGGGGGAACCGCCCGGGGTCACAGCGCGTTATCGGGTGCAGGGGGTGGATCACATGGGGAGCAAGGTCGATGCTGCGCCGAAGGCGGCGCCGCGCAGGACCCGCCGGGCGGTGCTGTTCGGGGGGCTCGGGGTCTTCACGGCGGCGGCGATCGCCGGGCAGGACGAGCTGCGGCGCGCCTGGTGGCTGCTGCCGGGCGTGGGCAAGCCCCGCAAGGAGGGTGAGGTGGACCACGTGGGCGTGGGCTGGACGTCGGCCTCGCCTGCGAACTGGCGCATGGCGGACCGCCCCGAGGACTACCGGGTGGACCGGATCGTCATGCATGTCACACAGGGCAGCTTCGCGTCCTCGGTGGACGCCTTCAAGAACCCGTTCCACCGGGCGTCGGCGCACTACATCGTCGGCCAGGACGGCCGCATCGAGCAGATGGTGCGCGAGATGGACGTCGCCTTCCACTCGGGCAACCGCTCCATGAACGAGCGCAGCATGGGCATCGAGCACGAGGGCTTCGTGGACCGGCCGCAGGACTTCACGGAGGCGATGTACGCGGCCTCGGCCCGGCTGGCTGCCGACATATGCCGCAGATACGGCATACCGGTGGACCGTGCGCACATACTGGCCCACTCCGAGGTCCCGGGCACCGACCACACGGACCCGGGCCCCCACTGGGACTGGGACCGGTACCTGGGCCTGGTCCGCTCGGAGCTCGCGGCGGCCCCCGCCAAGTCCTCGGGGTGACGGGCTGCCGGGCTGCCCGGCCGGTGCGGTGGACCCTTCGGTCACGGCACCAGGGGGCACCCCCTAGCTGAGGCCTGCCGTACGGGCGCGCGCGACGGCCGGTCCGATGGCGGCGGCGACGGCCTCGACGTCCTCCTTGGTGGAGGTGTGGCCGAGGGAGAAGCGCAGCGTCCCGCGGGCCAGCTGGGGATCCGTACCGGTGGCCAGCAGGACGTGGCTGGGCTGGGCCACGCCGGCGGTGCAGGCGGAGCCGGTGGAGCACTCGATGCCCTGGGCGTCCAGCAGGAGCAGCAGGGAGTCGCCCTCGCAGCCGGGGAAGCTGAAGTGCGCATTGGCCGGGAGCCGGCCGTCCGGGTCCCCGCCGAGGACGGCGTCGGGCACCTCCCGGAGCACGGCGGCGACCAGTTCGTCGCGCAGCGCGCCGATCTCGGCGGCGAACCGCTCGCGCCGCTCGGCGGCGATCACCGCGGCCACCGCGAAGGCGGCGACGGCGGGCACGTCGAGGGTCCCGGAGCGCACGTGCCGCTCCTGGCCGCCGCCGTGCAGGACGGGCACGGGGCTCTGGTCGCGGCCCAGCAGCAGCGCGCCGATGCCGTACGGGCCGCCGACCTTGTGGCCGCTCACGGTCATCGCGGCGAGGCCGCTGTCGCCGAAGCGGACGTCGAGCTGGCCGAAGGCCTGGACGGCGTCGGAGTGCAGGGGGACCGCGAACTCACGGGCCACGGCGGCCAGTTCACGGACCGGCATGACGGTGCCGATCTCGTTGTTGGCCCACATGACGGTGGCCAGGGCCACGTCGTCGGGGTTGCGCGCGATGGCTTCGCGCAGGGCCTCGGGGTGCACGCGGCCGTAGCGGTCGACGGGGAGGTACTCGACCTGGGCGCCCTCGTGCTCGCCGAGCCAGTGGACGGCGTCGAGGACGGCGTGGTGCTCGACGGGGCTGGCGAGCACCCGGGTCCGGGCGGGGTCCTGGTCGCGGCGGGCCCAGTAGAGGCCCTTGACGGCGAGGTTGTCGGCCTCCGTGCCGCCCGCGGTGAAGACCACCTCGCTCGGGCGGGCGCCGAGTGCCTCGGCGAGGGCCTCGCGGGCCTCCTCGACGGTACGGCGGGCGCGGCGGCCGGCGGCGTGGAGGGAGGACGCGTTACCCGTGGCGGCGAACTGCGCGGTCATCGCCGCAGCGGCCTCCGGGAGCATCGGAGTGGTGGCGGCGTGGTCGAGGTAGGCCATGATCCCCCGATTCTACGAGTCCGCTCCACGGGGCCGGACCCCGCGGGGCCCGGCCCTCCCGCCGGCCCTCCCGCCGGGCCGCGCCCGGCAGCCGCCGGCCGGCCCGGAAGGGCCCGCCCGGCGGTCCTTGCCCGGACCCCGCTCGGGCCTCTGCCCCCGAACGGCCACCCCCCAAACCCGCCGGAGCCGTGTCCGGCGCGACCCGGCCGGAAGTCCCCGTTCCCCGCTCGGTCAGCGGGGGGCGCGGGCCAGCTGGCGGGACTGGGCCACCAGGCGGTCGGCGGAGTCCCAGACCTCGGCGTCCTCCTCCAGGAAGCCCCCGGCCAGGTTCCGGGTCGTGATGGAGATCCGCAGCGGGCCCGGAGCCGGGCGGTGGCGGATGTGGGTGGTGAGCTCGATGGTCGGGCTCCAGCCCATCAGGCCCAGGTCGAAGCAGGTCGGCGGCAGCGCGTCCACCGCGAGCAGCATCGAGAGCGGGTCCGCGTCGCGCCCGTCGGCCAGCTCGAACCAGGCCCGCATCTCGCCCTTCCCCGACGGCGCGCCGAGCGCCCAGCCCGCCGTCGCCGGGTCCAGCCGCAGCCGGAGCCGGTCCACGATCGCGTTGCTGCCCGGGATCGGGGCCGGACCGGCCTCCGGGCCGAGGCAGTCGGCGTAGGGCGGGATGACCGGCGGGACGGCCGTGGTGCGGACGTCGTCCGGGAGGGCGGCGAGGTCGCCGTACGAGGCGACGACCCGGATCCGCTCGATCTCGGCGCCGTTCTCGTCGTACTGGAAGAGGGAGGCCTGGCCGGTGGAGAGCGTGCGTCCCACCCGGACGACCTCGGTGCGGATCACCGCGGGGCCGGGTACCGACGAGGTCAGGTAGTGCGCGGAGACGGTGAAGGGGTCCGGGTGCGGCAGGGCCGCCGACAGCGCCCGGCCGACCAGGGCCAGCAGATAGCCGCCGTTGACGGCGGTGATGATCGTCCATCCGGCGGAGAGCTCCGTGTCGTACACCCCGGGCTCGCCCGCGCGGGCGGTGACGGTGGTGTCGCGGTCGAACTCGCTGTCGCCGATGGTTGCCTGGGCCGCTGCGTATGCCATGAATTCGACACTACAACGCGAAGCTACTAAGCGGTAGCTTTCCTTTGCTACGTGCTGGTTACGGCTCTTCGGCCACCGAGGAGCGTCGGTTCCAGGCCAGCGGGGCCCGCCAGTGGTAGCGCATGGCGAGGAGCCGGAGCACGAACGTGGTGACGATCGCGAGGGCGGTGGTCACGGCGTTGAGGCTCTCGAAGGCGATGGAGAGGGCCACCATCGCGGCGCCGACGATGGCGGGGACGGCGTACATCTCGCGGTCGCGCAGCAGCGACGGGACCTCGTTGGCCAGGACGTCGCGCAGCACGCCGCCGCCGACGGCGGTGGCCACGCCGAGTGCGGCGGACGCCGTGAGTCCGAGGCCGAACTCGTACGCCTTGGTCGTGCCGGTCACGCAGAACAGGCCGAGGCCTGCGGCGTCGAACACGTTGATGGCGCGGTTGATCCGCTGCACCTCGGGGTGGAGGAAGTAGACGATGACCGCGGCGATCAGGGGGGTCACGAAGAAGCTGAGCTCGCCGAAGGCGGCCGGCGGGACGGCGCCGATGACGAGGTCGCGGAAGAGGCCGCCGCCGAGGGCGGTGACCAGCGCGAGGACGCAGATGCCGAAGACGTCGAAGTTCTTGCGTACGGCGAGCAGGGCGCCTGCGGTGGCGAAGACGAAGATGCCGGCGAGGTCCAGGGCATGCTGGATCCCGGGCGGGAAGAGATCGTGGAGCACCGCCCCATTGTGCCGTTCGCCTGGCCGTCTGTTCGACTGGCCGGGCCCGGACAAGCCGGTGTCCCGGGCTCCGACCGCTACGCGGAGACCGGGACACCGGACGACGTGGGCCCGGTCACTCCGAGACCGTCACCACCGCATCCGCCGCGCCCGGCAGGGCCGGGTCGCCCGGGGCCTGGTCGGCGGCGTTCTCCGGGTGGTGGCAGGCCACCTGGTGGCCCGTGGCCAGGGCCAGCATCGGCGGCTCCTGCGTCGTGCAGACCTGCGTGGCCTTCCAGCACCGCGTGTGGAAGCGGCAGCCGGAGGGGGGCGAGATCGGCGAGGGCACGTCGCCCTTGAGCAGGATGCGCCCGCTCTTCGCACCGCGCCGGCGCGGGTCCGGCACCGGCACGGCCGACAGCAGCGCCTTGGTGTACGGGTGCATCGGGTTCTCGTACAGCGACTTGCGGTCGGTCAGCTCCACGATCTTGCCGAGGTACATCACCGCGATGCGGTCCGATACGTGCCGGATGACCGACAGGTCGTGCGCGATGATCACGTACGTGAGGCCCAGCTCCTCCTGGAGGTCGTCCAGCAGGTTCACCACCTGGGCCTGGATCGACACGTCCAGCGCCGAGACCGGCTCGTCGGCGACGACCAGCTTCGGCTTCAGGGCCAGCGCGCGGGCGATGCCGATGCGCTGGCGCTGGCCGCCCGAGAACTCGTGCGGGTAGCGGTTGTAGTGCTCCGGGTTGAGGCCCACCAGCGACAGCAGGCGCTGCACCTCCGCCTTCAGGCCGCCCTCCGGCTGCACGCCCTGCAGCTTGAACGGGGCGCTGACGATCGTGCCGACCGTGTGCCGCGGGTTCAGCGAGCCGTACGGGTCCTGGAAGATCATCTGCACGTCGCGGCGCATCGGCCGCATCGCGGAGACCCCGAGGTGCGTGATGTCGCGCCCCTCGAACTCGACCGTGCCGCCCGTGGGCTCCAGCAGGCGCGTGATCAGGCGGCCCATCGTCGACTTGCCGCAGCCGGACTCGCCGACGACGCCGAGCGTCTCACCGCGCCGGACGTCGAAGTCGATGCCGTCCACGGCCTTGACGGCCCCGACCTGCCGGCGCAGCAGCCCCTTGTTGATGGGGAAGTGCTTGACCAGGCCGGTCACCTTCAGCAGCGGTTCCTCGGAGGCGTCCGCCGTCTTCTTCATGTCGGTCACAGCTTCGGCGCAATCTCTTCGGTCCAGATCCGGGTCCGCTCCTCCTGCGACATGTGGCAGGCGGACCAGTGCCGGCTGTCGTCCTCGGTGAGCTCGGGCCGCTGGGTGCGGGTGATGCCGCCCTTGGGGATGTCGGCGTACGGGCAGCGCGGGTTGAAGGCGCAGCCGCTCGGGATGTTGATGAGGCTGGGCGGCGAGCCCTTGACCGGGATCAGCCGCTCGGTCTGCTCGCGGTCGATGCGCGGCATGGAGCCGAGCAGGCCCCAGGTGTAGGGGTGGCGGGGTTCGTAGAAGACCTTCTCGGCGGTGCCGCGTTCGACGCACCGGCCGCCGTACATCACGAGGATCTCGTCGGCCATCTCGGCGACCACGCCGAGGTCGTGCGTGATCATGATGACCGCGGAGCCGAACTCCTTCTGCAGGTCGCGGATCAGGTCGAGGATCTGCGCCTGGACGGTGACGTCCAGGGCCGTGGTCGGCTCGTCCGCGATGAGCAGTTCGGGGTTGTTGACCAGCGCCATCGCGATCATCGCGCGCTGGCGCATACCGCCGGAGAACTCGTGCGGGTACGCGTCCACGCGCCGGTGGGGCTCGGGGATGCCGACCCGGTCGAGCATCTCGACCGCGCGGGTGCGGGCGGTCTTCTTGTCGACGTCCTGGTGGGTCCGGTACGCCTCGATGATCTGCTTGCCGACCGAGTAGTACGGGTGCATCGCGGACAGCGGGTCCTGGAAGACCATCGCCATCTTGCGGCCGCGCAGCTTGCGCACGTGGTCCGCGTCGGCCCGTACGAGGTCCTCGCCGTCGAGCACGACCTGGCCCGAGATGTCCGGGCGGCTGCGGGCGTTGCCGGTGCGGTGCAGGCCCATGATGGCCAGCGAGGTCACCGACTTGCCGGAACCGGACTCGCCGACGATGCCGAGCGTCTTGCCGCGCTCGAGGTCGAAGGAGAGCCCGTCGACGGACTTGACCAGGCCGTCGTCGGTCGGGAAGTGCACCTTGAGGTCGCGCACCGAGAGGAACGCGGTGTCCTTGGGAGGTCCGGCCTGCTCTGGGACGAACGCGGGCCCGCCGGAGGTGCTCTCGCCGGAGGCGGTGGTGGGGTTCTCGGTCACGTCAGCCTCACGCGCGGGTCGATGACGGCGTACAGCAGGTCCACGATCAGGTTGGCCATCACCACGAAGAGCGCGGCGAGCAGGGTGACGCCCATGATCACGGGCAGGTCGCCCTGGCCGATGGCGGCCACGGCCGCCGTCCCCAGACCCTGGAAGTTGAAGGTCGTCTCGGTGAGCACCGCGCCGCCGAGGAGTCCGCCGAGGTCCAGGCCGAACATCGTGACGATCGGGGTGAGGGTGGAGCGCAGGGCGTGCTTGCGGATGACCACGCCCTCCTTGAGCCCCTTGGCGCGGGCGGTGCGGATGTAGTCCTCGCCGAGGACCTCGAGCATCGTGGCGCGGGTGATGCGGGCGTAGGTGGCGGCGAAGAGGAAGGCCAGGGTGATCCAGGGCAGGATCAGGGAGTTGAGCCAGGCCAGTGGATCCTCTGTGAACGGTTTGTAGTTGGACACGTCCAGCCAGCCGAGGCTGTAGACGAAGATCGCGGGGGCCACCATGCCGGTGAAGAAGATCGGCAGGGAGACACCGGCGAGCGCGCCGACCATGACGGTGCGGTCGATGGCGGTCCGGCGTTTGAGCGCCGAGACGACACCGGTCGCCACACCGGCGATCACCCAGATGACCGCTGCGCCGAGGGCGAGCGAGAGGGTGACCGGCATGCGGTCGACCATGGTCTCCCAGACGGGCGCCTCGGTCTTGAAGGAGTAGCCGAAGCAGGGGGCGGCGCAGTGGGTGACATCTGTACCGCCGTCGTAGTCGCGGCCGACGAAGATGCCCTTGACGAAGGTCAGGTACTGCTCGGAGATGGGCTTGTCGAAGCCCATCTTCACGCGGATGCCCGCCAGGGCGGTCTCGTTGGTCTCGCGGCCGGCGTACATCAGGGCCGGATCGCTGCCTGTGATCTTGGGGACCGCGAAGAAGATGCCGAAGGTGACCACGGAGACCACCAGCAGCGTGGCGACGACGTTGAACAGCCGCCGTATGAGGTAGACGAGCACTGCAGTCGGCCGCCCGGGGCGGGCGGCTGCCGTCCCTCGTGGGGACGGCAGCCGCCGCCTGCGGCCTTCACCTGCCCTTCGGACTAGCGCATGTGCGGTGAAGGCACTTGCCTGTTGTTACGTGACGACTCGACGACTCGACTACTTGGCGGCGATGCCGACGGTGGCCAGGTCGATCTTGCCCATGGAGTCGTTGAAGTAGACGTTCGTCAGACGCGGGTTGTGGTAGACGAAGGCCTTGTCGAAGTTGATGGGAAGGTAGAGGGCCTTCTCCATGACCTTCTTGTTGATGTCCGTGTAGAACGGAGCAGCGGCTTCCGGAGTCGCGGCGGCAGCAGCCGTCTTGAAGAGCTCGTTGATCTCCGGGTCGTTGATCATCGTGTAGTTGTTGTTGGCGTTGGGCTGGATGAACTTGCCGTCGACGAGCGGCTGCAGGAAGCCCGAGCCGGAGTTGTAGTCGGCGCCCCAGCCCATCACGATGATGCCGTAGTTCTTCTTCTTCACGTTCTCGGGCGAACCGATCGTGGAGGAGGAGAGCTTGCCGTCGTACTGGTCGATGGTGACCTTGATGCCGACCTTGGCGAGCGACGCCTGGAGGGACTCGGCGGTCTTCACCTCGGGGGCGCGGTTGTTGCGCACCGCGATGGTGGTCTCGAACCCGTCCGGCTTGCCGCAGGCCTTGAGGGCCTCCTTGGCCTTGGCCTCCTGCGGCTCGCCCTTGGTCAGGTTGTACGGGTCGTAGCCCTTGTCCGAACCGGGGATGCCGGGCGGCAGCATGTTCGCGCCGAGGTCACCGCTGGTCGGGCCGCCGCGGGCGGTCTGCAGGGACTTCGGGTCGGCCGCGTAGATGACGGCCTTGCGGCACTCGATGTTGTCGAACGGCGCGACCGTGGTCGGGAAGGCGAAGTAGCGGATGTAGCCCGTGAACGGGTTGTCCGCGTTCTTCTTCAGGTTCTCGTCCTTGAGGACCTTGTTCTTGCCGGCCTGCTGCATGCCCGTGCCGTCGATGGCGAGGTCGATGTCGCCCGACAGCAGACGCGCGTCCATGTCGTCCGGGTTGGTGGTCACCGTGAAGGAGACCTTGTCCGGCAGACCCTTGCGGATCGTGTCGGTCTTCGGGTCCCAGTTCTCGTTGCGGACGAAGGTCGCGCCCTTGCTCGCGGTGAAGCTCTCGACCTTGTACGGGCCGGTGGAGACCGGCTTGTTGGTGTACGTGGCGCCCGTGTCCTTGCCCGCCGGGACCGGCGAGGAGGACGGCATGGCCAGCAGGTAGCTGAAGTCGGAGTTGGCGCTCGCCAGGTTGAAGACGATCGTCTTGTCGTCCGGCGTCTCGACGGACTTCAGACCCATCTTGTTGGGGTCGGTGTCCTTGTACGGGCCGGGGTACTTCTGGCCCTGGTCGAGCAGGTCGATCAGGTAGGTGGGACCGCCGGACAGCACGTCCTGCGCGAAGACGCGCTCGATGCCGTACTTGAAGTCCTTCGAGGTGATCGGCGTACCGTCCTCGAACTTCACGCCGTCCTTGATCTTGAGGGTGTACGTCTTGCCCTCGTTGCTCAGGACCGGCAGGGCCTCGGCGAGGTCCGGGACGATCTTGCTGCCGTCCTTGCCCGGCTTGCTGTCGTACGCGAGCAGCTGGCGCACGTAGAGGCGCTGGATGTCCCACACGAAGCCGTAGTAGGCACGCGCCGGGTCGAGGTAGTCGACGTCCTGCGGCGACCAGAGCTTGAGCTCGCCGCCCTTGGCGTCCGAGGGGTTGACCATGGCGGTGGTCGCGGCGTTGAAGGCAGCGCCGCCACCGCCCTTGCCCTCGGACTTCTTGTCGCCGTCACTGCCACCGCACGCGGCGGTCAGGGACAGGGCAGCGATCACGGCGGTGATCGCGAATGCCTGCTTTCTGCGGATCACGTTGGTCCAACCTCCATAGGTGGGTGAATCGATGAAGCGGTTCAGCTGCCCTTGGGGTCGAGTGCGTCACGCAGCCCGTCCCCGAAGAGGTTGAACGCCAGGACGGTGATGAAGATCGTGATACCCGGGACCACCATGTACGCGGGGTCGTCCTGGTAGATGGGGATGGCGTCGGAGAGCATCTTTCCCCAGGAGGCGGTGGGCGGCTTGACGCCGGCACCGAGGAAGCTGAGGGCCGCCTCCGTAAGGATGTTGGTCGGGATGAGCAGCGTCGAGTAGACGAGGATCGGCGCGACCAGGTTGGGCAGCAGCTCCTTGATCAGGATGTAGCCGCGGCCGGCGCCGAGGCTGCGGGCGGCCTCGACGTACTCGCGCTCCCGGAGGGAGATCGTCTGGCCCCGGACGATACGGCCGATGTACGGCCAGCCGAAGAAGCCGATGACGACGATCAGTACGCCCATCCGGACGCCCGAACCCTCGAACCCCCAGAGGGAGTTGGGGACGACGGAGACCAGGGCGATGGTGAACAGCAGCTGCGGGAAGGCGAGCAGCAGGTCCATCAGGCGGCTGATGAGGCCGTCGACCCAGCCGCCGAGGAACCCGGCGAGCGCGCCGAGCAGGCTGCCTATCGTGACCGACACGAAGGCCGACAGGAAGGCGACGACCAGCGAGATGCGGGCACCGTAGACGATCCGGCTGAACACGTCGCGGCCGTTGGTGGGTTCGACGCCCAGCAGGAAGTCGGAGCTCATCCCGCCGAAGGAGCCGAGCGGTGTGCCCAGGTCCGGGTCGATCAAGTCCTCGTGGAACTCGTTGGGCGGGTGGCCCAGCAGGCTCACGATCTGCGGTGCGAAGACCGCCACCAGGATCAGGAAGATCACGACCACGCCGCCGGTCAGCGCGACCTTGTCGCGCTTGAGCCGCATCCAGGCGATGCGGCCGGGCGAGCGGCCTTCGATGGCCTTGGCAGGGACGTCGGCTACGGACACGGTTGCGGGTGTTTCCGCGCTCGTGTCATGCAGTGGTGCCGTCATCGTGGTGGGGACCCCTCTCGGCCGACGGGTTGCCGGCCCATGCCCGCCGCTGTGGCGGCGTTGGTGCGGAGTGGCGCTCGGAGTGCGTGGTGACACGCAGGACGCGTGCTGAAGTGCAGGAACTGCAGGAAGTGCGGGGCAGAGCCACAAGCGAAATGCATATGCCGAACCGGACTTCGCAGGACTGACCGGCTCTTGGGTGGGGAGTCTTCATCGGCGCTGCAATCAGCCGCCAGACCCGCAGATGAATGGATGCGCAACCGTGATGTGAGGGCCGAGTTCCCGTTATCCGGACTTCGCTCTCGCCTGAGCGGATCAAGACCGTCCGTTCGGTACGCAATCGGACATGGCGCCCAACTAGCGCTAGGAGCATGTCTTTTGGCTCCACAACAGCGATGAAATCCGGACAAGCCGAAGGCCGCAGGGAACGGTGGTTCCCTGCGGCCTCCGGCCGGTTCGATACGGCTGTCTCAGCGGCCGGGCAGACCTCGCCGGAGGTCGGCCCGCGCCGGGCTCAGTACGCGGGCGCCTGGCCCTCGCGGTCGTAGAAGGGGCGGCTCTGGGCGCGCAGCCACATCGCCACGGGGTCGTGCTCGTCCGCCAGCGCCACCGTGCACACCGGCACGCCCTCGGGGACGGCTCCGACCGACTGGCGCATCATCTCCCGTACGGATTCCAGCGCGGGCGCGGAGGCGTCGTACAGGTCGAGCCCGACCGCGAGGTACGGCGAGCCCAGCGAGGGCTGCACCCAGGCGCGGCGCAGCGAGCGGACGGCGGGGGTGCGGTGCGCGTGCTGGGTCAGCAGCCCGTAGAACTGCGGGAGCTCCAGGGCGGGCTCGGACAGCCGCAGCGGGCCGGCCGGCATCCGGTCGAGACCGGTGGCGATCCGGCGCAGGTCGGCCCAGGGGATGCCGAGGCCGCCGCCCTGGGCGTGCGGGTTGAGCCACAGGCCCCAGCGGTCCGGGTAGAGGGCGCGGGCGATGTCCCGGCCGGTCACCACCTCGTAGCCCCGGTTCCAGCCGCTGGCGGCCAGCTCCTGGGGGGAGGTCACGCACGGCGCATACCCGAGGCCCTCGACCTCCATGCCGCCGTACTGGGCGTCCGGGGAGCCCGGGCTGCCCTGCCAGAGCAGCATCCACAGGCGGCCCTCGGCAAGGGCGTGCAGAAGCGACTCATAGCTCTCGTAGCGCCCGGGAGTCACCTGGCGCATCATGTGCTCGAGCTGCCCGGCCGCGGCCGTGCCTGACGCACTCACCCGGTACTCCTTCTTCGTCTGCCCGTCGTCCCACCCGTATCCGCACCCAGCTTAAGCGGCCCTACGGGAGGTAGAAGGGGCGTACGCGCGTAACGATGAAGTCGACCACCGGGTCCTGCGCGGCGTCCAGGAGGATCAACTGCACGGGCCAGGGCGGCGGTACCCGGGTCAGGGCCCGGCCGAGGGCGTCCAGCGGGGCGCTGCGCATGTCGGGCTCCCATCCCAGCAGCCGGACTCCGATGTAGAGCTCCGGGGCCCCGCCCTCGACGCTGGCGAGGCAGCGGTGGGCGGCGGCGACCACGCCGGTGGCGCGGAACTCCTCGGCGGCGGCGGCCAGGAAGTCCACCGGGTCTTCCTGCCAGTCGGGCTCGTAGAGCCGGACGCGGCCGCCGGTGGCGGGGCCGTCGAGCGGGGTCCGGCCGGTGCGGCAGAGCGCCGCGACGGCGGGCGGGGGCAGCGGGACGCCGACGGCGCCCTCGGGGTTCACCGCGATGCCGAGCTGCGGGGGCAGGCCGCGGGCGAACTCGACGGCGGGGGCGACGGCGAAGTCCATGGCGGGGCCGGCGCAGGCGCGGAACTGGGCCTCGGAGCTGTAGACGGGGACGTACGCCGCCCCGTCGATCTCCATCGTGGGCAGCATGAGGCCGGCCCCGTCCGGGCCGCCGCCGGCGGGCAGGGGCACCCAGAGCAGGCTCCGGCCGAGCACCTCGACGATCCGGGCCCCGGCGTCCGCCTGCCCGAGCGCCGCCCCGAGCACCTGCTCCAGCTCGTTGTCCGGCCAGCCGCCGCCCTGCATGTACGCCTCCGCTGATTTCGCCCCACGCTGTCGGCCCGAGGTTAACGGCTCGGGCCCCGGCCTCTTGCGGGGGCTACGCCGAGTCCCGCCGGAACGCTATGCGGCTCACGGACGCGGCCGAGCCGCGGTCCAGCAGGATCGCCGACGTGCAGCCCGCGGGGAGGCGGCCCGATTCCGCCTCGCGCAGCAGGCGGGCCACCGCGCCGCGATGGCGGGCGAAGGCGTACGCCGACACCCCGCGGCCCCGCGCCGCCTGCCCGGACAGGGCCTCCTCGGGGGTGGTGTCCAGCAGCAGCAGGTGCAGCGCCCGGCCCCGCCGCCGCGCGGCCGCGGCCAGCAGGCTGCGCACCCAGCTCTGCGTCCCGCAGTCGTGGACCACCGCGGAGGCCCCGGAGCGCAGCGTCCGCCACAGTCCCCAGTAGTGCGCGCAGCGGACCAGCGGCCGGTACACCGCGTACGGCAGTGCCCGCGGCATGCGCCGCTCCCAGCGCTCGCGCACGTCCTGGGAGTCGATGCCGCCGCCCTCCGCGGCCCGCTTGATCAGCGTGCTCTTGCCGCCGCCCGGCAGGCCGGACACCACGACGATGTCCCCTTCGGCGAAGCCGAGCCACTGCGGTCCGTGCGGCCCCCGGCCGCGCAGGTCGCGCACGGGACCGCCGAGCGAGCGCGCCCGCCGCGCCGCCGGCACTTCCTCCACGGCTCCCGTCCCGGTCGCCGCCAGCACTCCGAATCTCCGCACAGTGATCGCCTTCCCCCATCGGGCCCGCAGGCCCTTCATGCCCACTGAGTGTAAAGAGACGGTAATCCGGCAGCGTCCGGTTCCGGCCTGCGCTTCCCGGCCGCCTCGCCGGTCCGTACGTTCTTCCGGGCCCGACCGCCCGATCACCCGGACGGCGTGCAATGATGTGCGCCATCTGGACCAACTGCATACCGGCCGCTTGAATCCGCGCGGGAGAGTCCCGGCAGGCCGCGAGGCCGTGCCCGGGCGCCGAAGGAGCAAGTTCCTCCCTTGAATCTCTCAGGCCCCGTACCGCGTGGATGAGGCAGATCTGAAAAGCGAGCCGCGCCGCCGTCCCTCACGACGGCATCCGCGTGCGCTCCACCCAAGGTGCAAGTCGAGGTTCCCCGGGTCCGACCGGGAACTCTCGGCGAACCTCTCAGGTTCCGATGACAGATGGGGAGGATCGTCCTCGTCATGTCATGCCCTGGGACCCGGGAGCCACACCCATGAGCACTGCCCCCCGCCTGACCGCCCTCGATGCGCTGCACCGCTCGCTCGGTGCGACCATGACCGACTTCGCGGGCTGGGACATGCCCCTGCGGTACGCCAGTGAGCGCGACGAACACAACGCCGTCCGCACCAAGGCCGGCCTCTTCGACCTGTCCCACATGGGCGAGATCACGCTGACCGGCCCGGAGGCCGTCAAGGCCCTGGACTACGCGCTGGTCGGCAACATCTCCACGGTCGGCGTCGGCCGCGCCCGCTACACGCACATCTGCCAGGAGGACGGCGGGATCGTCGACGACCTGATCGTCTACCGCCTGGGCGAGACCGAGTACATGGTCGTCGCGAACGCCTCCAACGCCCAGGTCGTCCTGGACGCCCTGACCGAGCGCGCCGCCGGCTTCGACACCGAGGTCCGCGACGACCGCGACGCGTACGCGCTGATCGCCGTGCAGGGCCCGGAGTCCCCCGGCATCCTCGCCTCCCTCACCGACGCCGACCTGGACGGCCTGAAGTACTACGCCGGCCTGCCGGGCACGGTCGCGGGCGTGCCCGCGCTGATCGCCCGTACCGGCTACACCGGCGAGGACGGCTTCGAGCTGTTCGTCGCCCCCGAGCACGCCGTCGAGCTGTGGCAGGCGCTGACCAAGGCCGGCGAGGGCGTCGGCCTGGTCCCGGCGGGCCTGTCCTGCCGCGACACCCTGCGCCTGGAGGCGGGCATGCCGCTGTACGGGCACGAGCTGACCACCTCGCTCAACCCGTTCGACGCGGGGCTGGGCCGGGTCGTGAAGTTCGAGAAGGAGGGCGAGTTCGTGGGCCGCGCCGCCCTGGAGGCCGCCGCCGAGCGCGCTGCCACCAACCCGCCGCGCAAGCTGGTCGGCCTGATCGCGGAGGGCCGCCGCGTCCCGCGCGCCGGCTTCCCCGTCGTGGCCGACGGACAGGTCATCGGCGAGGTCACCTCGGGTGCCCCGTCCCCGACGCTGGGCAAGCCGATCGCGATGGCGTACGTGGACGCGGCGCACGCCGCGCCCGGCACCTCCGGTGTCGGCGTGGACATTCGCGGTACGCATGAGCCGTACGAGGTCGTGGCCCTGCCGTTCTACAAGCGGCAGAAGTAACACCCGTACCCCGTACCGGCTCCCTACCGCCGTCGTACGGGCGCCGTACCGGCCGTCTCAGTACGCAAGACCACTGTTCGTATCCACTCCCCCGCATCCAGGAGAATCAGGTCATGAGCAACCCCCAGCAGCTGCGTTACAGCAAGGAGCACGAGTGGCTGTCGACCGCCGAGGACGGCGTCGCGACGGTCGGCATCACGGAGTTCGCGGCCAACGCGCTCGGTGACGTCGTCTACGCCCAGCTCCCCGAGGTCGGCGACACGGTGACCGCGGGCGAGACCTGCGGTGAGCTGGAGTCGACCAAGTCCGTCAGCGACCTGTACTCCCCCGTCACCGGTGAGGTCGTCGAGTCCAACCAGGACGTCGTGGACGACCCGGCGCTCGTGAACACCGCCCCGTTCGAGGGCGGCTGGCTGTTCAAGGTGCGCATCGCGGAGGAGCCGGCCGACCTGCTCTCCGCCGAGGAGTACGCCAAGCTCACCGCCGGTAACTGACCACAGGGGATCCTGATGTCTGTTCTGAACACCCCTCTCCACGAGCTCGACCCGGACGTCGCCGCCGCCGTCGACGCCGAGCTCGCACGCCAGCAGTCCACCCTGGAAATGATCGCGTCGGAGAACTTCGCTCCGGTCGCGGTCATGGAGGCCCAGGGCTCGGTCCTGACCAACAAGTACGCCGAGGGCTACCCCGGCCGCCGTTACTACGGCGGCTGCGAGCACGTCGACGTCGTCGAGCAGATCGCGATCGACCGCATCAAGGCGCTGTTCGGCGCCGAGGCCGCGAACGTCCAGCCGCACTCGGGTGCGCAGGCGAACGCCGCCGCGATGTTCGCGCTGCTGAAGCCGGGCGACACGATCATGGGCCTGAACCTGGCCCACGGCGGTCACCTGACCCACGGCATGAAGATCAACTTCTCCGGCAAGCTCTACAACGTGGTCCCGTACCACGTCGACGAGACCGGCGAGGTGGACATGGCCGAGGTCGAGCGCCTCGCCAAGGAGTCCAAGCCGCAGCTGATCGTCGCCGGCTGGTCCGCCTACCCGCGCCAGCTGGACTTCGCCGCCTTCCGCCGCATCGCGGACGAGGTCGGCGCGTACCTGATGGTCGACATGGCGCACTTCGCCGGCCTGGTGGCCGCGGGCCTGCACCCGAACCCGGTGCCGCACGCCCACGTCGTCACCACCACCACGCACAAGACCCTCGGCGGTCCGCGCGGCGGTGTCATCCTGTCGACGCAGGAGCTGGCCAAGAAGATCAACTCCGCGGTCTTCCCCGGTCAGCAGGGCGGCCCGCTGGAGCACGTGATCGCGGCCAAGGCGGTCTCCTTCAAGGTCGCGGCCTCGCCCGAGTTCAAGGAGCGCCAGGAGCGCACCCTGGAGGGCGCGAAGATCCTCGCCGCCCGCCTGGTCCAGGACGACGTCAAGGCCGTGGGCGTGGACGTCCTCACCGGCGGCACCGACGTGCACCTGGTCCTGGTCGACCTGCGCAACTCCGAGCTGGACGGCCAGCAGGCCGAGGACCGCCTCCACGAGGTCGGCATCACGGTCAACCGCAACGCCATCCCGAACGACCCGCGGCCGCCGATGGTCACCTCGGGCCTGCGGATCGGTACGCCGGCCCTGGCCACCCGCGGCTTCGACGCCGAGGCCTTCACCGAGGTCGCCGAGATCATCGCGCAGGCGCTGAAGCCCGCGTACGACAGCGAGGCCCTCAAGGCGCGCGTCTCCGCGCTCGCGGCGAAGTTCCCGCTGTACCCGACGCTCTAGCGACGGCTTGGGAGGGCCCGGCCTGGTGTCACACAGGGCCGGGCCCTTCCTGTGTGACACGAGCCATACCCGAGCGCCGTCCGGCGACCATCGCGGGCAGACGAAACGTTCACCTCGCCACGTTAAGCTCGACTGTCGGACAAAATCCGAACAATCCCCCCTCATACGATCAGCCCCGCCTGCCCCTCCACCCACGAGCAGACAAGGGAGTCCGCCACCGTGGCCATCTCCGTCTTCGATCTCTTCTCCATCGGCATCGGTCCCTCCTCCTCCCACACGGTCGGTCCGATGAGGGCCGCCCGCATGTTCGTGACGCGGCTGAAGAAGGACGGCGTACTCGCCCAGACCGCAGCGGTCCGGGCAGAGCTGTACGGCTCCCTCGGCGCGACCGGCCACGGCCACGGCACGCCCAAGGCCGTGCTGCTGGGCCTGGAAGGCCACTCCCCCCGCTCGGTGAACGTGGAGACGGCCGACGACGAGGTGGAGCGCATCCGCCGGACGGGGCGCCTGCGCCTGCTCGGCACCGAGATCGGGGAGGCGCACGAGATCGCCTTCGACGAGCCGAGCCAGCTGATCCTGCACCGCCGCCGCTCCCTGCCGTACCACGCGAACGGCATGACGCTCTTCGCCTACGACGCCTCGGGCGCCCCGCTGCTGGAGAAGACGTACTACTCGGTCGGCGGCGGCTTCGTGGTGGACGAGGACGCGGTCGGCGAGGACCGGATCAAGCTCGACGACACCGAGCTGAAGTACCCCTTCCGCAGCGGCGACGAGATGCTGCGCATGGCCCGGGAAAGCGGGCTGTCGATCTCCGCGATGATGCTGGAGAACGAGAAGGCCTGGCGCACCGAGGAGGAGATCCGCGAGGGCCTGCTCGAGATCTGGCGCGTCATGCAGGCCTGCGTCTCGCGCGGCATGTCGCGCGAGGGCATCCTGCCCGGCGGCCTGAAGGTCCGGCGCCGGGCGGCGAACACCGCCCGCAAGCTCCGCTCCGAGGGCGACCCGCTGGCGCTGTCGATGGAGTGGATCACCCTCTACGCGATGGCCGTGAACGAGGAGAACGCCGCGGGCGGGCGGGTGGTCACCGCTCCGACGAACGGCGCCGCGGGCATCATCCCGGCGGTCCTGCACTACTACGTGAACTTCGTGCCCGGCGCCGACGAGGAGGGCGTGGTCCGCTTCCTGCTGGCGGCCGGCGCGATAGGCCTGCTCTTCAAGGAGAACGCCTCGATCTCCGGCGCCGAGGTCGGCTGCCAGGGCGAGGTCGGCTCGGCCTGCTCGATGGCGGCCGGCGCCCTCGCCGAGGTCCTGGGCGGCACCCCCGAGCAGGTGGAGAACGCGGCCGAGATCGGCATGGAGCACAACCTGGGCCTGACCTGCGACCCGGTCGGCGGCCTCGTCCAGATCCCGTGCATCGAGCGCAACGGCATGGCGGCGGTCAAGGCGGTCACCGCGGCGAAGATGGCGATGCGCGGCGACGGCACCCACAAGGTCTCCCTCGACAAGGTCATCAAGACCATGAAGGAGACGGGCGCCGACATGAAGGTCAAGTACAAGGAAACCGCCCGCGGTGGTCTGGCGGTCAACGTCATCGAGTGCTGATCCGGCACGCATGACGAGTGAGGGGCCCGGCGCAACGCGTCGGGCCCCTCCGCGTTGCCCGCCGCAACAGGCTTAATTCGCAGGTGATTTGAGGTTTGCGGGGAGTTGATCACGCGTGAGGGCGAACCCTCGGCCGCGGGCTGGTTTCTCGATGATCACCTGCGCCATGGTGATCACGTGACGTCGCGGCCACACCCCCGGCGGCCGGCCAACCGCCTTGGACCGCAGCCTTTTTGCGTACTGGAGGACTTCATCATGGCAAGCAACCGCAGCATCCGCGTGATCTCCGCCGTCGCCTCGCTCCCCTTCGCCGTCGCGCTCTTCGCCGGCGTCGCCCAGGCCGACAACGGGGCCGGTGCGGGCGTCTCGTCCAACGCCGCCGTCGCCGAGATCCTCGGGAGCGGGGTCGCCGGCAGCAACCTCGGCAACGCCTCCACCACCCAGCAGGTCGCCACCGGCTCCGGGGCGTCCAACCAGAGCAACGGCGCCCAGGCCAACGGCGCCGGCTTCACCGCCGTCGGGCAGTCCAACGACTCGCTCGTCTTCAACCCCGTCCCGTAACGGACCGGTGACGCAGCGGCCCGCCCTTCCCCCGGAGGGCGGGCCCCTTCGCTTTCCTGTGCCAAGACGGGCCCAGCGGCCCTCCGGGTCGGGACCTTCGGCCCGCTGGGGCGGCCGGCAGGTGGGCTAGCTTGCCCGAGAGGGCGGATTCTCCCCCCGCGAGCCGACGGAGAGGTGGAGCGCATGGACGGCACGGACGGTATCGAGCACCACGTCCTTGCGCTCCGGCTGGAGGCCTCGCCCGCACCCCTTCCGCTGCTCGGGGCCTTCACCTACCGCTGCGACCGGCCCTACGAGCTGGCCCTCGACTTCCGGGGCGCCGGGATGCACGTGGCACGCTGGGTCTTCTCCCGGGACCTGCTGCTCGACGGGGAGGTCTGCGCGACGGGCGAGGGGGACGTCCAGGTGTGGCCCCGCTGGCAGGGCAGGGAGCCGCGGGTGTTCCTCGCCTTCACCAACGGCGAGCGGAGCTGCGTGGTGTCCGCCCGTGCGAAGGACGTGCGCACGCTGTGCCGGCGGCTGGTCGGGCTGGTGCCGCGGGGCGAGGAGCAGCGGCACTACGACCTCGACGCCGAGCTGAGCACCCTCCTGCCCCGATAGGGGGCGATTGGTCCCTTTTCTTTTTGTTTCTGGCGTTTTGGGTGCAACCATGAGCCTGCCCGGAGTGTCCTCAGCAGTGACACCGGTCCCCGCCTCCGAAGAATCAGGGGGACGTCATGAACCACCTCCGCCGCCGGCAGCTCGTGGCCCTGGCCACAGGTGCGCTGCTCACCGCCGGGATCACCCTCGCCGCGCCGGCCTCGGCCGTCGTCCGGCCCACGCCGCTCGTCGTCAACGCCCGCTGGGGCGGGCACTGCACGTACGACCGCATCGTCATCGACCTGCGGGGACGCGTCCCCGAGGTCGTCGTCACCCGCGTGCCGAAGCCGGTCCAGGACGGGTCCGGCATGCCCGTCCCGCTGGCCGGGAAGCACTTCCTGCAGATCCGCCTGCACCCCGCCGCCGCGCACGACCGCGCGGGCGACAGCACGTACCACGGGCCGAAGCTCGTCAAGATCTACCTGCCCCGGCTCAAGGGCCTCGCCATGACCGGCGACTTCGAGGGGTACGTCACCTTCGGCGCCGCCTTCGACGCCAAGCCCGCCTTCACCTCCTTCACGCTGCACGGGCCCGAGCGGTTCGTGCTGGACGTCGCCCACCGCAACGTGTGCCGGTGAAGACGGGAGTGGACGCTGGCCGACGTATCGGCGTGAGGGACTACCGGTGCTCGGGGTTCGGGAAGTCGAAGCGGCAGCCGGCGTCCCACTCCGAGCGCTGGTTGCCGTGCGCCGGGATCCCGCCCGAGCGCTTCAGCAGGGCCGCCAGGTGCATGAGGTTCCAAGACATGAAGGTCGTGTTCCGGTTGGTGAAGTCGTTCTCGGGACCGCCCGAGCCGGGGTCCAGGTACGAGGGCCCGGGCCCGGCCTCGCCGATCCACCCCGCGTCGGCCTGCGGCGGGACGGCGTAGCCGAGGTGCTGGAGGCTGTAGAGGATGTTCATGGCGCAGTGTTTGACGCCGTCCTCGTTGCCGGTGATGAGCGCGCCACCGACGCGGCCGTAATAGGCGTACTGGCCCTGATCGTTCAGGATCGAGGAGCAGGCGTAGAGCCGCTCGATGACCTGCTTCATGACGGAGCTGTTGTCGCCGAGCCAGATCGGTCCGCACAGCACGAGGATGTCGGCGTCCATGACCTGGCTGTACAGGACGGGCCACTGGTCGGTTTCCCAGCCGTGCTCGGTCATGTCGGGCCAGACACCGGTGGCGATGTCGTGGTCGACGGCGCGGATCAGCGAGGTCCGGGCGCCGGCCGCCTCCATGACGGCGCGGCTCCGCTCGATCAGGCCCTCGGTGTTGCTGGGCTCGGGCGAGCGCTTGAGGGTGCAGTTGACGTAGAGGGCGGTCAGGTCGGAGTAGTCGTAGTCGGCGGCCACGCTGCCAGCCTGGGCGGCGATCGCCGGGGCCGCCAGCGGACCGCACCCGTTCGGGCCGGGTTGGTACCGGTCCGTCCGTCCGACTAGGGTCAACGGGCCTTGGTGTACGGGAAACCGGTGGGAAACCGGTGCGGCCCTCGCCACTGTGAACGGGAAGTCCGGCTCCACTCCTCTGGGAAGCCACTGGGCGGCGCGGGGGGATCCGCATCGCCCGGGAAGGCGGAGTCAGGGCATCAGCACCCGAGAGCCAGGAGACCGGCCGGGGCGCGTTGTCCATCCACGAGGTGCTGGAGAGGTCTCCCTACCCATGCATATAGCCGAGGGGTTTCTGCCCCCTTTGCACGCGGTCGCCTGGGGCGCCGCGTCCGCTCCGTTCGTCGTCCACGGTGTGCGCGCCCTCACCCGCGAGGTGAAGGCGAACCCGGAGAGCACGCTGCTGCTCGGGGCGTCCGGTGCATTCACTTTCGTCCTTTCCGCACTGAAGATCCCGTCGGTGACGGGCAGTTGCTCGCACCCCACCGGGACCGGGCTCGGCGCGATCCTGTTCCGGCCGCCGATCATGGCGGTGCTCGGCACGATCACCCTGCTGTTCCAGGCGCTGCTGCTGGCGCACGGCGGACTGACCACACTCGGCGCGAACGTCTTCTCCATGGCGATCGCCGGGCCCTGGGCGGGGTACGGGGTCTATCTGCTGCTGAAGCGCCTCGGCGTCCCGCTGATGGTGACCGTCTTCTTCGGCGCCTTCTTCGCCGACCTGGTCACCTACTGCGTGACCTCCGTGCAGCTGGCGCTGGCCTTCCCGGACCCGGGCAGCGGGTTCCCGGGGGCGCTGGCGAAGTTCGGGGGCATCTTCGCGGTCACCCAGGTCCCGCTCGCGGTGAGCGAGGGCCTGCTGACGGTGCTCGTGATGCGGCTGCTGATGCAGTCGAGCAAGTCGGACCTGGTCCGGCTGGGCGTCGCGAAGCTGACCGGCGGCAGCGGGCAGAAGGCGACGGCGGTCTGATGGCGATGAACCGGAACACGAAGATCAACGGCCTGCTGCTGCTCCTGGTGGCGGCCCTGGCCGTGCTGCCGCTCGCGCTGGGACTGGGCGAGGGCAAGGAGGAGCCGTTCACGGGCGCCGACGCGCAGGCGGAGGCGGCGATCACCGAGCTGAAGCCGGACTACGAGCCGTGGTTCTCGCCGCTGTACGAACCCCCCTCCGGGGAGGTGGAGTCGGCACTCTTCGCCCTCCAGGCGGCGCTCGGCGCGGGCGTGCTCGCGTACTACTTCGGCGTCCGCAAGGGCCGCCGGCAGGGCGCGGCCGCGGCGGCTGCCGCGGCCGCGGACACGGCTGCGGCTCCGCCGGACCCCGCGGGCGTTCCCTCGGGCACCGGCGCCACGGGGTCGTAGGCGGTGCTGCCGATCGACGTGGCCGCGCACAGCAGTCGCTGGCGTGGCCGCCATCCGCTCGAGAAGGCCCTGCTGGGACTGGGGCTGACGGTGACCGCCGTGTGCCTGCCGCCCTGGCCCGGCGGACCGCTGGTCGCCGCGGCGACGCTGGCGGTGCTGCTCGGCCCGGCCGGTGTGGCCGGACGCCGGCTGTGGCGGGCCTTCCGGATCCCGCTGGGCTTCTGCGTCACGGGCGCACTGCCGCTGCTGGTCGCCGTCGGCGGACCGGCCGGGTTCGTCTCGCTCGCCCCCGACGGCCCCCGGCATGCCGCGGAGCTGCTGCTGCGGACCTCGGCGGCCTCCCTCGGCGTGCTGCTGTTCGCCTTCACGACGCCCGTCTCGGACGTCCTGCCCCGGCTGGTCCGGGCCGGGGTCCCGGCGCCGGTGGTGGACGTGGCGCTGGTCATGTACCGCATCGGCTTCCTGCTGCTGGACTCGATGGCCCAGGTCCGGCGCGCCCAGGCGGCCCGCCTGGGGCAGTCGGGCCGGGCCGCGGTGTGGCGTTCGCTGGCCGGGCTCGCCGCGACCTCCTTCGTACGGGCCTTCGACCGCGCGGCGCGGCTCCAGGTGGGCCTGGCCGGGCGCGGCTACGACGGCGCCCTGCGGGTCCTCGTACCCGAGGCGGCCCTGTCGTGGCGGTTCCTGGCGGCGTCGGGGGCCCTGCTGGCGGTCCTGATCACCCTGACTCTCACCCTGAAGGGGCTGTACCTGTGAACCCGTTGGTGGAACTGGCCGGAGCCGGCTACGCGTACGAGGACGGCCCGGCGGTCCTGTCCGACGTGGACTTCGCCATCGCGGAGGGCCGGGCACTGGTCCTGCTGGGCCGCAACGGCAGCGGCAAGACCACGCTGATGCGGCTGCTGAGCGGGGGCCTGCGGCCCGGCTCGGGGGCGCTGCGCCTGGACGGGACGGCGGTGTCGTACGACCGGGCGGGCCTGGTCCGGCTGCGCACGTCGGTTCAGCTGGTGGTCCAGGACCCGGACGACCAGCTGTTCGCGGCGTCGGTGGAACAGGACGTGTCCTTCGGCCCGATGAACATGGGGCTGCCCGCGGACGAGGTCCGCGCCCGGGTGGACTCGGCGCTCGCCGCGCTGGACATCACGGCGCTGCGGGACCGCCCGACGCACCTGCTCTCGTACGGGCAGCGCAAGCGCGCGGCGATCGCGGGGGCGGTGGCGATGGCTCCGCGGGTGCTGATCCTGGACGAGCCGACGGCGGGCCTGGACCCGGACGGTCAGGAGCGGCTGCTGGACGTCCTGGCGGGCCTGCGAGCGGCCGGCACCACGGTGGTCATGGCCACGCACGACGTCGACCTGGCGGTCCGCTGGGCCGACGACGCGGCGGTGCTGACCCCGTCGGGCATCCGCGTCGGCCCGGCGCAGGACCTCCTGTCGGACCCGGAGCTCCTGGCCTCGGCAGGCCTCCGCCAGGCCTGGTCCCCGGCGGTGACCGCCTTCCTCCGCGCCCACGGCCTCCTCCCCCCGCACGCCCCGGGCCCGAAATCCCCCGAAGCCCTCGCCGCTTGGGTCTAGGGGGCGTCTCGTGGATCATGCCGGGCTCGCGGGCCTCGGTCTCCCGCATCCCTAGGATGGCCGCATGTCGCTGCCGCACGCCATCCTGACCGCCCTGCTGGAGAAGCCCTCGTCGGGGCTGGAGCTGACCCGGCGGTTCGACAGGTCGATCGGGTACTTCTGGTCCGCGACGCACCAGCAGATCTACCGCGAGCTCGGCCGCCTGGAGGAGGCCGGGCTGATCCGGGCGCTGCCCAGCGAGGTGCCCGTACGGGGGCAGAAGAAGCAGTACGAGGTGCTGGCGGGCGGGAGCGCGGAGCTCGCGCGGTGGGTCGGCGAGAGCCAGGACCCGAAGGCCATCCGGGATCCGCTGCTGCTGCGGATCCGGGCAGCCGCCGTGGTGGGCCCGCACGGGCTGGCCGGGGAGCTGCGGCGCCATCTCGATCTGCACCGGCGGCAGCTGGCCGTCTACGAGGCGATCGAGGAGAAGGACTTCCCGCCGGAGCGGGACTCCGACGAGGACCGGCTGCGGCGGCTGGTGCTGCACGGCGGCATCGGCCTGGAGACGTTCTGGCTGCGCTGGCTGGAGGAGGCCCTGGGCGAGGTGGAGGACATGGCGCCGCCGCCCGGCGGAGCCGTCTCCTGACCCCGGGAAACGCGCCGGGGCAGCGCAACGCCCCCGCCCGGCCGGAAGGCCTGGCGGGGGCTGTGCAGGGCTTACTTGTTCAGGGAGGCCCAGAACTCGTCGAAGCTCAGCAGGCCGTCGCCGTTGCTGTCCTTGGCCGCGATCACGGCGTCCGCGACGGCGCCGGTCACGTACGCGTCGCCCATCGCCTTCATGGCCGCGCTGTACTCGTCGGCCGTGACGAAGCCGTCACCGTCCGCGTCGAACTTGCCGAACGTCGCCCGCGCGCTCTCGATGTCAGCCACTGGGATCCACCCCTTCTCGGTGCTTGTTGACCGGCCAAGGGTAGCGGCAGCCGGGCACCTCCCCCGCCCGCGGGTCCCGTTCGGGCGGCAGATATAAATTCAATTAACCTTCCGCGATGCGGAAGAAATAATTCCTGCCAAGAAATACGGCTTGGACTTGTCACGTTCCGGGGTCACGGCATAACGTACCGGCATTGCCGCCACACCAGGAGCGCAGGGCTCCCAGGGACAAGCGGCAACAAGGGCGATCACACAGATGACGATCACAGTCGACGCATCATTCGAAGTTCTGCCCTTCACCCGCACCTGCCGCCATATCTGGGAAGACGGCGATCATGTTCTCATCGGAGTCAGCCCCGGAAACAGCTACTTCAGTGCAGAGCGCATCAGAAGTCTCGCCGGATGGGCCGTGACCCGCTTCGCGCAGGTCGACTTCGTGTACGCAGACCTCCATGTGGACCGGATGTTCGCCGCCTTCGGCCACACCCGGGAACACGCACGGAAGCGCGCCGCGAAGGAGATCAAGGCGGTCCGGCGGCGCATTCTCAAGGGCGTGGAGGAATCAGGGCACCCCCATGCGGAAATCCGCGTGAGAGCACTTTCCGAGTTCCAGCCGAACCCCGTCTACCAACTCCTGCACCGCCGCATCCTGCATTTCCTGGAGACCGACGAGGAATTCCGCAAGGGCTGCGAAGAGATGGCCTTGCACTTTGTCGGCTCCAAGTTGCCGGAGGGTGAATCCATCACGGCCGGCCAGTTGCAGGTCTGTTTCGACTACATGGCGGCCGAGCTGCCGTTCTTCGTGGACACCCCGAGCATTCTGGACGTGCCGTCCTCGGTGGCGGCCTACCACGTCAAGATGCCGCTCACGGACGTCCTCTTCGCCCGCGGCGGGGGCCTGCGGGCGACCCGCAACCAGGCGTACGCCGTCGTACGGCCCGAGGCCGCACAGGCACCGCACCCGGCGCCCGTGGCGGCGGCGCCGCCCGCGCACCGCGCACCGACCGGAGGGAACGCCGATGGGCGTCGAGCAGCTTGAGGGCCGGGAGCACGACGCCGGCGGGGCCCTCCTGGACTTCCCGCTCTCACGGCGCGGCGACGTCCTGCCCGAGGAGTGCACGTGGCTGCGCGAGAAGGCGCCCGTCGCGAAGGTCCGCACCCTCACCGGGGACCCGGCCTGGCTGGTGAGCAGCTACGCGCTGGCCAAGCAGGTGCTGGAGGACGAGCGGTTCAGCCTCGAGGACACGGCGAACGCCGGGGTCCCGCGCCAGTACGCGCTGACGATCCCGCCCGAGGTCGTCGACAACATGGGCAACATCAACAGCGCCGGCCTGCGCGACGCGGTGATGAAGGCGCTGAACCCGCGCCGGAAGGGGCTCCAGGACCGGCTGCGCGCCCAGGCCGGGGAGCTCGTCGACCGGATCGTCGCCGAGGGCGCCCCGGCCGACCTCCGGGCGGGGTTCGCCGACCCCTTCTCGGCGGCGCTGCACTGCCAGGTGCTCGGGGTGCCGTTCGAGGACCGGCGGCGCCTGATGTCGGGGCTGGACGTCGCGTTCATGACCGCTCGCGAGCCGTTCGCCGACTCCGCGCTCAACTGGTACAAGGACGTCGGCTACTTCGCCGATCAGCTGAGGGCGCAGCTCGCGCGGCCTGCCGAGCAGCGTACGGGGCTGCTCGGCAGGTTCGCGGAGCTGAAGGAGGCGGACCCGCAGTCGGCTCACCTGACCGACGACATGTTCGCGACCGTCGCCGTCTCGCTCTTCGGGGCGGGGGCGGTGTCCACCTCGGCGTTCCTCGTGCTGGCGGTCCTCGCGCTGCTGCAGAGGCCGGAGCTCATCGGCTACCTGCGGGAGCACCCCGAGCGCATGGGCCGGGCCGTCGACGAACTGCTGCGCTGGAACCTGTCGGTCGGTGACGGCCTGCCGCGCATCGCAACGCAGGACGTCCAGGTGGGCGACGTCCTGGTCCGGGAGGGTGAGCTCGTCCTCGTCCTGCTCGAGGGGGCCAACTTCGACCCGGAGGCCTTCGAGAACCCGGGCGAGCTGGACCTGGGGCGCAAGAGCCCCAACGCCCACCTCGCGTTCGGCGCCGGCCGGCACTTCTGCCCGGCCTCCGCGCTGGGCCGGACGCACGCCGAGATCGCGCTCGGGGTGCTGGTGGAGCGGCTGCCCGGCCTGCGGCTCGCGGTGCCCGCCGAGAACCTGGTGTGGCGTACGGGCTTCATCAAGCGGCTGCCGGAGCGGCTTCCCGTCGCCTGGTGACGGAACGGGGGTGTCCCGGGAGCCGTGCGAGCTCCCGGGGCGCCGCCGTGCCGCCGTGTCCTGTACTCCCCGTACTACCGGCGGTCTAGCGGAAGATGCCGGTGTGGCCGAGCGAGTAGCGTCCGGGCTGCGGGTAGACGGCCAGGCCGTGCGGGCCGCCGCCCACCGGGATCTTGGCGAGCTGCTCGCCGGTCGCCGTGTCGATCGCGTAGACCTCGGAGTTGTAGCGGCCCGACAGCCACAGCACCTTGCCGTCGGCGGAGACGCCGCCCATGTCGGGGCTGCCGCCGTCGGGGAGCTCCCACTTCTTGGTGAGCTTGTTCTGCTTGAAGTCGAAGACGGAGATGCTGCCCTCGCCGCGGTTGGAGATGTACATCTCCCTGGAGTCGCGGCTGACGTACAGGCCGTGGGTGCCCTTTCCGGTGGGCAGCAGTTTGGGGATGTCGAACTTGTCGCCGCTGAACACCCACATGCCGTGCGCCATCATGTCCGCGACGTAGAAGGTCTTCCCGTCCGGGGAGACCTTCACGTCCTGTGGCATCGCGCCCTCGAAGGGCAGCTTCTGCTGGGCGACGACCTCCATCTTCTCGGTGTCGACCTTGAGGAGCTCGCCGGAGAACTCGCAGCTCACGATGAAGTAGCGGCCGTCGGCGGAGAAGTCGGCGTGATTGACGCCGAAACAGGTCACCGGGACGGTCTTCACGCGGTTCATCGTGTGCGGATCGCGGAAGACCAGTTCGCGGTCCATGGAGGCCATCACGACCGCGTACTTGCCGTTCGGCGTGAAGTACAGGTTGTACGGGTCGTGCACCTCGACGGGCGCGCCGGCCTCGCCCGTGGCGGGGTTGATCGGCGTGAGCGTGTGGCCGCGGTTGTTGTTGACCCACAGGGTCTTCATGTCCCAGGACGGGACCACGTGCTGGGGCTGGACGCCGACCGGGATGGTGTCGATGACCTTGTACGTCTTCGGGTCGATGACGGACACCGTGTTGGACGTGGTGTTCGGCACGTAGACGCGGGAGGGGAAGTCCTTGACCACCGGGGCGAGGTTGTTCGGCCGGTCGGCCGCGTACACGTCGTTCGGGTCGAGGAGCGGCGGCATCCCGGCCAGGCCCTGCGGCACGGCCGGTACGGCCTTGACGGGCTCCCGGGCCGGGGCCGCGGAGCCGAGCGCCTCGGCGGGCTCCTTGTCGGCCGATCCGCAGCCGGCCAGGGCGGCGAGGACCAGACCGGCCAGCAGCACGGTGGCCCTCCGGGGAAGGCGGGTGGTCGTCATGAGGTCAGCAGCTCCGTGGTGGTCACCGCGCGCAGCTTGCGGCGCGCGAGTTCTTCGAGGAGGGGCGGCATCGCGTCGACCGTGTCCGCGTAGCCGAAGTGCAGGCTCACCACCGATCCGCTGCGGATCGTCCCGGTGACGGTGCGGATGACGGCCGCGGCGCCGGGCGAGGTGAAGTCGAGGGAGTCCACGTCGTACGAGAGCACGTGCGGGTAGCCGGCCCGCCGGGCCAGCTTCGTGACGAGTGGGGTCGCGTACTGGGTCTGGGAGGGCCGGAACCAGGTGCCGATGGAGCCGGTGAGCCGCTTGAGCCGCTGGGCGCAGCCGGTGATCTCGACGTAGGCCTCCGCCTCGGGCATCTCGTTGATCGCGAGGTGGCGCTGGGTGTGGTTGCCGAGCTCGTGGCCGCCGTCCAGGACCCGGCGGGCCATGTCCGGGTGGGCGTCGAGCCAGCTGCCGATCGCCAGTACGGTGACCCGCGCGCCCGCTCTTTCGGCCTCGGCCAGTACGGCCCGGGCGATGGCGGGGTCCCCGTTGCCGTGGAAGGTGAGGGCGACCCGTGGACGGTCGCGCGGACCGTGCCCGATCTCGTCGGGCTGTCCGGGGATCCGGCGCGGGGCGGGCGCGGCCGCCCGGCCGACCCGCGCGGCCGGGCCGGTGGCCGGGGCGGCCTCGGCCGGCGGCGCGGAGGGGGTCGGGCCGCCGGCGCCGCAGGCGGCGGTGAGGGCGCCGGCGGCGGCCGCCGCGCCGGCGCGGAGGGCAGATCGGCGGTCCGGGTAGCAGAGCACCCGCCCATTTAAGTGGTGGATGACCCCGAAGATAACGATTGACCCAATTCGGGACCTCCACCGGAGTACACCCACCCGAGGGAGTGTCCGGTATGCGATCAACGAATCACACACTGCGGTGGATAGTTATTCATTGATTGCGAGGCGAGTGGTCGACCTCACCTAGGATTTAGACGGAAACTCTTAGTATTTGCACACTTATGTCCAAGTTGGGACTTTTGGCGTTTGGTCGCCCGTCTGCCATAGTCGGAATCACGGCTTCCCCATTGACCCGAGCGAAGTCGCCACGCCGAGGATCACACCCCCTTCGATCCTCGGCGGATCCATGAAGCCCCCACGACGCCCCACCGCGGCGACCGGGGGCTTCAGGCATTCCGGGGTCAGCGGTCGGCCACCCGCATCTCGAACCAGGTGAACTTGCCGCGCGGCAGCAGGTCGGCACCCCAGCGGTCGGAGAGCTTGTCGACGAGGAAGAGCCCCCGGCCGGTGGTGTCCAGCTCGTGGACCGGCATCAGGCAGGGCAGCCCGCGCGAGGGGTCGCGCACCTCGACCCGGATCCAGCCGCGCCGCCGCAGCATCCGTAAGCCGAAGGAGCGGGCGCCGGTATGGCGCACCGCATTGCCGACGAGTTCCGAGACCAGCAGGACGGTGTGCTCGGACACCTGCGGGGAGAAACCCCAGAAGCGGATCACCACGTACTGGGTGAGCCGGCGGGCGGTGCTCGCCGACTCGGGCATGGACGGGAGCGTCACTTCCGCCTCGGCCGGATTCCCGTACAACTCCAGTGCCTTGAGACCCTGTTCGTCCTCAAGAGCCGCCGTCAGCCGTACGGCGGAAGCGCTGCTGCGCTGCCGCGGCTGTTCCACACCCTCCAGGCCCGCCATGAACCCATCATGGACGGGAGATACGCCCGTCCGGGCCGTTCCACAGGAAAACACCCCCCGGAATGGTCGATTCCAAGGGGGCGTCCCGTCATATGCGTTGGGCAACCGGAAGCCCGTGAAACCATCCTGATCTGCGGTGACACACCGCTCCCGGACGAGCACCCCTAGTGGATCTCCACAGCTCCTTAAGGTTTCTTTAAGGCCTGGCTAATCCACTCCCAGGGAGGACTAGAGGAACTTCGCCTTGCCGGGGCCCTCCTCGACGAAGCTGCGCATGCCGCGCTCGCGGTCCTCGGTGGCGAACAGGCCCGCGAACCAGTTGCGTTCGATGGTCAGGCCGGTGTCGATGTCCGCCTCCAGGCCCGCGTCCACGCACTCCTTGGCGGCGCGCAGCGCGATCGCCGGGCCCTGGGCGAGCTTGGCGGCCCAGGCGTGCGCCTGCTCGTACACCTCGGCGGCGGGCACGACCCGGTCCACGAGTCCGAGCGTGAGCGCCTCGTCCGCCTTGACCATGCGGCCGGTGAAGATCAGGTCCTTGGCCCTGGACGGCCCGATCAGCCGGGACAGCCGCTGGGTGCCGCCGGCCCCGGGGATCAGGCCGAGCAGGATCTCGGGCTGGCCGAGCTTCGCGTTGTCGGCGGCGATCCGGTAGTCGGCGCACAGCGCGAGCTCACAGCCGCCGCCCAGGGCGTAGCCGGTGACGGCGGCGACGACGGGCTTGGGGATGCGCGCCACGGCCGTGAAGGCGTCCTGGAGCGCGCGGGACCGGGCGACCATCGCCGCGTGGTCCATCGTCTGCATCTCCTTGATGTCCGCGCCGGCCGCGAACACCTTCTCGCCGCCGTAGATGATCACGGCGCGGACGTCGGCCCGGTCGGTGGCCTCCACCGCGAGCTCGCGCAGCCGGTCCTGGGTGGCGATGTCCAGGGCGTTCATGGGCGGGCGGTCCAGGCGGAGGGTGCCGACGCCTTCGGAGACTTCGAGAGAGAGGGTCATACGGGGAAGGTTAGCCGCGGTTAACACGAAGTGGCCCGGTGCCGTGGGTCACAGCACCGGGCCACTCGACTACGTACGGGAGGGGACTACTTGATCCACTCCGCCCAGTCCATGTTCCAGCCGTTGAGGCCGTTGTCCGGGGCGATCTGCTTGTCCTTGGAGTTCTTCACGACTACGACGTCACCGATCAGCGACTCGTCGAAGAACCACGCGGCGGGCTGGTTGCCGTCGCCCGCACCGCGGACGTCCTTGAGGCCCACGCAGCCGTGGCTGACGTTCTCGGAGCCGAACGTGCCGGAGGAGGCCCAGTAGTTGCCGTGGACGAAGGTGCCCGAGTTCGACAGGCGCATCGCGTGCGGGACGTCCGAGATGTCGTACTCGCCGCCGAAGCCGACGGTCGCGCCGTTCATCCGGGTCACCTTGTACTTCTCGCTGATGACCATCTGCCCGTTGTACGTGGTCGTCGACGGGGCGCCCGCGGTGATCGGGAGGTTCTTGAGCACCTGGCCGTCGCGGACGACCTGCATCGTGTGCTCGCTCGCGTCGACCGTGGAGACCTGCGAGCGGCCGATGGTGAAGGTGACCGTACGGGTCTGCTTGCCGTAGACGCCGGGGCGGCCCTCGACCCCGTCCAGGGCGATCTTCACAGTGACCTTGGTGCCCGCGGCCCAGTACTTCTCGGGGCGGAAGTCGAGGCGGTCGTTGCCGAACCAGTGGCCCTCGACCGGCACGGACGGCTCGGCCGTCACGGTGATGGCCTTCTCGACGGCCTCGGTGTTGGTGATGCCGCGGGTGAAGTTGAACGACACCGGCATGCCCACGCCGACGGTCTCGCCGTCCTCGGGCGTGTAGTGGCCGACGAACGTGTTGGTCGGGGTCAGGGTGGTGAACGTGGTGTCCTTGGCGGACTCCCGGCCGGCCTCGTCCTTGGCGACGGCGTGCACCTTGTACTCGGTGGCGGCGGCCAGGTTGCGGGCGGGCTCCCAGCTCGCGCCGTCCTCGGCGAGCTTGCCGTCGACGGCGTTGCCCTTGGTGTCGGCGACGGTCACAGTGGTCAGCTTGCCGCCGGTGGTGGTTATCTTCAGGATGCCGCTGGTGGCGACCTCCTTGGCGCCGTCGTCCGGCTTGACGCTGACAACGGCCTTGGACGCCTCGGTACCGGTCTTCCCGCCCCCGCCGCCCCCGCCGTTGCCGCCGGCTCCGCCGCCGGTGTCGCCGCCCCCGCTGCACGCGCTCGTGAGCAGCAGTGCCGCTCCGAGCAGGAGGGCCGGCAGGCCGGTGCGGCGGGCGCGGCCGCGTATCGGCTGCACGTTCACTCTTCTTCTCCCCATGTCCCCCGCGCGCGGACAGTCGCGCGCTTGTCGACAGGAAATCACATGGGGGGATCACGAAGAGAAACGGTCTTGTCACCGTTCCGTCCCAAGAACGGAGAAGGACCGGCGTGTCGGGCGCGGACAGCGGTCCTCGGCGTGTCAGCCGAGGGCGGAGCCCGCGACCCAGTGCGCCCAGTCCATGTTCCAGCCGCCCAGCCCGTTGTTCGGCGCCACGGTCCTGTCCTGGGAGTTGACGACCTCCACCACGTCCCCGACCAGGGTGCGGTCGAAGAACCAGCCGGCCGGGGTGTCCGAACCGCCGCCCCTGTCGTCGCGCAGCCCCACGCAGCCGTGGCTGGTGTTGGTGGAACCGAAGGTGTCGGGGCTGGCCCAGTAGTTCCCGTGCAGGAAGGTCCCGGAGGTGGTGAGCCGCATGGCGTGCGGGACGTCGGGGATGTCGTACTCGCCGCCGAAGCCGACGGTCTGGCCGTTCATCCGGGTCACGTCGAACATCTCCAGCACCACCATCTTCCCGTTGTAGGTGGTGTTCTTGGGCGCTCCGGCGCTGATCGGGAGGGTGGAGAGCAGTTTCCCGTCCCGGCGGACCTCCATCGTGTGCGCCTCCGCGTCCACGGTGGAGACCTGGGAGCGGCCCACGGTGAAGGTGACCGCCTTGTCCTGGATGCCGTACGAGCCGGGCGCGCCCTGCACGTCCCGCAGGTTCATCGTGACGGTGACCTCGGTCCCGGGCTTCCAGTACTGCTTGGGCCGGAAGTCGAGGCGCTCGTTGCCGAACCAGTGGCCCACGACCTCCACCGGGGGCTTGGAGGTGACGGTGACGGCCCGCTCGACGTCGGCGCGGTTCTCGATCGACCGGTTGAAGTTGAAGGAGACGATCATGCCGGTTCCGACGGTGGAGCGGTTCTCGGGCTTGAAGTAGCCGATGAACCGCTCCTCGGGGACGTAGGTGGTGAAGCTGGTGTGCCGGGCCTGGCGGCGGTCGTGCCCGTCGAGGGCGACCGCGTCCACGGTGTACTTGGCGGCGAGGGCGAGCTTGCCGCCCGCGGGGTCGGGGCTCCAGCTGAGGCCGTCGGGGGCGATGGAGCCGGGGACGCGCTCCTCCTGGGCGTCCTCGACCTTGGTGACCACGACCCGCTCGAGGCGGCCCTCGGGCACTCTGACCGTCAGCGGGCCTTCGGCCGGGACCCCCTTGGCGTTGTCCTCGGGGGTGATCCGGATGGCCTCGTCGGGCGAGCGGGGTTTGCCGGGGAGCTGGATCTCGACCGGGGAACCGCCGCTCCCGGTGCATCCGGCCAGGCCGCCCAGCAGGGCCGCCCATGCCGCCACGGCCGCCAAGCCCGCCCCTGCCCGCCTTGTCAGAAGTGTCACGATCCCTCCAACGACGGGCCCCCTCCGGGGGAAACGTGAGCGCGGGCCACGTTCCGGGCAGATCTCTCCGGGCAGAACAGTGGGAAGGACCAGACGGGGGCGGGCCCAGGCCGGGACGCCGGGGCCGCACTCTCCCCTTCCCCCGCCGGTACCCAGGAGCCGTGGAGGCGGGCAGTGTCGAGCGCAGCCGAGCAAGAGGCGGTGGATGCCGCCGCCATGGAGTCAGCGGAGTCAGTGGAGTCGCCGGATCCGGTGGAGGCCGTGGATTCGGTGGGGGCCGTGGACGCGGTCCGCGGCGGCGGGGCCGCGCCGCCCGTCCCGCACGTCAACGGCCGGGTGAACGGCGCGGTGGCACGGGACCTCGAGCCGGCCTTACGGGCCGTCACCCGCCCGGGGCCGCCGGTGTGGCCGGGGTCCTCACACCCGCTCGGGGCGCGTTTTCGCACCGGACCGGACGGGACGGCGGGCACGAACTTCGCGCTGTGGGCCCAGGGCGCGGAGGCGGTGGAGCTGTGCCTCTTCGACGCGGAGGGCGCCGAGACCCGCTGCGCCCTGACCGAGCTGACGCACGAGATCTGGCACGGCTTCCTGCCCGGCGTGCGCCCCGGGCAGCGGTACGGGTTCCGTGTGCACGGCCGCTGGGACCCGTGGACGGGGGCCCGGTTCAATCCGGCGAAGCTGCTGCTGGACCCGTACGCACGGGCCGTCGACGGGGACTTCGTGCTGCCTCCGGAGGTGTACGGGCACGTCCGCGACTGGCCGCAGCAGTACATCGCGGACACCGTGCGCGACGACCGCGACTCGGCGCCGTACGTCCCCAAGGGGGTCGTGGTCCACGATGACGACGACTGGGCGGACGACGTCCGGCCGAAGACCCCGTGGGCCGATTCGGTGATCTACGAGCTGCACGTGCGCGGGTTCACGATGCGCCATCCGGGTGTGCCCGAGGAGCTGCGCGGCACGTACGCGGGCCTGGCCCATCCGGCGGCGGTCGAGCACCTGACCCGGCTCGGGGTGACGGCGGTCGAGCTGCTGCCGGTGCACCAGTTCGCGCACGAGGACCACCTGCTGCGCCGGGGGCTGCGCAACTACTGGGGCTACAACTCGATCGGCTACTTCGCCCCGCACGCCGGCTACTCCTCGTCCGGTACGGCCGGGCAGCAGGTCGGCGAGTTCAAGCGGATGGTGAAGGCCCTGCACGCGGCCGGGATCGAGGTCATCCTCGACGTGGTCTACAACCACACGGCGGAGGCGGGCGAGCTGGGCCCGACGCTCTCGCTGCGCGGCGTCGACAACCGGGGCTACTACCGGCTCCAGTCCGACCAGCGCCGGTACGCCGACTACACGGGCTGCGGGAACACCCTGCACGCCGGGCGGCCGCACGTGCTGCGCCTCATCACGGACTCCCTGCGCTACTGGGTGACGGAGATGGGGGTGGACGGCTTCCGCTTCGACCTGGCGGCGGCGCTGGCCCGCTCGATGCACGACGTGGACATGCTCTCCCCGTTCCTCGCGGTCATCGCCCAGGACCCGGTGCTGCGGCGGGTCAAGCTGATCGCCGAGCCGTGGGACGTGGGCTCGGGCGGCTACCAGGTGGGGGCGTTCCCGCCGCTGTGGACGGAGTGGAACGACCGGTACCGGGATGCCGTACGGGACTTCTGGCGCGGCGCGCTGCCGGACGTGCGGGATCTCGGGTACCGGCTGTCGGGCTCCAGCGACCTGTACGCGTGGGGCGGGAGGCGGCCGTACGCCTCGGTGAACTTCGTGACGGCGCACGACGGTTTCACCCTGCGCGACCTGGTGTCGTACGAGCGCAAGCACAACGAGGCCAACGGGGAGGCGGGCCGCGACGGGACCAACGACAACCGCTCGTGGAACTGCGGGGCGGAGGGGGAGACGGACGATGCCCGGATCGGGGTGCTGCGGCGGCGGCAGCTGCGCAACCTGCTGACCACGCTGCTGCTGTCCACCGGGGTGCCGATGCTGGTGGCCGGCGACGAGTTCGGGCGTACGCAGGGCGGCAACAACAACGCGTACTGCCAGGACAACGAGACGGGATGGGTGGACTGGTCGCTGCTGGAGGACCCGGCCTGGCGGGAGCTGGCCGCGCTGGCCGCGCGGCTGGTGGCGCTGCGCCAGGAGCATCCGGTGCTGCGCCGGCGGGCGTTCTTCTCGGGGCGGCCGCAGGGCGCGGACGGGCTGCGGGACCTGGCCTGGTTCACCCCGGCGGGCGTGGAGATGACCGAGCGGGACTGGTACGCGCCGGCCGCCGCGCTCGGGATGTACCTGTCGGGGCGGGACATCCCGGGGCGCGACGAGCGGGGGCGGCAGGTGAGCGACGACAGCTTCCTGGCGCTGCTGCACGCCGGGGACCGGCCGGCGGCGTGGGTGCTGCCGGGCGCGCCGTGGGCGGCGGGGTACGAACTGGTGCTGGACACCTCGCGGGAGGACCAGGCGGCGCCTCCCGGCACCCGGGTGCGGGGCGGGGAGACGCTGACGGTGCCGGCCCGTTCGGTCCTGCTGCTGCGGGTGGTGGGCTGAGGGGCGCGGGCCGAGGGGCGCGGGAAGCGGCCGCTACTTCTCCTGCTTCTCCTCGACGTGCCGCAGCATCCGCTTGAGGAGGGCGGAGAGCGCGGCCCGCTCCCCGTCGTCGAGGGGCTCGACCATCTCGGCCTCGGCGATGCCGCGCCAGCGCATGGCCTCGGTCCAGCGCCGGTGGCCGTCGTCGGTCAGCTCGACGTCGACCCGGCGCCGGTCCCCCGAGGCGCGCACCCGGCGGACCAGCCCGGACTTCTCGAGGGTGTCGAGGCGGCCGGTCATCCCGGCCGGGGAGAGCAGCAGTTCGGCGGCGAGTTCGGCGGAGGGGGCCCGCCAGGGTGCGCCCCGGGAGGCGAGCCGGTGCATGGTCTCGAACTCGAACTCCTGCAGTCCGGTCTCGGCCAGGGCCCGTTCCTTGCCGTACTTCACGTGCTTGGCCAGGAGCTGGATCCGCGTGATGACCGCCTCGGTGGGCACGTCGAAGGGGACCTTGCCGCTCCAGCGGGCGATGTGCCGGTCGACCGAATCCTCGGCGTACTCCGTGTCCATGGTCGGAAGTATCGCACCCCGGACGTGATACTTCGTTGACGAATGATTCGCTGGCGAAATATTATCCGCTGTCATGACCTCGTCGATCTGGCGGCTTCTCGCCGGGCGCACCTTCGCGGCCTTCGCCAGCGCCCTGATCCCCACCACCCTCACCCTGGCCGCCGTGCGCACCGGCTCGGCCGCAGACCTCGGCATCGTGCTCGCGAGCGAACTGCTCCCGATGCTGCTCCTGCTGCCCGTCGCGGGCGTGGCCGCCGACCGTTTCCCCGCCCGGCGGGTCGTCCTGGCCGCCGACCTGGTGCGCGCCGCGGCCCAGGTCGCGACCGGGATGCTGCTGCTGACCGGTCCGGTGCGCATCCCCGAACTCGCGGCCCTGGCCGCGGTCACCGGCGCCGGCGTCGCCTTCGGCAACCCCTCGGCCCGCACGCTCGTCGCCGCCGTCGTCCCCGCCGAGGGCCGGCTGCGGGTCAACTCCCGGCTCGGGGTGGCGACCGGGCTCGCACAGATGGCGGGGCCCGCCGCCGCGGGCACGATGATGCTGGTCCTCGGGGCCGGCTGGTCCTCCCTGCTGACCGGCGCGCTGTTCGCCGCCTCCGCACTCACCCTCGGCGGGCTGCGCACCGCCCCGGCGCCGCTCGTGCGCACCCGCGCCGGGTTCACCGCCGAACTGCGGGCCGGCTGGTCCGAGACCCGGCGCCACCCCTGGTTCCTGGCCAATGTGCTCGCCCACGGCGTCTGGCACCTCGCGGCCGGCCTGCTGCTCACCCTGGGACCGCTGATCGCCGTACAGAGCCTGGGCGGGGCGGCGACCTGGGTGGTCATCGCCCAGGTGGGCACCGCCGGCATGCTCGTCGGGGTCTGGGCCGCCGGCCGGCTGCCCGTGCGGCGGCCGCTGTACGGGGTGGCCGTCGGGGCCTCGGCACAGGCCCTGCCGCTCACGGCGCTCGCGCTGCGGCTGCCCGCGGCGGTGACGGCGACGGCCTTCTTCGTCGCGATGTTCGGCCTGGGCGTGCTGAGTCCGCTGTGGGAGACCGAGATGCAGCGCCGGATCCCGCTGGAGACGCTGGGCCGGGTCGGCTCGTTCGACACCCTGATCTCCTTCGCCGCCCGGCCGCTGGGGCTGGCGGTGGCGGCGCCGCTGGCGGGGGTCACCGGTACCGCGGCGCCGCTGCTGGTGGCGGCCGCCCTGAGCGCCGCGGCGAACCTGTCGGTACTGCTGCTCCCGGACGTCCGCAGGCAACCGGAGCGGGAACCCTCACTCGCCCTGCGATGATGTGCCCTCGTACACACGTGCACCCGTACACGTGTTCCGCCGCAGGAAATCAGGGGTACGCATGGCGAAGGTCGGGACCGCGCTGCGGGAGCTGCGCGGGGCGCAGAAGTCGGCGAAGGGGGTGTCGCTCTATTCGCGGTTCGTCAACCGGCCCGCGGGGCGTTACCTGGCCGCCGTGTCGTACGCGCTCGGGCTGACCCCGAACCAGGTGACGCTGGTCAGCGCCGCCTTCAGCTTCGCCGCCGTGGCCGCCGTCGCGCTCGCCGCGCCCTCGTGGGGGCTGGGCGTCGCCGTGTGGGCCGCGCTCGCCGTCGGCTTCGCGTTCGACTCCGCCGACGGGCAGCTGGCCCGGCTGCGCGGGGGCGGCAGCGCGGCGGGCGAATGGCTCGACCACGTCGTGGACTGCGCCAAGCTGACCGCCCTGCACACCTGCGTGCTGATCGCGTTCCACCGCTTCCCCGACGCGTACGGGACGGGCGGGGACGGCTGGCTGCTGGTGCCGCTGGGCTTCCAGTTCGCCTCGGTCGTCACCTTCTTCGGCGGGCTGCTGACCGAGAAGCTCAAGCCCAAGCCGACGCCGGGCAGCCCCGCCGCCACACCGTCGACGGTGCGTGCGGTGGCGCTGCTGCCCGTGGACTACGGGGTGTTCTGCCTGGTGTTCCTCGTGCTCGGGGGCGGGGGGCTGTTCCGCTGGGCGTACGCGGGACTCGGCGCGATCGCCGCGCTGTTCCTGCTGGCGTTCCTCGCGAAGTGGTTCCGGGAGCTCAGCGCCGTTCCGCGCTGAGCGGTTCGGACAGCGCGTCCAGCGCCCGGCGCAGCTGGGTGCTGGAGGTGTGCACCGTGTAGGGGAAGTAGACGACGTCGACGCCGACGGCGGCGAAGTCCTTCTCCAGCTTGTCGCCCTTGGGGGTGCCCCGCCAGTCGTCGCCCTTGAAGATCACGTCGAAGCGGACCTGCTTCCAGGTCTCCACCTTGTCCGGGACCGTTTCGACGAACGCGGCGTCCACGTATTTCACGCTGCGGACGATTTCGAGGCGCTCGACGAGCGGGATCATCGGGCGCCTGCCCTTGGCCAGTTCCGCCATCTCGTCGGAGACCACCCCGGCCACCAGGTAGTCGCACTGGCTCCGGGCGTGCCGAAGGATATTGAGATGCCCGATATGGAACAGATCGTAGGCGCCCGGGGCATACCCGACTCGGTACGGTCTGTGCGCAGGCGCACCAAGTTCGGACATGTCGCGCTCCGTCATGAGTTACCCCCCAGCGGCCACACCCCCCGGTGTGGCGGATTAGCAGACAATAGCGTGCACGTTCCGCAGCCTGTCGGTGAACGAATAGGGTGACGTGCGCATCATCCTGGGGAGAAGGGGACGTTCAGTGTCGAGATCCGGTCACCGGCGCCTACTGCTGGTTTCCACCAATTACGCTCCCGAGCACGCGGGGATTGGGCCGTACGCCACCCAGATCGCGGAGCACTGGGCTGATCTCGGCCATGACATCCATGTCCTCGCCGGCATGCCGCACTACCCGTCATGGTCGCTGGAGCCGGAGTACAAGGGGGCGCTGCGGCGCACGGAACAGCGCGCCGGAGTCACCGTGCACCGGCGTGCACACACCGTGCCGCCCCGTCAGACCGCCGTCAAGCGGGCCCTGTTTGAGGGATCGATTCTGCTCCACGGCACCGTGGCCCCGCCCCGGATGCCGCGCCCGGACGCGGTCATGGCCCAGATGCCCAGCCTGGCCGGCGGCGTCGTCGCCGCCCGGCTCGCCGCGCGCTGGAAGGTCCCGTACATCCCCGTCGTCCAGGACCTGATGGGCGCGGCCGCCGCACAGAGCGGGATCAGCGGCGGCGACAAGGCGGCCGCGATCGCCGGGCGCGCGGAGGCGTACGCCCTGAAGCGGGCCACCCTGGTCGGCGTCATCCACGAGACCTTCGTGGACCGGGTCGTCGGCATGGGCGTGGACCCGAAGAAGATCCGCCTCGTCCCCAACTGGTCCCACGTCCCGCAGCCCACGAGGCCGCGCGGCCAGACCCGCCGCCACCTGGGCTGGGCACCCGGCCAGCCGGTCGTCCTGCACTCCGGGAACATGGGCCTCAAGCAGGGCCTCGAGGTCCTCGTCGGCGCCGCCCGCCTCGATCCGGGTGTCCGTTTCGTCCTCATGGGCGACGGCAGTCAGCGCTCGGCCCTCGCCGACCTCGCGGCCGACGTACCGAACCTGGACATCATCCCCCCTGCCGCCGACGGAGAGTTCCCGGATATCCTCGCGGCGGCGGATGTGCTCGCCGTGACGCAGCACGCGGCCGTGCTCGACATGAGCGTGCCGTCCAAACTGACCTCCTACTTCCAGGCCGGCCGGCCCGTCGTCGCCTCCGTCGCGGCGGAGGGCGGTACCGCCCAGGAAGTGGAACGCTCGGGCGCAGGGGTGCTCGTACCACCGGAGGACCCCCACGCCCTGCTGAAGGCCGTACGGGCCCTCGCCGAGGACCCCGAGGGCGCGGATGCACTGGGGGCGGCCGGGCCCCGCCACGTGGCGGCCCACCTGAGCCGTGACGCGGGCCTGGCCCGCATCGACGCACTGATAGACGAAGCACTTGGGGGTCCGCAGCCGTGATCGAGACGAATCGCCCTGCAGCGGTCCCGGCGGAGGACGAACCTGATCTCCTCAGGGACCAGTTCAAGCAGCTCCTGCGCTACCGCCGCCTCCTCGGCGCGGGTGTCGGCATCGGCCTGCTGGGCGGCGTCTACCTCGGCATCTCCACGGCCGACACCTACGTCGCGACCGCGGACATCGTGCTGCGCGCACCCACCGACGACCCGTTCAACCCGAGCCTCGCGCCCGACAAGGCGATCAACATCGGTTCGGAGCGGCAGGTCGCGCTCAGCTCCTCCATAGCCAACGAGGCCGCGAAGAAGCTCGGCGTGTCCTCGAAGGACTTCGCCGGCCTGCGCAGCGGCCTCCAGGTGACCAACCCGCCGCAGACGATGGTGCTGCGCTTCACGTACACCGCGTCCTCCCCCAAGGAGGCCGCGACCCGCGCCAACGCGATGACCGAGGCCTACCTGCTCAAGCGGCAGGAATCCCTCGACGTCACCCGCGACAAGATGGTCAAGGGCTACCAGGAGCAGCGCGATCCGGTCGCCAAGAACCTCGACGAGCTCGTCAAGCAGATCAACGCCATGCCGGCCGGTCCGGGGCGCGACGCCGCGTACTCCTCGAAGACGGACCTCCAGAGCAAGGTCAACACGCTCAACAGCAACATCGCCAAGCTCCAGGCCCTGGACATGACCCCGGGCCGGGTCACCAGCGCCGCGACCCCGCCGTCCGACACCGACGGCCCGGGCATCCCGATGTCGCTCGCGCTCGGCGCGGCCGTGGGCCTCGCACTCGGCCTGCTCGCCGCGTGGGTCCGCCTCGTCTTCGACCCGGCGCCGCGCTCCGAGGGCGATGTCGCGCGGGCCCTGCGCGCCCCCGTGCTCGGCTACCTGCCGCGGGCCAAGACCATCGGCGGACCGCTGCTCGCGGCCGGCGAGGAGGACCCCCGGCTCGCCGAGGAGTTCCGCTCGGTCGCCTTCCGGCTCGCCTACGACTCCCGCTTCGCCGACCGGCGCCGGCTGCTCGTCGTCGCCCCGCGCGGCAGCAGCGAGACCGCCGCCGCCGCGGCCGTGAACCTGGCCGCCTCCTTCGCGGAGACCGGCAAGGACGTCCTGCTCATCGAGGCCGACCTGCGCACCCCGGTACTGGCCAGCCAGCTGCCCACCGGTGCGGGCGGGCGGCCGCGCTGGAGCCAGACGCCCGGCGGCCCGGCCGCCGGCGGGCACGCCTCCGCGCAGGGCGACTCCGACTGGCCCGACGGACGCCAGCTCGTCGTCGACGCCGGTGAGTCGGGCGCCTTCGACCTGATCCCGGGCGAGCCGGTCCGCAACGTGCCCCGTGCGCTGACCTCCCCGCGCGCCACCCGGCTGATCTCCGAGGCGGACTCCCCCAACTCCACGGTCGTCGTGCTCGCGCCGCCCGTGCTCTCGTACGCCGATGCCCTCGCGCTCGTCGACCGCGTCGACGGGGTCCTGGTCGTCTGCGACCCGCGCGCCGTCCACCGCAGCGACCTGTCCCGGATCCGCGAGCTGATCAGCGGCGCCGGCGGCACGGTGCTCGGCGCGGTGCTGCACGCCCCGCTGCCGGGCGAGAAGCGCGGCCGCGGCGGCAAGTCGAAGGCTGCGGCCGCCCCGGCCCGGCCGTCCGCGCCTCAGCCGCAGCCGCTCACGCGGCAGCCGAACCAGGCGCACCAGGCGAACCGGCAGGCCGAGCCGGAGCAGCACATCCCGGGCGACGGCACGGACACGGTGGCCCTGCGCACGGTGCGCATGGGCCGCAGATGAGCCGGCGCGGCCTCGCCGCCGTCTCCTCGGTCCTGGACCAGGCCGCGTCCAGCGCCACCAACATCCTGGTGCTCGTGCTGGCCGCCCGGCTGTCCTCGGCGTCCGGCTTCGCCGACTTCTCGATGGTGTACGTGACCTTCAGCGTGCTCCTCGGGCTGAACATGGCGTACGTCGGCCAGACGGTGGTGCTGGAGAAGGACGAGGACCGGCTGGGCGCGGTGTGCCGCTCGGGCCTCGCGTTCACCGCGGCCGCCTCGGCGGCGGCGGGCGCAGCGCTGGTGGTCGTCGGCCTCGGCCTGCCCGGGTCCGGCGGCCGGGCCTTCCTCGCGCTCGGCCTCGTACTGCCGCTGGTGCTCGTCCAGGACGGGCTGCGGTACTGCTTCTCCGCGCTCCGCACCCCCGAGCGGGCGCTGGCCGCGGACGCGCTGCGGCTGGCGTGCGTGGTCGCTGCGCTGCTGCTGCAGCCCGAAGGGGCCTCGGCGGGGCGGCTGGTGCTGGTGTGGGGGGTCTCGGCGCTTCCGGCGCTGGCGCTGGGGCTGTTCCTGCTGCGCCCGTACGTACGGGGCGCTGCCGCGGACCTGCGGCCGTACCTGCGGCGCGGGCACCTGGGCCGGCGGTTCGTGGTCGAGTTCGCGGTGGGCAACGGCTCCAGCCAGCTGGCGGTCCTCGGCCTCGGGCTGTTCGCCACCCCGCTGGCGGTGGGCGCGCTGCGCGGCGCGACCACGCTCTTCGGGCCGCTGAACGTGCTGTTCAACTCGGCGAACGCGTTCGGGCCGCCGGTGGTGGGCCGCGCCTCGGGCAAGCGGGGCGTGGTCCGGCTGACGCTGCTGATGGGCGGCGTACTGGCCGTGCTCGGTGCCGGGTGGGGGGCCGTGCTGTACGCGCTGCCGGAGGCGGTCGGCCGGCAGCTGCTGGGCGACACGTGGGGCGCGGCCTGCGCGCTGCTCCCGGCCACGGGCGCGCAGTACGCGGTGATGGGCCTGGGCACGTGCGCCCTGCTGACCCTGCGGGTGCTGGCCCCGAAGGCCACGCTGTCGCTCCAGGTCGTGTTCTCCCTGCTCTCGGTGGCGCTGCTGCTGGGCGGGTACGTGGCCTGGGGCGTGGCCGGCGCCGCGTGGGGCCTGGCGGCCGGCTCGGCCCTCAAGGCCGCGGCGGCCTGGCTGCGCGTCTCCCGTGTCCCGGCCCCGGTGCCGGCGCCGGTCACCACCGCGGCCTGACCGGACCCCGATTGCCGGGTCCGGCGCCGGACCCCGTTCGCCTGCACCGCCGTTGTCGGGGGCAGGGGCGGGGCAGGGCCCGCTCCGCGGGGGTCAGCGCAGGGTGGTGGACCTGTCCTGGCGGTACGTCGCGACCAGCGCCAGGCAGAGGCCGGCTATCGCCACACGGCCGGAGGCCTGGAGCAGCGGCCCCCGCAGCAGGATGAACGAATAGCCCGCCACCAGCGGGACCACCACCGAGATCAGGCTGCCCGGCGGGGACCTGCGCGTGGCGCGCTTCGCGTACCGGCGGTCCACGCGCGCGGACGCGTAGCCCATCCCCAGCAGCCCGGCTCCCATGCCCAGCGACCCGAAGTCGAGCCACAGCTCGGCCCAGATCGGCGACGACAGGTTGGTGTTGACCGTCCCCATCCACTGGCCGACCATCACGCCCGTGTCCCGCGGCTTGCCCGGCCACACCGAGCGCGGCACCGCGAAGAAGACCGATCCCGCGAGCTGGCGCCCGTAGTAGTGCCCGGGCCCGGAGTTCGAGTAGGTGATCGTGTTCGCGAACATGCCGATCTGGTCGTAGTCCTTCAGCGCCATCGGCTCCAGGAACGACGTCGTCTCGACCGGCTTGTAGTTCTTCTCGTCGTACCGGAAGCGGTCCGCGAACGGGAACACGAGCAGGGCGATCACCACGGCCATCGACAGCGCGACCCGGTACATCGCGGCGCTCACCGGGAAGACGGTGAAGAGCAGCGCGAACATGACCGTGAGGAACCAGTACCGCGGGTTCGAGATCGGGTTGTTGACCACCAGGTTCAGCAGGGCGAGCGCCCCCCAGGTGACGATGATCGAGACCTTGCGGCGGGCGTACGTCGAGGTGATCAGCCAGCGCGTGTACAGCAGCAGGGCGAGCAGCGCCGGGACGGTGCCGAAGCCGCGCAGCAGGGCCTGGCCGGCCTGGCCGTCGCCGTTGGAGACGCCCGCCTCCTCGATGCCCGCGATGATCTCCTGGCGGCTGGAGAAGAAGACCGCCGGGCCGCCGAGCTTCATGATGAAGGCCGCGCTGCACAGGAAGGCGAGCCCGGTGAGCAGTTGGAGGCGGCGCCGGTGGGCCATGACCGGGCGCGGCTCCTTCTGGGAGCCGCCGGCGCGGCCGGCCGGCCGGTGGCGGGCGAGCAGGACGCCGACGTCGAAGGCCGTGCAGCCGAGCAGGACCAGGCCGATGGCGATGGTGAGGTCGGAGCGGGGGCCGACCACGGGGGTCGGGACCCGGCCGAGGACGGCCTGCGCGAGCGGGGCGACGCCCATCGCCATGTACACGAACAGCCAGAAGGAACCCTGGAGCAGCTTGCGGCGGCTGGTGAGGACCATCGCGGAGAGCCGGGCGCCCGCGTACATCGTGAGCAGGAGCTGGAGCCAGAAGGCCGCGTCGCGCTGGCCGTCGCCGGACTGGACGGCCACGAACAGCGGCAGGAAGACGGTGAAGCCGAGGATGAGCGGAACGGACAGGGCGCGCGACAGCAGCGTGCGCGGGGTGGTGACCCGGCCCCACTTGTGCTCGTCCTCGAGCTCGGGAACCGGCGGGGTCACGGAGGGCTTGCGTATGTCCGTTGCCACTGCTGCCCCCACCCCATGTGCCTGGTCCGCGCGCAGTCTAGTCTGAGCGGGCGGCGCCCGGGGAGGCGCGCCTGCGAAGGACGATGAGGGGCGACCGTTGCGTGATCTTCCTGCCTTCACGCTGGCCGGGTACGACAAGGGGCGCGGGCTGCTGACGCAGGCGCTCTGGTTCGCCGTGATGAACACGCTGTTCATGGCGTGGTTCTGTCCGGCCCGGCTGCGGGTCGCGCTGCTGCGGGCGTTCGGCGCGCAGATCGGCGAGGGCGTGCTGATCCGGCACCGGGTGCGGGTGCTGTGGCCGTGGAAGCTCACCGTCGGGGACCACACGTGGATCGGCGAGGGCGCCTGGCTGCTGAACCTGGAGCCGGTGACCATCGGGGCGAACGTGTGCATCTCGCAGGAAGCCATGCTGTGCACCGGTTCGCACGACCACCGGGCCGCCGACTTCCGGTACCGCAACGCGCCGATCGTGGTCGAGGACGGCGCGTGGGTGGCCGTGCGGGCGACCGTGCTGGCCGGGGTCACGATGGGCCGCTGCGCGGTGGCGGGCGCCGGTTCGGTGGTCCACAGAAACCTTCCTGCCCTGACCCTGCAGACGATGGACGGGCAGCGCCGCCCGGTCGAGGAGCCCAAGTGAGAGTCCTGCACGCCGTCACGCTCCACTCCCCCTCGCACGCGTTCGGCGGCCCGGTCCGGGTCGCGCTGAACCTGGCCGAGGGCCTGCGGGGCCGCGGCCACGAGGCGCGGCTGCTGGCGCTGGGCGAGGGCTTCCCGGACCCGTGGCCGACCTCGGTGGAGGGCGTCCCGGCGAAGCTGTTCCCGGCCCGGCGCCTTCTCCCCCTGGGCTTCAGCGGGATGACCTCGCCGGCCCTGCTGGCCTCGGCGGGCCGGCTGGTCCGGGACGCGGACGTGGTCCACGTCCACCTGGCGCGGGACCTGGTGACGCTGCCGGTGGCCCTGGCGGCGCTGCGGGCCGGCAAGCCGCTGGTGCTGCAGACCCACGGGATGGTGGACCCGAGCGAGAAGCTGCTGGCCAAGGTGCTGGACGCGGTGGCGGTACGCCGGCTGCTGCGCGGGGCGGACGCGGTGCTGTACCTGACCCCGCACGAACGGGAGGGCCTCGACGCGGTGGTGGGCGCCCCGCTGCCGGGGGCGGTCCGGCTGGTGAACGGCACCCCGGCGCAGGAGGAGCGGCCGGCGCTCGCCGGTCCCCCGCGCATCCTGTACTCGGCGCGCCTGCAGGCCCGTAAGCGCCCGGTGGACTTCGTGGACGCGGCCCCGGCGATCCTGGCGGCGCACCCGGACGCGGAGTTCGTGGTGGCCGGCCCGGACGAGGGCGAGCTGCCGGCGGTCCGCGCGCGCATCGCGGAGCTGGGGCTCACGTCCCGCTTCACGGTCCCGGGCGCGCTGTCCACCGCCGAGGTCCTGTCGCAGCTGCGCCGGGCCCACGTCTACGTGCTGCCGTCGGTGGACGAGCCGTTCCCGATGTCGGTGCTCGAGGCCCTCTCGGTGGGCGTCCCGTCGGTGGTCACCCACTCGAACGGCCTGGCCCGGGACATCGCGTCCGCCGGCGCCGGCCGGGCGGTCGCCCCGGGCCCGGCGGGTGTCGCCGAGGCCGTCCTCGCCCTCCTGGACCCGCAGTCCAACGCGGAAGCCTCCCTGTCGGCCCGCAAACTGGCCGCGGAGTCCTTCTCGATGGACGCGGTCCTGGACACCCTCCTGCCGGTCTACGAGAAGGCCTGCCGGCAGGGCTAGGTCGGAAGAGACGGCCTAGACCTCGCGGCGGGTTTCGTCCACCACCGGGAGGGCCGCCGTGCGCCGGCGCCTGAAGACGCTCGCGTAGACGGCGAGTCCGATGGCGCCGGCCGCCATCATGATCAGGCCGACGACGTCGAGGTCGACGCTCTCCATCTGCCAGTCCGTCGCGAACGTGAGGGTTGCCCCCACCACGATCAGCGCGATACAGCCGCCGATGCCTCCCATGTGATCCGCCTCCGCAGTCGTGGTCGTCTGACCGCGCGGCTACCCCCGGCGGGCGAACGAAAACGCCGCCCGCCGCCCGGAGTCCGGGCAGGGGGCGGCGTTCTCTTCGGTGCGGGGTGCGCTACGCCGGGATCCAGGCGTAGCAGCCCGCCGACGTGAACGTCGCCGTGCCCGACGGGATCGTGGCCGTGATCTTGTCGCCGGCCTTCGGGGCGGTTTCCGGGCCCGACGCCAGGACGGCGCCGTCCTTGCCCCTGGCCTCCCAGGTGCACGTCGTGCTCTGCGTCAGCGCCCGGTAGGTGCCCGCCGCGGGCGACTCGCGGGTGCCGTCGGCGAAGCCCTTGGACGCCGCGTCCAGGATCGGCTTCTGCTCCGGGCACAGGTACGTGATCGCGTCCTTCGCCCCGGGGATCTCCCCCGCGACGATGGACCCGGTCGCCGCGTCCTTGTCGCGCTTCGCGGTGCGCTCCACCCGCTGGCAGGACTCCTGGCCGGTCTGCAGGACCGCCGCCGGGTCCATCTTCTCCGGGACCCGACCGCTCAGGTACTGCTTCTCGTTGGGCTTGAAGCTGCCCGTCTTCGGGGTGAGCTTCGCGTCCGGCAGGACCGGGCCCGTCGGCTTCGCGTCGGGCGACGCCGGCGCAGCCGTGGCGTCCGCCGGGTCCGGGGCCGCCGACGAGGCCGGCGGCTTCGGCTTCGCGGCCGCGGCGTCGGCCTTGCCGTCGCCGCCCGAGCTGCAGGCGGTCAGGGTCAGAGCTGCGGCCAGCAGAACAGCAGCCGCGGCGGAGCGTCGGTACATCTCTAGGGCTCCTGTATTACGTGCCGGTTGATCGGGTGGGATAGGGGTGCGGGGCCCGGCTGTCCTTCGCGCCGGGCCCCGCATCCGTCAGACGGTTACTTCGGGCCGAAGGTGAGGACGAGCTGCGGAGCGGCGTCCGCTGCCGTCGACTCCATGGACCAGATCCACAGCGGGTCGGTGCCCGTGCTCGTCAGGGCCAGGCTGTAGCTGCTGCCCAGCACCGAGGAGAGCGCGGCGGTGTCCAGCGGGGTGCTCTGGACCGCCGAGCCGTCCGGCACGCTCGCGAACGAGCCGAGCGGCGTGGTGCCCAGGGTCGGCTTGTTGTTGAACGTGGTGCTCGCACCGCTCCAGGTGCCGGTGACCGGGACCACGGACACCTTGTCGGCCGTACCGGCGTTCGCCTGGGTCGACGTCTTGATCTGGAGCGCGGCGGACTTCAGGACCTGCCCGGCCGGCGCGGCCGGCAGGTTGAAGCGCAGGTACGTCTCGTACGCCGAGGTGCCGCGGACGGCGAGCGAGGTGCTCGCGCCGTTGGCGGCGCTCGGGGCGCCCTGGTTGATGTAGGTGTCCTCGGTCGCGGAGACCTTGGAGACCGTGTCGGAGGGCGCCTTGGCCAGGTCGTAGTGGTTCTTGGCCTGGGCCGCGGTGAGCGCCTTCGGGTAGACGGCCGTCTCGTCGATCTGGCCGGCGAAGAAGTTGCTCGTCGGCTTGGTCGGCCAGCCGGAGAGGTTGTCTCCGCCGACGTGCCAGTAGCCCTCGTACGCGGCGGAGCCGGTGACGTTCAGCGTGCCCTTGCTCTGGCCGTCGACGATCAGCTCCATGCCGGCGGGACCCTGGGTTCCGACGACGTGGTGCCACTTGTTGTCGTTGTACGTGTCGAACAGACCCGTGGAGACGGTGCGCGTCGAGCCGTTGTAGACGCCGAAGACCAGACGACCGGTGTTGGTCATGTAGATCTGCTTGTCGAACGAGCCGCTGTTGCGCGTGGTGTTGTTGCCGAAACCGATCAGCTTGCCGCCGCGCGTGGTGTTCGTCTTGAACCAGGTCTCGACGGAGAAGGCGCTGCCCACCGTCTGGCGGTGGTCGCTGTACACCTGCTGGCTGGTGCCGTTGAAGCCCATCGCCGTGCTGGCGCCGCTGATCGCGCCGGGCGTCTGGCGCAGGGCCGGGGCGTTGAGCTGGATGCCGCTGGTGTTGCCGGCCTCGGAGGAGTCGGCGACGTACGGGCTGACGGTGTCGTCGTAGCGCCAGTACAGGTTGGCGCCGTCGGCGCGGACCTGGTTCGGGTACGACTGCACCGAGCTCGGGACCGTGACCGAGGCCGTGGCCGACAGGGCGCTGGTGTTGCCCGCCGCGTCGGTGGCCGTCACGCGGTAGGTGTAGGACTGGCCGGCCTTGACCGTGGTGTCGTTCCAGGAGGCCTGGGGACGCTCCCACTCGAGGGACTCGGCGGCGACCGTGGCGATCGGGGTGGCGGAGCCGTTGCGGTAGATGCGGTACGTCAGCTTGCTGTCGTCCGCGTCGTAGCTGGTGCGCCAGCGCACCTGGACCTCGCCGGGCTTGACGCTGCCGGCGCTCGCGACCGGGGTCGTCGGGGCGCCGACGTCACCGGTGGAGGCGAAACGGGTCAGCGCCTGCTGGGGCTTGCCGTTGATGGCGGTGAACTCGCCACCGGCCCACATGTACTTGACGTCGCCCTTCTCGGCGATCGTCATGGCGCGCGGGCCGATGCCCTCGCCGAGGCCGTCGTTGGCGGTGGGGTGCCAGCCGAGCTTGCGCGGGCTGCGCACGAAGCCGTCCACGGGCGCGGGGGAGGCGCCTTCGTAGTTGGTCAGCTGCGCGTTGAAGAAGTTGCGCTTGCCGTCGGGGAACTGCCCCTCGAGCGAGCAGTCGTGCGCGTGCGAGGAGCTGTAGAGCACGCCGTCGTACGGCAGGACGGCCTGCGTCGCGCCGAGGCAGCGGTCGCGCCACTTCTCGCTGAAGTCGCTCAGCCTGAGGCCGATGCGGCCGTCGAAGACGCCGCCGCCCGAGCCCTCGTTGCCGGTGTAGAAGCCGGTCGAGTCGGTGGCGATGTCCTTGACCACGGAGTTCGACGGGATGTTGCTGTACGTCTTGGCGACCGCACCCGTGGTGGCGTTCACGACGGCCAGGGCGTGCGTGTTGGAGCCGTTGACCGAGAAGAAGTCACCGCCCAGGAGCGCGTTCTTGCCGTCCGGGGTGATCTCGATCGCGCGGCCGGGCTCGTCGGCGTTGGCGACGAAGGGCTTGAGCGCACCGGAGGAGGCGTCGACCGCGGCGAACCGCTCGCGGGTCTGGCCCTCGACGGTGCCGAAGTCGCCTGCCGCGTACAGGGTGTCGTCCGTGACGGCGAGGTCGCGCACGGTGGCGGGGAAGCCCGGGTGGAAGGCGGCCCTGGGGGTGCAGCTCTCGATGTCGATCGCCGCGACGCTGGAGACCGGGGTGCCGTTGACGGCGCCGAAGTAGCCGCCCGCGTACAGGGTCTTCTTGTCCTTCGAGACGGCCAGCGCACGTACGGTCGCGCTGCCGTCGCCGATGGTGAAGGCGAGCTTGCACGAGGTCGGCTTGCCCGTCGCGGCGTCGAGCGCCACGAAGTTCACGGCTTCCTGCTCGGCGCCGCTGGTGCCGTCGGGCGGGCGGACGGCCGAGAAGGTGCCGCCCGCGAAGACGGTGCCGTTCGCCTGGGCCATCGCAAAGACGATGCCGTTGGGCTGCCAGGTGGGCAGCTCGTCGGCGGTGAATGCCACGGGAGGCGTGATGGCGGACGCCTCGGGCATCAGCACCAGCCCTATGCCGGTGCCGGCGCCGGCCAGTGACAGGACGAGGGCAGCAGTCAGCCCTCTGGATCTACGCATGAGCCCCCCAGGGCAGTTGCCCGGTTTGATGGCTTGAACTATCCGAACAGCCATATGTACTGGCGCAGACTAGGGCTCCTGCGAGGACCCGGTCACCTTCCTTGACCCATTGCATACCAACTTGGAATGAACGGTTCAGGTTTGAGGGCGCACAGCGGACATACGGCAGGTTTGCCCCGGCCACACCCACCGATACCAGTGGAGATGACCGGGACACGGCAAATCGTAGGGGAAATATAAGGCCTTCAGCGGTCGATGCGGACCGTCACGCCCGCCAGTTGGTCCTCGACCTGCCGGATGTCGGCGTCGACCATGATCCGCGCCAGTTCGGCCACCAGCACCGTCGGCTTCCAGCCAAGCAGCTCGTTGGCCTTGGAGGCGTCGCCGATGAGGGCGTCGACCTCGCTCGGGCGCTCGTACTTGGGGTCGTAGCGCACGTGCTCGGCCCAGTCGAGGCCCGCGTGGGCGAACGACGACTCGACGAACTCGCGGACCGTGGCGGCCACGCCCGTGGCGACGACGTAGTCGGTCGGCTCGTCCTGCTGGAGCATCCGCCACATGGCGTCCACGTACTCGGGGGCGTAGCCCCAGTCGCGGACCGCGTCGAGGTTGCCGAGGTAGAGGTGCTCCTGCAGACCGGCCTTGATGCGGGCGACCGCACGGGTGATCTTGCGGGTCACGAAGGTCTCGCCGCGGCGCGGGGACTCGTGGTTGAAGAGGATCCCGTTGACGGCGAACATGTCGTACGCCTCGCGGTAGTTCACCGTGGTCCAGTACGCGAAGACCTTGGCGGCGCCGTACGGGCTGCGCGGGTGGAACGGGGTCTTCTCGTTCTGCGGGGGCGGGGTGGCCCCGAACATCTCCGAGGACGAGGCCTGGTAGATCCGGGTGTCCACACCGCTGGCCCGGATCGCCTCGAGCAGCCGCAGGGCGCCGAGGCCGGTCACGTCGCCCGTGTAGAGGGGGGCGTCGAAGGACACCCGCACGTGCGACTGGGCGCCGAGGTTGTAGACCTCGTCGGGCTTGATCTCGCGGAGCAGGTTCACGAGCGCCACGCCGTCGGAGAGGTCGGCGTGGTGCAGGACGAAGGACCGGTTGGCGGTCTGCGGGTCCTGGTAGATGTGGTCGATGCGCTCGGTGTTGAAGCTGGAGGACCGCCGCACGAGGCCGTGCACCGTGTAGCCCTTGGAGAGCAGCAGCTCGGAGAGGTAGGAGCCGTCCTGCCCGGTGACGCCGGTTATCAGTGCGGTCTTGCCCATGTGGGTCCCCCTGGGGGTCGTATCGGTCTGTTCTGGTGAGGCAGGGCCTCGGGGGCGGCGGTGCGGCCCGCCGGTGGGGCCGTACCTCGCGGGTGACGGGGTCCCGCCCAACCGGCCGGGGCTGCGCCCCGGTTTTCGCGCCGGACCTGACGGCGCGCGTACGGCCGCGGTGCCCAAGGGGCTGGATGCGTACCGTACACGGCGTCGTCCCGCCCCCTTCGGGCGGATTGCGCCGTGCCGGGCCGAGCCGGAGCAGGCCCGGGCGCGCGGAGCCGGCCGCCGGCGGCGGGGCCGGACCTCGTCTGCTGCCCGCGGCGGCGGACTGGCATCATCGGCGGTATGACAAGTTCGCTGCCGCTCCTGCCCCCGAACGCCCGAGTCTTCGTCGCGGGCCACCGCGGCCTCGTGGGGTCCGCGGTCGCCCGCCGGCTCACCGCCGACGGCCACGAGGTGCTCACCCGGGGCCGCGCCGACCTCGACCTGCGCGATGCCGCCGCCACGGAGGCGTACCTGAAGGACGTCCGCCCCGACGCCGTCGTGCTGGCCGCCGCCAAGGTCGGCGGGATCATGGCCAACAGCACCTACCCGGTGCAGTTCCTCGAGGACAACCTCAAGATCCAGCTCAGCGTCATCGGCGGCGCGCACGCCGCCGGGGTAGGCCGCCTGCTGTTCCTGGGCTCCTCCTGCATCTACCCGAAGCTCGCCCCGCAGCCCATCAGCGAGGACGCCCTGCTGACGGGCCCGCTGGAGCCGACCAACGAGGCGTACGCCCTGGCGAAGATCGCCGGCATCGTCCAGGTGCAGTCGTACCGCAAGCAGTACGGGGCCTCCTACATCTCGGCGATGCCCACGAACCTGTACGGGCCGGGCGACAACTTCGACCTCGAGACCTCGCACGTGCTGCCCGCCCTGATCCGGCGCTTCCACGAGGCCGCCGCCGAGGGACGCGACGAGGTCACCCTGTGGGGCAGCGGCACCCCGCGCCGGGAGTTCCTGCACGTGGACGACCTGGCGGCCGCCTGCGCGGTGCTGCTGGGCAGCTACGACGGCGACGAGCCGGTCAACATCGGCTGCGGTGAGGACCTCACCATCAAGGCCCTCGCCGAGACCGTCGCCGAGGTGACCGGCTTCCGCGGCCGGCTCGCCTGGGACACGTCCAAGCCGGACGGCACGCCGCGCAAGCTCCTGGACGTCACCCGCCTGACCTCGCTCGGCTGGAAGCCGGAGATCGGGCTGCGGGACGGCATCGCCGCCACCTACCGGTGGTGGCGCGAGCAGGGCTGAACGCGACGGCACGTGGTGCGGCCCCTCAGTACGCTCCGCGACCGTCGACGACGGCGCGGAGGGTACGGCCCATGACGTCGACGTCGCTGGTGAACGACCAGTTGTCGACGTACTGAAGGTCGAGCTGGATCGTCTCGTCCCAGGACAGGTCCGAGCGTCCGCTGATCTGCCACAGCCCGGTCATGCCCGGCCGCACGGTGAGCCGGCGCAGCTCGACCTCGTCGTACTGGGCGACCTCCTCCGGCAGCGGCGGGCGCGGCCCGACGAGCGACATGTGCCCGCTCATCACGTTGAACAGCTGGGGCAGTTCGTCCATGGAGGTGCGGCGCAGCAGCCGGCCCACCCGGGTCACCCGGGGGTCGCGGCGGATCTTGAACATCAGGCCGTCGTTCTCGTTGGCCCCGGACAGTTCGTTCTTGAGCCGGTCCGCGTCCACGACCATGGTGCGGAACTTCCACATGACGAACGGGACCCCGTCGCGCCCGATGCGCCGCTGGCGGTAGAACGCCGGGCCGCGGGAGCCGAGGCGGATCGCCAGGACGATCCCGAGGAAGACCGGGGAGAGCAGCAGCAGCCCGAGCGCGGCCCCCGTGCGGTCGAGGACCGACTTCAGCAGGGTCTGGATGCCGCGGCTCACCGGCGGCAACACCCGCAGCACGGCGAGCCCGCCCGCGGACAGGGTCTCCAGCCGCTTGACGGAGACCTCCACGAGGCCGGGGAAGACGGCGAGTTCCAGGCCCGCGTCGTGCAGCGCCCACGCGACCCTGCGCAGCCGCTCCCCCGCGATCCGCGCGCCGGGGGCGACCAGCACCAGGTCGGCATCGTGACTGCGGACGGCGCCGAGCAGGGCGGCGGAGTCCGCGTTCCGGGCCTCGGGCGCGGCCGCCTCGAGCCGGGCCGCGACGGGCACCCCGCCCTCGATCGGGCCCGAGCCGACCGGCACCACTCCGACGACGACGTACGGGTGGTCGGTGCGCGCCGCCAGGTGCTCGATGACGGACTCGGCCGCGCCGGGTTCGCCGACCACCAGGACCCGGCTGACGGCGTGCGCCTCGCGGCGGGCCGCCGAGAGGTGGCGGTAGGTCAGCTTGTGGCAGGCCACGGTGATCAGCAGGGCGGGCAGCAGGGCGCCGAGCGCGGACAGCCGCGGGGTGCTCTCACCGGTCACCACGCGGGCCACGGCCAGGACACCGATCAGAATCAGCCAGTCGTGTACGACGGGCAGCACACCGCGTGATTCTCCGAGCACGCGGGCCGCGTACCGCCGGCGCACCGCCTGCACGCCGGTCCACGCCAGGGCCGCGCCGAGGGCGCAGTACACCGGCCGGACCTGCTGCGCCGCTTGGAAGACCAGCCCTACGGGGACTGCGGCGCCCAGGAAGTCGGCCGTGAGGGCAGCGGGCAGGTACCAGCGGGCCTTGTCGCCGAGCCGCCTCGCCGGGGCGGCCGCGAGCCGCGCCGGATCGGCGCCTGCTGCGGCCAGTCTTTGCGCAGGAAAATGGACATGCCTCATGGGCCCCCCTGGCACGTGGTCTATGACAGTGGCGCGTGCCCATGGCTTCCCCTGGCGACGGACATCTGGCGCACCGGGAAACAGTACGACAAACACCCGTACGACAAATGCCGATTGCCCGAACGGGGCCTCTTGTTGCGCAAGTGTTAGCAACCGGTACCAACCGTTCCAGATATCGACCCCCTCCTTCGCACGCGAAGGTGAATGGTTCGGATACCGGATACGTCTCATCGGTCAACGAACCGTTTCCAGCCAACCTTTTGACGCGGCCCTGACATTGGAGCCGACAGCTGGCACTCTTCGATCCGTTCTTCGCACCAGCCTGCTCTGCCCGGAGGCCCACCCAGCCGTCCGGAACCCCCCTTGCAGAAGGAGTCTGCGTTGAGTCCCACCCCCCACAGGCGTGCCACCGCGGCCGGCGCGCTCGTTGCCGCTGCAGCGCTGCTCGCCGTCGGCATACAGGCCGGCACCGCATCCGCCGACGCCACCGCGTCGCAGGCCCGCAACGCCGCTCAGCCCAACCCGGGCGCGGCCGCCGTCAATCTCAGCCCCTCCGAGCGTGCGACGCTCATCGCCGACGCCAACTCGACCACCGTCCAGGCGGCCAAGGCCCTCGGCCTCGGCGAGCAGGAGAAGCTGGTCGTCCGGGACGTCGTCAAGGACGCCGACGGCACCACGCACACCACGTACGAGCGCACCTACGGCGGACTCCCCGTGCTCGGCGGCGACCTGACGGTCCATGCCAAGGCCGGCGTCACCAAGAGCATCACCAAGGCCACCAACCACGAGATCAAGGTCGCGGACACCACGGCCACGGTCACCCCGGCCGCCGCCGAGGGCCAGGCCGTCTCCGCCGCGAACTCCGAGGGCTCCAAGGACGCCAAGGCCTCCAAGACCGCCCGCAAGGTGATCTGGGCCGCCGAGGGCGCCCCCGTCCTCGCCTACGAGACCGTCGTAGGCGGCCTCCAGGACGACGGCACCCCGAGCCAGCTGCACGTGATCACCGACGCCAAGACCGGCGCGAAGATCACCCAGTGGCAGGCCATCGAGACCGGCACCGGCAACACCATGTACAGCGGCCAGGTCACGATGGGCACCTCGCAGTCGGGCAGCAACTACACGCTGACCGACGCCGGGCGCGGAAACCACAAGACGTACGACCTCAACGGCGGCAGCTCCGGCACCGGCAGCCTCTTCACCAACACGACCGACGTGTGGGGCAACGGCGCCGCGTCCAACCGGGCCACCGCCGGTGCCGACGCGCACTACGGCGCACAGCTGACCTGGGACTACTACAAGAACGTGCACGGCCGCAACGGTCTGCGCAACGACGGCGTGGCCCCGTACAGCCGGGTCCACTACGGCAACGCGTACGTGAACGCGTTCTGGGACGACTCCTGCTTCTGCATGACGTACGGCGACGGTACGAGCAACACGCACCCGCTGACGTCCATCGACGTGGCCGCCCACGAGATGACCCACGGCCTCACCTCGGTCACCGGCAACATGACCTACAGCGGTGAGCCCGGCGGCCTGAACGAGGCGACCTCCGACATCATGGCGGCGGCCGTCGAGTTCTACGCCAACAACCCGCAGGACGTGGGCGACTACCTGGTCGGCGAGAAGATCGACATCAACGGCGACGGCACCCCGCTGCGCTACATGGACAAGCCGAGCAAGGACGGCGGCTCCAAGGACGCGTGGTACTCGGGCATCGGCGGAGTCGACGTCCACTACTCCTCCGGCCCGGCCAACCACTGGTTCTACCTGGCCTCCGAGGGATCCGGCGCCAAGGTCATCAACGGCGTGAGCTACGACTCGCCGACCTCCGACGGCCTCCCGGTCACCGCGATCGGCCGTGACGCCGCCGCCAAGATCTGGTTCCGCGCGCTGACGGTGGGCTACTTCAAGTCGAACACCAACTACGCGGCGGCCCGGACCGCGACCCTGCAGGCCGCTGCCGACCTGTACGGCGCCGGCTCGACCACGTACAACAACGTGGCCAACGCCTGGGCGGGCATCAACGTCGGCCCGCGCATCGTCTCCGGCGTCACGGTCACCCCGATCGCCAACCAGACCACCCAGATCAACACCGCTGTGAGCCTTCAGGTCCAGGCGACCAGCACCAACCCGGGTGCGCTGAGCTACGCGGCGACCGGCCTGCCGGCCGGCCTGTCGATCAACTCCTCGACCGGTCTGATCTCGGGCACGGCGACCACCGCGGGCACGTCCAACGTGACCGTGACGGTGACCGACTCGGCGAGCAAGACGGGCACGGCGTCCTTCACCTGGACCGTCGGCACGTCCCAGCAGAACGTGTTCGAGAACACGAACGACTACCAGATCGCGGACAACGCGACCGTCGAGTCGCCGATCGCCGTGACCCGCACGGGCAACGCCCCGAGCACCCTCAAGGTGGACGTGAACATCGTCCACACCTACGTCGGTGACCTCCGGGTCGACCTGGTCGCCCCCGACGGCACCGTCTACAACCTGCGCAACCGCACCGGCGGCAGCGCGGACAACATCGTCCAGAGCTTCACCGTGAACGCCTCGTCCGAGGTGGCCCAGGGCACCTGGAAGCTCCGCGTGGCGGACCTCGCCAGCCTGGACACCGGCTACATCAACAGCTGGAAGCTCACCTTCTGACCCCACCCGGGGCAGGTGAAGCGAAGCGGCTGATCCCATGAAAACGCGGGGCCGTCCGGGAGAGACCCTCCCGGACGGCCCTGTTCCATGCGGCGTCGAAGGGCCCGGCACCCACGGGGTGCCGGGCCCTCGTGCTCATCGGATCCGAAGGTCAGCCGCCGATGCCCTTGAAGATGAAATCGAACAGGTCGTGCTTTCCGTGGTGCTTGCGGCCCTCGTCGTGCCGGCCCTGCTCCTTGCCGTGCTCCCGACCCTCGTCCTTGCCGTGCTCCTGCTCCTTGCCGTGCTCCTGCTCCTGGCCGTTCTCCTGGCCCTGGTCCTGGCCGTGCTCCTGCTCCTGGCCGTTCTCCTGACCCTGCTTCTGCTCCTGCTCCTGCTCCTGCTTCTGCTTCTGCTCCGGCTCGTCCATCGGCGTGCGGTGCGCGCGGAAGTCGTCATCGTCGTTGCGGTAGTCGTCGCGGTAGTCGTCACGGTCCTCACGGAAGTCATCACGGTGACCGCGGACCGGCACGAAGGTCGCCGAGAGGACCGATACGTTGTGCACCGTGTCGCCCGGCTGCAACTCCCGCTCCACCCGGCCGCTGCAGGCGTGGTTCGGGTAGAGCACGGCCCGCGAGTCGGTGTCGTTGTGCACCGCCGTCGCGGGGCGGTTGCGCGAGGTGTCCGTCAACTCGTAGCAGGTGTCGTTGTCCGACGGGCGGATCTGCCCGCGCTCGTCGTTGTCGATGATGTACTGCAGCCGGCCGAGGTCGTCGTTGCCGCCGGCCATGGACGGGCCGGCGGTCGGCAGGACGAGGGCGAGGGCACCCAGGAGCGCTGCGGCGGTAGGGCGAAGACGCATGGGGAGGCAGTCCGTTCTGTGGGCAAATGGATGCCGGTCCGGTGGCATCCAGCGGGCAGCGTAGGAGCGGTCCCCCATGCCGAAACGATTCGGCATGCACAGCGCGTTCGAAGGTTCACCCTCCCGGATCGGCGGCCTGCACCCGTACGGTCCCGCTCCGCAGCCCTTACGCGGACGCGCGTTCGGACGCCGGAACGGCCGCACCGGCCGGAGCCGGTACCGCAGTGGCAGCCGGGACGGGAGCCGGAGCCTGCGCCGCCGAGCGGACCAGGACGAGCACGATCAGCGCGCCGGCCAGCCCCATCAGCCCCGAGACCAGGAACGTCCCCCGCAGCCCGCTCGCGAAGGCCTCCTCCACCCAGACCCGGGCGGCCGGCCCCGCGGCCAGCAGCTCCCCGGCCCGGCCGGAGGCCAGCGCCTCGGCCGCGGCGGGCCCTTGGCCGAAACCGCCGAGCCCGTCCTTCAGACCGGCCTGGAAGACCGCGCCGAGCACCGCGATGCCCAGCGCCATGCCCAGCTGCCGCGCGGTGTTGAGGGCACCGCCGGCCATGCCCGCCCGGGCCGGGGCCACGGCCCCCATCGCGGCGGCCGCCAGCGCCGGGGTCGCCATGCCCACGCCGAGGCCGGTCACCACCAGACCCGGGACCAGGGCCGGCCAGCCGTCACCGGCATCCGTCATCCAGGCCTGGAGCAGTGCGCCCGCCCCGATCAGCAGCAGCCCGCCGCCGATGGTCAGCCGCGCCGGGGCCCCGTGCAGCAGCCGGCCGGCCACCGCCGAGACGGCGAACGCGGCGAGGCTCAGCGGCACCAGCACCAGGCCCGCCGAGACCGGGCCCATCCCCTCGGCGGACTGCAGCCAGAGGGAGACGTACATCAGGTACGAGAACGCGGCGCCGGACAGCAGCAGCGCCCCGGCCATGACGCCGACGAAGGAACGGCTGCGGAACAGCGAGAGGTCCAGCATCGGGCGGGAGCTGCGCAGTTCGACCAGGACGAAGGCCGCGAAGGCGGCCGCGCCGAGCCCGAACAGGCCGAGGGTGGCGCCGCCGGTCCAGCCGTTCTCGCCGACCCGGATCAGGGCGTACGTGACGGCCGCCGCGCCCGTGGTGAAGGCGGCCATGCCGGGCAGGTCGAGGCCCTTGGCGCGCGGGTCCCGGGACTCGGCGACCGAGCGGAGGGTCACGTACACGGCCACGGCACAGACCGGGAGGTTGATGAAGAAGATCCAGCGCCAGTCGAAGTGCTCGGTCAGCAGCCCGCCGATGATCGGGCCGGCCGCGGCGGCGGCGCCGTTGACCGCGCCCCAGACACCGAAGGCGATCCCGCGGTCGCGCCCCTGGTAGGCACTGCTGAGCAGGGCCATGGTGGTGGCGAACATCGCGGCACCACCGATGCCCTGGACGGCCCGGAAGGCGATCAGTGCGGCCGGTCCGGTGGCCAGCCCGCAGGCGAGCGAGGCGGCGGCGAAGAGCCCGAGCCCGCCGACGTAGACGCGGCGGCGGCCGATCCGGTCGGCGAGGGAGCCGGCCCCGAGCAGCAGGGCGGCGAGGGCCAGGGCGTAGACGTCCATGACCCACTGGAGTGCGGAGAAGGAGGTGTGCATGTCGGCGGCCATGTCGGGCAGGGCGACCATCACGATGGTGACGTCGACCAGGAGCATGAACGCCCCGAGGCACACCGCGGTCAGCGGGAGCCATTTGCGCATGTGAGTTCTCCTCGGGACCCGAAGGCCCGGCAGGGGCCGGGCAGGGCCGGCAGGGGGTTGGCGGTGGCTCCAACCTCTCAGCCGCAGGGCCAATCCCCCATCCACGCCGCCACGGCTGCCGGATTCCTCCATGACGGGCCCTGTCATGATGGATTCCATGACCACACCCGCACAGCTGGACGACCTCGACAGGGGGCTGATGCAGGCCCTGATGCTCGACGGCCGGGCCCCCTTCAGCCGGATCGCCGAGGTCCTCGAGGTCTCCGACCAGACGGTGGTGCGCCGCTACCGCCGGCTGCGGACCTCGGGCCTGATCCGGGTGGTCGGGCTGCCGCTGGGCAGCCGCGTCGGGCTGTTCGAGTCCTGGCTGCGCGTGCAGTGCGCGCCCGACGCCGCGCTCGCGGTGGCCGAGGCGCTGGCCCGGCGGCCGGACATCTCCTGGGTGAAGCTCGGCTCCGGCGGGACGGAGATCAACTGTCTGACCAAGGCCCGGACCCGGCAGGCCCGCGACGGCCTGCTGCTGGACAAGCTCCCGCGCACCCGCCGGGTGACCGGGATCAGCGCCCACACCATCCTGCGGGTGTACATCGGCGGCCCGACGGGATGGTGCGGCCTGGACACCCTGCGGCCCGAGCAGGTCGCGGCGCTGACGCGGCCCCGCGTGGCGCCCGGGCAGGAGCGGTACACCCTGGACGAGGCCGAGCTCGCGCTGCTCGCGGTACTCGCCCAGGACGGCCGGGCCGGCTATCCCGAGCTGGCCCGCGCCTCCGGCCTGTCGGAGTCGACCGCGCGCCGCCGGCTGGACCGGCTGCGGGAGCTGCGGGAGCTGTACTTCGACCTGGAGCTCGTCCCGTCGACCCTGGGCTACGAGGCGGAGGCGACGCTGATGCTGACCGCGGAGCCGGCCCGGCTGGCCGAGGCGGGCGCCGCTCTGGCCGGCCACCCGGAAGTGCCGTTCGCGGCCGCGGTGACCGGCACGGCCAACCTCATGGCCGCGGTGGTGTGCCGGGACACCGACGCGTTGTACACGTACATGACCGAGCGGATCGGCTCGGTGCCCGGCCTGCGGCACGTGGAGGTGATCCCGACCCTGCGCAACATCAAACGGGCCGGGATGCTGGTGGAGGGCGGGCGGCTGGTCGACCCGCCGCCCGCCCCCTGACCGGCGCCCCGACTAGCGCAGCAGTACGCCGCCCCCAGGGCCCGTGTCACCGGCCGCGTCGGCCTCCACCGGAGCGGCGACCAGCCCCAGTTCGGCCGGCGTCGCCAGCAGCGGGTGCGCGGGCAGGATGCGCACGGTGTAGCCGTAGGGCCCCGTGCGGTCGAGGGCGAGCGGGCCCTCGTACATCCAGCGTCCCTCCAGGTCGGGCCCCGCGGCCGGCTTGAGCGGGAAGGTCCGCCCGTCGCGGATCACGTCCTGCGGATCCACCCGGCCGGCGACGGCCTGTACCTCCACGTCCTCGGGGGTGAGTGCGTCGAGCGCCACCCGCACCCGCAGCGTGAGGGTGGCCCCGAGCTCGGCGGTGCCGTTCACGGGAGCCGCGGCCAGCGCCTCCACGTGCTCGACGACGACCCGCGGCCAGGCCGCCCGGACCCGACCCTTCCACCAGGCCAGGTCCCGTGCCGCATCGGGGTTCAGGGCCCGGTGGGCGCGCGCGGCCGGCGCGTACAGCCGCTCCACGTACTCCCGCACCATGCGCCCTGCGAGCACCTTGGGCCCCAGCGATACCAGGGTGCGCCGGACCATCTCGATCCACCGCACCGGCAGTCCGCTGCGGCCCGCCCGGTCGTAGAACCGCGGCGCGACCCGGCCCTCGATCAACTCGTAGAGGGCATTGGCCTCCAGGTCGTCGCGCCGGTCCTCGTCCGTCCCCAGCCCGTCGGCCGTCGGGATGGCCCAGCCGAAGTCCGGCTCGAACCACTCGTCCCACCAGCCGTCCAGCACGGACAGGTTGAGGCAGCCGTTGAGCGCCGCCTTCATCCCGCTCGTCCCGCAGGCCTCCAGCGGCCGCAGCGGGTTGTTCAGCCAGACGTCGCAGCCCGGGTAGAGCTTCTGCGCCATGGCCATGCCGTAGTCGGGCAGGAAGACGATCCGGTGCCGCACCCGCGGGTCGTCCGCGAAGCGCACCAGCTCCTGCACGAGCCGCTTGCCCCCGTCGTCGGCCGGGTGCGCCTTGCCCGCGACGACGATCTGCACGGGCCGCTCGGGGTCGAGCAGCAGCCTGCGCAGCCGTTCGGGGTCGCGCAGCATCAGCGTGAGCCGCTTGTACGAGGGCACGCGCCGGGCGAACCCGATGGTCAGCACGTCCGGGTCGAGTACGCAGTCCACCCAGCCGAGTTCGGCTTCGGCGGCCCCGCGCTGGAGCCACGAAGCCCGCAGCCGGTCGCGCACCTCCTGCACCAGCTGTTCGCGCAGCCCGCGCCGCAGGTCCCAGATGTCCTGGTCGGCGATGTCGGCGACCGCGTCCCAGCGCTGGGAGCCGCCCACCGACAGCGCGTCCTCGGTCCGCCCGGCGCCGATCTGGCGGGCTCCGAGGCGGACGACCTCGGGGGCCACCCAGGTCGGGGCGTGCACGCCGTTGGTCACGGAGGTGATGGGCACGTCGGCCGGGTCGAAGCCCGGCCACAGCCCGGCGAACATGCCCCGGCTGACCGCCCCGTGCAGGGTCGAGACCCCGTTGGCGCGCTGGGCCAGGCGCAGCCCCATCACCGCCATGTTGAACACCCCGGGGTCGCCGCCGGGATAGGACTCGGCGCCCAGCTCGAGGATCCGGTCGACCGGCAGGGCGGCCAGCTCCGCGCCGGGCCCGAAGTGCCGGGCGACCAGGGCCCGCTCGAAGCGGTCGATGCCGGCGGGCACGGGCGTGTGCGTGGTGAACACGGTCCCGGCGCGCACCGCCTCGACGGCGGCGTCGAAGCCGAGCCCCTGCTCCCCTTCCAGTTCCCTTATGCGTTCGAGCCCGAGGAAGCCGGCGTGCCCCTCGTTCGTGTGGAACACCTCGGGGTCGGGATGCCCGGCGATCCGGCAGTACGTGCGCACCGCGCGCACGCCTCCGATGCCGAGCAGCATCTCCTGGAGCAGGCGGTGGTCGCTGCCGCCGCCGTAGAGCCGGTCGGTCACCTCCCGGGCGCCGGCGTCGTTGTCCTCGACGTCGGAGTCCAGGAGGAGCAGCGGCACCCGGCCGACGCGGGCCTGCCAGATGTGAGCGTGCAGGGCCCGGCCGCCCGGCAGGCTCAGGGACACCCGGGCCGGTGCCCCGTCGGTGTCCCGCAGCAGGGACACGGGGAGTTCGTTGGGGTCGAGGACGGGGTAGTGCTCCTGCTGCCAGCCGTCCCGGGAGAGGGACTGGCGGAAGTACCCGTGCCGGTAGAGCAGTCCCACGCCGATCAGCGGGACGCCGAGGTCGCTGGCGGCCTTGAGGTGGTCCCCGGCGAGGATCCCGAGCCCGCCGGAGTACTGCGGCAGGGCGGCGGTGATCCCGAACTCGGGGGAGAAATAGGCGATCCCGGCGGGCAGCTCGGCGCCGTTTTCATGGCTCTGGTACCACCTCCCGCCGTGGACGTAGTCGTCGAGGTCGGCGGCGACGACGGCGAGCCGGCGCAGGAACCGGCGGTCGCCGGCCAGTTCCTCGAGCCGGGGGGCGGAGACCGCGCCGAGCAGCCGGACGGGATCGCCTCCGGCGGCCTGCCAGCCCTCGGGGTCGACGGATTGGAAGAGTTCACGGGTCTCGGCATGCCACGACCAGCGCAGATTGCGCGCGAGGTCGGCGAGCGGCAGCAATGGTTCCGGGAGAACGGGGCGCACGGTGAATCGACGGATAGCCTTCACACGTTCTACCTTCGCAGGCGATTGCGGATCGAAGCGGCCGCACCACGCTGTGCGTCCGCGCATCACCCCGGGAAGGCTAGCTTCACCGGGGCCCGCCCTGCCACGGTGCCTCGATCGCCGAACGGCGCCGGACGCCGCAGTAACGCCGCCGAAACGCCGCCGCCCCGGTCACCGCGTGCAGTGCACGGGCGGCCGGGGCGGCGGTGTGTGGCGCGGGACCGGGCAGGTCAGGGCTGGGTGAAGTAGCCGAGCAGGTCGGTGATCACGTGGGTGCTTCCGCCGTAGCCGTTGGCGATGCTGACGCGTCCGTCACCCACCGGAGTGGTGACGTGGTTCGGGACGGTGTCACCGGGACGGGTGTTGAGGCTGCTGGCCTCCGGGCGGGCGGCGCCGTACCCGTACACGGTGAGGAACCCGGGGCCGGTGGACTCGGTCGCGGTGACGTTCAGCGCCGCGCCGACGGCGCCCGCGGGCTGGCCGGTCACGGTGGTGGTGGCGCCGGGGGCGAGTTTGCCGGTGGTGCGGGTGTCGGCCAGGCGGCGCGGGACGGTCGGGGTGAACAGGGCCTTGCCGCCCTTGCCGTACCAGCCGACCGCGTCGAGGACCAGGTGGGTGGAGCCGGTGTTGGTGTAGAGGGTGATGGTGCCGTCGGGGCCGACGGGGACGATGGCCTGGTTCGACTTGTCCTTGCCGGGTTCCAGGTTGAGGTTCGAGGTCGCGGGCCGCTTCGCCGGGTCGGGGTAGGCGATGACGTGGGCGTTGTCGGTGCTGGCGGTGCCGGTCAGGTTGAGCGCGACGGCGGTGGCGTCGGCGGGGATGCCGTTCACCCCGGCGACCTTGACCGTCCGGGTCTGCCCGCCGCCGAGCGCGCCGCCGCTCGTACGGGTGTCGGCGAGCCGGGTCGGCGCGATCGGGCTGAACCGCTGCCCGATGCCGGGCTGGTAGTAGCCGACGAAGTCGACGACGAGCGCGGCGCTGCCGGAGTTGAGCTGGGCCGAGACCTTGCCGTCGGCGCCGACCGGGACGGTGACCGTGTTGGAAGAGGTACCGCCCTTGCAGACGTTGACGTTCGAGGTCGCCGGGCGCGGCTGGCCGGAGGGCCACACGCTCAGGTGCGTGTCCTCGGAGGCCCCGGTGACGGTCACGTTCAGGACGGCGGCGGCCATGCTGCCGGACAGGACGTGGTCCGGCAGGGTCAGCCCGACCGGCAGGGTCACCGCGGTGGCGCCCCCGCCCCAGAGGACGGTGCCGTTGGTCCGCGTGTCCAGCAGCCGGAACGGGGCCGTGGCGACGTAGCCGGACGGCGCGTAGTCGACCTTCACGCTCCGGGTTGCCGTGGAAGCGGCCCCCTTGGTGTCGCGGACCGTGACCGTGACCTTGTATTCACCGGGCCGGGCGTAGGCGTGGCTCGTGCCGTACAGGGAGGTCTGCTGCCCGGTGGTGCCGTCGCCGAAGTCGAAGTCCACGCTCTGCACGGGCCACGGCGCAGCGGTTGCCGAGGGGTCGACGGCCACGGACAGCGGGCCCGCGTGGCTGATCGGGGAATCCGAGGTCGGCAGCTCCGGATTCACGGTGAGGGCGGCGGTGAGCGGACCGGCGGCGGTGACGTTCGTCGACAGCTCGGCGGAGGCCGTCTGCCCGTTGCCGGAGACCGCCGTCACGGTGACCCGGCACCACTCGCACGGTGCGCTGTAGACGTGCTCGGCCGTGGTCGCCCCGGTCACGACGGGGGCCGTGCCGTCACCGAAGTCGTAGTGGTAGGTGAGCGCGCCCGGCCACCGGTTGTCCGGCTCGGCCGTCGCCTTCACGGTGGTGCCGACCGGTGCCCAGTACTGGTCGAGTTCCAGCCGGACGCCTCTCAGGTAGTCCTGGGTCTCGTAGGCGCCGCGATCCAGGTACCCACCGTCCTTGCCGGTGTTCGGGACCCGCGGATCGTCGGCGGCGGGCTTCCCCGCCTTGTCGCTCGGCAGTGCGCCCGGAGCCGTCGGATCGGCGGAGTCCACGGTGGGCGAGCCGTCGATCGGACCGACCTTGTAGCCGTCGGGGGCGAGGATGTCGTGCGCACCGTGGCCCGTGGCGGCCTGGAAGGCCGCCGGACTCGGGTATGCGGTTGCGGACCAGAGGTACGGGTTCACCTGCGCCCGGTGACCGCTGAACACGTTGTAGTCGACACGCGTGCCTTCGGCCGCGCTCTGCGCGACGGAGACTCCGCCCCGCGGCTCCGCCGCCTCGCACTTGTCGTAGGTGGCTTCACTGAAGACCACGTTGTTGAACAGCGCGGAACCCGTCGAGTTCCCGCTGAAGGACACGGTCGCCCCGCAGACGCCGGTGAGGTCGTTGTTGGTGACGACCGTGCCGGGCGCGTCCACCACCGTGACGCTCGACCGCAGCTCCGCATAGAGCTCGTTGCGGCTGAGCACGGTGCCCCGCGAGCCACCCTCGATCCGGACGCCCCATGTGCTGCTCCGGGTGAGTCGCACGTCCGTGCTCTGCTCGCCGACCACGAGGCCGCTGCCGGACACTGCCCCACGGCTCTGGATCCGGTCCAGCTCGACGTCGGCGGACCGGGAGACGCGTATGCCGTCGCCCATGTACATCCCGCGCACCACCACGTGGCCCGCACCGCTGACGGTCAGGCCCTTGCCGAGGTCCACCCAGTCGAAGCCGTCGGCCGCGCCGGACACGAAGGCGATCGGCCTGCCCGGCTCGCCGGAGCGGTCGACGGTGACGGCCTCGTCGTACGCCTTGCCCGGTGCGATCCGCACGGTCTGGCCCGGCTTCACGATCCTGGCGGCCGCCGAGATCGTGCAGAAGGGGGCGGCCTGCGCCCCGGAGCCGGCGTCGGAGCAGTGGGCGTCGGCGTTGTCGACGTAGAGCGAGGCCGGGGCATCGGCGGCCGCGGCTGCCGGGACACCGAAAAGGGTGACGAGGCCCGCGGTGAGCAGGACCACCGTACGAGTGGGACGCAACGGGGATGTTCCTTCGAAAAAGTTGATGTGAATTCAGGACACTTCGACGGTCGGAAGCGCACGGGGAATTCACAGAGTCGGTCCCATGGTCCCTCTTCCGGAGACCACTGTCACTCCGGATATTCCGCCCTCACCACCCCAAATCCGCAGTCACGGATGGGGCCTGTGGTGGCGGTGGGGCGGGGGTTTCACGTCGTACATCCGGTAGTCCTGACCGACTTGACTGAGCCTCGGCGGATGTCGGCCAGGGGCTTGGTCTGGGCCGCGCCACTACGTACGAGTAGTTAACCAAGCGCACTGATTGGGCGGGGTGAGAGTGGGAAGGGCTCCCCGCGTACACGCACGGCACCCCCGCCCCACCACCTCTCCCGCCACCCGAGTGAACGCGGACAGGAGCGGCCATGCCCGCAGCCCAGCCGTCTTCTGAGCGGCTAGAAACAGAGCGAACAGAGCGTGCACGACCAGCCGGTGCTCCGGCTGGGCTGTTGTCACCGAGCCCTGCGAACTGCCCCCAGGTGATCCCATCATGATCGGTCGCATTCCCGTGCTGGACGTCCGCCCCGCCGTCGACTGCGGGGCCAGACCCGCCAAGGCGGTCGTGGAAGAGGTCTTCGAGATCTCCGCCACCGTTTTCCGCGAGGGCCACGACGCCGTCGCCGCCCATGTCGTACTCCGCGACCCCAGCGGGCGGCTGCGGCCCCCCGTGCCGATGCGCGAGCTGGCGCCCGGCACCGACCGGTGGGGGGCGCGGGTCTGCGCCGAGGCCGAGGGGAGGTGGACGTACACCGTCGAGGCGTGGAGCGACCCCCTCGGCACCTGGCAGGCCCACGCCGCCATCAAGATCCCGGCGGGCATCGACCCCGGGCTCACCCTGCTCGAGGGCGCCGAGCTCTACGAGCGGGCCGGCTCGCGGATCCCCAAGAAGGACGGGCGCGAGCACGTGCTGGCCGCCGCCGAGGCGATGCGCGACGAGGACCGCCCGGTGTCGCTGCGGTACTCCGCCGCCCTCGCAGCCCCGGTGCAGGCCGCGCTCGCCCGGCGCCCGTACCGGGAGCTGGTCACCGCGTCCAAGGCCCTGCCGCTGGTCGTGGAGCGCAAGCGGGCCCTCTTCGGCTCCTGGTACGAGATGTTCCCGCGCTCCGAGGGAGCCGTCGTCGAGCCCGGCGAGCAGCCCGTGAGCGGCACGTTCGCCAGCGCCGCCGACCGGCTGCCGGCCATCGCCGCGATGGGCTTCGACGTGGTGTACCTGCCACCGATCCACCCCATTGGGAGTACGTACCGCAAGGGTCCGAACAACACTCTTTCGGCTGGAAGTTGGGACCCCGGGGTGCCGTGGGCCATCGGATCCACCGAGGGCGGCCACGACGCGGTCCACCCCGACCTCGGCACGATCGAGGACTTCGACGCCTTCGTCGCGCGCGCCCGCGAGCTGCGCATGGAGATCGCGCTCGACTTCGCACTCCAGTGCTCCCCGGACCACCCCTGGGTCGAGAAGCACCCCGAGTGGTTCCGCCACCGGGCCGACGGGACGATCGCGTACGCGGAGAACCCGCCGAAGAAGTACCAGGACATCTATCCGATCCACTTCGACACCGACATGGCCGGGATCGTCGAGGAGACGGTCCGGATCCTGCGGTACTGGATGGACCACGGCGTCCGCATCTTCCGCGTGGACAATCCGCACACGAAGCCGGTCGTCTTCTGGCAGAAGGTGATCGCGGACATCAACAAGTCCGACCCCGACGTGATCTTCCTGGCGGAGGCCTTCACCCGGCCCGCGATGATGCGCACGCTCGCCGCCATCGGCTTCCAGCAGTCGTACACGTACTTCACCTGGCGCAACACCAAGGCCGAGCTGACCGAGTACCTGACCGAGCTCGCGGACACCCGCTCCGCCTCCGTCATGCGGCCGAACTTCTTCGTCAATACGCCCGACATCCTCCACGAGTACCTCCAGCAGGGCGGCCGTCCGGCCTTCGAGGTGCGCGCCGTCCTGGCCGCCACCCTCTCCCCCACCTGGGGCGTCTACGCCGGGTACGAGCTGTGCGAGAACGCCCCGGTCAGGGAGGGCAGCGAGGAGTACCTGAACTCCGAGAAGTACGAGTTCCGGCCGCGCGACTGGGCGGCCGCGGACCGCGAGGGCCGCACCATCGCCCCGCTGATCACCGCCCTGAACCGGATGCGCCGCCGCAACCCGGCCCTGCAGCAGCTGCGCGACATCCATTTCCACACGACCGACAACGACCAGGTGATCGCCTATTCGAAGCATGCCGGCGCCAATTCCGTACTGGTGGTCGTCAACCTCGATCCGCACCACACCCAGGAGGCGACGGTCTCGTTGGACATGCCGGTACTCGGCCTCGACTGGCACGGGTCCCTCGCGGTGCGCGACGAGCTCACCGGCGAGACCTACCACTGGGGCAGGGCCAACTACGTGCGCCTGGAACCGGGCCGCACGCCCGCGCACGTACTGGCGGCCCTGCGACCGTCCCCGCCCACCGGAGGGTCACCCACCACATGATGATCAACGATCCCGTCCACGACACGTTCGAGGACACCCCCGCGAAGGACCGCGACCCCGACTGGTTCAAGCGGGCGGTCTTCTACGAGGTGCTCGTCCGGTCCTTCCACGACAGCAACGGAGACGGCGTAGGGGACCTGAAGGGACTCACCGCCAAGCTCGACTACCTCCAGTGGCTGGGCGTCGACTGTCTCTGGCTGCCGCCGTTCTTCGCCTCGCCGCTCCGCGACGGGGGCTACGACGTGGCCGACTACACCTCGGTGCTCCCCGAGTTCGGCGACCTCGCCGACTTCGTGGAGTTCGTGGACGCCGCGCACCAGCGCGGCATGCGGGTGATCATCGACTTCGTCATGAACCACACGAGCGACCAGCACGAGTGGTTCCAGCAGTCCCGCAAGGACCCGGACGGTCCGTACGGCGACTACTACATGTGGGCCGACAACGACAAGCAGTACCAGGACGCCCGCATCATCTTCATCGACACCGAGACCTCGAACTGGACGTACGACCCGGTCCGCAAGCAGTACTACTGGCACCGGTTCTTCTCGCACCAGCCCGACCTCAACTACGAGAACCCGGCCGTGGTGGAGGAGATCGTCTCCGCCCTGCGCTTCTGGCTGGACCTCGGGATCGACGGGTTCAGACTCGACGCGGTGCCCTACCTGTACGCGGAGGAGGGCACCAACTGCGAGAACCTCCCGCGCACCCACCAGCTCCTCAAGCGGGTCCGCGCCGAGATCGACACGCACTACCCCGACACCGTGCTGCTCGCCGAGGCCAACCAGTGGCCCGAGGACGTCGTCGACTACTTCGGCGACTTCGCGAAGGGCGGGGACGAGTGCCACATGGCCTTCCACTTCCCCGTCATGCCGCGCATCTTCATGGCGGTACGAAGAGAGTCGCGCTATCCCGTCTCCGAAATCCTGGCCAAGACCCCGGCGATCCCGGACCGCTGCCAGTGGGGCATCTTCCTGCGCAACCACGACGAGCTCACCCTCGAGATGGTCACGGACGAAGAGCGCGACTACATGTACGCCGAGTACGCCAAGGACCCGCGGATGCGGGCCAACATCGGCATCCGGCGCCGGCTCGCCCCGCTCCTCGACAACGACCGCAACCAGATGGAGCTGTTCACCGCCCTGCTGCTGTCGCTGCCCGGTTCGCCGGTGCTCTACTACGGCGACGAGATCGGCATGGGCGACAACATCTGGCTCGGTGACCGCGACGGGGTGCGCACCCCGATGCAGTGGACCCCGGACCGCAACGCCGGTTTCTCCTCCTGCGATCCGGGCAGGCTGAACCTGCCGGTCATCATGGACCCGGTCCACGGGTACCAGGTCACCAATGTCGAGGCCGCGATGGCATCGCCCTCCTCACTGCTGCACTGGACCCGCAGGCTGATCGAGATCCGCAAGGCGAACCCGGCCTTCGGCCTCGGCTCGTACACCGAACTGCCCTCGTCCAACCCGGCGGTGCTCGCCTTCCTGCGCGAGTACGGGGACGACCTGGTGCTGTGCGTGCACAACTTCTCCCGCTTCGCGCAGCCCACCGAGCTGGATCTGCGGTCGTTCAACGGGCGGGTCCCGGTGGAGCTCACGGGTGACGTGCGCTTCCCGCCGATCGGCGAATGGCCGTACCTGCTCACCATCGCGGGGCACGGCTTCTACTGGTTCCGCCTGCGCAACGAGTAGCCCGCCGAGTACGGGGTGGGCGGCGCGAATGGGTCAATCGCCCGCCCCTGTACGGATCATCCTGACCCGACACTCGTACACCACCGGAGAAGCACTGACGCGATCCGGGACACTCTCCGCATTCTGTGACGGCCCGGGGAAAGGACGCGACGCCATGTCGGAGGCTGCATCCGCCGGGACGACGAGCACGACCGGACTCAGTCCGCTGGAGCCGATGCTGCGGGACTGGCTGCCGGTCCAGCGCTGGTTCGCCGGCAAGGGCCGGCGCATCGGCCGGCTCCGGATGATCTCGGCGGCCGATCTGCTGCCGCCGGGGTCCTCCCCCAGGCTGGTCCACCTGCTCCTCGACGTCGACGGCGACTGCTACCAACTGCTGCTCGGCGTCCGCGCCGCGCTGCCGCCGGCCCTGGCGCCCGCCCTGATCGGGCGCGCCGAGGGAGGCCCGTACGCGGGCCAGTACGTGTACGAGGGGCTGGGCGACCCGCGGCTGGCGGCCCTGCTGCTGGAACGATTGCGCGCGCCCGGCACCCTCGGCCCGCTGCGGTTCGACCGCGACCCGATGGCGCTGATCCCGGCGGCGCTCACCCCCCGGCCGCTGTCCGGGGAGCAGACCAACTCCTCGCTGATCTACGGGGATTCGCACATCCTGAAGGTGTTCCGCAGGGTCGGCCCCGGGGTCAATCCGGACCTGGAGCTGCCCAGGGCGCTGGCCGCCGCCGGCTGCGCCCGCGTGCCCGCGCCGGTCGCCTGGTACGAGGCCGAGCTGCCCGGCGCGGAGCCGCTGACGCTGGGCGTGCTCCAGCCCTATCTGCGCGGCTCCGACGACGGCTGGCAGCTCGCGCTGCGCCGGCTCGGCGCCGGGGCGGACTTCACCGCCGAGGCGCACGCGCTGGGCCGGGCCACCGCGGAGGTGCACAGTGCGCTCGCCGCAGCCCTGCCCACGGTCGCGCTGGGCCCGGAGCAGACGTCCCGGCTCGCCTCCGGGATGACGGCCCGGCTGGCGGCCACCGCCCGCGAGGTGCCCGCGCTGCGGCCCTACGAGGCGGGACTGCGCGGGGCGTTCGACGCGCTGGCCGCCTCCCGCGGCGCCGGGGTGCCCGCGCAGCGGATCCACGGGGACCTGCACCTGGGCCAGACGCTGCGGACCGCCGACGGCAGCTGGGCACTGATCGACTTCGAGGGCGAGCCGGCCCGGCCGCTGGCCGACCGCCGCCGCCCCGAACCCGCCGTCCGCGACATCGCCGGGATACTGCGCTCGTTCGACTACGCGGCCCGCTCCCACCGCCCGTTCGCCCCCGCCTGGGCGGACGCCTGCCGGGCCGCGTTCTGCGAGGGCTACGCCCGCACCACCGGCCGCGACCCGCGCGAGGACCCCGTACTGCTGCGCGCGTACGAGACGGACAAGGCGGTGTACGAGGCGCGTTACGAGTCCCGGCACCGCCCCGACTGGCTGCACGTCCCCATGGCGGCGATCCGGCGCCTCGCCTCCGGCGCGGACCGGGGATTCGGCCGGGCGCTGCCGGGCCCCGGTTCCGCGGCCCGCCCGGCGCAGTCACACCGGCCCGGCCCCAACGCCGCCGCGGGACCCGGCCCGGGCCCCGGGCCCGGCACCGGCGAAGGCTTCTCCTCCCGCTCCCCCCACCCCCGCCCGCAGCCGCCTAGGAGGCCGCACACGTGAGCCCCGCCCGTCAGTCACCCTCCACCACCCCGCCGTCCGTGGCCCCGGCCCCGGCTCCGGCCGCCGCTCCGGGCCGCGGAGCTCCGGCCACGGCGGCGCCGCGCAAGGCCCAGCCACCGCGCGCCCGGCGGGCGCCCGCGCACGGGGTACGGCCGGCGCCCGCGCTCGGCGCCGAGGAACGCGCCCGGCTGCTGGAGGGCCGCCACCACGACCCGCACGGGGTGCTGGGCGCCCGGACCCGGCGGGACGGGGTGGTCTTCCGCGTGCTGCGCCCGTACGCCAAGTCGGTCACGGTCGTCGCCAAGGGGCTGCGGGCCGAGCTCCTCGACGACGGCGACGGGCTGTTCTCGGGGCTGCTGCCGCTGACCGGCGTGCCGGACTACCGGCTGCTGGTCGCGTACGACGGCGACGAGCTCGAGGTGCACGACCCGTACCGCTTCCTGCCCGCGCTCGGCGAGCTGGACCTGCACCTGATCGGCGAGGGCCGGCACGAGGAGCTGTGGACGGCGCTCGGGGCCCGCCCGATGGAGCACCAGGGGGTGGCCGGCACCCGGTTCACGGTGTGGGCGCCGAACGCCCAGGGGGTGCGGGTCACCGGGGACTTCTCGTACTGGGACTCGGTCGCGTACCCGATGCGCTCGCTGGGCGCCTCCGGGGTGTGGGAGCTGTTCCTGCCGGGGGTGGGCGAGGGCACGCTCTACAAGTACGACATCACCCGCCCGGACGGCAGCCACACCCTGCGCGCCGACCCGATGGCGCGGCACACGGAGGTCCCGCCGGCCACCGCTTCGGTGGTCACCGCCTCCCGGTACGAGTGGCAGGACGCGCAGTGGATGGCGCAGCGCGGCGCCCTCCCCACGCACCAGGCGCCGTTCTCGGTGTACGAGCTGCACCTGGCCTCCTGGCGGCCGGGGCTCTCGTACCGACAGCTGGCCGAGCAGCTCCCGCCGTACGTGAAGGAGCTCGGCTTCACGCACGTGGAGTTCATGCCGGTCGCCGAGCACCCCTTCGGCGGCTCGTGGGGCTACCAGGTCACCGGGTTCTACGCGCCGACGTCGAGAATGGGCAGCCCGGACGATTTCCGGCTGCTGGTGGACGCGCTGCACCAGGCGGGGATCGGGGTGATCGTCGACTGGGTGCCCGCGCACTTCCCGCGCGACGAGTGGGCGCTCGCGGAGTTCGACGGGCGGCCGCTGTACGAGCACCACGACCCGCGGCGGGCCGCGCACCCGGACTGGGGGACGCTGGAGTTCGACTACGGCCGCAAGGAGGTCCGCAACTTCCTCGTCGCCAACGCCGTGTACTGGTGCCAGGAGTTCCACGTGGACGGGCTGCGGGTGGACGCGGTGGCCTCGATGCTCTACCTGGACTACTCGCGCGGCGAGGGCGAGTGGGCGCCGAACGAGCACGGCGGGCGGGAGAACTGGGACGCGGTGGCGCTGCTCCAGGAGATGAACGCGACGGTGTACCGGCGCTGTCCGGGCGTGGTGACGATCGCGGAGGAGTCCACGGCCTGGGAGGGCGTGACCCGGCCGACGGACGGGGGCGGGCTCGGCTTCGGGCTGAAGTGGAACATGGGCTGGATGCACGACACCCTGCGGTACGCGACGAAGGACCCGGTGCACCGCAAGTACCACCACCACGACATGACGTTCGGGATGATCTACGCGTACAGCGAGAACTACGTGCTGCCGATCTCGCACGACGAGGTGGTGCACGGCAAGGGCTCGCTGGTGTCGAAGATCCCCGGGGACTGGTGGCAGCAGCGGGCCATACACCGCGCGTACCTGGGCTTCATGTGGGCCCATCCGGGCAAGCAACTGCTGTTCATGGGACAGGAGTTCGCCCAGGGTTCGGAGTGGTCGGAGGCGCACGGGCCGGACTGGTGGCTGCTGGACTCCTCGTACTCGGCGGCCGGCGACCACCGGGGCGTACGCGACCTGGTGCGCGACCTGAACCACACGTACGCGGCGGCGCCCGCGCTGTGGGAGCGGGACACGGTGCCGGAGGGCTTCGCCTGGGTGGAGGCGGACGCGGCGGAGGACAACGTCTTCGCGTTCCTGCGCTACGCGCAGGACGGCTCGCCCCTGCTGTGCGTGTCGAACTTCTCGCCGGTGGTGCGGCACGGCTACCGGATCGGCGTCCCGGAGGAGGTGCCGTGGTGGCGGGAGGTCCTGAACACGGACCTGGAGCAGTACGGCGGCAGCGGCGTACGCCATCTGCAGCCCCTGCGGCCCGAGCCCGTGCCCGCGCAGGGCCGTCCGGCGAGCCTGCGCATGACCCTCCCGCCCCTGGCGACGGTCTGGCTCAGGCCGTGACGCCGGTGGCCCCGATAACGTCCTCGAGCTCCTGAAGCAGCCTGCGCTCGGCGCGGGCGCCGGCCATCTGCTTGACGGGCTCGCCGCCCTGGAAGACGAGCGGGGTCGGCATGGACAGCGCCCCGCACCGGACGACGGCGGCGGGGTTGCTGTCCGCGTCGATCTGCACGACCTCGTACGTCAAGGCAAGGAGCGGCTTCGGGGTGAGGGGTGGGGCCCTCGCCACCCCCGTATGCGAGGGCCCCCGATATGGATCACGTGCGGGGAGGGCGGCCGGTTCACGAGGGGTGCGGGAGATCGGTGGAGATCCGTGGAGATCGTGCGCAGGGGTATCGCAACGGCTGGCCGGAACCGTACGCTTGCCAATGGATCTAGAAATGGTCCGATTACCGGACGGTCGCAGGGAAACCCGGCCAAAGCGCCGAACTCCATAGGACTTTCCTACGAGTTCTGGGCTTGTTTGAACGGTCTGTAGTCGCCACCCCTTGGGCACTCCTACGGTGTGCCCTGTGCACTCCAGCCCTCCCTTCAATGCCCCCGCCGCGCGTCGCCTCCGCGCAGCCCTGGGCATGGCTCCCGGTCATGTCGCCTATGGCCTGCGCGCCCAGTACGGACTGATCGTCGAGCCCGAGACCGTGATGGCGTGGGAGCGTGGCGAGATATCGCCCAGCTCCGCAGAGCTCACGGCGCTCGCGGGCGTGCTCTGGTGCGCCCCGGGCGAGCTGCTCGCCGAGCCCGTGACCTTGCGGGAGCACCGGATGGCCCGCGGTATGGCCGCGGACGAGCTGGCCCGGCGGATCGGGCTGGAGACGGGTGCGTACCAGAAGATGGAGGACACCGGGCGCTGGAAGGGCAACGAACGGCAGTCCGTGGCCCTGGCGCAGGTGCTCGGGCTGTCGCTGGCCCAGTTCGTGGCGGCGACCGGCAAGCAGGACGAGCTCGCCGAGCTGCTGCGCAATGCGGTGACCACGCGCTGGCAGGCGTACGTGAAACCGCTGGCCAAGCTGCTCCCGGTGCCCAAGCAGCACCTGGAGCCGGTGCTGGAGCAGCTGCACGCGGACTACCAGTCGAAGATGGTGGCCACCTTGAGCTGGGGCGGCGCCTCGGGCGCGGCCGGCGCGGGGGATGCGGGCCGGGAGTTCCTGGCCGACATCGTGGCCCACTTCTGGGCCTTCGCGGGCGGCACCCGCTAGGGGGTGTCTTGTGGATCATGCCGGAGGTCCCGCCCCGGGCGGGGCGGGGGTCCGGGGCCGGGTCAGAAGACGGACTCGGCCTCGTACATGCGCCCCTCCGGGACCGTCTTCAGTTCGGTGACCGCGTGGGCCAGCGGGGCCATCACGATGTCGGTGCCGCGCAGGGCGGTCATGTTGCCGAAGTCGCCGCGGTGGACGGCCTCCACCGCGTGCCAGCCGAAGCGGGTGGCCAGGACCCGGTCGTACGCGGTGGGGACGCCGCCGCGCTGGACGTGGCCGAGGATGACCGGGCGGGCCTCCTTGCCGAGGCGGTGCTCCAGCTCGGTGGCGAGGCGGTTGCCGATGCCGGCGAAGCGCTCGTGGCCGTAGGCGTCGATCGCGCCCCGCTCGTACGGCATCGAGCCCTCGGCGGGGTGCGCGCCCTCCGCGACGCAGATGACGGCGAACTTCTTGCCGCGGGAGAATCGTTCCTCCACCATCTTCACCAGGCTGTCGACCTCGAAGGGGCGCTCCGGCAGGCAGATCCCGTGGGCGCCGCCGGCCATGCCGGACTCCAGGGCGATCCAGCCCGCGTGCCGGCCCATGACCTCGACGACCATCACGCGCTGGTGCGATTCGGCGGTGGTCTTGAGGCGGTCGATGGCCTCGGTGGCGACCATGACGGCGGTGTCGAAGCCGAAGGTGCGGTCGGTGGAGGAGATGTCGTTGTCGATGGTCTTCGGCACGCCGACGACCGGCATCCCGGCGTCCGACAGCATCCGCGCGGCGGTCAGGGTGCCCTCGCCGCCGATCGGGATGAGGGCGTCGATGCCGTAGCGCGTCGCCAATTCCTGCGCGTTCTCGGCGGCTTCGTGCAGCCGTGCGCGCTCCATGCGGGCCGAGCCGAGGATCGTGCCGCCGCGCGCGAGGATGCCGCTGACGGCGTTGATGTCGAGGGGCCGGTGGTGGCCGTCCAGGAGGCCCTTGAAGCCGTCCTCGAAGCCGATGACTTCGTCGCCGTGGCCGACCACGGCACGGTGCACGACCGAACGGATGACAGCGTTCAGGCCCGGGCAGTCGCCGCCTGCGGTGAGAACTCCGATACGCATCGTGCTGTGTCTCCTGCTCCTGGTCGTACCGGGCCGTACGCGTGGGGGCGGACAGCCGTACATCTGAAGGGCGTATTGGTGAAGCCCTGTCCGATTGTTCCACGGGCCGGGGATGCGGCGCGTCCTGTGGTGCTCCGCCCACCAGGCCTTTCGACCCCTCCGGACAGCCCTTTTCCCGGCGGGCGCCCTATCTGCCCGCCGAGGTATTGTCAAGAGGTCAAGCCCACCCTATCGGGGAATATCGACTCGGTGCCGCCCGCCGGCCCGGCGGGCGGCACCCACATCCAGACCATGGGACGGAGAGCACGCGTGACGCGCAGCGTGTACGTGACCGGTATCGAGCGGGGGGACGGCCGGCAGGTCGTCGAGCTGGGGATCATGGAGCTGCTGACCCGCCAGACGGCGCGGGTCGGGGTCTACCGCCCGTTGCTGCACGACGGACCGGACCGGCTCTTCGACCTGCTGAAGGCCCGCTACCGGATCGACCAGGACGCCCGGGCGGCCTACGGCATGGAGTACCACGAGGCCTCCGCCATCCTGGCCGAGAAGGGCACCGACGAGCTGGTCTCGCGCCTGGTGGACCGCTACCACCGGGTGGCCCGCGACTACGAGGTCATGCTCGTCCTCGGCACCGACTACGCCGAGACGAACCTCCCCGACGAGCTCGCGCTGAACGCCCGCCTCGCCAACGAGCTGGGGGCCGTCGTGGTGCCCGTCGTCGGAGGCACCAAGCACCCCGCCGAGGCCGTGCGCGCCGAGGCCCAGAGCGCGTTCCGCGCGTACGAGAGCCTGGGCTGCCACGTCGTCGCGATGGTGGTCAACCGGGTGGCCGCCGAGGACCGCGACGCCATAGCCGAGCGGCTGGCCGCCCGCCTGCCCGTCCCCTGCTACGTGCTGCCGGACGACAAGTCGCTCTCCGCCCCGACCGTCGCCCAGATCACCCGGGCGCTCGGCGGCGAGGTGCTCCTCGGCGACGACGCCGGGCTGGCCCGCGACGCCCTGGACTTCGTGTTCGGCGGCGCCATGCTGCCGAACTTCCTGAACGCCCTGACCCCCGGCTGCCTGGTCGTCACCCCCGGGGACCGCGCCGACCTGGTCATCGGGGCGCTGGCCGCACACGCCTCGGGCACCCCGCCGATCGCCGGTGTGCTGCTGACCCTGAACGAGCGTCCCGGCCCCGACATCCTGACGCTGGCCTCGAAGCTGGCGCCGGGCACCCCGGTGGTCTCGGTGGCCGGCAACAGCTTCCCGACCGCCGCCGAACTGTTCTCGCTGCAGAGCCGGTTGAACTCCGCGACCCCGCGCAAGCTGGAGACCGCGCTCGGCCTGTTCGAGCGGCACGTGGACACCGCCGAGCTGCGCGGGCTGCTGTCGGTGGCCCGCTCCGAGCGGGTCACACCGATGATGTTCGAGCACGAGCTGCTGGAGCGGGCCCGCTCCGAGCGCCGCCGGGTGGTGCTGCCCGAGGGCGGCGAGGAGCGCGTGCTGCGCGCCGCGGACGTGGTGCTGCGCCGCGGGGTCTGCGACCTGACCCTGCTGGGCGACGAGCAGGCGATCCTGAAGAAGGCCGGCGACCTGGGCGTCGACATCTCCGGCGCGCAGCTGATCGACCCGGCGACCTCCCCGCTGCGGGAACGTTTCGCCGAGTACTACGCGCAGGCCCGCGCCCACAAGGGCATGACCGTCGAGCTGGCCCTCGACGTGGTCACCGACGTGAACTACTTCGGCACCCTGATGGTCCAGGAGGGGCTCGCCGACGGCATGGTCTCGGGCTCGGTGCACTCCACCGCCGCGACCATCCGCCCCGCCTTCGAGATCATCAAGACGAAGCCCGACGCCTCGATCGTCTCCTCGGTCTTCTTCATGTGCCTGGCCGACCGGGTCCTCGTCTACGGCGACTGCGCGGTCAACCCGGACCCGGGCGCCGATCAGCTCGCCGACATCGCCATCCAGTCGGCGGCGACCGCGGCCGCATTCGGCGTCGAGCCGCGGATCGCGATGCTCTCGTACTCGACCGGCACCTCGGGCTCCGGCGCGGACGTGGACAAGGTCCGCAAGGCCACCGAGATCGTCCGCGAGCATCGCCCCGACCTGGCCGTCGAGGGCCCGATCCAGTACGACGCCGCCGTCGAGCCCTCGGTCGCCGCGACGAAGCTGCCCGGGTCCGACGTGGCCGGCCGGGCGAGCGTGCTGATCTTCCCCGACCTCAACACGGGCAACAACACGTACAAGGCCGTGCAGCGCTCGGCGGGCGCCGTCGCGGTCGGCCCGGTGCTCCAGGGCCTGCGCAAGCCGGTCAACGACCTCTCGCGCGGCGCGCTGGTGCAGGACATCGTCACCACCGTGGCGATCACCGCGATCCAGGCGCAGGGTGCCCCGGCCCCCACCGCCTGACCCCCGCACAGCCCGTCCGGCCCCGCCACCGAGCCCTCACCCCGAAGGAAAGACCCTCATCGTGACCACCGCATCGCGCGTACTCGTCCTCAACTCCGGCTCCTCGTCGGTGAAGTACCAGCTGCTCGACATGGCGGACTGCGCCCGCCTCGCCGTCGGCCTGGTGGAGCGGATCGGCGAGGAGACCTCGCGGCTCGTGCACGAGCCGCTCACCGGTCCGGGCGCGGGCGGCGGCAAGCGCGAGCGGCTCGGCGCGATAGCGGACCACGGGGCCGCGCTCCGGGCCGTCGCGGCGGAGCTCGCCGCCGACGGGCTGGGCCTGGACTCCCCCGAACTGGCCGCCGTCGGGCACCGGGTGGTGCACGGCGGGACCCGGTTCACCCAGCCCACGGTGATCGACGACGAGGTGCTGGCGGAGATCCGGAGCCTGATCCCGCTGGCCCCGCTGCACAATCCGGCGAACGTGACCGGCATCGAGGTGGCCCGCGCGCTGCGCGCGGACCTCCCGCAGGTGGCGGTCTTCGACACGGCGTTCCACTCGACGATGCCGGAGCACGTGGCGCGGTACGCGATCGACGCCGCGACGGCGGACAAGTACGCCATCCGGCGGTACGGGTTCCACGGCACCTCCCACGCGTACGTCTCGCGGGCGACGGCTCGGCTGCTCGGCCGGCCGGTGGAGGACGTGAACGTGATCGTGCTGCACCTGGGCAACGGGGCCTCGGCCTCGGCGGTCCGGGGCGGGGTGTGCGTGGAGACGTCCATGGGCCTGACCCCGCTGGAGGGTCTGGTCATGGGCACCCGTTCGGGCGACCTGGATCCGGCGGTCGTCTTCCACCTGGCGCGGGTGGGCGGCTTCTCGGTGGATGAGATCGATTCGCTCCTGAACAAGAAGAGCGGTCTGCTGGGCCTGTGCGGCGACAACGACATGCGCGAGGTGCTGCGGCGGGCGGGCGAGGGCGACGAGTCGGCGCGGCTCGCCTTCGCGGCGTACGTCCACCGCCTGAAGAAGTACATCGGCGCCTACTCGGCGGTGCTCGGCCGGGTGGACGCGGTGGTCTTCACGGCCGGGGTCGGCGAGAACGCGCACCAGGTCCGGGAAGCTGCCGTGGACGGCCTCGCGGAGCTGGGGCTCGTCCTGGACCCGGAGGCCAATGCGGTGCGCTCCCCGGAGCCGCGCCTGGTGTCGCCGCAGTCCGCGCGGGTGGCGGTGGCCGTGGTCCCGACGGATGAGGAACTGGAGATCGCCACCCAGGCGTACGCCCTCGTTACTCAGTAGTCACTTGGACTTTCCACCAGACGGAATATTCCGCTACGAAACAAACCGATAGGATCCAGTCATGCGCCGTTCCAAAATCGTCTGCACGCTGGGCCCCGCCGTCGACTCGTATGAGCAGCTGAAAGCGCTCATCGAGGCAGGTATGAACGTGGCCCGATTCAACTTCAGCCACGGATCCCAGGCAGAACACCAGGAGCGGTACGACCGCGTCCGGAAGGTCTCCGAGGACACCGGGCGTGCGGTCGGCGTCCTCGCCGACCTCCAGGGTCCGAAGATCCGTCTGGAGACCTTCGCCGAGGGCCCCGTCGAGCTGGTGCGCGGTGACGAGTTCACCATCACCACCGAGGACGTCCCGGGTGACAAGTCCATCTGCGGCACCACCTACAAGGGTCTGCCGGGCGACGTGGCCAAGGGCGACCAGATCCTGATCAACGACGGCAACGTCGAGCTGCGGGTGACCGAGGTCGAGGGCCCGCGGGTGCGGACCATCGTCATCGAGGGCGGTGTCATCTCGGACCACAAGGGCATCAACCTGCCGGGTGCCGCCGTGAACGTCCCCGCCCTGTCGGAGAAGGACGTCGACGACCTCCGCTTCGCCCTGCGGATGGGCTGCGACATGGTCGCCCTGTCCTTCGTCCGCGACGCCAACGACGTCAAGGACGTCCACAAGGTCATGGACGAGGAGGGCCGCCGGGTCCCCGTCATCGCCAAGGTCGAGAAGCCGCAGGCCGTCGAGAACATGGCCGCCGTGGTCGACGCCTTCGACGCGGTCATGGTGGCCCGTGGCGACCTGGCCGTCGAGTACCCGCTCGAGAAGGTCCCGATGGTCCAGAAGCGGCTCATCGAGATGTGCCGCCGCAACGCCAAGCCGGTGATCGTCGCGACCCAGATGATGGAGTCGATGATCACCAACTCCCGCCCGACCCGCGCGGAGGCGTCCGACGTCGCCAACGCGATCCTCGACGGCGCGGACGCGGTCATGCTGTCGGCCGAGTCCTCGGTCGGCGCGTACCCGATCGAGACCGTCAAGACGATGTCGAAGATCGTCACGGCGGCCGAGGAGGAGCTGCTCTCCAAGGGCCTCCAGCCGCTGGTCCCGGGCAAGAAGCCCCGTACCCAGGGCGGCTCCGTCGCCCGCGCGGCCTGCGAGATCGCGGACTTCCTCGACGGCAAGGCACTCATCGCCTTCACCCAGTCCGGTGACACGGCCCGCCGGCTGTCGCGCTACCGCGTGACCCAGCCGATCCTGGCCTTCACCACCGACGTCAACACCCGCAACCAGCTCACGCTGAGCTGGGGCGTCGAGTCCTACATCGTCCCGCACGTGGACACCACCGACGCGATGGTCGACCTGGTGGACGGCGAGCTGCTGAAGCTGGGCCGCTACAACGAGGGCGACACGATGGTCATCACCGCCGGCTCGCCCCCCGGCGTCCCGGGCACGACCAACATGGTCCGCGTCCACCGCCTGGGCGGCCAGTCCCAGGGCTGACACCGCACGGTGTGACTCTGCCGCACAGAGACCGAGGGCGGCACCCCGATCCCGACCGGGATCCGGGGTGCCGCCCTCGGTGCATTGCGACGCGGTGTACGGGGCCGTACGGGAGCACCCCGTACGGGACTACTCCGGCGGGCCGATGTAGTTCTTGAGGCCCGGGACGGTGAGCGTGCCGCCGAACTGGCCGGCCTGGACGACCTTGACGTTCGTGAAGAACGCGAAGGGGACGTTCAGGGGCGGCGGGCTGTTCGGGGTGAACTCGATCGGGATCAGGCCGAACAGGTTCCCCTTGAGGCTCTCGGTGTACATCGTCACCGTGCCGCCGCGGATCTTGGAGGTGGAGCCGGAGCGGGACTTCAGGTGGGCGACGTTCCCGCTCTTGCCGACCGTCTGGTAGAGGTCCTTGATGTCCAGCGAGTCCGCCGTGAACTTCAGGACCTTCTTGGTCTTGCCGCCGGCCGTCTTCACCTCGACGATGCCGTGGTAGTCCAGGCCGTAGAGGGTCAGCAGCGAGCTGTCGAGGTACCAGGGCTCGTCCGGCAGGAGCGGGATGCCCGGCTCCAGCTCGGCGTCGGCCAGCGCCTTGGCGTCGTACGTCGGACAGGGGAAGGGTTGCTTCCCGTCCGCGTCCTTCGTCTCCTCGGGCTTCGGCTTGTCCTCTTCCGCCGTCTTGCCCGTCTCGTCCTTCGGCTTCGTCGCCGTGTCCTTGACGTCCTGCGACAGCTCCTTGACGTCCACGCCGGCCTTCTTCGCCGCGTCGCGGATCGCGTCCGAGGCCGGGTCCGGGGCGGGCTTCGCCGGGGACGGGGTCGCCGTGGCCGTCTTGGACGGCGTGGGCGTCGGGGTCGCCGACGGCTTCGCGGTCTCGAGCGGCTTGGTGATCCCGTCGACGATGCCCTTGAGGGCGTCGCCGACGCCCAGCGGGTCCAGCGGGTTCGGGGTCTTGGACGCGGACGGTGCGGCGGCCGGGGCCGACGGGTCCGTCTGCTTCGACGCGGTGGTGCCGGCGGGCTTGCTGGCGGAAGGCTTCGGGGCCGGCGGGGTGACGCCGGGCGTCGGGGCCTTGGACGCACCGGGCGAGGGCGTCGCCGTGGGCGACGAACTCGGCGAGGGCGACGTGGAGGGGCTCGGAGAGGCCGACTCCGCGGGCTCGTCGGACCGCGTGACGCACGGGCCGGGCGCGAAGGGGATCTCGTGGTCGTCGGCCAGGGCCAGCTTCGGGGCCACGCCCATCCCGACGAAGACCGCGGTCGGCATGGCCGCCAGCGCCATCGTCTTGCCGACGGGTATCTGGATCTTGTTCAGCAGCGACTTCCGGGGCGCGGCGTGCCGCGGGCCCCTTCTTTCACGGGACTCTGCGCTCGGGGCCACGCCCCGCTGCGTCTCGTCACCCCGCACTGTTCCTCCCGCCATCGGCGTGGGCAGTCGTCTCGCTCGCGTATGCCGTTTCCGTCTCACGGGGCACCGGGATGCCTGAAATGCCCGGGATGCCCTGGGGGTTGTCCGCCATGGCCGCCGACTTGCCCATGCCACCGTCCGGGACGGCGGCCTCTTCCACCGGGCTGCCGGGGGCCCACGCCAGTGCCAGGGCGCCGCCGAGCATGGCGAGGATGAAGCCCACGAAGAACCCGCCGAGGTTGGACACCGGCAGGGACACCAGGGCCAGCAGGATCGAGGCGACCCCGGCGAAGACCCGGATGCTCTGCTGGAACCAGAGGGCCAGGCCCAGCGTCATCAGCAGGATGCCGATGATCAGCGAGCCGGATCCGGTCGTCGTCGCCATCGCGAGAGTGACGTTGCCCAATCGCATGTCCGCGTACGGGAAGTACACGATCGGGACACCACCGAGGAGCGTGAACAGGCCTGCCCAGAAGGGACGGCGGCCGCGCCAGGCGTAGAAGTGGTAGTACACCACGGTGAGCCAAGCATCATCAGAGCGGCGAACGTAGACCGGGGCCTGGTGGTTCATGGACTACAGCTCCCTGGAAACGGTGGTACGGAGAACTAGGTGGAGCCCCGGACGGGCGGGCGGAATCGGCTGCAGCCGGCGCCGACCGCCCCTCCGGTCACGCTCCGGGACGGATTACTTCTCGTCCTGGTAGCACGGCTGGTCGCCGCCGAGCAGGCGCAGCTTGAGGTCGGGCAGCTTGAACGTACCCGCCGTCGTCGCCCACGCCTTCTGGCGCACGTTCGTCAGAATCGCCTTGTCGGCGCGCTGGGAGAACGCGTAGGGGCTCGCGACCGTACCGGCCTGCGGCTTGGTCTTGTGGCTCGCGTCGCCCACGGCGACACCGATGTCCAGGTTCTTGAACTCGGCGTCGGTGTCGAGCTCCGCAACATCCAGGTAGATGTTGTCGGCGACGGCCGGCTTGCCCTTGTGGCCCGTCCGCAGCTGCAGCGTGATGTTGCCCAGCGGGGTCGGGGTCACCAGCGACTGGCACATGTTGGTGATCTCGGCGTGGCTGAACCCGGAGATGGTCACCGGGTGGTGCGCAGCGTTGCCCTTGAGGTCGTGACCCTCGGCGATACCGCCGTACTGAATGAGGTTGTCACCGTCGAGCTTGTCGGCCGAGACCTTGAAGTCCTGGCCGGAGACGCTGAAGGACGCCGCGAGGGCACCCTGCGCCAGACCCACACCGACCGCGGCGGTTGCCGCGATGCTCGGCACCATGACGAGCGCGAAGCGCTTCCATCTGGTCCCGCCACGAACCTGAGAACTCATTATTCGTTCCTCCTTCTCGGACGTACATCTCCGGTCCGGGCCGTACCCGTCCTGGGATGGGAGAAGTGCTACGTCCTCGGGAAGGAGCGCAGGCGGCCGAGCCGCGGCAGAGCCGCGTCCGGTACGCCGGCGTTCACCCCCGAGCGACAACCACTGGGTCACGCGTTCGCGCAACCAGGAGGACAGGCTCCGCCGGTGTGGCGAAGACCCCCCTGTCCCACGGCCGGTGCCACTGCCACCGGCCGGCCCGGTGGGGACCCTCCACCGCGGCTCCGGATGAGCGGCTCTGCGGGAAGGACCGAGCGTCGCCGATCGTGGTCCATTCCAGGCCGGGACACAAGGGGGTTCGTTACTGGCGGGTAACGGCAAGATAACCGGGGGTCGACCCGGCGCCATCGGGTGACGACGCAGGGTGTCACCAAGGGCCACGACAGAACGTCGGATTCATGAACACACCGGACAGATCACGGGGTTCCTCTTACTGCGAGTAACAGCGGCCGCAATTGCCAAGTTTTGGCAAAGTGCGGCCGCTGTTTATCTACGTGTCAACAAATCGCCGGTGGTCCGGCGGCCTCCCGGACGCCTCCGGAAGGGACACGGAACGGGCTCTAGAACAGCACCCGCGCGAGCGCCGTACGCGCCGCCGCCACCCGGGGATCGTCCGCCCCGATGACCTCGAACAGCTCCAGGAGCCGCACCCGCACCGCGTCGCGGTCGGCGCCGGCCGTCACCCGGACCGTGTCCACCAGGCGCCCGAAGGCGTCCTCCACGTGACCGCCGACCAGGTCCAGGTCCGCGGCGGCGATCTGGGCCGCCGAGTCCTTCGGGTCCTCGGCCGCCGCGGCGCGCACCGCCTGCGGGTTCATGTCCTTGACCCGGGCGAGCAGCTCGGCCTGGGCCAGGCCCAGCTTGGCCTCGGTGTTGGCCGGGTCGTCCGCCAGCACGTTCTTGTACGCCTGGACCGCGCCGCCCAGGTCGCCGGCGTCCAGCGCGACGACCGCCGCCTCGAGCAGCGCGTCGTACGGGCCCGCCGGGATCGCGGCCTCGGCGGCCGGGGCGCCCGCGGGAGCGCCCTCGGCGTTCGGGTCCACCTCGATGCCGATGATCCCGAAGCGCTCCTCGGCGACCTGGACCAGCTGCGCCAGGGTCGCGCGGATCTCCTGCTCGGGCGCCACGCCCTGGAACAGCGGCAGCACCTGGCCCGCGACCACGGCGAACACGGCCGGGATGCCCTGGATGCCGAACTGCTGCATCAGCATCTGGTTGGAGTCGACGTCGACCTTGGCGAGGAGGAGGCGGCCGTTCGCTTCGATCGTCAGGCGCTCCAGCAGCGGGCTGAGCTGCTTGCACGGCTCGCACCACTCGGCCCAGAAGTCCAGGACGACCGGGACCTCGGCGGAGAGCTGGAGGACGTCGCGTTCGAAGCCGGCCTCGTCGACGTCGATCACGAGCGCGGACGGCGGCACGGCACCGGCGGACGCGGGTGCGCCACCCTGGGCGGCCTGCCGGGCCGCTTCGGCACGGGCCTGCTCGGCCTTCGCCTTGGCCTCGCCGGCCGCCTTCACCGCGGCGAGGTCGACGACGCCGCTCATGGACATGTTTCTGGGCTGCATGCGTACATCCTCCCCCGTGTGTGCGCGCCGACGAAAAAGATCGGCCGAAATGCCTTCTTGCCCGCGTCGGACCGATCGGTTGTGCGGTGGTCGTATGGTGTGGCGCCGGGTCCCCACCTGGCGCCGGTAGCTCTTCGCGTGGTCGTCGCTCTTACGCTACGAGCCGTAGCGTAACTCCTCGCGGCCGTTCGCGCCCCGTGATCTCAAGCACAGCATTTCGGGGGCCTCCGGTTCCGCTACCGACGGGTATGGTCTGCGCCATGCGCAACCCCAGCCCCCCGACCGGACGCACCGGCCGCCCCCGCAGCGCCGCTGCGGACGCGGCCATCCTCGCCGCGACGCGGGACGCGCTGGTCGAGCTGGGCTGGTCGAAGCTGACGATGGGCGACGTCTCCGCCCGGGCCGGGGTCGCCAAGACCACCCTCTACCGCCGCTGGGCGGGCAAGAACGAGCTGGTCGTGGACGCCGTCGCGGAGCTCTTCGACTCCCTCGAGCTCCCCGACCGGGGTTCCCTCGAAGCCGACATAGAAAACGTCGTCCTCCAGTTCGCGACGCTGCTGCGCAGGCCGGAGGCCCGTACGGCCCTGATGGCCGTCGTCGCCGAGTCCACCCGGGACGAGGCCCTGCGCGACCGGATCCGGTCGGCGATCGTGGACCGGCAGAAACGTCTCGTCGTACTGGGCCGCGAGCGGGCCCAGGCCCGCGGCGAACTCCCGTACGAGGAGGACGAGGGGCTCGCCGGCCCGACCACGGACCTGATCTTCGACGTGATCGCCGGCACGGTGGTCCACCGCGCGCTGGTCAGTTGCGAGCCGGTGGACGAGGCCTGGGTGTCCACCTTCACGGCCCTGCTGATGCACGGCCTCCAGGGCCCGGCCCACGCCTGAGCCCGGGACCGGCCCGGGCGAACGGAAAGGCCGGTCACGGCCGCCCCCGCAGGGGCCTGCCGCGACCGGCCTCCCACCGGACGGGGGCGGGCTCAGAAGCCCGGCGGCTCCGTGTACGTACCCCACTCGTCGCGCAGCACGTTGCAGATCTCACCGAGCGTGGCCTCGGCGCGCACCGCGTCGAGCATCGCCGGGATCATGTTCGACCCGTCACGGGCGGCGGCCAGCATGGCGTCCAGCGAGGTCTTCACCTTGGCGTCGTCGCGGCGCTCCTTGCGCGCGGCCAGCTCCTGCACCTGTACGCGCTCCACCTCGTGGCTGACGCGCAGGATCTCCAGGTCCCCGGTCACCGACCCGTGGTGCACGTTGACGCCGACGACCCGCTTGTCGCCCTTCTCCAGGGACCGCTGGTACTGGAAGGCCGACTCGGCGATCTCCCCGGTGAACCAGCCGTCCTCGATGCCGCGCAGGATGCCCGAGGTGATCGGCCCGATCGGGTGCTGCCCGTCCGGGTGGGCGCGCAGACCGCGCTCCTTGATCTGCTCGAAGATCTTCTCGGCGTCGGCCTCGATGCGGTCGGTGAGCTGCTCCACGTACCAGGAACCGCCCAGCGGGTCGGCCACGTTCGCCACCCCGGTCTCCTCCATCAGCACCTGCTGGGTGCGCAGGGCGATCTCGGCCGCCTGCTCGCTCGGCAGTGCGAGGGTCTCGTCGAGGGCGTTGGTGTGCAGGGAGTTGGTGCCGCCGAGGACGGCCGCGAGGGCCTCGACCGCGGTGCGTACGACGTTGTTGTACGGCTGCTGCGCGGTCAGCGAGACGCCGGCCGTCTGGGTGTGGAAGCGCAGCCACATCGACTTCTCGCTCTGCGCCCCGTACACCTCCTTCATCCAGCGCGCCCAGATCCGGCGGGCGGCGCGGAACTTGGCGATCTCCTCGAAGAAGTCGAGGTGCGCGTCGAAGAAGAAGGAGAGGCCGGACGCGAAGTGGTCCACGTCCAGGCCCCGGGAGAGGCCCAGTTCCACGTAGCCGAAGCCGTCGGCCAGGGTGTACGCGAGCTCCTGCGCGGCCGTGGCCCCGGCCTCGCGGATGTGGTAGCCGGAGACGGACAGCGGCTTGTACGCCGGGATGCCCTTCGCGCAGTACTCCATGAGGTCGCCGATGAGGCGCAGGTGCGGCTCGGGTTCGAAGAGCCACTCCTTCTGGGCGATGTACTCCTTGAAGATGTCCGTCTGGAGGGTGCCGTTGAGCAGGGCCGGGTCCACGCCCTGGCGTTCGGCGGCGACCAGGTACATGCAGAAGGCGGGCACGGCCGGGCCCGAGATCGTCATCGAGGTGGTCACGTCGCCGAGCGGGATGTCCTTGAACAGGACCTCCATGTCCGCGGCGGAGTCTATGGCGACCCCGCAGTGGCCGACCTCGCCGAGCGAGCGGGGGTCGTCGGAGTCGCGCCCCATGAGCGTCGGCATGTCGAAGGCCACGGAGAGCCCGCCGCCGCCGGCGGCCAGGATCATCTTGTAGCGCTCGTTGGTCTGCTCGGCGTTGCCGAACCCGGCGAACTGGCGGATGGTCCAGGTCCGGCCGCGGTATCCGGTGGCGTGCAGGCCGCGGGTGTAGGGGTACTCCCCCGGCCAGCCGATGCGCTCGAATCCCTCGTACGAGTCACCGGGCCGGGGGCCGTAGACGGGATCGACGTCATCCCCGGAGAGCGTGGTGAAATCGGCCTCGCGCTTGCGGGCCTTGTCATAACGGGCCTGCCAGCGGCGGCGGCCCTCCTCGATGGCGTCAGCGTCCATACCCACGAATTTACTAGGACGTCCTAGTAAATGTCGATGGGAAACCCCGGGGAGTCTCCCCGGGGTACCCGACGGGCGAGCGGCGCTCTAGGCGTCGGCGGTGGCCACGGCGTCGACGACCAGCGGCTCGACCTCGGCGCGGACCGTGCGCTCGACGAAGAAGGCGGCCAGCGGGATCGTGCCGGAGACGAGCACCCAGAGCAGCTTCGGGAACGGCCACCTCGCCTTGGAGCCCAGGTCGAAGGCGAACACCAGGTAGATCATGAACAGCACACCGTGCACCTGGGAGACCGCCAGGGTCAGGTCGGCGCCGGTGTCGAAGCCGTACTTGAAAACCATGCAGGTGCAGAGGATCAACAGCATGACCGCGGTCAGGTAGGCCATGACGCGGTAGCGGGTCAGCACGCTTCGTTTCATGGATACGAGCGTAACGATCCGTTGCGCGCGATCTTGACGGGGGCCCGGTGACGGCGGCCCGGTGACGGCGGCCGCTACTGCTCCTCGAAGTCCGCGGCGGCGATCCGCAGCGGGCGCAGGAGCGCGAAGATCTCCTGGCACTCCTCGGCGTCGTACGCGCGCAGCCCGAAGTCGACGGCCATCAGGTCCTTCGTCGCCGCCTCGACGACCTCGCGGCCCTTGTCCGTGATGGAGGCGAGCGTGCCGCGCCCGTCGTTCGGGTTCGGCCGCTTGGCCACCAGCCCGGACCGCACCAGCCGGTCCACCGTGTTCGTCACCGACGTCGGGTGGACCATGAGCCGCTCGCCGATCTTCGACATCGGCAGCTCTCCGGCCTTGGAGAAGGTGAGCAGGACCAGCGCCTCGTAGCGCGCGAAGGTCAGCCCGTAGGGCTTGACCACCGCGTCGACCTCGCCGAGCAGGATCTGGTGCGCGCGCATGATCGAGGTGATGGCGGCCATCGAGGGCACCGGCCCCCAGCGGCGCTGCCACAGTTCGTCGGCGCGGGCGATGGGGTCGAAGGGGAGGCTGAGCGGCTTGGACACGTACCGACCCTACCGGGCGGTCATTTGGCCGTGGGGCCCGTCTCATTCTTCGGTCCGTCCTCCCGCCGGTCCGCGGACCGCAGTGCGGCGAGCAGGAGCAGGACCACCATCGTGCCGAGCGCCGCGGCGCCGGTGACGACCACGTGCACCGGCAGGAACTCGGCGGCCAGCCCGGCCAGTGCCATGCCGACGCCCTGGAGGGTCATCAGGCCGGTGCTCAGCAGGGTCATCGCCCGGCCGCGCAGCTCGCCGGGGACGGCGTCGACGTACCACTGGTCGAGGCCGAGGGTGTAGGCGTGTGCCAGACCGGCGAGCAGCAGGGCCGCGAGTACGGTCACCACCCCGGGCCGGACGGCGTACACGAGCAGCGGCAGCATGCCGGCGGCCGCGAGCGGGGCCACGAGCCGGGAGCGGGCACGGGGGCCGAGCGCCGAGCCGGCCCACAGTTCACCTGCGATGGTGCCGACGGGCAGGGCGCACATCATCACTCCCAGCGCGGCGGTGCCGGCGCCGATGCCGTCGGCGTACGGGACGAGCAGCGCCTCGGGGGCGATGACGAAGACGGGCGGCAGCCAGAAGAGCAGGGTGAGCGCCCGCAGCCGGCGCTCACCCAGGACGGCGCGCAGCCCGGCGAGGGGCGAGGTGCGGCGGGCGCCGGCGCGGGCCGGCCGGGCCCGCGTGCCGAAGCGCAGCAGCAGGGCCGAGCACAGGAATCCGGCGGCGGTCAGCGCGATGGCCGCGCGCGGGGCGAGGACGGTGAGCAGCAGCCCGCCGAGGCCGAAGCCGATCAGCTGGGCGCTCTGGGCCACCATGCGCATCAGCGAGCGGCCGAGGACGAACGCGTCGCCGGGGCCGAGGATGTCGGCGAGGGAGGCGTTGCGGGTGCCCTGGAACAGCGGTGCGACGAAGGCCATGGCGCAGCGCAGGACGAGGAGCCCCGCGACGGGGGTGCCGGGCAGGACCATGGCCGCCGCGCAGGCGGCGCAGACGAGGTCGCACCCGACGAGGACCCGGCGGGCGGGGTGCCGGTCGGCGATCCCGGCGAGGAGGGTGCCGCCGAGGGCGTACGGGAGGAAGCCGAGGGCGAAGGTGAGCGCGCTCATCAGGGGCGAGCCGGTGGTGCGGAAGACGAGGACGGTGAGGGCGATCTCGGCGACGACGATGCCGAGGACGGACATCAGGTGCGCGGCGAAGACGGGCCGGAACTCCCGGACCCGGAAGACGGACCGGTAGCCGCCGGCGGTCGGCGGGGTGGCGTGGTTGACGGTTGCCATGCGGTGACCCTGCGGGGCTACCGTGGGTGCCCGACAGTGATTCGGCCCTGGCCGAATCACCGTGCCAAGCCGGCTGCCCCACGGGGCCGCCGGGGCCGCGGACCACGACCGGGAGGGAGAGCCGCCGTGTTCCATTTCCGGTTCGGGCCCGGGGACCTGCTGCGCTGCCGGTTCTCGCTCTCGCCCCGCTGGGAGACCCAGGAGGCGGTCCGGACCCTCCGGACTCCCGCCCGGCAGGCGTACCACCTGCCCTGGCTGCGGCAGATCCGCGCGGCCGCCGACGGCCTGGACCTGCGGCCGCTGTGGCTGCTGATGCCGCGCACCGGCCACAACCCCGACTTCCTGAGCCCGCCGCCGGTCGGACCCTCCGTCACCTTCGAGGAGGAGCTGGCCCGGGTACGGTCCTCGGCCGCCGATCCCGAGGCGCTGCGCGAGGACCTGCGGCGCGCCCTCGTCTGCACCCCGGGAGCCGCCGAGAGCGACCCGGGTCGACGGATGCTCGCGGATCCGGCCCGGGCCGTACGGGAGTTGGCCGATCTGTACGAGCAGGCGTGGTCCGCGCTGATCGCCCCGCACTGGCCGCGGCTGCGGGAGCTGCTGGAGGCGGACATCCTGTTCCACTCGCGGCGGCTGGCGGCGGGCGGGCTGGAGGCCCTGTTCGACGGCCTCCACCCGGACCTGCGGTGGTCGGACGGCACGCTCACCATCGACCGCCCGACCCACCACGACCGCTCCCTGGACGGGCAGGGCCTGCTCCTCATGCCGAGCGCGTTCGTGTGGCCGGAGGTGGTCGGCGGGTACGACCCGCCCTGGCAGCCGACGCTGGTCTACCCGGCGCGCGGCATCGGTGCCCTGTGGACGGCTTCGCCGGGCCCGACCCCGCGGGCGCTGGCGCGGCTGCTGGGCCGGGGCCGGGCGGACGTGCTGTGCGCGCTGGACGAGCCGGCCTCCACGACGGCGCTGGCCCGCCGGCTCGGGCTGGCACCGGCCACGGTCTCGGCACACCTGAAGGCCCTGCACGGGGCGGGCCTGCTGATCTCGGCCCGCCACGGCCACCGGATCCTCTACGAGCGCACCCCGCTCGGGATCGCCCTGGCCACGGGCGCCCCGCCGGCGTAGCCGGGTTCCGGTGCATCCGGGCGGCGGCACCGGCGGTGTCGCGGAGCAGGGCTCACTGACCGTCATGTCACGATATGCCGGTCCTTGATTCCGCGCACCGACCCTTCGCCCCGAGGAACCCGGATGCCAGGCCGACCCCGCCCACGCCCCAGACCCCTCACCGCCGCACTCGGCCTCGCCCTGCTGCTCGGCGCGGCCGGCGCCTGCGGCGGTCCGGAATCCGCCCGGGAGTCCGCGCCCCCGCACGCCCCTGCGGAGGCACCGGGCCAGGCCCCGCCCGCCGCGTCCCCGTTCTGGGTGGACCCGCAGAGCGACGCCGCCCGGCAGGTCGCCGCCTGGGAGGCCCAGGGCCGCAACAGCGACGCCCAGGTCCTGCGCCGGATCTCGGAACGGCCCATGGCCCTGTGGGGGCCCGGCGGCGACCCCGGTCCCGAGATCCGGCGGGCCGCGAAGAGCGCCACGTCGGCGGGCCGGGTCCTGGTGCTCACCGCGTACAACATCCCGTACCGCGACTGCGGCCGGCACTCGGCCGGCGGGGCGAAGAACGCCACCGCGTACCGCAACTGGATCGGCGCCTTCGCCGACGGCATCGGCAACGCCAGGGCCGTGGTCGTCCTGGAACCGGACGCCGTCCCGCACGTCGTGGACGGCTGCACCCCGGCCGACCACCACGACGAGCGCCTGCGGCTCCTCGCCGAGGCCGTCACCCGGCTGAAGAAGAACCGGAACACGAAGGTCTACCTGGACGCCGGCAATCCGGCCTGGATCCCGGACCCGATGAAACTGGTCGAGCCCCTCTACAAGGCCGGGCTCGGCCAGGCCGACGGGTTCTCGCTCAACGTCTCCAACTTCCAGCCCGACGCGGCCGGCCGGGAGTACGGCGCCCGCATCTCCCGGGCCGCCCACGGCAAGCACTTCGTCATCGACACCAGCCGCAACGGCGCGGGCCCGCTTCCGGGCGACGGCCACGAGGCCTGGTGCAATCCGCCGGGCCGCGCGCTCGGCGTCCCGCCGACCGACAGGACGGGCGACCCGCTCGTCGACGCGTACCTCTGGATCAAACGGCCCGGCGAGTCCGACGGACCCTGCCGCGGCGGCCCGGGGGCGGGCACGTGGTGGGCGGACTACGCACTGGGCCTGGCCAGCCGCAGCAAGGAGTGAGGGGCGGGGGCGAGGAGTGCGCAGGCGCAGCAGCGCTCACTCCGCCGGGGGCTGTTCCTCCGGAGCCGGCGCCGGATGCGGGGCCCGTACCCGGAGCCACTTCGCCACCGAAGGCGTCCCGTCCGCGTCCGTCACGAACAGCATGTACCAGCCCGGCGGAACCAGCGTCGGGTCCTTCGGCACCTCGACCGTCACGGAGCCGGCCGCCTTGGTCAGCCCGAGCTCGACCGACCGCTGCTCCACGTCCGTGGTGTGCGTGACCGCGCTCGGCCGCATCAGCCGGGCCCGCCGGATCCGCTCCGGGTGCGCCGCCGCGAAGGTGGCCCGCCCGTCCGGCCCGACCTCGGCCGGCCCGGCCCCCAGGACCGGCCGCCGCGCCGGGTCCCGGTACAGGTACGGCGGCGAGTACACCTCCAGCCGGTGCTCGAACTTGCCGAGCCGGGTGTTGTCCTTGTCCGCGAAGAGCGGGTCGGAGCCGAAGGTCGCGACCCGCCCGTCGGGCAGCAGGAGCGCCTCGGAGTGGTAGTTGCGGCCCACCGACGGATCGGCGGCGGCCACGAAGGTGTCGGTGCGCGGGTAGTAGAACTGCGCCTTGTGGATGTCGCTGGCGCCGCGCCCCCGGTAGTCGCGGGAGCCGCCGGTGGTGAACACGGAGTCGTCCGGCAGCAGCACGCTGCTCAGGTAGCGGGTGCCCTGCGGCAGCCGCGCGGAGGACCGGAAGACCGGGTCGTCCTCCTTGAGGTCCACGATCGCCGTCCGGCTCGAGGACAGCTTCGACTCGCCCACCCCGCCGCCGCCCAGCACCATCACCTTCTGGTCCTGGGCCGGCGCCAGCAGCACCGAGGACGAGGTCTCCAGCCGGTCGGGGTCCGCCAGCCCCGTCACCTCGGTGAACTTGTTGGTCTTCAGGTCCCACACACCGGGCTCGCGCCCCTTGTCCTTGGGGCCGTATCCCGCGTTGGACCCGGTGTAGAGCAGCTTGCCGCCCTGCACGAGGAAGAGCGCGGGGTACGTCGGGAAGTAGCGGAAGGGGCCCCGGGTCCACTGCTTGGTCTTCGGGTCGTAGTACTCGTTGTCGCCGGGGACCACGTCGCCCACGTCGTTGAGCCCGGAGACCGCGAGCACCCGCCCGTCCTGCAGCGCCACCAGCGTCGGGTACCAGCGGGCGTCCTTCATCGGGCCGACCGGGACGTACTTCTCCGCCTCCGGGTCGAACTCGTACGCCGATTTGATGCCCTGGAAGTCCTGCTTGTCGACGCTCAGCCGCTCCGCGAGACCGTAGACGTTGTCGGCGTCCTTGCCCTCGAGCCCGACGACCCGGTACTGGGCGGCCTCGGTCGTCAGCCCCTCGGCGCCCGCCTTCACCGCCTCGACGAAGACCCTCGCCTCCGCCGCGACCACCTTGGTCCGCCAGGGGTTCACGTGCCCGGCGCGCCCGTACGTGATCTCGAACTCGCGCTCGGCCTTCGGAACGGTGACGTCGAACTTCGACACGTACTCGACCCCGGACGGGGACCGGAACCGGGTGCCCTTCTTCAGCCTGGCCACCTTGTCGGGGCTCTCGTTCTTGACCCGCATGCCGCCGCCCGCGCGGGTGACCTTGCCGTCGAGGACCTCGTACCGGGCGGTGCCGCCCGCCACCAGCAGCCGTCCGTCGGGCAGTTGGCTGTGGCCCGAGCAGAAGAAGTCCTCCGGCGTGGGGACCTTCTTGAAGGTGTCGTTCCCCGGGTCCCACAGGACGGTGTCGAAGGTGCCCTTGTCGAACTTCTTCTGGTTGTTGCCGGAGCCGGCGATCAGCAGCACCTTGCCCGTGTGCAGCAAGGCCGCGTGCATGGCGTTGATCCGGTACTCCTCGGGGAGCCGGACCTGCCCCCACGAGCCGTACTGGATCTTGTAGCTGGACTGGCCGGTCTTGTACGCGTGGTAGCGCTCCTGCGCGAAGGAGAGCGCGGCGGGCGCGTTGAGTGCGGCCAGCACCACCACGGCTCCGGTGCCCAGCACGGTGTTCTTGAACTGCTTCGAGGGCCGGTACGCCATGGCTCAGTTCCCTCCCGCCGGTGTGGCGAGCGCCGGCTCCGGCTCCTCGCCCGGCCCGTGGCCGAGCCCGATGTCGAGGGATGCCGCCCGGACCGGGGCCCGGCGCTCGCGCAGCAGGGTCCGGCCCCACACGGCGACCGGGGCGAGGGCGATCAGCAGGGAGAGCACCGCCCAGGTGCGCATCGCGGCGTGCGTGTGGCCGAGGCGGACCGAGGCGGCGAGGGAGAGGGCCAGGACGGCGGCCCAGAACAGGTGGATCCGGAAGGTCGCCAGCCGGTCGGGGCTGGCGCCCGCGCCCTTGGGGGTGACGACGAACCGGCCCCGGGTGCGCAGCAGCGCCGAGCCGAGGGACATGAGGTAGACGGGCGCGCAGATCGCGGACATCGCCATGCCGGCCAGGCCGCCGGAGCCCGCGGGCTCGTGGGGGGAGATGTTGTGCCGGCGGTTCCACAGGTACAGGCCCACCTGGAGCGCGGCCGCGTCGGTGTAGAGCATGAGCCACACCTCGGACGAGACCTGGGTTCCGGAGGCGCCCAGCCACAGGAACAGGACGCAGCTGAGGATCCCGAGCAGCCAGTTGACGGCCGTCATGGGGTAGTAGACGAGCATCAGCGTGTAGTTGAGCAGGCGCCCCGGGGGCATCCGGAAGAACCCTCTCCAGTACTGCCGGAAGAGGGTCTCGTACGTGCCCCTCGACCAGCGCAGCTGCTGCGTGAAGAAGTCGGTCCACGAGGCCGGCCCCTCGCCGACGGCGAGCACGTCGGGGGTGTAGACGGACCTCCAGAACCGCCCGGTGACCGGATTGCGCCGGCGGTGCAGCTCGAAGCCGGTGGCCATGTCCTCCGTGAGGGAGTCGTAGAGCCCGCCGACCTGCTTGAGGGCGCTGATCCGCACGGCGTTGTTGGTGCCGACGAACATGGGGGCCCCGTAGCGGTTGCCCGCGCGCTGGATCAGGGCGTGGAAGAGGTACTGCTGGGACTCGGCGGCCTTGGTGACGGACGAGGTGTAGTTGCCGTACACCTGCGGGCCGACGACGAAGGCGATGTCCGGGTCGCGGAAGTAGCCGAGCATCCGCTCCAGGAAGTTCGCCAGCGGGACGTGGTCGGTGTCGACGGAGGCGAAGAACTCGTAGTCGTCGCCGTGTGCGACGAGCCAGGCGTTGTAGTTCCCGTGCTTGGTCCGCTCGCGGTGGGCGCCCGTGCGGGTGTTCCAGCCGGCTACGCCCTTGCGGGTGAAGTGCCGTACGCCGAGCTCCGCGCACAGGGCCCGGGCCTCGGGGTCGTCCCCCTCGTCCAGCAGCCATACGTCGAGCGGACCGTCGTGCCGCAGCGCGACCGCCCCCAGGAGGGTGCCCCGCACCGTGGTGAGCGGCTCTTTGCCGGGGACGAACGTGGTCAGGAAGGCGACCTTGGTGCCGGGCTCGGGCGGTACGGGGACCGGATCGCGGGCGACCAGCGTGGCGTGGGCCACCGATACGACGTTGACCAGCATGAACAGCATGATCAAGGCGATGCACACGAGCATCGCGGTGTCGCAGCGGACGAGCCAGCGCTCGCCGCCCTCCCGGACGGTCCGGTGCGTGGGCCAGACGAGGTAGAGCAGCAGTCCGGCCGCGGCGAGAGGGGCCAGCACCATGAGGAGGACGGCGCGTATTCGGGTGCGGAGCTCCTCGCGCGAGAGCAGGGAGCGGTAGCCCACCCGGTAGGCGGTGCGGTCCGGCTCCGCGAACGGACCGGCGAGGCGGCTGTGGGTCTCGTAGTCGAAGCCATCCGGCCGCACGGCCCCTCCAGTGCTCGAAGCCCAGGGTCTCCCTCACCACGAAAGGTGACAAACCATGAGCATGTCGAACGGGGCTCGGCCGAAAGGGGGGTTCGGTGCCGCCGCCCCCGGACAGGGCCGTACGAGTGGTCCGGGGGTCGGCCGGGGTGGGGCGGGGCGGGTTACGCCAGGTGGCGTTCCACCGTCTCCACCTTCGACGTCAGCCCGTCCACCACCCCGGGACGGATGTCGGCCTTCAGGACGAGCGACACCCGCGGCGCCCGCTCCTCCACGGCCGCCACCGCGCGCTTGACCACGTCCATCACCTCGTCCCAGGACTCGCCTTCGATCGAGGTGAACATCGCGTCCGTGCGGTTCGGCAGACCCGACTCCCGTACGACGCGCACCGCGTCGGCCACGTACTCGCCGACCTCTTCGCCGACCCCCAGCGGGGTCACCGAGAACGCGACGATCATGCGGCGTTCGCCGCCTCGCGCCGGGCGCGGGCCGCCAGCACGCTGTCGGCCTCCTCGCGCTTGAGCAGCTTGTCGCCGTACAGGCCGCCGAAGGGCACCAGCGCGAGCACGAAGAACAGGGCCGCCTTCTTGGCCGGCCACTTCGCCTTGTTCCAGACATCGGCCAGGAAGACCAGGTAGATGAGGAACAGGATCCCGTGCAGGCCACCGAGCGGCATCATCAGGTAGTCGATGTCGGAGATCCGGCTCAACAGCGAGCCGAAGATCAGCAGGGCCGGGAACGACAGCGCCTCCGGTACGGAGACGAGGCGCAGCCGGTGCAGGGCGGAAGCGGTCTTGATGTCCACGGTGAGCCTTCGGGGTGGTGGCCGGGGGTCCGTCCCAGTCTCTCAGCCGGTTTGCGGGATCTTGACCGGGGGTCCGCAGGGGTCCGGCGGACCCGCCGCGGGGTGTGCCGTGACTGCGCCGCGGTGTGCGAGATGCCGCAGTCGCCGGATATAGGCCACGGGGCCCTGTTCGCCTTCGCCCGCTGCCGATAACGTCATCCCGTGGCTCAGTTCCGACTCCAAGGCAGCAAGGTGCTCGCCGTCGACCTGACCGGGGATGCCGTGAAAGCGAAGAACGGCTCCATGGTTGCGTACGACGGCCAGATGGCCTTCAAGAAGATGACCGGCGGCGGCGAAGGCCTCCGGGGCATGGTGACCCGTCGACTGACGGGTGAGCAGATGACCGTGATGGAAGTGCAGGGGCACGGCACCTGCTTCTTCGCCGACCGCGCGAGCGAGATCAACCTGGTGAACCTGCGGGGTGAGAAGCTCTACGTCGAGTCCAGCAACCTGCTGTGCACCGACGCGGGCCTGCGCACCGGCACGACGTTCACCGGGCTGCGCGGCGCGACGACGGGCAACGGCCTGTTCACGACGACCGTCGAGGGCTCCGGCCAGGCGGCGATCATGTCCGACGGCCCGGCGGTCGTGCTGCGCGTCAGCGGCCAGTACCCGCTCTCCGTCGACCCGGGGGCGTACATCGCGCACACCGGCAACCTCCAGCAGTCCTTCCAGTCCGGGGTGAACTTCCGGACGCTGATCGGCGAGGGCTCCGGCGAGTCGTTCCAGATCCGCTTCGAGGGCGAGGGCCTGGTCTACGTGCAGCCCAGCGAGCGCAACACCATCGGGGGCGACATCTGATGCCGTTCCGCGAGATCAACTCGAAGATGGTCGAGGCCCAGGTGATCCCGGGGCAGCGGATGTACAGCCAGCGCGGCGCGATGCTCGCGTACCGCGGCGAGGTCTCCTTCACCCCGAGCCTGACCGGTGGTCAGGGCGGGGTGATGGGCATGATCGGGCGCCGGGTGGCGAACGAGCAGACCCCGCTGATGACGGTCGAGGGCAGCGGCACGGTGATGTTCGGCCACGGCGGCCACCACATCCAGGTGATCGGCCTGACCGGCGAGACGCTGTACGTCGAGGCCGACCGGCTGCTCGCCTTCGACGGCACCCTGCAGCAGGGCACGATGTTCATGGGCTCGCAGGGCGGTGTCATGGGCATGGTCCGCGGTCAGGTGACCGGCCAGGGCCTGTTCACCACCACCCTCGAGGGGCACGGCTCGGTCGCCGTGATGGCCCACGGCGGGGTCATCGAGCTCCCCATCACCCCGAACCGGCCGGTCCACGTCGACCCGCAGGCGTACGTGGCCCACCACGGGGACGTCAGGAACAAGCTCTCCACCGCGCTCGGCTGGCGCGACATGGTGGGGCGGGGCTCGGGCGAGGCCTTCCAGCTGGAGCTGTCGGGCCAGGGAGCCGTGTACGTGCAGGCGTCGGAGGAGAAGCTGTGAACTTTGGTCCTGTCATCGGCGGGCCCGGCGGCCCGACGGTCTTCGACCCGCACACCCTGCCCTCCGACGACAACGTGAACGCGTACACCTTCTGCGTGGAGCTCAAGGGGAGCCAGTGGTTCCTGCAGAAGGGCAAGATGATCGCCTATTACGGGCGCATGGAGTTCAACGGCGTCGGCAACGGCCGCTTCGACCGGCTGCTGCGCACCAGCTTCCACTCGCCGATGCACGCCAGTGACTGGGTCGTGGCCGAGGGCCAGGGCAAGATGCTGCTGGCCGACCGGGCCTTCGACGTGAACTCGTACGACCTGGACAATGGGAACCTGACGATCCGGTCGGGCAACCTGCTGGCCTACCAGCCCTCGCTCGCCCTGAAGCAGTCGATCGTGCCGGGGTTCCTGACCCTGATCGGAACGGGGAAGTTCGTGGCGGCGTCCAACGGGCCGGTGGTGTTCATGGAGCCGCCGCTGCGCGTGGACCCGCAGGCGCTGGTGGGCTGGGCGGACTGCCCGTCCCCCTGCCACCACTACGACCACGGCTACATGTCGGGTGTCATCGGCGGGCTGCGCTCGCTGACCGGCATCGGCGGCAGCTCCGGCGAGGAGCACCAGTTCGAGTTCGTCGGGGCCGGGACGGTGCTGCTCCAGTCGTCGGAGATGCTGATGGCGGAGAAGGCCGTCGGGGCGGTCGGCGCCGGCGCGGAATCGGCGGGCGTGCCCGGGGCCGGGTACGGCGGCGGCCACGGCCAGCAGGGCCCCCTGGGGCAGCTGGGTGTACCGCGGATGCCGGGACAGCTGGGTGACATCCAGCGGCGCCTCGGACTGTGATCTTCAGCTTTCCATTTTTTGTACGTAATTCAACTTCTTAGGTAGAGTTCATTCATGGAGACCATGGAGACCGAGACGGCCACGCGCTGGCTGACCGACGCCGAGCAGTGCACCTGGCGCACCCACCTGGACGTCAGCAGACTGCTGATGCACCAGCTGGAAAAGGATCTCCAGCCCTTCGGACTCACCAACAACGACTACGAGATCCTCGTGAACCTCTCGGAGTCCGAGGACCACCGGATGCGGATGAGCGATCTCGCCACGTCGACGCTGCAGTCCAAGAGCCGGCTGTCCCACCAGATCACCCGCATGGAGACGGCCGGCCTGGTCGTCCGCGTCAACTGCGAGTCCGACCGCCGGGGGCTGTACGCCGTGCTGACGGACGAGGGCATGGAGCTCATGCGGAAGGTCGCCCCGCACCACGTGGCGTCCGTCCGCAGGCACTTCATCGACCTGCTGCCGCCGGAGGCCCTGGCGGCGCTGCGCGCCTCGCTGGAGCCGGTCGCGAGCCACCTGCGCGACCAGCGCGGCAAGGTCTGACACCCGCCCGGCACCGGCCGGACGGCGCCCATCCGGGGTGCCGTCCCCGGTGGGTGCCCGGAGAATGGGTGGTAACGCTCGCTCGCCGGCCGCCCGCCGGGCAACCGTAAGCGCATGGCCGGCCTGAGGAGGTCAGCCATGCACAGCAAGCACAAGGCGTACGCCGCATCCGCCGCGGCCGTGGTCCTGGCGTTCGGGGGCCCGGTGGCGGCCGCAGCCGCACACACGGCCGACGCGGCGAGAACCGCCCCCGCGGCCGCTTCGGCGCGCGCCGACGTGGACGCCGAGGGGGCCGTGGCCGCCGCGCTGAAGAAGTACCCCGGCGTCGTGGAGTCCGTCGACAAGGACGACGCCGTCTGGCACGTCGACGTCATCGCCAAGGACGGCAAGCACGCGGAACTGACGGTCGACACCCGCAGCGGCAACGTGTTCACCGAGAACGCGAACGACGACGGCGACGACGGCGGGAACAAGGCGCTGCTCGCCGCGAAGGTCACCGCCCAGCAGGCGATGAAGGCGGCTGTCGCCGCCCATCCCGGCCAGGTCTGGTCGGTGGAATGGGACGACGATGACGACAACGGCGCCCAGTACTGGAACGTCGAGGTCAAATCCGGTGACAAGACCACGAACGTCCACGTCGACGCCACGACGGGCAAGGCGACGGTGTCCGGATCGGACTCGGACGGCAATGGCGACAGCAACGACGACGGCAGCTGACACGCGCCGGTCCGCGGGTTCCCGTGCGGACCGGATCGGGCGCCCCTAGACTGGCGAACGCCCGGATTACCCCGATCTTCGAGGGAGTGGCGTCATGGCCAAGCGCGGCAACAAGAAGCGAGCACGCAAGAAGAAGAAGGCGAACCACGGCAAGCGTCCCAACGCCTGACCGGTCCGCCCCGCAGACGTACGAGAGCCGCGCCCCGATCGATCGGGGCGCGGCTCTCGCGTGCGTACGCCGTACGGGGGCGGGCCCGCGCCCTTGCGCGGGCCCGCGCCCGCTCAGGCCTCCGTCAGCGTCGCCAGGAGCGTGTCCGCGGCCGCGTACGGGTCCAGCTCGCCGGCCGCGACCCGGGCCGCCAGGGCGTCGAGGTGGGCGTCCCCGTGCACGTCGGCCATCCGGGCCCGCAGGGACGTCACCGCGATGGTCTCCACCTCGCGTGCCGCCCGGGCCGTACGGCGCTCGGCGAGCACCCCGCGCTCGTCCATCCACGCGCGGTGCTTCTCCAGGGCCTCGACCAGCTCGTCGATGCCCTGGCCGCGGGCCGCGACCGTCTTGACGATCGGCGGCCGCCAGTCGTCCCGGCCCCGCGCCTCGCCCAGGCCCAGCATGTGGTTCAGCTCCCGGGCGGTCGCGTCCGCGCCGTCCCGGTCGGCCTTGTTCACCACGTACACGTCGCCGATCTCCAGGATGCCCGCCTTCGCGGCCTGGATCCCGTCGCCCATCCCGGGGGCCAGCAGCACCACCGAGGTGTCGGCCTGCGAGGCGATCTCCACCTCCGACTGCCCGACCCCGACCGTCTCGACCAGGATCACCTCGCAGCCGGCCGCGTCCAGCACCCGGATCGCCTGCGGGGCGGCCCAGGCCAGGCCGCCCAGGTGGCCGCGGGTGGCCATGGAGCGGATGTAGACCCCCGGGTCGGAGGCGTGGTCCGACATCCGGACCCGGTCGCCGAGCAGCGCACCGCCGGAGAACGGCGAGGACGGGTCGACGGCGAGGACGCCGACCCGCTTGCCGGCCTTGCGGTACGCGGAGACCAGCGCCGAGGTCGACGTGGACTTGCCGACGCCCGGGGAGCCGGTCAGGCCCACCACGTACGCCCCGCCGGTCAGCGGGGCCAGGGCCGCCATCACCTCGCGCAGCTGCGGGGACGCCCCCTCGACCAGCGAGATCAGCCGGGCCACCGCCCTCGGCCTGCCCTCACGCGCCTGGGCCACCAGCTGGGGGACGTCCACCGTCATACGTGCTGCGCTCCTCGGTTCTCGCTGTGGATACGGCTTCGGGTACGGAGGTCCTACTTCTGCGGGACCCGGACGATCAGGGCGTCGCCCTGGCCGCCGCCGCCGCACAGTGCGGCCGCGCCGACCCCGCCGCCCCGGCGCTTCAGCTCCAGCGCGAGGTGCAGCACCACGCGGGCGCCGGACATGCCGATCGGGTGGCCCAGGGCAATGGCGCCACCGTTGACGTTCACCCTTTCCGGGCTCACGCCGAGGTCCTTCATTGACTGCACGGCGACCGCCGCGAAGGCCTCGTTGATCTCGATGAGGTCCAGGTCGGAGACCTCGAGGCCCTCCTTCTTCAGGGCGTGCAGGATCGCGTTCGACGGCTGCGACTGCAGGGAGTTGTCGGGACCGGCCACGTTTCCGTGGGCGCCGATCTCGGCGATCCACTCCAGGCCCAGCTCCTCGGCCTTCGCCTTGCTCATCACGACCACGGCGGCCGCGCCGTCGCTGATCTGGGAGGAGGTGCCGGCGGTGATCGTGCCGTCCTTCGCGAACGCCGGGCGCAGCTTGCCGAGGGACTCCACCGTGGTCTCCGGGCGGATGCCCTCGTCCTGGGAGAAGATCACCGGGTCGCCCTTGCGCTGCGGGATCTCGACCGGGGTGATCTCGGCCTCGAAGACGCCGTTCTTCTGAGCGGCGGCGGCCCGCTGGTGCGAGGCGGCGGCGAACTCGTCCTGCGGGGCGCGCTCGATGCCCAGGCGGGTGTTGTGCTTCTCGGTGGACTCGCCCATCGCGATGTTCTCGAAGGCGTCGGTGAGGCCGTCGTAGGCCATCGCGTCCAGCATCTCGATCGCACCGTACTTGAAGCCCTCTCGAGACTTCGGCAGCAGGTGCGGGGCGTTGGTCATGGACTCCTGGCCGCCCGCGACCACGATGTCGAACTCGCCGGCGCGGATGAGCTGGTCTGCCAGCGCGATCGCGTCGAGGCCGGAGAGGCACACCTTGTTGATGGTGAGCGCGGGCACGTTCATGGGGATGCCGGCCTTGACGGCGGCCTGGCGGGCGGGGATCTGGCCCGCGCCGGCCTGCAGCACCTGGCCCATGATCACGTATTGCACCTGGTCACCGGCGATGCCGGCCCGGTCCAGCGCGGACTTGATGGCGAACCCGCCGAGGTCGGCGCCCGAGAAGGACTTCAGCGAGCCGAGCAGCCGCCCCATGGGCGTGCGGGCCCCGGCGACGATCACTGACGTGGTGTTGTTCGTTCCGGACATGGAGCACAGCCCCTTGAGGATGAGGAGTGAACGAGGGTTTACCTGAATGTACTGAGCGGTACCCGCGCCGTCACCGGGCAGTCGGTGTGATCGCTGGCACGTTGCGTGACCACCCTCCTCGGCGGTGCACTGGTCCCATGCTGACAAGAATCGACCACATCGGGATCGCCTGCTTCGACCTGGACAAGACCGTCGAGTTCTACCGTGCCACGTACGGCTTCGAGGTGTTCCACTCCGAGGTCAACGAGGAGCAGGGCGTGCGCGAGGCCATGCTCAAGATCAACGAGACCTCCGACGGCGGTGCCTCCTACCTCCAGCTCCTCGAGCCCACCCGCGAGGACTCCGCGGTGGGCAAGTGGCTGGCCAAGAACGGCGAGGGCGTGCACCACATCGCCTTCGGCACCGAGGACGTCCTGGGCGACTCGGAGGCCATCCGCGGCAAGGGCGTCCGGGTGCTCTACGACCAGCCCCGCACGGGTTCCATGGGCTCCTCGATCACCTTCCTCCACCCCAAGGACTGCCACGGAGTCCTCACCGAACTGGTCACCTCCAACCCCGACCATTGATGGACCACTGATGGCCCGATTCCCCGGCCGGTAGAGTGGCCATGGCTCGGCCGGGGTTCGGTGCGGAGACGGGGTCGGGGCCTGTGACCCCTGCCCCGGTATCTGACACCATTCCCCCGGGGGCGTCGTTCAGCGGGCGAGCGATGCTCAATTGGGAGTGAGCTTGCGACCAGGGGACGGATGGGACCGCGCTGTGCGGGGCTACGAAAGCCAGGAGAGCCATCAGGCTGAAGCCGACCATCTCTCGCGCTTCGAAGCCGAGATGGAGCGGCTGAAGAAGGAGCGCGGGAAGGCCGTCCAGCACGCCGAAGACCTCGGGTACCAGGTCGAGGTGCTGCGCGCCAAGCTCCACGAGGTACGCCGCAATCTGGCGTCCCGCCCCGCCTACGACAGTGCGGACATGGGCTACCAGGCGGAGCAGCTGCTCCGTAATGCCCAGATCCAGGCCGACCAGATGCGCTCGGACGCCGAGCGCGAGCTGCGCGACGCCAGGGCGCAGACCCAGCGCATCCTGCAGGAGCACGCCGAGCACCAGGCGCGCCTGCAGGCCGAGCTGCACGCCGAGGCCGTCAACCGCCGCCAGCGTCTGGACCAGGAGCTCAACGAGCGCCGCCAGACCGTCGAGGCGCACGTCAACGAGAACGTCGCCTGGGCCGAGCAGCTGCGCGCCCGTACGGAGTCCCAGGCCCGCCGGCTCATGGACGAGTCCCGCGCCGAGGCCGAGCAGTCCCTGAACGCCGCCCGCGCCGAGGCCGCCCGCGTCGCCGAGGAGACCCGGCGCCGGCTGGCCGCCGACGCCGAGGCCGCCCGTGCGGAGACCGAAGCCACCCTGCTGCGCGCCCGCAAGGAGGCGGAGCGGCTGCTGACCGCTGCGTCCACGCAGGCCCAGGAGGCCACCGAGCACGCCGAGCGGCTGCGCAGCAGCACCACCGCCGAGGCCGAGCAGACCCGGCAGCAGACCCTCGACCTCGGCCGGGTGGCCGAGCAGCGGGTCCAGGAGGCCGACGGCGCCCTGCGCTCGGCGCGCGCCGAGGCCGAGAAGCTCCTCGCGGACGCCAAGGAGAGCTCCGCCCGGCAGCTCGCCTCGGCGGAGTCCGTCAACGAGCAGCGCACCCGCACCGCCAAGGAGCAGGTGGCCCGGCTGGTCGGCGAGGCCACCAAGGAGGCCGAGGTCCTCAAGGCCGAGGCCGAGCAGACCCTCGCCGACGCCCGCGCCGGCGTCGAGCGGCTGCGCGCGGAGGCCGCGGAGCAGGCCCGCGCGGCGGCGGCCGAGGACACGGCCGCCCAGCTGGCGAAGGCGGCCCGCACGGCCGAGGACGTACTGAACAAGGCCTCGGAGGACGCGCGGGCCACCACCCGCGCGGCGTCCGAGGAGGCGGAGCGGATCCGCCGCGAGGCGGAGTCCGAGGCGGAGCGGCTGCGCGCCCAGGCGGCGGCCACGGCCGACGAGCTCAAGGGCGCCGCGAAGGACGACACCGAGGAGTACCGGGCCCGGACCGTCGAACTCCAGGAGGAGGCCCGGCGGCTGCGCGGCGAGGCCGAGCAGCTGCGCGCCGAGGCCGTCGCCGAGGGCGAGCGGATCCGCGGCGAGGCCCGCCGCGAGGCGGTCCAGCAGATCGAGGAGGCGGCCCGGACCGCCGAGGAGCTGCTGGGCAAGGCCAAGTCGGACGCGGACGAGCTGCGCGGCGGGGCGAGCGCCGAGAGCGAGCGGGTCCGCGCCGAGGCGGTCGAGCGGGCCACCACGCTGCGCAAGCAGGCCGAGGAGACCCTCGAGCGGACCCGCGCCGAGGCGGAGCGGCTGCGCGACGAGGCCGAGGAGCAGGCGCAGGCCGTCCGCGCCGAGGCCGACGCCGCGGCCCGGGCACGGCGCGAGGAGACCGAGCAGGCCGTCGCGGCGAAGCGGGCGGAGGCCGACGAGGAGCTCGTCCGCCTGCACTCCGAGGCCGAGAGCCGGCTGGGCACGGCCGAGCAGACGCTGCGCGACGCCCGCGGGGCGGCGGAGAACATCCGCCGGGAGACCACCGAGGAGATCGACCGGCTGCGCGCCGAGTCGGCGGAGCGGATCCGCAGCCTCCAGGCGCAGGCGGAGGCGGAGGCCGACCAGCTGCGCACGGACGCGGCGGACGACGCCGGGCGGGCGCGTGCGGAGGCCGAGCAGGTCGCCGTACGGCTGCGCAGTGAGGCGGAGTCCGAGGCGGAGCGGGTGCGCACCGAGGCTCAGGAGACCGCGGACCGGCTGCGTGCGGAGGCCAAGGCCGCCGCCGAGCGGGTCGCGATGGAGGCTGCCGAGGCGCTGGCCGCCGCGCAGGAGGAGGCCGCCCGGCGCCGCCGGGAGGCCGAGGAGACCCTCGCGTCGGCCCGTACGGACGCGGACAGCGAGCGGGCGCAGGCCCGCGAGCAGAGCGAGGAGCTGCTGGCCGCGGCCCGCAAGCGCTCCGAGGAGGCGCAGGCCGAGGCGACCCGCCTGACCGAGGAGGCGGAGCGGCGCGCCGCGGAGCTGGTGTCGGCGGCGGAGACCACCGCCCAGCAGGTACGCGACGCCGTGGCCGGTCTGCACGAGCAGGCCGAGGAGGAGATCACCGGGCTGCGCAGCGCCGCCGAGCACGCGGCGGAGCGTACGAAGACGGAGGCCGAGGAGGAGGCTGCGCGCGTCCGCGCGGACGCCTACGACGAGCGCGAGCGGGCCACCGAGGACGCCAACCGGATCCGCACCGAGGCGCGTTCCGAGACGGACGCGGCGAAGGCGCTGGCCGAGCGCACGGTCGGCGACGCGATCGCCGAGGCGGAGCAGCTGCGCAGCGACACCGCCGACTACGCCCAGCGGGTGCGTACGGAGGCGACGGACGCACTGGCCGCGGCCGAACGCGACGCGGCCCGTACCCGGGCCGATGCCCGTGACGACGCGAACCGGATCCGCGGCGAGGCGGCGGAGTCCCTGGAGTCCTCGCGCGCCGAGGGCGGCCGGATCGTCGCCGAGGCGACGGCGGAGGCCGAGCGGCTCACCGAGGAGACCCTGGCGGCGAACGCGGCCACCGTCGGCGAGGCCACCGCGGAGGCGGAGCGGATCACCACCGAGGCGGCCGAGGCGGCCGACGCCACCCGCACCGAGGCGGCGGGCACGCTGGACGAGGCGCGCTCGGAGGCCAACCGGCTGCGGACCGAGGCGGCGGAGCAGGCGGACCGGCTCGTCACCGAGGCCGTGTCCGAGGCGGAGCGGCTCACGGAGGAGACGCGCGCCGCGAACGAGACGACGGTCGGCGAGGCGACGGCGAAGGCCGAGCGGCTCACCCGCCAGGCGTCCGACATGCTGGCCGCGGCCGAGCGGGACGCGACGCGGATCCTGGTCGACGCCCGCAACGAGGGCGACCGGCTGGTCGACGAGACGCGTGCGGCCAACGAGGCCACCGTCGGCGAGGCCGCGGCGGAGGCCGAGCGGCTGCGCACGGAGGCGGCGCAGACCCTGGACGACGCCCGTGCGGAGGGCGGCCGGATCATCGGCGAGGCCACCGCGGAGGCGGACCGGGTCACGGTCGCGGCGAACGAGACCCTGGCGAGCGCCGAGCGGGAGTCCGAGCGGACCCTCGACGAGGCGCGCGCGGAGGCGGGCCGGCTGCGCAGCGAGGCCGCCGAGCAGGCGGACCGGCTCATCACCGAGGCGGCGTCCGAGGCGGACAAGCTCACCGAGCAGACCCGCAAGGACAACGAGCGCACGGTCGGCGAGGCCCAGGCCGAGGCCGAACGGCTGCGTGCGGAGGCGTCGGAGGCCCTGGCCTCGGCGCAGGAGCACGCGACCCGTACCCGGTCCGAGGCCGAGCGCGTCAAGGCCGAGGCGGCGACCGCGGCGGAGCGCACCCGTACGGAGGCCCGCGCGGAGTCCGAGCGGCTGCTGGACGACGCCCGTGAGGAGGCCAACAAGCGGCGCAGCGAGGCTGCGGAGCAGGTGGACCGGCTCATCACCGAGGCGGCGTCCGAGGCGGACAAGCTCGCCTCCGATGCCCAGGCGCAGGCCCTGGCCGCCACGACGGCGGCCGAGGAGCAGGCCGACGCGATGGTCGACGCGGCCCGCAAGGAGGCCGCGCGGATCTCCTCGGAGGCGACCGTCGAGGGCAACTCCCTGGTGGAGAAGGCCCGTACGGATGCGGACGAGCTGCTCGTCGGGGCGCGTACGGACGCCGCCGCCATAAGGGAGCGGGCGGAGGAGCTGCGCTCCCGCGTCGAGGGCGAGGTCGAGGAGCTGCACGAGCGGGCCCGCCGGGAGTCGGCCGAGCAGATGAAGTCGGCCGGCGAGCGCGTGGACAAGCTGGTCCGGGCGGCGACCGAGCAGAGCGTCGAGGCCGAGGCGAAGGCCAAGGCGCTGGTGTCGGACGCGAGCAGCGAGGCGAGCAAGGTCCGGATCGCGGCGGTCCGCAAGGCCGAGGCGCTGCTCAAGGAGGCCGAGCAGAAGAAGGCCGAGCTGGCCCGGGAGGCCGAGAAGGCCCTCGCGCAGGCGAAGGCGGAGGCGGAGCGTCTGGTCGACGAGGGGCGCCGTGAGCTGGAGGTCCTGGTGCGCAGGCGCGAGGACATCCAGGCGGAGATCTCCCGTGTCCAGGACGTTCTTGAGGCGTTGGAATCATTCGAGGCGCCTTCGGGCGGCGGAAAGCCCGCGGTCGGGGGCCAGGGCGCGGGGGGCGTGAAGGCCGGGGCTGCTGCCGGTTCCACTCGTTCGGGTGGCAAGTCGTCGGAGGGCTAGTCAGCGACCGAGATGTGTGTTCCTGATGAAGGTTCAGGCGAACGAGTGACAAGCATTCTGCCGCCTTGCCACTCAAAAGGGGTGTCATTGTCCAGATCAATCGCGGATTGACTCGAAGACACGCCGCTTCGGCGCCTAGGATTCCCCTAACACCTCACGTAGCACCTCATCGGTCTCATTCGACAGGAACCCCATGAGCGACACTTCCTCCCCCTTCGGCTTCGAGCTCGTGCGGCGTGGTTACGACCGCGGTCAGGTGGACGACCGCATTACCAAGCTGGTCTCCGACCGCGACAGCGCCCTTGGACGTATCAACTCTCTGGAAAAGCGGATCGAGGAGCTGCACCTCGAGACGCAGAACGCCCAGGCCCAGGTGAGCGACGCCGAGCCGTCGTACGCCGGCCTCGGCGCCCGGGTCGAGAAGATCCTGCGCCTGGCCGAGGAGGAGGCGAAGGACCTGCGCGAGGAGGCCCGTCGCGCGGCCGAGCAGCACCGTGAGCTCGCCGAGTCGGCTGCCCAGCAGGTCCGCAACGACGCCGAGTCGTTCGCCGCCGACCGCAAGTCGAAGGCGGAGGACGAGGGCGTCCGCATCGTCGAGAAGGCCAAGGGCGACGCTTCCACCCTGCGTGCCGAGGCCCAGAAGGACGCCGCCTCCAAGCGCGAGGAGGCCGACGCCCTGTTCGAGGAGACCCGCGCCAAGGCCGCGCAGGCCGCCGCGGACTTCGAGACCAACCTGGCCAAGCGCCGCGAGCAGTCCGAGCGCGACCTGGCCTCGCGCCAGGCCAAGGCCGAGAAGCGCCTCGCGGAGATCGAGCACCGCGCCGAGCAGCTGCGCCTGGAGGCCGAGAAGCTGCGTACGGACGCCGAACGCCGCGCCCGCCAGACCGTGGAGACCGCGCAGCGCCAGGCCGAGGACATCGTCGCCGATGCCAACGCGAAGGCCGACCGCATCCGCAGCGAGTCCGAGCGCGAGCTGGCGGCGCTCACCAACCGCCGCGACTCCATCAACGCCCAGCTGACCAACGTCCGCGAGATGCTGGCGACGCTGACCGGTGCGGCCGTCGCGGCGGCCAACCCGATCGTCGACGACGAGCCCGTCACGCGCGGCGTTCCGGCGCAGCAGAGCCGCTAGTACGCCGGGCAGTTCACCGGCGGTCGACCTGTCGGCCACTCACCAGCTACTCGCTGGTAGCGAAATGTCCTGCCCGAGGGCCCTGTGTCACCTTTTTGAGGTGGCGTGGGGCCCTCGGGCGTTCTAGCGTGAGCCGCATGATCGAGCTTGAGGGCCTTACGAAACGATTCGGCGCGAAGACCGCCGTGGACCACCTCAGCTTCCAGGTCAGACCGGGGGTGGTGACGGGCTTCCTCGGCCCCAACGGGGCGGGCAAGTCCACGACCATGCGCATGATGCTCGACCTCGACAACCCGACCAGCGGTACGGTCCGGATCGACGGGAAGCACTACCGGGACCTGCCGGAGCCGCTGAAGCACATCGGAGCGCTGCTGGACGCGAAAGCCATGCACGGTGGCCGCAGCGCATACAACAACCTTCTCTGCCTTGCCCAGTCGAACCGGATCCCGGAGAGCCGGGTGGCCGAAGTACTGGATCTTGTCGGGCTGACGCCCGTTGCGAAGAAGAAGTCGAAAGGATTTTCGCTGGGCATGGGCCAGCGGCTGGGAATCGCCTCTGCCCTGCTGGGTGATCCGGAGATCCTCATGTTCGACGAGCCCGTCAATGGTCTGGACCCGGAGGGAATTCTCTGGATCAGGAATCTGATGAAGGGGCTGGCGGCCGAGGGGAGAACGATCTTCGTCTCCTCCCACTTGATGAGCGAAATGGCGCTGACCGCAGACCATTTGATCGTCATCGGCCAGGGAAAGCTTTTGGCCGACATGTCGATGGCTGATTTCATTCACCAGAACTCGCGCAGCTACGTGAGGCTGCGCTCGCCGCAGCAGGAGCGGCTCAAGGACATCCTGCACGAGGCTGGTATCGACGCCATCAGCGTCCCGGCCACCGGCACGCTGGAGATCGACGGGGTGGGCGCGGAACGGCTCGGCGAGCTGGCCGCCCAGCACCAGATCGTGCTGCACGAACTCAGCCCGCAACGGGCTTCACTGGAGGAAGCGTTCATGCGCATGACGGCGGACTCCGTCGAGTACCACGCCCACGCGCCGGGCGCCCCGGGCATGCTGCCCGGGCCCGGCCAGGCGGCCGACAACCCGGCCCGGCCGGCCGACGTCCCCGCGTGGGGCGCCGGTTACGAGGCGACGCGCAAGGGCGGCGAGTGACCATGGCCTTCAACGCCGTCCTCAAGTCCGAGTGGACCAAGATCCGCACGGTCGCCTCGACGATCTGGACCCTGGCCCTCGTCTTCCTCGTCACCGTCGGGTTCGCCGCACTGTTCGCCGCCACGTACGACACGACCAACCAGGACGTGCCCTTCGATCCGACCGCACTGAGCTTCAGCTCCATGCAGTTCGGACAGCTGGCGATGATCGTTTTCGGTGTGATGGTCGTCAGCACCGAGTACAGCACGAGCATGATCCGCACTTCGCTGGCCGCGGTACCGCACCGCACGCGCTTCCTGCTCGGCAAGATGGCCGTGGCGACGGCGCTGGCCCTGGCCGTCGGGCTGCTGACCAGCTTCGTGTCGTTCTTCCTCACCCAGGCGCTCCTGGGCGACTCCGGCATCGGCCTGGGCGAGGAGAACGTTCTGCGCGCCGTGGTGGGCGCCGGTGTGTACATGGCACTCATCGCCCTGTTCTGCATGGGTGTGGCGGCCATGCTGCGCAGCTCCGTCGCCGCGATCAGCCTTCTGATCCCGTTCTTCCTGATCGTCTCGAACCTCCTCGCAGGCTTCGAGGCGACCCGTTCGGTCGGGCAGTACCTGCCCAGCAACGCCGGTTCGAGGATCATGCTGGTGGTACCCGACGCCTTCGGGAGCGCCGAGACGCCGTACGGCCCCTGGGGCGGTCTCGGCATCATGGTGCTCTGGGTCGCCGCCTCCGTGATCGGCGGCCTGCTCGTCCTGAAGAAGCGCGACGCCTGATCCGTACGGGCAAGCGGCGTCCATCCTGCGACGGACGCCGCCGGTACTACGGGTCATCCCCGGGTCGGGCTCAGGGTCAGCTCAGGGATCCGGTCCGGGGTGGAACCGTAGGCGACTCGATATCCTCTTAACCCTTACGCGGACGAAAGCCGTCCGGTCCTGGCAAGGGGCAGAGCAGAGGCAGAGCAATGATCGAGGCTGTCGGCCTGACCAAGCGCTACGGCGCCAAGACCGCCGTCGACCAGCTGTCCTTCCAGGTCAGGCCAGGTCACGTGACGGGATTCCTGGGGCCGAACGGCTCCGGGAAGTCCACCACCATGCGCATGATCCTCGGCCTGGACCGGCCCACGGCAGGCCGCGTGACGATCAACGGCGTGCCCTTCCGACAGCTTCCGAACGCCCAGCGGCACGTCGGTGCCCTGCTCGACGCCAAAGCCGTGCACGGCGGCCGCCGGGCCCGCAGGCACCTGCTCTCCCTCGCCCAGCTCTCCGGCATCCCGGAGAAGCGGGTCGACGAGGTGCTCGCCGTGGTCGGGCTCCAGGACGTCGCCGGGCAGCGTACGAAGGGCTTCTCGCTCGGCATGGGCCAGCGGCTCGGCATCGCCGCCGCCCTCCTCGGCGACCCCCAGGTGCTGCTGTTCGACGAGCCGGTCAACGGGCTCGACCCCGAGGGCATCCTCTGGGTCCGCACCCTCATGCGCCGGCTCGCCGCCGAGGGCCGCACGGTGTTCGTTTCCTCACACCTCATGAGCGAGATGGCACTGACCGCCGACCACCTGATCGTGATCGGCCGGGGACGGCTGCTGGCCGACATGGGCACCCAGGAGTTCATCGCGCACAACTCGGCCGGATTCGCGCGGGTACGCGCGGCCGACAATGATCACGGTGGCCGGGATGCACTGGGTACGGCCCTGACCAAGGCGGGCGGCCGGGTCCTCCAGGAGCCCGACGGGGCACTGCGCGTGACCGGCCTGGAGCTGCCCCGCATCTCCGACCTCGCGCACGGGGCCGGCGTACGGCTGTGGGAGCTCTCCCCGCACCGGGCCTCGCTCGAGGAGGCCTACATGCGGATGACCCAGCCCGCCGTGGAGTACACCTCCACCGACGACCCGCGCGCCGAGCTGTGGGAGCCGGAGCCGCTGAGCGTCCCCGCCTGGGAGGACGAGCTCCCGGCCCCGGAGGTGCCGCAGACCGGCTTCTTCGCTCCCCCGCCGCCCGGGGCGGGCGGGCAGCCCTTCCTGATGCCCAGCAGCCCCGGCGAGCTCGCCGGCGCCCCCCAGAACACCCCGACGGACACCCGCAAGGACACCCGATGACCGGCCCCACGAGCATCGAGCCCACGAGCATCGAGCCCACGAGCACCGGGCCCACGGGCACCGCGGACCGGCCGAAGAGCTACACCTCGCCGCTCCCGACGCCCCGGCCGCACCTCGGGCACGCCGTGGCCTCGGAGTGGACGAAGATGGTCTCGGTGCGCTCCACCGTGTGGACGCTCGGCTCGCTGGTGCTGCTCGTCGTCGGCGTCGGACTGCTCGCCGTCTCCGAGACCCGCTCGGCCGACTACCAGGACGTGCCGCTCACGGCGCCCGCTCTCTTCGGGCTGCTGGTGGGCCAGGTCTCCGTGATGGTGCTCGGGATCCTGACGATCACCTCCGAGTACGGCACGGGGCTGATCCGCACGACCTTCACCGCCGCCCCCGACCGGGCCCGGGTGCTGACCGCGAAGTACCTCGTCTTCTCCACCGTCGCCTTCCTGGCCGTCACCGGTTCGGTTGCGGTGGTCGGGCTGGCCTCCGCGATCCTGCGGGGCGGCACGGCCGCCGGGCCGCACGGCGGCCGGGAATGGGTCGACGCCCTGTCCGGCTGCCTGTACGTCACCCTGCTCGGCGTGCTCGGCCTGGCGATCGGGGCGATGCTGCGGCACTCCGCCGGGGCGATCGCCGTGATGCTGGGACTGGTCACGCTGCCGCCGGTGATAGGGGGGATGCTCAGCATGTGGGAGACCCTGGCCCCGATCGGCCGGGCCGTGCTCCAGTACAACGCCCCGGTCGCCCTCATGCAGTTGTTCGGCCTGCCGAACAACGACACCGCCAACCTGCCGGGCAACGCGGCGCAGCTGCTGCTGCTCCTGCTGGTGACGGGGGCCGCGGTGGCGGGCTCGTACGTGGTGGTCGGCCGCCGCGACGTCTGACCGTCGACATCCGAGCCGCCGCGGCTCCTAGTACCTGGGCGCGTTCCTGGACCGCTGCACCCGTGAGGTGCGGCGGTCCTTCGCGTTCCAGCAGGCCTTGTGCCAGTGCCGGCGGTCGTCCACGCCGCCGTACTCCGGCCAGGCCACCAGGTGCGGGGTCCCGGAGGGGATCTCCTGGTCGCAGCCCGGGCAGCGGTAGCGCTTGCCCGCCGCGCTCGCGCCCGCGACGTGCCGGACCTTCCACTCCTCGCCCTGGTACTCCTCGGTGCGCTCCAACCCGAACCGGTCGAGGCCGGTACTGGGGCGTTCGTCCGGAGTCTCGCCGCCCCTGGGGCGGTTGTGGCGCGGTGACACGTATACCTCACGGATGGGCGGACGGAAGTGACTTTCTCCCAGACTACGCGCAGCGAGGCCGGGTACCCGCAGGGTGGCTGACAGAGGCGGCGCGACGCCGTCGATTGGCCTGACTATCCCAATAACTTTGCCGTCAGACCGTGCCTTTGGCACGTGTCAGACGTTGTTGCCATCAGATGAACCGGTCAACCTGGGGGAGGCCGCGTCAGCCACGAGGAGGGTAAAGGCGATGCGCGTAGGAGCGTTTGTACTGGCGGCCCAGTTCCCGGGCCAGGGACAGGGGGAGGCGTTGCACCGGGCGGTGCGGACCGCCGAGGTGGCCGAGGAGGCCGGGCTCGACTCGGTCTGGCTCGCCGAGCACCATTTCGTCCCGTACGGGGTCTGCCCGTCGGCGGTGACCCTGGCGGCGCTGCTGCTGGGGCGGACCCGGCGGCTGCGGGTGGGCACGGCGGTGAGCGTGCTGCCGAGCACGCACCCGGTGGCCCTCGGGGAGCAGGCGGCGCTGCTGCACCTGACCTCGGGCGGCCGGTTCACCCTGGGGGTGGGCCGGGGCGGGCCCTGGGTGGACCTGGAGGTGTTCGGCGGCGGCCTGGACGCCTACGAGAAGGAGTTCCCGGAGGACCTGGACCTGCTGCGGCGCTGGCTCACCGAGCCGCGGGTGGCGGCTGCCGGCGAGCGGTACGGGTTTCGCGAAGTGGCCGTCGTACCGCGCCCGTCGGAGGCGCTGGACGGGGACGGATCAGGGCCGGAAGTGATCGTCGCCTGCACCTCCCCCGCGTCGGTACGGCTGGCCGCGGAGCGGGGGTTGCCGATGCTGCTGGGCATGCACTGCGGGGACGAGGACAAGGCGGCCATGGTCGCGCTGTACCGGCGTACGGCCGCGGCGGCGGGCCGGTGCCCGGACGCCCCGCACGTGTCGGCGGGCGTGTGCCAGCTGGCGGACCGTACGGCCGACGCACGCGAGGCCCTGCTGAAGGCGATGCCGGGCTGGCTGAAGCAGGGGCTGGACGCGCACGTGACGGTCGACGGCCGGGAGCGCGCGATGCGGGACCCCGTCGGCTACACCGAGCTGCTCTGCGACCTGCACCCCGTGGGCACCCCGCGGCTGGCGGCGAATCGGCTCGCGGCCACCTCGGAGCGGACCGGGATCACGCGGTTCGCCCTGCTGACGGAGGGCTCCGGGGATCTCGCCGCGACGGAGGAGAACGTACGGCGCCTCGGCGCCGAGGTCCTGCCCCGTCTCGGCTGAGGCTGCCGCTCCGGTATCAATGGCACCTCCCGCGATACGGAGCGGCAGCGGAGTACGGTCGTGCGGGTCGTGCAGGTCATGCCTGTCATGCGGTTCGTACGGTTGGTCAGCAGTCCCGGAGCTCGGGCGACTGGTTGAGCAGCTGGCCACGGATCGAAGTGAACTTGGCCAGCCGGTCGTCCGAGGAAGGATCCAGCGGGAACACGGCCACACGGTGGCAGTTCTGGAATGCCAGGCGCACCCCGAAGTGCCGCTGCAGCGCACCACGTATCGCGTCACTCGCGAGGGCGCGCAGCAGCTGGCCACGCGCCTGCTCGTCGGGCGGCGGCGTCTGGTTGTCGGCGAACTCTCCGCCGTCCACCTTCAGCTGTGCCACCAGCGAGCTGATCATCTCCCACGCGAAGGGCAGGGAGGTCCGGACGCAGTCGACGAAAGCGGCTTCGTCGACCTCGCCTCGCTCGGCCTGTTCGAGTAGGGCCGGTGAGACGTCGAGCGACATGGGTTCTCCTCTCGCGACCCCGGCGGTTTGGGTTGCCGGAGTCTTACGGGCAGGGACGGAGGCGGCGACGCAGCGTGCACGCTCCGCAACCTCCTGCTCACCACGGTAGGCGCCCCATGGGTGGCGCACCAGGAGAATGCGCATACAACGCGCCATCGGCGAACGGGGCTTTCAGGGGCGAATCGCGTGGAGGCCCATCGGTCGAGTAGCGTTGCCGACCATGCGTCTCGTCATTGCCCGCTGCTCCGTCGACTACGCGGGCCGGCTCACCGCCCATCTGCCCTCGGCACCCCGTCTGATCCTCGTGAAGGCCGACGGCAGTGTCTCGATCCACGCGGACGACCGGGCGTACAAACCGCTCAACTGGATGTCGCCCCCCTGCACCCTCAAGGAGGGGACCGGGGACGAGGCCGGCGTCTGGACGGTCGTCAACAAGGCGGGTGAGAAGCTCATCATCACCATGGAGGAAGTCCTCCACGACTCCTCCCACGAGCTGGGCGTCGACCCGGGTCTGATCAAGGACGGCGTGGAGGCACACCTCCAGGAGCTCCTGGCGGACCGGATCGAAACGCTGGGCGACGGCTACACGCTGATCCGGCGCGAGTACATGACGGCGATCGGCCCGGTGGACATCCTGTGCCGGGACGCCTCCGGCGGGACGGTGGCGGTGGAGATCAAGCGCCGCGGCGAGATCGACGGCGTCGAGCAGCTGACCCGCTACCTGGAACTGCTGAACCGGGATCCGCACCTGGCGCCGGTGCGGGGCGTCTTCGCGGCCCAGGAGATCAAGCCGCAGGCGCGAGTCCTGGCCACGGACCGCGGCATGGACTGCGTGGTCCTGGACTACAACGCCCTCCGCGGCATCGAGGACGACAAGCTCCGCCTCTTCTGACCCGGCTCGCCGGGGTCAGGGCCCGGCAGTAGCGTAGGAGTGGCACAACTCCCCATCGGCGGGCATGCGTCGGCGCGGTACGGCGCATGCGGTCCGCTCCGCCGGGGTTGCCGCTGTCGGCTGCGTCTCACCTTCTGCACAAGGAGGGCAACGCGCATGTCCACTCCACCGCAACCGCCGTCATCCCCCGAGCCGTACCCGCAGTGGGAACGGCAGGGGCAGCCCGGTCCACCGGGTCCGCCCGGGCCGCCCGGTCCGCCCGGACCCCAGGGCGAACAGCAGGGCTGGTACGCGCCGCCTGCGCAGAAGACGAACACGCTGGCCGTCGTGGCGTTCGTCATGTCGATCCTCTGCGCGATACCGCTGGTCCCGCTGATCCTCGGCATCGTCGCCCTCACCCAGATCCGCGACCGCGGCGAGAAGGGCAAGGGCTTCGCCATCGCGGCCATCGTCATCCACGGCCTGACGCTCGTGTTCTTCGCGGCCGTGCTGGCGTTCGGGTTCACCGGAGTGCTGGACGACGGGCCGGAGCGCGACAGCACCGGCCGCGTCACCGCGCCGGGCACCAGCGACATACGGGACATCCGCACGGGCGACTGCTTCAACACGGACGACGACCTGGCGGACTACGGCAAGGAGGGCGGCGCCCAGGCGTCCGTGTCGGTGCAGATCGTGCCGTGCGACCAGGCTCACAAGGCAGAGGCGTACGCCGTCTTCGACCTGGAGGACGGACCGTACCCGGGCAGGGACGAGGTCAGCTCGACCGCCGACGAGAAGTGCGCCGGGACGCTGCTCACCGACTACGTGGGCGAGGCCGTGAAACTCCCGCCGTCGCTGGAGTACTACCACTACGCCCCGGACTCCGGCAGCTGGGACGCCGGCGAACGCGAGGTCACCTGCTTCGTGGCCGACGCCGACGGCTCGAGCACCGGCTCGGTCCACGCCACCGGCTCCCGAGCCGCCGCCCCCTAGACCGTCTCTTCCGGATCTTGCCTGACCCGCGCCGCCCGGCAAGATCCGAAACAGACGACCTAGACCGTCGCCGACGGGTTGGCCGGGGTCGTGCTCGTGGGGGTCGGTGTCGGGGTCGGCACCGGAGGTGTCGTCGGCTCGGTCACGGTCGGCGTCGGCGCCGGGTTCGAGGACGTGCCCGTCGGACCCGTCGAAGACGGCGTGCGCGACGGCGGCGTCGCCGCCGGCTTGCGCGACGGGGTGCGCGGCGACTGGTTCGGGTCCGGGCTGAGGCCCGGCTCCGGGGCGGTCGGCTCCGAGGCGTCGGGGGCCGTCGCCCCCGGATCCGGTGCAGGATCGTTCCCGCCCGCCGCCGGCACGCCCGCGCCGCCCGACGTCCCCGACGTCGGCGTCGAGGACACCGCCGGGCCGACCCCGCCCGCCGGGGTCTCGGGGTCCGAGCCGGCCATCGCCAGGCTCACCACCGTGCCCAGCACCACCACGGTCAGCGCTCCCGCCGCCGCCAGCAGCACCGGCTTCCGGCGCGGCTCGGCAGCCCGCAGCGGCGCGGGCACGACCGGCGCGGCCACCGCCGGCTTCGAGTCGAGGGGGAAGGCCTCCTCGAACACCTCCGACAGCGTCGTCGGCGCCTGCGTCCGCCCGATCACCGGCACGACGGGTGCCACCGCGGGGACCGGGGCCACCGCGGGCGCCGGCTTCGACACCGCCGGCACCGCAGGCATCGCCGTCGTCACCGCTTCGGACGCAGCCCCTGACGCCGCAGCCACCGGCGGCTCCAGCCGCAGCGGCGGCGACACCTCCACGCCCGCCTTCTCGCGGTCCGTGACCAGCGCGAGCGCCCGCCGCCCGGCCACCGTGCCCCGCTTGTCGGCGAGCGCACCCTTCAGGCCTATGGACGCCTCCAGCTCGGCCCGCGCCCGGTCCAGCCGCCCCTCGCACAGCGCGAGCACGCCGAGCTCGTGGTGGAAGTACGCCTGCTCCGCGACCTCTCCCGCCTTCCGCGCGGCCTCGGCCCCGGAGCGCAGCACCCGCTCCCACGCCTCCCAGTGCCGCGAGGCCGCGAACGCCGGGGCGGCCGTCCGGGCCAGCAGTACGGCGGCCACCACATCGGCGCCGGCCAGCGCCGACAGCACCGCGTCGGCCTCCGAGGCGACCCGCTCCGGGGTCACCGAGGCGTGTCCGGTCCACCATGCGTAGTGGCGGGCGGCCGTACGGGCCTCCTCCGGGGCGGTGTCCGCGAACCCGGCCTCCTCCAGCTGCCGCGCGACCCCGGCGGCCAGCCGGTAGCGCGTGCCGACCGGGGTGAGCAGTCCGCAGCCCAGGAGTTCCGCGACCGCCGCGTCGGCGTGGGTGTCCCCCACGAGCGCCGGCAGGTGGGCGTGGTGCGGCATCTCCCCGCCCAGCGCGCAGGCGATCCGCAGCGCCGCCCGCGCCGACTCGCTGACCCGGGAGGCCAGCAGCTCGGCGGGGGCCGCGCCCTCGGCCAGCGTCGGCAGGGCCACGAACGCGGCGTCGCGCGGCCGCTCCTCGAAGACGCCGGGCTCATCGTCGTCGTCCTCGGCGGAGGACAGGTTGCGCTCGTCGCGCTGGCGCAGCAGCGCCGCGGCCTGGACGAAGCGCAGCGGCAGCCCCTCGGAGGCGAACCGCAGGTCTCCCGCCCAGGCGGTCTCCTCGTCGGTCAGCGGCCGTCCGGTGCCCGCCTCCAGCAGCGCCACGCAGTCGGCCCGGCCGAGGCCGCCGAGGAAGACCTCCTCCAGGTGCGAGTCGTCGGAGGGGGCGCGGGTGTCGGGGGTGGCGGCCAGCAGGTACGCGCACTCGGGGGTGGCGCGCAGCAGCTCGTCGAGGGCGGTGCCGCCCATCTCCAGGTCGTCGAGGAGCACGATGGCTCCGATGTCCCGTACGCGGGCCAGGAGTCGGGTCCGCTCGGGCCGCTCCGCAGAGGCCTCGTACACGGCGGCGTACAGCGCGTGCAGCAGTTCGCCGGGCTGCTGGTGCCCGTACCCGCTGAGCCGTACGACGCCGTCGGGCGCCAGACCCGTGCAGTCGGCGGCGACCGCTTCCAGCAGGGCGCTGCGGCCGGATCCGGCGGGCCCGGTCAGCCGTACGGAACGGCCGCGGCCCAGCAGCCGTACGAGCCGCTCCCGTTCCTCCTCGCGCGCGAGGAGCGGCGCGGCCGGGGCGGCGGGCCCGGGCAGCGCGGGCGGCCGCGCGGCGGCGTCCCGGGCGCTGCGGCCCGCGGCGTCGCGCTTGGCGGGGGCGGCGGCGCCGGTGCCGGGACGGCGGGGCTCGATCTCGCTGCCGTCGACGGGGTTCACGGTCAGCGTGAAGTCCCCGGCGGTGAGCGTGACGACCCGCGCGACGGGGACGGGAGCGGGGGCGGCGGCCGGCCCGTCTCCCGCGGATGCCGCCGCGGGAGCCGCGGACGCCGTCGCGGGCTGCTCCACCGGTTCGGCCTGCCCCTGTGTGCGGTCCATGACCTGGTCCCCCGATCGCGCCCTGCGCCGTCGCCGTCGTGTCCTACCTTCCGGCCTTCGCACATTCCGCTGTCGCTACGGGTCCGGTTTCCGCCCGAACCCTAGACGGTGCCCGGTCGTGCGGGGAACCGCAGGGGTGCCTTCACCACCGGACCGTTACGTTTCCGCAGGAAACGTGGGCGGCGGACCGCGTCAGACCCGCGGGAGGGATTCCGCTTCCAGGCCGCCCTCGATCGCGAGGATGCGGTGCAGCCGGGTGGCGACGAGGAGCCGCTGCATCTGCGGCGGCACACCGCGCAGGACGAGGCGGCGGCCGGTCCGGCCAGCCCGCCGGTGGGCTCCCATGATCACGCCGAGCCCGGTCGCGTCCCAGGAGTCGAGCCCGGTGAGGTCGAGCACGAGATCGCCGTGGCCGTCGTCGAGGGCGGTGTGCAGGGCCGTACGGGCGTCCGCCGCGCTGCGCACGTCGAGGCGGCCCCCGACAGCGAGTTCGGCGTGGTCGCCCCTGATGTGCATATGCGCTCCCGGCAGTCCTGGGTACGTAGGGATCCGACTGGTCCGTGGTCGGCAACTCTCACTGCAACTGACTGCCGTGCGGGCAGGGAAGTTGCCGACCGTGAGCGAACCGATACCTAATTCACCCGTGCGGGTGCAGATATTCGAACTGGCGCCCAAAGACCCGGCGCCCGGACGGCTCGGCGGCTCAGTGCTTGTAGAAGCCCTGCCCGCTCTTGCGGCCGATGTCACCGGCGTCCACCATCCGGCGCATGAGCTCCGGCGGCGCGAACTTCTCGTCCTGGGACTCGGTGTAGATGTTGCTGGTGGCGTGCAGCAGGATGTCGACGCCGGTGAGGTCGGCGGTGGCGAGCGGCCCCATGGCGTGGCCGAAGCCCAGCTTGCAGGCGATGTCGATGTCCTCGGCGGAGGCCACGCCCGATTCGTACAGCTTCGCGGCTTCCACGACCAGGGCGGAGATCAGACGGGTCGTCACGAAGCCGGCGACGTCGCGGTTGACGACAATGCAGGTCTTGCCGACGGACTCGGCGAACGCCCGGGTGGCCGCGAGGGTCTCGTCGCTCGTCTTGTAGCCGCGGACGAGCTCGCAGAGCTGCATCATCGGGACGGGCGAGAAGAAGTGCGCGCCGACGACCCGCTCCGGACGCTCCGTCACGGCCGCGATCTTGGTGATCGGGATGGCGGAGGTGTTGGACGCGAGGATCGCGTCGTCCCGTACGAGCTTGTCGAGCGTGCGGAAGATCTCGTGCTTGACCTCGAGCTTCTCGAAGACGGCCTCGACGACGATGTCGACGTCGGCGACGGCGTCGAGGTCGGTGGTCGTCTTGATGCGGGCGAGCGCGGCCTCGGCGTCCTCGGCCGTCATCTTGCCCTTGGAGACGAACTTGTCGTACGAGGCCTTGATCCCGTCGGTACCGCGGGTCAGCGCGGCATCGGTGACATCACGCAGTACGACGTCCCACCCCGCCTGAGCGGAGACCTGAGCAATTCCGGAACCCATCAGTCCGGCACCGATGACGGCGAGCTTCCCAGCCACTGCACACCCCACGTTCTTCAATTCGGCCCAGCTTCGTAGCCTCTCCGGCGGAGACTAGCGCTCGCGCGGGGTCGTGTGACCGCGAAGTAACACGCGTCACGTCTCAACTGACGGACATCACACCGGTCCGGCCGAGCCGTCCGCTCGCGCCAACCGGGCCCCGATCACCCGCAGTCGCGCGGCCTCCCGCCCCGCGGGGCGGGCGCGGCCCCGTCGGCGTTCGGGGCGCCGGGGGCCCGGAGCGGGAGCCCGGGGCCGGGGCGGAGCCGCACGCGGCGCCGCCGCTCACTACGCTGGCCGCATGGTGAACCTCACGCGCATCTACACCCGTACCGGCGACAAGGGCACGACCGCCCTCGGCGACATGAGCCGTACGGCCAAGACCGACCTGCGGATCTCCGCCTACGCCGACGCCAACGAGGCCAACGCGGCCATCGGCACGGCGATCGCCCTCGGCGGGCTGCCGGAGGATGTCGTGAAGGTCCTGGTACGGGTACAGAACGACCTGTTCGACGTCGGCGCCGACCTGTGCACCCCGGTCGTCGAGAACCCCGAGTACCCGCCGCTGCGCGTCGAGCAGTTCTACATCGACAAGCTCGAAGCCGACTGCGACACCTTCAACGAGGAGCTGGAGAAGCTCCGCAGCTTCATCCTCCCCGGCGGCACCCCCGGCGCGGCCCTCCTGCACCAGGCCTGCACGGTGGTCCGCCGCGCCGAGCGCTCCACCTGGGCGGCCCTGGAGGTGCACGGCGAGGTGATGAACCCGCTCACCGCGACCTATCTCAACCGCCTCTCCGACCTCCTCTTCATCCTGGCCCGTACGGCCAACAAGGAGGTCGGGGACGTCCTCTGGGTCCCCGGCGGCGAGCGCTAACGCCTGACCTCGGCCGGCTCCCCCTCCGGCTCGGCCACCGGGGCCTTGCGCGGCCACAGCGTGTACGTGGCGGCGATCACGGCCTGGATGCCGAGCACCCGCAGGGCGACGAACTGCCAGCTCTGCAGGCTGCCGGTGTCGGCCGCGTCGCCCACGTACCAGATCGCCGCCTGGAGCAGCCCGAGCGCGACGGCCGCGCCGGCCAGGGTGCGGGTCCACAGCTTCCACTCGTGGACCGCCCTGGCCTTGCCGTACTTCGGGCCGGGCGGCTTCGGGCCCCCGCCGAAGCGGTACGCCGCGTGCCCGTCCAGCCACTTCACCGTGTAGTGGCCGTAGCCGACGGTGTAGCCGATGTACAGCGCGGCCAGGCCGTGCGTCCAGGTCGGCTCGCCGCCGTTCTTCAGGTCCAGGGTGGTGGCCGCCAGCAGGACCAGCTCCAGCAGCGGCTCGCACAGCAGGACGGCCGCTCCGAGCCGGGGCATCTTCGCGAGGTAGCGCAGCGCCAGCCCGCCGGCCAGCAGCACCCAGAAGGCGATCTCGCAGGCGATGATCAGGGCGACGAGCACGGGAATCTCCCTTCGGTTCCGGTCGGCACGTCCGGGGCGACGACCACTGCATCCAGGCTCCCGCCCGATCCGCGCCCCTTCGTCGTCGCCGCTGACGAACCGCGACTGCATCCTTCGGTGTAGTGCCGCGCCGCCCCGCCTCCGCCCAGGCGGCGACGCCCGGTGCTCCCCCACCCTGTTGGATGGGACCGTGACCCCGACCATCACCGCCACGGCACCCGCCAAGACCTTCCGCCCCCACCGCGACGACGTCCTCCTCGCGGTGCTCAGCGTGCTCGCGGGCCTGCTGCTCTGGTCGCTCGGCGTCTACAGCACCAACAACCGGCACTTCCTCCCCGCCTGGGCGGCCCTGGTCCCGCTCCTCGTGCTCGGCCCGATGGAGCTGCTGCGCCGCACCGCGCCCAACGTCACCCTGGCCGTCGGCACGGTCGGCGTGATCGCCGACCAGTTCACCGTGGGCAACCTCGGCACCGTCCTGATCTTCACGGACCTGATGTACGCGGCCGTCGTCTACGGCAAGCCCGCCATGGCCCGGCGCCTCCCGGTCTCCACCGGCCTGATCACCATCGCCGTCACCATCGCCTCCGTGGCCTGGCTGCGCACCCCGCAGGCCCTGATGATCGGCGTGATCACCGGCATCGTGAGCTTCGGCCCGGCCCTGACCGGCGCCACCCTGCGCAACCACCGCGAGGCCGCCGAGGCGGCCCGGCTGCGCGCCGAGCAGACCGCGCTGCTGGCCGAGATGGACCGCAGCCAGGCCGTCACCGCCGAGCGCGCCCGGATGGCCCGCGAGCTGCACGACATGGTGGCCAACCACCTGTCCGCCATCGCCATCCACTCCACCGCCGCGCTCTCCATCGACTCCCCCGCGACGAGCCGGGAGGCCCTCGGGGTGATCCGGGAGAACAGCGTGCAGGGGCTGGCCGAGATGCGCCGGCTGATCGGGCTGCTGCGGGACGCGGGCGCGGAGCAGGAGGCGGCCGCCACGCCCTCCCTCGACGGGCTCGACGCCCTGCTGGCGCAGGCCCGTGTCAACGGCGCTGCGAGCGGGCTGGACTTCGTACTCCTGGACGAGCGGCCGCCCGGGGAGCCGCTGCCGGCCCCCGTGGAGCTGGCGGCGTACCGGATCGTCCAGGAGTCGCTGACGAACGCCCTCAAGCACGCCGCCCCGGGCACGGTCCGGGTCCGCGTGAGCCGCGACGGCGCGGCCGGGGGGCTGCTGACCGTACGGGTGGACTCCCCGTACGGGAACCGCCCGGGCCCCCGCGCCCCCGGCTCGGGAGCCGGGCTGATCGGCATGCGGGAGCGGACGGAACTGCTGGGCGGGCAGTTCACGGCGGGGCGGGACGGATCGGTGTGGCTGGTGCGGGCGGATCTGCCCGCGGACGAGAAGGCGGTGGCGGAATGAGCATCCGGGTCGTGGTGGCCGAGGACCAGAGCGCGGTACGGGCGGGCCTGGTGCTGATCCTGCGCAGCGCGGGCGACATCGAGGTCGCGGGCGAGGCGGCGGACGGGGAGGAGGCGGTGCGCCTGGCACGGGAGCTGCGGCCCGACCTCGTCCTCATGGACGTGCAGATGCCGCGGCTGGACGGGGTGTCGGCGACCCGCCAGGTGGTCGCGGAGGGGCTGGCAGACGTCCTGGTGCTGACCACCTTCGACCTGGACGAGTACGTGTTCGGTGCCCTGCGCGCGGGGGCGGCGGGGTTCCTGCTGAAGAACGCGGACGCGGCGGAGCTGATCGAGGCGGTACGGACCGTCGCGCGCGGGGAGGGTCTGATCGCCCCGGCGGTGACCCGGCGGCTGATCGCCGAGTTCGCGGCTCCGCGGCCCGTGAAGGCGCCCGTGGCTCCGGAGACGGCCGCGGCGGTGGCCTCGCTGACGCGACGGGAGCGGGAGGTGCTCGGCTGTCTGGGCGAGGGACTGTCGAACGCGGAGATCGCGCTGCGGCTGGAGATGGCGGAGGCGACGGTGAAGACGCACGTCAGCAGACTGCTCGGGAAGCTCGAGCTGCGCAGCCGGGTCCAGGCGGCCGTACTGGCCCAGGAGTTGGGCCTCTGACGGACTCCTCGAGCGAAGGTCTGGACCTCTTGACGGTTGGTCCAGACCTTTCTACGCTCGCGGCAACTGTGGTGAGCGTGCCATGACAAGCGTGCTCACGGGCGGCGCAGGTCCCACCCCCATGTCGTGATCGGCCCCACGGCCACGACGGACCTACGGAGGAGCACCCTTGAGCACAGCACCCCCACCCCGCATCCGTCTCTTCAGAAGGCTCGCCGCGACCGTGGCCGCCTTCGCCCTGCCGGTCGCCGGACTCGTGGCCCTGGCCGGCCCCGCCCAGGCCGCCGCCTCCGCGACGGCCACGTACACGAAGGTCTCCGACTGGGGCACCGGCTTCGAGGGCAAGTGGACGGTGAAGAACACCGGCACCACCACCCTCACCAGCTGGACCGTGGAGTGGGACTACCCCTCCGGCACCACGGTCACCTCCGCCTGGGACGCCACCGTCACCAGCTCCGGCACCCACTGGACCGGCAAGAACGTCGGCTGGAACGGCACCCTCGCCCCCGGCGCCACGATCAGCTTCGGCTTCAACGGCGCCGGCTCCGGCGCCCCCAGCGGCTGCAAGGTCAACGGCGGCTCCTGCGACGGCGGCTCGACCCCCACCGACACTCCGCCGTCGGCCCCCGGTACGCCCACCGCGAGCGGGGTCGGCGACACCTCGCTGACCATCGGCTGGGCCGCGGCCACCGACGACAAGGGCGTCAAGAACTACGACGTCTACCGCGGCGGCGCCAAGGTCGCGACCGTCACGGGCACGAGCTACACCGACTCCGGCCTGACCAAGGGCACGACGTACACCTACGGCGTCGTCGCCCGCGACACCGCCGACCAGACGGGCCCGGCCTCCGGCTCCGTCTCCGTCACCACGGCCGGCGGCGGCACCACGCCCCCGGACCCGGGCGGCAAGGTCAAGCTCGGCTACTTCACCGAGTGGGGCGTCTACGGGCGCAACTACCACGTGAAGAACCTGGTCACCTCCGGCTCCGCCGCGAAGATCACCCACATCAACTACGCGTTCGGCAACGTCCAGGGCGGCAAGTGCACCATCGGTGACGCCTACGCCGACTACGACAAGGCCTACACCGCCGACCAGAGCGTCGACGGCGTCGCCGACAACTGGGACCAGCCGCTGCGCGGCAACTTCAACCAGCTGCGCAAGCTCAAGGCGAAGTACCCGAACATCAAGGTGCTGTGGTCCTTCGGCGGATGGACCTGGTCCGGCGGCTTCGGCCAGGCCGCGGCGAACCCGGCCGCCTTCGCCGACTCCTGCTACAGCCTGGTCGAGGACCCGCGCTGGGCCGACGTCTTCGACGGCATCGACATCGACTGGGAGTACCCGAACGCCTGCGGCCTGTCCTGCGACACCAGCGGCGCCGCCTCCCTGAAGAACGTGCTGTCCGCGCTGCGCACCAAGTTCGGCGGCAGCAACCTGGTGACCGCCGCGATCTCCGCCGACGGCTCCAACGGCGGCAAGCTGGACCTCGCCGACTACGCGGGCGCCTCCCAGTACGTCGACTTCTACAACGTCATGACGTACGACTTCTTCGGGGCCTGGGACGCCAAGGGCCCGACCGCCCCGCACTCCCCCCTCACCTCGTACGCCGGCATCCCGATCGCCGGCTTCAACTCCGAGGCCGCCATCACCAAGCTCAAGGGCAAGGGCATCGCCGGCTCCAAGCTGAACCTCGGCATCGGCTTCTACGGCCGCGGCTGGACCGGCGTCACGCAGGACGCCCCCGGCGGCGCGGCCACCGGGCCCGCCGCGGGCACGTACGAGCAGGGCATCGAGGACTACAAGGTGCTCAAGGGCAGCTGCCCGGCCACCGGGACCGTCGCCGGCACGGCCTACGCCAAGTGCGGCAGCAACTGGTGGAGCTACGACACCCCCGCCACCATCGCCGGGAAGATGAGCTGGACCAAGCAGCAGGGCCTCAAGGGCGCCTTCTTCTGGGAGTTCAGCGGCGACACCTCGAACGGCGAACTGGCGAACGCGATCCACACCGGTCTGCAGTAGCCCCCACGCACGGACCGGTGAACGACGAAGCCGGGGAGACGGGGTCCGCCCCCCGTCTCCCCGGCTTCTCCACGCATACGGCCCGCGTCAGGCCACGTTCCCCCTCCCCCAGACTTCGTCCGGGGGGGATCCCCACCCAACGGGCAAGGGATTCAGGCGACATTCACCCGTTGTCCCGGAGGCGCCGCCTCCAGCCAGGCGAGGAAACCGGTCAGCGCGTCCTCGCTCATCGCCAGTTCCAGGCGGGTCCCGCGGTGGACACAGCCGAGCACGACGGCGTCGGACAGCAGTGCCAGCTCCTCCTCGCCCTCGGGGGCGCGGCGGGCGACCACCTCGATGGAGGAGCGCTCCAGCAGCCGGCGCGGCCGCGGGGAGTACGAGAAGACGCGGAACCACTCGATGCGGTCACCGCTGTAGCGGGCGACCCCGTACACCCAGCCCTTGCCGGAGATGTCGGGTTCCTCGGACACGCCCCAGCGCAGGCTGCAGTCGAAGGTGCCGCCGGAACGCTGGATGAGTCTGCGGCGCAGTCCGAAGACAAACAGCCCGATCACCACCAGGGCTACGACCAGGCCGCTCACAAGCAGAGCGAGGAGCATCTTCACCGACCTCCTCGCTCATCGAATCCCGCACCAACGAAAAACGGACGTACATCGCCTCAGCCGCGACCCGGTCTGGAAAATTCCAGCACGGACCGCGGCTGAGGTCGCACACTCTCCGGAACGGGGCTCAGTGCCCCGTTACCGCGCGCAGCCGGACATCGGCGCGACGCTCGGCGGCCGCATCGGCCTCCGACTTCGCGCGCTCCAGTGCCCGCTCCGCCCGCTGGACGTCAATCTCGTCAGCGAGCTCGGCGATCTCGGCCAGCAGGGACAGCTTGTTGTCCGCGAACGAGATGAAACCGCCGTGCACCGCGGCGACGACGGTGTTGCCGTCGCTGGTGCGGATGGTCACCGGGCCCGATTCCAGCACACCGAGAAGCGGCTGGTGACCGGGCATGACGCCGATGTCGCCGGACGTGGTGCGGGCGACAACAAGGGTGGCCTCGCCGGACCAGACATTGCGGTCCGCCGCGACCAGCTCGACGTGCAGCTCAGCAGCCAAGGTGGCTCCTCGGGTCACCACCCGGCGGGTCAGCCGGGTGTTGGGTCAAATTCTAATGGGCGTGGGGAGAGGGACGGGACACACCCGCCCCTCTCCGTCAGTCAGCTGTGCTCGCGAGGAGCGCGGCTTCAGGAGACGCCCAGCTCCTTGGCGTTGGCCTTCAGGTCCTCGATGCCACCGCAGAGGAAGAACGCCTGCTCGGGGAAGTGGTCGTAGTCACCGTCGCAGATCGCGTTGAACGCGGTGATCGACTCGTCGAGCGGAACGTCCGAACCGTCCACGCCGGTGAACTGCTTGGCGACGTGGGTGTTCTGCGACAGGAAGCGCTCGACACGACGGGCACGGTGGACAACGAGCTTGTCCTCCTCGCCCAGCTCGTCGATACCGAGGATCGCGATGATGTCCTGGAGGTCCTTGTACTTCTGGAGGATCCCCTTGACGCGCATCGCCGTGGCGTAGTGGTCCGCCGCGATGTACCGCGGGTCGAGGATGCGGGACGTCGAGTCCAGCGGGTCCACGGCCGGGTAGATGCCCTTCTCGGAGATCGGACGGGAGAGAACCGTCGTCGCGTCGAGGTGGGCGAACGTGGTGGCCGGCGCCGGGTCGGTCAGGTCGTCCGCGGGGACGTAGATCGCCTGCATCGAGGTGATCGAGTGACCGCGGGTCGAGGTGATGCGCTCCTGCAGCAGACCCATCTCGTCAGCCAGGTTCGGCTGGTAACCCACGGCGGACGGCATGCGGCCCAGAAGGGTCGACACCTCCGAACCGGCCTGGGTGTAACGGAAGATGTTGTCGATGAAGAAGAGCACGTCCTGCTTCTGCACATCGCGGAAGTACTCCGCCATGGTCAGACCGGCAAGGGCGACGCGCAGACGGGTGCCCGGGGGCTCGTCCATCTGGCCGAAGACGAGCGCCGTCTTGTCGATGACGCCGGAGTCGGCCATTTCCTCGATGAGGTCGTTGCCCTCACGGGTACGCTCACCGACGCCCGCGAAGACCGACACACCGTCGTGGTTGTTGGCGACGCGGTAGATCATTTCCTGGATCAGAACGGTCTTGCCGACACCGGCACCACCGAACAGACCGATCTTTCCACCCTTGACGTACGGGGTGAGAAGGTCGATGACCTTGACGCCGGTCTCGAACATCTCGGTCTTCGACTCGAGCTCGTCGAAGCGGGGCGCCTTGCGGTGGATCGGCCAGCGCTCGGTGACGTTGGCGTTCTCCTCCGGGTAGTTCAGCACCTCACCAAGGGTGTTGAAGACCTTGCCCTTGGTGAAGTCACCGACGGGGACGGTGATGCCCTCGCCCGTGTCGGTCACCGGGGCCTGGCGGACCAGACCGTCGGTCGGCTGCATCGAGATGGTACGGACGAGGCCGTCACCCAGGTGCTGCGCGACCTCGAGGGTCAGGGTCTTCAGCGCGCCGTCCTCGGCCGGGTCGGCGACCTGGACCTTCAGCGCGTTGTAGATGTCGGGCATCGCGTCGACGGGGAACTCCACGTCGACGACCGGGCCGATGACCCGGGCGACGCGGCCCGAGGCGGCGGCCGTCTCAACAGAGGTCGTCATTACTTGTCACTCCCCGCGGTCGCGTCGGCCATGGCGCTGGCGCCACCGACGATCTCGCTGATTTCCTGGGTGATTTCGGCCTGGCGGGCCGCGTTGGCAAGCCGGGAGAGGCTCTTGATGAGGTCTCCGGCGTTATCGGTCGCCGCCTTCATCGCGCGGCGGCGGGCGGCGTGCTCGGAAGCGGCCGACTGCAGCAGTGCGTTGTAGATGCGGCTTTCGACGTAGCGCGGCAGAAGGGCGTCGAGGACGTCCTCCGCCGACGGCTCGAAGTCGAACAGCGGAAGGATCTCGCCCTTCGTACCGCTCTCCTCCGCAGCCTCGTCGAGGCTGAGCGGCAGCATCCGGCCGTCGACCGGGTTCTGCGTCATCATCGACACGAATTCCGTGTAGACGATGTGCAGCTCGTCGACGCCACCCTCGGCCGTCTCCGTCTGGATGGCTTCGATCAGCGGCCCGGCGACGCGCTTGGCGTCGGCGTAGGCCGGGCTGTCGGTGAAGCCGGTCCACGAATCCGCGACCTTGCGCTCGCGGAAGCCGTAGTAGGCCAGACCCTTACGGCCGACGATGTAGGTGTCGACCTCCTTGCCCTCGCCGCGCAGCCGCTCGGTGAGCCGCTCCGCCTGCTTGATGGCGTTGGAGGAGTAGCCGCCGGCCAGACCGCGGTCGCTCGTGATGAGCACGATCGCGGCACGGCTCGGCTGCTCGACCTCGGTCGTCAGGGCGTGCTTGGTGTTCGAACCGGTCGCCACCGCGGTCACCGCACGGGTGAGCTCGGTCGCGTACGGCATCGACGCCGCCACCTTGCGCTGCGCCTTGACGATGCGCGAGGCGGCGATCATCTCCATCGCCTTGGTGATCTTCTTGGTCGCCGTGATGGCACGGATGCGACGCTTGTAGACCCGGAGCTGCGCTCCCATGAGTCAGGTCCCTTCCGTCGTCACTTGGAGACGTTGACGGCCGGTGCGTCCTCGCCCAGGAGCTTGCCGTCCGAGGTCTCGAACTGGCGCTTGAAGCCGGCGATGGCGTCCGCGATGGAGGACAGGGTGTCGTCCGACATCTTGCCGCCCTCGGCGATGGAGGTCAGGAGGTCCTTGCGCTCACGGCGCAGGTGCTCCAGCAGCTCCGACTCGAAGCGACGGATGTCGTTGACCGGGACGTCGTCCATCTTGCCGGTGGTGCCGGCCCAGACGGAGACGACCTGCTCCTCGACGGGCATCGGCTGGTACTGGCCCTGCTTCAGCAGCTCGACCAGGCGCTTGCCGCGCTCCAGCGAAGCCTTCGACGCGGCGTCCAGGTCGGAACCAAAGGCGGCGAACGCCTCCAGCTCACGGTACTGGGCGAGGTCCAGACGCAGACGGCCGGAAACCTGCTTCATGGCCTTGTGCTGCGCGGAGCCACCGACGCGGGAGACCGAGATACCGACGTTCAGCGCCGGGCGCTGGCCCGCGTTGAACAGGTCGGACTCCAGGAAGCACTGGCCGTCGGTGATGGAGATGACGTTGGTCGGGATGAACGCCGACACGTCGTTCGCCTTGGTCTCGACGATCGGCAGACCGGTCATCGACCCGGCGCCCATGTCGTCGGACAGCTTCGCGCAGCGCTCCAGCAGGCGGGAGTGCAGGTAGAAGACGTCACCCGGGTAGGCCTCGCGGCCCGGCGGGCGGCGCAGCAGCAGCGACACGGCGCGGTAGGCGTCGGCCTGCTTCGACAGGTCGTCGAAGATGATCAGGACGTGCTTGCCGGCGTACATCCAGTGCTGACCGATGGCGGAACCGGTGTACGGCGCCAGGTACTTGAAGCCGGCCGGGTCGGACGCCGGGGCGGCGACGATCGTCGTGTACTCGAGCGCGCCGGCGTCTTCCAGGGCGCCGCGAACGGACGCGATGGTCGAGCCCTTCTGGCCGATGGCGACGTAGATGCAGCGGACCTGCTTGTTCACGTCGCCCGAGCGCCAGTTGTCGCGCTGGTTGATGATCGTGTCGACGGCCAGCGCGGTCTTGCCGGTCTGACGGTCACCGATGATCAGCTGACGCTGGCCACGGCCGACGGGCACCATGGCGTCGATGGCCTTGTAGCCGGTCTGCATCGGCTCGTGGACCGACTTGCGGACCATGACGCCGGGGGCCTGCAGCTCGAGGGCGCGGCGGCCTTCGGTCGCGATCTCGCCGAGACCGTCGATCGGGTTGCCGAGCGGGTCGACGACGCGGCCGAGGTAGCCCTCGCCGACGCCGACGGAGAGCACCTCACCGGTGCGCTGCACCGGCTGGCCCTCCTCGATACCGCTGAACTCGCCGAGGACGACCGCACCGATCTCGCGCTCCTCGAGGTTGAGGGCGAGACCGAGGGTGCCGTCCTCGAACTTCAGCAGCTCGTTCGCCATGGCGGAGGGCAGGCCCTCCACCTTCGCGATGCCGTCGCCGGCAACGCTGACCGTTCCGACCTCCTCGCGCGAGGCCGCGTCCGGCTGGTACGACTGGACAAAGTTCTCCAGTGCGTCCCGGATCTCCTCCGGCCGGATCGTGAGCTCCGCCATCTGGGTTCCCTGCTCTCCTTGTTGGGCCTGAAGCTTCTTAGGGGTCTGGGGGTGACCCCCAGGAATCTTCTGCAAGTTCTGCACGGCCCAACCGGGCCGCTGGAAATGCGTTGTTCTATTGGTGGCTGGTCAGCCGGCCATGCGGCGGGACGCCTCGGCGAGGCGGTCCGCGATGGTGCCGTCGATGACCTCGTCGCCGACCCGCACCGTGATCCCGCCGAGGACCGTGGGGTCCACGTCGAGGTTCAGGTGCATCTGGCGGCCGTACAGCTTGGCCAGCACCGCGCCGAGACGCTGCTTCTGCACGTCGCTGAGCGCAACCGCGCTGGTCACGGTGGCGACCATGCGGTCGCGGCGCTCGGCGGCGAGCTTGGAGAGGGACTCGAGTCCCGCTTCCAGGCTACGTCCGCGCGGGTGCGTGACGAGACGCGTGACGAGACGCTCGGTGACGGCGTTCGCCTTGCCGCCGAGCAGGCTGCCCAGCAGCGTGCCCTTGGCGGCGACGGTGGCCGCCCGGTCGGTCAGCGCGGAGCGCAGCTCGGTGCTCGAGGCGACGATCCGGCCGAAGCGGAACAGCTCGTCCTCGACGTCGTCGAGCGCGCCTGCCTGCTGGGCCGCCGTGAGGTCGGCGGTGGCCGCCAGCTCCTCGAGCGAGTCCACCAGGTCGCGGGACTGCGACCAGCGGGACCGGGCCATGCCCGACACCAGGTCGAGGGTCTCCCCGCCGACCTGGGTACCCAGCAGTCGACGCACCAGCTCGGCCTTGGCCTCGCCGGACTGCGCCGGGTCCGTGATGACCCGACGCAGCGAGACCTCACGGTCGAGCAGCGCGGTGACGGCAGCCAGCTCACCGGCGAGCTTCGTCGCGTCGACGGACGTGTTGTCCGTCAGCGCGTCGAGACGCTCGCGCGCGGAGGCCAGCGCCTCGCGGCTCGCTCCGTTCATCGGGCCGCCTCGGCCTTCTCCTCGAGCTCGCTGAGGAAGCGGTCGATGGTGCGGCTCTGCCGGGCGTGGTCCTCGAGGGACTCGCCGACGAGCTTTCCGGCCAGGTCGGTGGCGAGCTTGCCCACGTCCTGACGCAGTGCCTGCGAGGCAGCCTTGCGGTCGGCCGCGATCTGGGCGTGGCCGGCAGCGATGATCTCCTCACGCTGCCGCTGGCCCTCTGCGCGCAGTTCTTCCTTGAGCGCAGTGCCCTGCTCCAGCGCTTCCTGGCGCAGGCGCGCGGCCTCGTGCCGGGCTTCGGCGAGCTGGGCCTTGTACTGCTCCAGCACGCTCTGGGCCTCGGTCTGAGCGGCTTCCGCCTTTTCGATACCGCCCTCGATGGTCTCGCGACGCTCTTCCAGAACCTTGTTGATGTTCGGGAGGAGCTTCTTCGCGAGGAAACCGAAGACGATGACGAAGGCGATCAGACCGATGACCAGCTCGGGGATCGGCGGGATGAGGGGGTTTTCCGCCTCTTCCGCCGCGAGCTGAACCAGAGGGTTCACATCAGTGCCTTCCGTCTAAAGGGTCTGTTCGCTACCGGATCAGCTGGTCGGGTAGACGAACGGCATGACCAGACCGATGAGGGCGAGCGCCTCACAGAAGGCGAAACCGAGGATCTGGTTGGCGCGGATCAGGCCGGCGGCCTCGGGCTGGCGGGCCAGGGCCTGCGTACCGTTACCGAAGATGATGCCGACGCCGACGCCGGGGCCGATGGCGGCGAGGCCGTAGCCGATCGAGCCGAGGTTGCCCTTGATTTCGACGCCAGCGGCGAGGGTCTGCGCGAGAGCGGACATGCCGGTTCTTCCTTCTCTTTCATGGACCGGTGGGGGTTGGCCACCGGACGTCTGATGGTTTGGGGGTGGGCGGTCAGTGGTGCTCGGCGACGGCGCCCTGGATGAAGCTGCAGGCCAGCAGCACGAAGACGTAGGCCTGGACAGCCTGGATGAAGAGCTCGAACGCGGTCATGACGATGACCATCACGAACGACACACCGGCGTAGGCGATGCCGATGCCGTTCAGCAGGTACCAGCTGGCGATCGTGAAGAGCAGCAGCAGGGTGTGACCGGCGAACATGTTCGCGAACAGACGGACCGCATGCGTGAACGGGCGGACGATCACGTTCGAGAAGAACTCGATGAGCATGACCAGCGGCAGGATCCCGCCGAGCGACTTGTCGTAGCCCGTGAGGTTCTTGAGACCGCCGACGAACCCGTGGCGCTTGAACGTGACCGACATCCACATGAAGTAGATGACGAGGGCCAGGGCGGCCGGGTACGCGATGACCGAGGTCACCGGGAACTGGGCGAGCGGGATGATCGACCAGAGGTTCATCATCCAGACGAAGAAGAAGGTCGCCACCATGAAGGGGACGTACTTCTCGCCTTCCTTCTTGCCCAGGGTCTCGTAGACGATGCCGCGGCGCACGAAGTCGTAGCCGGCCTCGCCGACCATCTGGAGCTTTCCGGGAACCAGCTTCGGCTTGCGGAATGCCGCCCAGAAGAATCCGACGATGATGACGGACCCGAGCAGGGCGAGCAGCATCGTCTTGTTGAAGTAGACGTTGCTGTTCGCGTCGCCGAAGATCGGCTCGAACAGGAACGAGTGCAGGCCAGGAGCCGGGAAACCACAGCCGTCGAAGATGTGGCAATCGGTCTCGAAGGCGAGCACCTGCGTCGGGTCAGCACTCACCGCGGGCTCCTTCAGCGTGGCGCATAGGTACGGCAACCTCGTTGTGTCGGCGCGGCGCGCAGCCGCGGTTCGGCACGGGACTGGTCTTACGGATGTGGGGGCGGCTTGCAGGCATAGAGCCTCGCGATTGAGCAGGCGTCAGCTCAGATGCCCGCGCCCGCGATGCCGCAGTTGGCACCGGACGATAGCAGGATCTCGAACGAGCACTTATTCCGCCCCTACCGTTCACGACGAGGACCCCGTGTTTTCGGGCTTCTCACCCTTGTCACCCTTGGCGGCTTCGGGCTCGACGTAAAGGATCTTGGCCTTCATGTGCGCGCGCGTCTGCGCAGCGATCCAGACAAGCGTCGCTGCGACGAGTGTGATCGCGAATGCCTTGGGGTTGAACAACGTCGTGTCCCGGAAGACGGCGACGAAGACGAAGAGCAGCAGAATCTGGGTCGTGTACAGGACGAGACCCATCATCTGAAACAGATGCGGCAGCGATCGCGCCGTGCGTTGCAGGACGACGAAGCCGATCCCCATGAAAAGAATCACGACCAGAGTCGCAATGACAGCCCCGATCGCCCCCTTGCCGCCCGCGACGACACCGCTGACGATTGCGGCGATGGCGCCGGCGACGGCAGTGGGTACAGCGGTGTGCAGAAGGGATCGGGCGTCATCGGACAGCATGGCGCATGGCTCCGCGTGGTGGTGGGGGTATACGGGACTCGTACGGGACGAGCGTAAGCCCGGGCCGAGATCGCGCCTCGGGCCAATGGACCGTCGCACTACGGTCCTTCGGCTCTGTCGCCGGGTTTAGTGAACGGTATCACAAACTATTTGATGAGAGCTTTACCTGCGGAGTGTGCTGACTGTCACACATGAGAGCTAACCCGCCCGTGTGTGCGCGACAAGCCGTGGTTGTGTGTGGTAAAGGCCGTCCATGTCGGATATGTGCTGCGGCCGTCAGCGCGTCGACTCCGCCTTACGCCGGTCGGGGAAGCGCGAACGGGGGCCTACCGCGGTCGCTCCGTTGACGCCGGAGACGCCGACCCTCACCGGCCTGGCGGGCTCCGGCTCGCGGCCCGAGGCATCCTGCGCGGCCGCCTCGGCCGCGCGCTCCGCGTGCCGGTAGCGCGGCGGGACCAGTCCCTCCGCCCAGCGCGGTGCGCGCGGGGTGAAGCGCGGCAGGAGGAGCAGTACGAGGCCCGCCGCGCTCAGCGCGACGATGGCGAGCACGATCCACATCGAGGCCGAGTGCACCGAGTACGCCACCGCGCCGAAGGCGATCAGCCCCGACCAGAAGTACATGATCAGCACCGCGCGGCTGTGCGAATGCCCGAGTTCCAGCAGCCGGTGGTGCAGGTGCCCGCGGTCGGCCGCGAACGGCGACTGGCCCTTCCACGTACGGCGCACGATGGCCAGGACCAGGTCCGCCATCGGGATCGCGATGATCGTCAGCGGGAGCAGAAGCGGAATGAAGACCGGCAGCATCGCGTGCGTCGCGTTGCGCTCACCACCGGCGAACAGGGCCATGGTGTCCGGGTCCACCTGCCCGGTGATCGAGATCGCCGCGGCGGCCAGCACCAGCCCGATGAGCATCGATCCGGAATCGCCCATGAAGATCCGGGCCGGATGCATGTTGTGCGGCAGGAAGCCGAGGCACATGCCCATCAGGATCGCGGCGAACAGGGTCGCGGGCGCGGCCGCCTCGATCCCGTACCCGAACCAGATCCGGTACGCGTAGAGGAAGAACGCGGCGGCGGCGATGCAGACCATGCCGGCGGCCAGGCCGTCGAGGCCGTCCACGAAGTTCACCGCGTTGATGGTGATCACGACGAGGGCCACGGTGAGCAGGTTGCCCTGCCACTGGGTCAGCGACACGTTCCCGATACCCGGGACGGGGATCCACAGGATGGTCAGGCCCTGCATGACCATCACACCGGCGGCGATCATCTGTGCGCCGAGCTTGATCAGGGCGTCGATCTCGAACTTGTCGTCGAGGACGCCGATCAGCCAGATCAGGGCGGCTCCGGAGAGCAGCGCCCGCGGCTCGTTCGACAGCTCGAAGACGCCGTTGAGGTTGCGCAGGTGGTCCGCGACCAGCAGCCCCGCGCACAGTCCGCCGAACATGGCGATGCCGCCGAGCCGCGGAGTGGGCTCGCGGTGGACGTCGCGGGCGCGGATCTCCGGCATCGCACCGGCCGCGATCGCGAACTTCCGCACGGGCCCGGTGAGCAGGTAGGTCACCGCGACCGTGACGCAAAGCGTCAGCAGATATTCACGCACGGGCTGCCCCAGATGTATCGCCGGCCATCTCAGCCCCACACATTAGCTGCGATGTACCCCTCACCGAGGACGCGAGGGGGCGGTATCCCGGTTGCGCTACGCCCCGCTTGTCCCCATTACGCCCCGTACGGGGGAAATCCGCGCGTCAGCTCGGCCACTTCCGCGCGGGGGTTGGCCCGTTCCCCGCGCAGTGCGGCGGTGAACAGGGCGGCGATCCGGGCCATCTCGGGCTCCCGCATGCCCTGGGTGGTGACGGCCGCCGTACCGAGCCGGACCCCGCGCTGGTCCCCGTACGGGAGGGCGCAGGTGTCGAGGACGAGCCCGGCGGCGGCGAGCCGGCCCCGGGCGGTCGGACCGTCGACGCCGAGCGGGGCCGGGTCGGCGGTGATCAGATGGGTGTCGGTGCCGCCCGTCGTCACCGCGAAGCCGTGGGCCGCGAGCTCGTCGGCCAGCACCCGGGCATTGGCCACCACCCGATGGGCGTACGTGGTGAACGCGGGCGCCGCGGCCTCGCCGAAGGCCACCGCCTTGGCGGCGATGGTGTGCATCTGGGCGCCGCCCTGGGTGAAGGGGAACACCGCCCGGTCGATCCGCTCGGCGAACTCGGCCCCGCACAGGACCATCCCACCGCGCGGGCCGCGCAGCACCTTGTGGGTCGTCGCGCAGACGATGTCGGCGTACGGGACGGGGCTGGGCGCGGCGCCGCCGGCGACGAGCCCGATCGGATGGGCGGCGTCCGCGATGAGGTACGCCCCGACCTCGTCCGCGATCTCCCGGAACACCGAGTACTCCGGGTGCCGCGAGTAGGAGATCGACCCGCAGACGATCGCCTTGGGCCGGTGCGCCCGCGCCAGCTCCTGCACCTGCCGGTAGTCGATGAGGCCGCTCTCGGCGTCGACCCCGTAGCCGACGAAGTCGAACCAGCGTCCGGAGAAGTTGGCGGGCGAACCGTGGGTGAGGTGCCCGCCGTACGGGAGCCCCATCGCCAGTACGGTGTCCCCGGGCCGCAGCAGCGCCGCGTACGCGGCCAGCACGGCGGCGGAACCGGAATGCGGCTGCACGTTGGCGTGCTCGACCCCGAACAGTGCGCGGGCCCGCTCGACGGCCAGCCCTTCGGCGAGGTCGGCGTACTCGCAGCCGCCGTGGTACCGATGGCCGGGATATCCCTCGGCGTACTTGTTGGCGAGCGCCGAGCCGAGCGCTGCCAGCACGGCGGGCGAGGTGAAGTTCTCGGCGGCGCTCAGCTGCAGGGTGGTGGCCTGGCGCTGCGCCTCCCCCGCGAGCACGTCGGCCATCTGCGGATCCTGCTGCCGCAGCAGGTCCGTGGGCGGGGTGATGACGCTCATGGCGACTCCCAGTGGCCGGTCCCGGATAGGCCCACTCTAGGTCGGCCAGGACCGGTTCGCCCGTCTAGTGCGGAGCCGTGACGCCCGTCAGGGCCGTGACCACCGGGTCCAGGGCCTGGTTGATCTCGTCGCCGATCGAGCGGAAGAAGGTGATGGGCGCCCCGTACGGGTCGTACACCTCGTCCGCGTCGGGCGACGGTGCCAGCAGCCACCCCCGAAGCGCGGCCGCGGCCCGCACCAGGGCACGGGCCCGCTCGGCGACGCCGTCGTCCAGCGGCGGCAGAGTGGCCGGATCTATCGCCCGCACCAGCCGCGTGAACTCCTTCAGCGTGAAGGTCCGCAGCCCCGCCGAGTGCCCCATCGAGATGACCTGTGCACGGTGGTCACGCGTGGCGGTCAGCACCAGGTCGGCGCGTATGACGTGCTCGTCGAGCAGTTCCCGCCCGGTGAAACCGGAGGCGTCCGCACCGAAGTCCGCGAGCACGGCCGCCGCGTTCGCCTCCATCGGGGCGCCCTCGTGGCCCCAGGTCCCCGCGCTCTCCACGATCAGATCGCTCGCCGGGATGCCGCCCAGCCGGTGCGCCAGCGCATGCCGGGTCAGCCGCTCGGTGATGGGCGAGCGGCACACGTTGCCGGTGCTGACGTGGAGGATGCGGAAGGTGTCCCCGCCGGCCGCGGCCGGGTGGGAGTCCCCCCAGCCGTGGCTGCCGGCGGCGGTGTGCCCGCTTGCTATGCCACGCCCCTGAGGGCTCACGGGGCCACCTCGAGGTCGGGTACGACCTCCCGCAGCTGCTCGGCGGTCAGCGCCCCCTCGCGCAGCAGGACGGGAACCTTCCCGGTGACGTCGACGATCGACGACGGCTGGATCCCGGGCGTCGGACCGCCGTCCAGGTACACGGACACGGAGTCGCCCAGCATCTCGCGCGCCGCGTCGCAGTCCTCCGGCGCCGGGTGCCCGGTCAGGTTCGCCGAGGACACGGCCATCGGGCCGACCTCGGTCAGCAGCTCGATCGCGACGGGGTGCAGCGGCATGCGGACGGCGACGGTGCCGCGGGTCTCCCCCAGGTCCCAGGCGAGCGAGGGCTGGTGCTTGGCGACCAGCGTCAGCGCGCCCGGCCAGAAGGCGTCGACGAGCTCCCAGGCCTGCTCGGAGAAGTCCGTCACGAGGCCGTGCAGGGTGTTCGGGGAGCCGATGAGCACGGGGGTCGGCATGTTGCGGCCGCGCCCCTTGGCGGCGAGCAGGTCGCCGACGGCCTCTGCGCTGAAGGCGTCCGCGCCGATCCCGTACAGGGTGTCGGTGGGCAGCACGACGAGCTCGCCGCGGCGCACGGCGGATGCGGCTTCACGCAGACCCGTCTTGCGGTCCGTCGCGTCGTTGCAGTCGTATCGCCGGGCCATCAGCGGGACTCCTCGTGCAGCAGGGGGGTGAAGGGGTGGATCGCAAGCGTCACGGCAGGGCCTTGCGGGCGGTGGCGAAGCGCGGGCGGTTGTTCAGGTCGGGGTGGTCGGCGGCGTCGGCCCAGCCGCGCTCCTCCGCGAAGATCCACGGGACCTGGCCGCCCTGGGTGTCGGCGTGCTCGATGACGACGATGCCGCCGGGCCGCAGCAGCCGGTGCGCGGTGCGCTCGATGCCGCGGATGGTGTCGAGACCGTCCTCGCCGGAGAAGAGGGCCATCTCCGGGTCGTGGTCACGGGCCTCGGGGGCGACGTACTCCCACTCGGTGAGCGGGATGTACGGCGGGTTCGAGATGACCAGGTCGACCTGGCCGTCCAGCTCGGGCAGCGCGCTCAGCGCATCGCCCTGGTGGACGGTGACCCGGGAGCCCTCGGCGTTCTTGCGGGTCCACCGCAGGGCGTCCTCGGACAGCTCGACCGCGTGCACGCGCGAGCGCGGCACCTCCTGCGCCATGGCCAGCGCGATGGCGCCGGAACCGGTGCACAGGTCCACGATCAGCGGCTCGACGACGTCCATCGCCCGGACGGCGTGTATGGCCCAGTCCACGACCGACTCGGTCTCGGGCCGGGGCACGAAGACCCCGGGCCCGACCTGGAGCTCCAGGTACCGGAAGAAGGCGCGGCCGGTGATGTGCTGGAGCGGCTCGCGCGCCTCGCGGCGGGCGACGGCCTCCCAGTAGCGGGCGTCGAAGTCCGCGTCCTTGACGTGGTGCAGTTCCCCCCGCTTGACGCCGTGCACGAAGGCCGCGAGCTCCTCCGCGTCGAAGCGCGGTGAGGGCACGCCGGCGGCGGCCAGCCGCTGGGTGGCCTGGGCCACCTCGGCAAGCAGCAAGTTCACGCTGGTCCTCCGGGCTGCTGTCGTACGGGGGTGGAGCGGGGGTCGAGCAGGTCGGGCGGGATCAGTGCGCGGACGCCAGCTTGGCGGCCGAGTCCGCGTCGACGCACGCCTGGATCATCGAATCGAGGTCGCCGTCGAGCACCTGGTCCAAGTTGTACGCCTTGAATCCGGTCCGGTGGTCCGAGATCCGGTTTTCCGGGAAGTTGTACGTACGGATCTTCTCGGAGCGGTCCACCGAGCGCACCTGGCTGCGGCGCACGTCGGAGGCCTCCTGCTCGGCGGCCTCCTGGGCCGCGGCCAGCAGGCGCGACCGGAGGATGCGCATCGCCTGCTCCTTGTTCTGGAGCTGGCTCTTCTCGTTCTGGCAGGAGGCGACCACACCGGTCGGCATGTGCGTGATGCGCACGGCCGAGTCGGTGGTGTTGACGGACTGGCCGCCGGGGCCCGACGAGCGGTACACGTCGATGCGGAGGTCGTTGGGGTTGATCTCGACCTCGACCTCCTCGGCCTCCGGGGTGACGAGCACGCCGGCGGCGGAGGTGTGGATGCGGCCCTGGGACTCGGTGGCCGGAACACGCTGGACGCGGTGCACGCCGCCCTCGTACTTCATGCGGGCCCAGACGCCCTGGCCGGGCTCGGTGGCACCGTTGCCGCCCTTGGTGCGGACGGAGACCTGGACGTCCTTGTAGCCGCCGAGCTCGGACTCCGTGGAGTCGATGATCTCGGTCTTCCAGCCCACGCGCTCCGCGTAGCGCAGGTACATGCGCAGCAGGTCGCCAGCGAACAGGGCGGACTCGTCGCCGCCCGCGCCCGCCTTGATCTCCAGGAGCACGTCCTTGTCGTCGCTGGGGTCGCGCGGGACGAGCAGCAGGCGGAGCTTCTCGGTGAGCTCCTCGCGCTGCGCGCTCAGCTCCTTCACCTCGGCGACGAAGTCCGGGTCGTCGGCCGCGAACTCCTTCGCCGTCTCGATGTCCTCGGCGGACTGCTTCCAGGCACGGAAGGTCGCGACGATCGGGGTCAGCTCCGCATAGCGCTTGTTGAGCTTGCGCGCGTTGGCCTGATCCGAGTGGACCGAAGGGTCGGCGAGCTTCTTCTCAAGGTCGGCGTGCTCGCCGACCAGTTCCTCGACCGCCTCGAACATCGGGGGCTCCTGGGTTGAAAAGTACGAAAAAGGGCTGCGGGACGACAAAGGCGCCGGTCCGGCTGCCCCCGTGTGGACAGGGTGCAACCGGGGTCCGGCGCCGGGGGCTCGCTACTTCGAGCCGGCAGCCTTGCCGAAGCGGGCCTCGAAGCGGGCGACGCGGCCACCGGTGTCGAGGATCTTCTGCTTGCCCGTGTAGAACGGGTGGCACTCGGAGCAGACCTCGGCACGGATGGTGCCCTCGGTCAGGGTGCTACGGGTGGTGAACGACGCGCCACAGGTGCAGCTGACCTGGGTCTCGACGTACTCGGGGTGAACATCGCGCTTCAAGGTGTCTCCTAGATTCGGGAGGGCGCCGGGTCGCAGGAGCCGAATTGCGCACTGCGTGAACCGGGGCCGACAGACCAGTCTGCCAGGACCGGGCTGCCTGTCAAAATTCTGAGGACGCCTCCCTCAACGAGGGGGGTCCGGCATCTATTCCACTCTCCGCCGAGAGCCGTGTGACCAGGCGTTCTGCGGTCTACTTCACGATCTCGCCGGCGCTGCCCTTGTCGCCCATGGAGTTCGCGGTGGCCTCGGCGGGGACCGGCTGCTCGGCCAGCAGGGCGTCCCAGACCATCTTGGACTCCTTGACCAGCGGGGCGACCCGGTCGGAGTCGCGGGGGTCCGGGCCCACGGGCAGGGTGATCATCTTCATGTCCTGGGCGTCGATGCCCTGGAGGCTCTGGGCGAAGCCCATCAGGGACTTCACGTCACCGAGGGACTTGTCGGTGGTGAGCGCCTTGGTGCCGGTGTCGGCGAGGTCGAGCAGCCGCTTGGGGTTGTCGAAGACGCCGATCCCCTTGACCTGCTTGATCAGGGCCTTCATGAACGCCTGCTGCAGCTGTATTCGGCCCAGGTCGGAGCCGTCGCCGACGGTCTTGCGGGTCCGTACGAGGCCGAGGGCCTGCTCGCCGTTCAGCTTGTTCGGGCCGGCCGGGAGGTCGAGGTGGCTCCCGTAGTCCTTGATCGGCTTGGTGGTGGTCAGCTCCACGCCGCCGAGGTTGTCGATGATCTTCTTGAAGCCCGTGAAGTCGACCTCGATGTAGTGGTCCATGCGGATCCCCGACATCTTCTCGACGGTCTTGACCGCACAAGCGGCCCCGCCGATGGTGAACGACTCGTTGAACTGCGAGCGCGAGCTGCCGCGGTCGGTCTTTCCGTTGCTCAGCGTGCACGCCGGCCGGTTGACCATGGTGTCGCGCGGGATCGAGACGACGGTGGCCTTCTTGTGGCCGTCGTACAGGTGGACGATCATCGCGGTGTCGGAGCGGGCCGAGCCGCCGTCGTCCGGGCCGTACTCGGAATTGGCGCCGCCGCGGGAGTCGGAGCCGAGGACGAGGATGTCCATCGAGCCGTTGTCCACGTTCTGCGGGCGGTCGGTGCCGAGCGCCTGGTCGATGTCGACCGTCTTCAGGTTCCCGTTCAGGTGGAAGTAGAACCAGCCGAGACCCGCCCCGCCCAGGAGGACCACGCCGGCGGCGCTCCACGCGGCGATGACGAGGGTCCTGCGCCCCTTCGAGGGTTTCCGTCGGCGCCGGCCCGCGGCGCGCCGGCCGCTGCCCCTGCTGTCCTCGCTCATGCTCTCCTCAGTCCTGAATGCGTTCCCGGCCGGACGCCGCCCGGCCCGGTGGCCTCCCTGCACCGCCCTCTGACACAGACGGCCGAATGCCCTCCAGGGTTCCACGGCCGACGCGAGCCCCGTGCCAGGTGCACTTCTGCGGCCGGGGCGGGAGCGGCACGCCGCGGCGCCGCGCCCACCTGCGGTTTCCCGGGGGGACGCACGCCATGGCCGCGAGGTTCACGAAAACCGCGAGTGTGGCGAAGCTCGCACCTGCGGAAAACACGCCGTAACGCCCGAAAACACGCCGAAAACACGAGGCCGCCCCCACCGCGTGTGCGGTGGGGGCGGCCTCGGTGATGCGGTGCGGCGACCGTCAGTCGTCGTTCTTGCCCGACGGGGTCGTCTTGGCGATCTGCATCAGGAACTCGGCGTTCGACTTCGTCTGCTTCATCTTGTCGAGCAGGAGCTCGATGGCCTGCTGCGAGTCGAGCGCGTGCAGCACCCGGCGCAGCTTCCAGACGATGGCGAGCTCCTCGCTGTTGAGGAGGATCTCCTCCTTGCGGGTGCCCGACGGGTCGACGTCGACGGCCGGGAAGATGCGCTTGTCGGCGAGCTTGCGGTCGAGCTTGAGCTCCATGTTGCCGGTGCCCTTGAACTCCTCGAAGATCACCTCGTCCATGCGCGAGCCGGTGTCGACCAGCGCGGTGGCCAGGATGGTCAGCGAGCCGCCGTCCTCGATGTTGCGCGCGGCACCGAAGAAGCGCTTCGGCGGGTACAGCGCGGTCGAGTCGACACCACCGGACAGGATGCGGCCGGAGGCGGGCGCCGCGAGGTTGTACGCGCGGCCCAGACGGGTGATGGAGTCCAGCAGGACGACCACGTCGTGACCCAGCTCGACGAGGCGCTTGGCGCGCTCGATGGCCAGCTCGGCGACGGTGGTGTGGTCCTCGGCCGGACGGTCGAAGGTCGAGGAGATGACCTCGCCCTTGACCGACCGCTGCATGTCGGTGACCTCTTCCGGACGCTCGTCGACCAGGACGACCATCAGGTGGCACTCGGGGTTGTTGGTGGTGATCGCGTTGGCGATCGCCTGCATGATCATGGTCTTGCCGGTCTTCGGCGGGGCCACGATCAGGCCGCGCTGGCCCTTTCCGATCGGCGACACGAGGTCGATGATGCGGGTCGTCAGCACGCCCGGGTCGGTCTCCAGACGGAGCCGGTCCTGGGGGTACAGCGGGGTCAGCTTCTGGAACTCCGGTCGGCCGCGGCCGGATTCGGGCGCCATGCCGTTCACCGAGTCCAGGCGCACGAGGGCGTTGAACTTCTCGCGGCGCTCGCCGTCCTTGGGCTGGCGCACGGCACCGGTGGTGTGGTCGCCCTTGCGCAGACCGGCCTTGCGGACCTGGGCGAGGGAGACGTACACGTCGTTGGGGCCGGGCAGGTAGCCCGAGGTCCGGATGAACGCGTAGTTGTCGAGGATGTCCAGGATGCCCGCGACGGGGATCAGGACGTCGTCGTCGGCGACCTGCGGCTCGTTCGGCGCGAACTCGTCGCGGCCACGACGGCCGCGGCGGTCGCGGTAGCGGCCGCGACGGCCGCGACGACCGCCCTCGTCGTCGAAGTCGTCCTGCGGGCCGTTGTCCTGGCGGTCCTGGCGACCCTGCTGGCCCTGCTGCTGACGGTCCTGACGGCCGCCCTGCTGCTGGCGGTCCTGACGGCCGCCGCCCTGACCCTGGCCGCCCTGACCCTGGCCCTGGCCCGGGGCGCCCTGGCCCGGCTCGTCGGCCTTGGCACCGCGGTCACGGCGCTCGCGCCGGCCGTCGCCGCGCTCGGCACGGTCCCCGCGGTCGCGGCGGTCGCGCCGGCCACGGCCCTCGCCCTCCTGGGCGGGCGCGGAGACGGCGGTCGCGGCCTCGGCCTTGACCTCGGCCGGGGCGGTCGCGGTGGTGGTGGCGGTCTCGGTCTTCGCCTCGACCTGCACGGCGGCGGGGGCCGCGGTCTCCGGGCTGCCGGAGGGAGCCGTGGCCCGACGCCGGCGGCGCTCGCCGGCCGGGGCGTCGTCGGAGGCCGGCTGGCCCGGGATCTCGATCTGCGCCTGCGCGGCAGGCTTCTCGGCGGGCGCCTCGGCGGCGGCCTCACCCGTACGGGCCTTGCTGGTGGCGCGGCGCTTCGGCTTGGCCTCGGCGGCGTCGGCGGCGGGAGTCGCGGCCTTGGGGGCACCACTGCCCGCCTGCGCCTCCTTGATGACCTCGATCAGCTGGCTCTTGCGCATCCGCGCGGTGCCCCTGATGCCGAGGCCCGACGCGACCTGCTGCAGCTCGGCCAGGACCATGCCCTCGAGGCCGGTGCCGGAGCGGCGCCGCCGTCCGGCAGTGGTCGCCGCGGCGCCCGCGGCGGGGGCACTGGTGTCGACATTGGTGTCGGCAGCGCCCATCAGATCGGTGGTGTCGCTCACGAAGGGTCCTTCCCTGGAGCGGACGTCGGCCTGTCTGGCTCGGCGACCGGTTGTGCTGTCCGACAACGGGCCATGACTTGATGGGTCGTGGACCGCGGCCGGGGCGGTGGTCCGCCGGTAGAGATACGGCGGAGAGAAACGTGCATGGGTGGTTCCGGCGAGAAGCCCCCGAGCTGGAAGCGTGGGAATGTCACGCCGATTCCGGAGCGTGCTCGAAACTGCTGGAAGCGATCAAAGCAGTCGGGGAGGCTCCCGGAAGAAAGGTGGTCCCGGATGGGGACACTGAGCACCGAGCCATGGCGGCTTCGGCTGCACACTTGAGAGTAACACTACCGGATCCAACAGATATTCCCCCTCTCAATCACCGGCAATCGCGCCTTCCGCGCGGGCGGCCTGCCCAGACCGCCCGCCCCTGGCGGGTAAGCCCATACGGCCTAGCCGCCCTGGGTTCCCAGCGGAAGCACGCTCGCGCCCGCGGCGTCGAGGGCGAGCCGGTTCGCGGCCCACCCCTCGCCCGCGAGCTGCGCGACCTTGTCGGCCGCGCCGTTGTCGACCAGCGCGAGGACCGTGGGCCCCGCGCCGGAGATGACCGCGGGGATGCCGTCCGCCCGCAGCCGGTTGACGAGTGCCACGCTCTCGGGCATCGCCGGGGACCGGTACTCCTGGTGGAGCCGGTCTTCGGTGGCCGGCAGCAGCAACTCGGGACGCCTGGTCAGGGCTTCGACGAGCAGGGCTGCACGACCTGCGTTCACGGCCGCGTCCACGTGCGGGACGTTGCGCGGCAGCAGGCCGCGCGCGGTCTCCGTCAGGACCGGCTTGGAGGGGACGAAGACCACCGGAACGATGGAATCGGCGGGCTCCATACGGATCGCCTTGGCGCTGCCGCCGTCCATCCAGGCCAGGGTGAAACCGCCGAGGAGACAGGCGGCGACGTTGTCGGGGTGTCCCTCGATCTCGGTGGCCAGCTCCAGCAGGGCCGCGTCGTCGAGCTTGGCCTCTCCGCCTATGGTCACGGCGCGGGCGGCGACGATGCCGGCGCAGATGGCGGCCGAGGAGGACCCGAGGCCGCGGCCGTGCGGGATGCGGTTGGCGCAGACGACCTCGAGGCCGCGCGGCTGCCCGCCCAGCAGGTCGAAGGCGGTGCGCATGGAGCGTACGAGCAGGTGGCTCTCGTCCCGCGGGAGGGTGTCGGCGCCCTCGCCCGCGATGTCGATGTTCAGGCCGGAGTCGGCCACCCGGACGACTACGTCGTCATAGAGCCCCAGAGCCAGGCCCAGGGCGTCGAAGCCCGGGCCGAGGTTGGCACTGCTGGCGGGGACGCGCACCCGTACGGCGGCGGCGCGGAACGCTGGACCGGCCATCGTCCGATGACACTCCTTGTGACTGTGCGAGACGAGATCTTCGCTGGCTCGCTGCGAATGTACTGGAGAACGTACGACACCCGAAGGCCCTCTGGGCAGCACCACGGTCATATGCGCGGTGGCGGATGTAAGTACAGCGTATCGAAGGAAGGTTCTCTCGCTACATAGGGCGCACAGGAGGCGCACGATGCGTGTCGGTGTCTTCCGGTGGATTGCGCTGAACGCCGTTGACTTTTGTGCCGTACGACCTGAGTTGCCGGGTTCCGAAGGCTTTCCGGAACCCGGCAACTCAGGGTGGCGCCACGGGGCGGGACCGGGTCAGACCAGGCCGAGGCGGACGGCCGCGGCCTCCGCGTCCACCGGGATGGTGACCGGCTGCGGAGCGCCGGCGACCGCCCAGTCGGGGTCCTTGAGTCCGTTTCCGGTGACGGTGCATACGATCTTCTGGCCGGGGTCGACCAGGCCCAGCTCGGCGGCCTTGAGCAGGCCGGCGACGGACGCGGCCGAGGCGGGCTCGACGAAGACGCCCTCCTGCGCGGCCAACAGGCGATAGGCGGCCAGGATCTGGCGGTCCGTCACCTCGTCGATGAAGCCGCCCGACTCGTCGCGCGCGGCGAGCGCGTAGTCCCACGAGGCCGGGTTGCCGATGCGGATCGCGGTCGCGATGGTGTGCGGCTCCTTGACGACCTCGCCGCGCACGATGGGCGCGGAACCGGAGGCCTGGAAACCCCACACACGGGGCGTACGGGAGGCCAGGCCGTCGGCCTTGTACTCCTTGAAGCCCTTCCAGTACGCGGTGATGTTGCCGGCGTTGCCGACGGGCAGCACGTGGATGTCGGGGGCGTCGCCGAGCGCGTCGACGATCTCGAACGCGGCGGTCTTCTGGCCCTCGATGCGCACCGGGTTGACGGAATTGACCAGCGCGACCGGGTAGTTGTCGGACAGCGCGCGGGCCAGGTCCAGGCAGTCGTCGAAGTTGCCGTCCACCTGGAGGATCTTGGCGCCGTGCACGAGGGCCTGGCCCATCTTGCCGAGCGCGATCTTGCCGCGGGGCACGAGGACGGCCGAGACCATCCCGGCGCGCACCGCGTACGCGGCGGCGGAGGCCGAGGTGTTGCCGGTGGAGGCGCAGATGACGGCCTTGGCGCCCTCCTCCTTGGCCTTGGTGATGGCCATGGTCATGCCGCGGTCCTTGAAGGACCCGGTGGGGTTCGCGCCCTCGACCTTCAGGTGCACCTCGCAGCCGGTGCGCTCGGAGAGCACCTGCGCGGGGACGAGGGGAGTGCCGCCCTCGCGGAGCGTGACCACGGGAGTGGTGTCCGTCACCGGCAGGCGGTCCCGGTACTCCTCGATGATGCCGCGCCACTGGTGGGTGCGATTGCTGCTCATGGGTCCTTACTCCCCTTCAACACGCATGATGCTGGCGACACCGCGCACGGTGTCCAGCTTCCGCAGCGCCTCGACGGTCCCGGAGAGGGCGGCGTCGGGTGCGCGGTGGGTGACGACGACGAGGGAGGCCTCGCCGTCCTTGCCCTGCTGGCGGACGGTGTCGATGGACACACCGTGCTCCGCGAACGTCGTCGCCACCTGGGCGAGGACGCCCGGCTTGTCGGCCACATCGAGGCTGATGTGGTAGCGCGTGACGACGTCGCCCATGGGGCTGACCGGCAGCTGGGTGTACGCCGACTCGCCGGGCCCCGTTGCCTCGGCGAGCTTGTTGCGGCAGACGGCGACGAGGTCGCCCAGGACCGCCGAGGCGGTCGGAGAACCGCCCGCGCCGGGCCCGTAGAACATGAGCCGCCCGGCGGCCTCCGCCTCGACGAAGACGGCGTTGTACGCCTCGCGGACGGACGCCAGGGGGTGGCTGAGCGGAATCATCGCCGGGTGCACTCGAGCAGTGACGGACTGCCCGTCCGCGGCGCGCTCCAGGATCGCCAGGAGCTTGATGGTGCAGCCCATGCGCTTGGCGGAGGCGAAGTCCGAGGCGCTGACCTCGGTCATGCCCTCGCGGTAGACGTCGTCGAGGCGGACCCGGGTGTGGAAGGCGATGCCGGCCAGGATCGCGGCCTTGGCGGCGGCGTCGTAGCCCTCGACGTCGGCGGTCGGGTCGGCCTCGGCGTACCCGAGGGCGGTGGCCTCGTCGAGCGCCTCCTGGTACCCGGCGCCGGTCGAGTCCATCTTGTCGAGGATGAAGTTCGTCGTGCCGTTGACGATGCCCATCACCCGGTTGATCTTGTCGCCGGCGAGGGACTCGCGCATCGGGCGGACCAGCGGGATGGCGCCGGCGACGGCCGCCTCGTAGTACAGGTCCAGCCCCTGCTGCTCGGCCGCCGCGTGCAGCGCGGCGCCGTCCTGGGCGAGCAGGGCCTTGTTCGCCGAGACGACGGAGATGCCGTGCTCGAAGGCGGTGGTGATCAGGGTGCGGGCCGGCTCGATGCCGCCGATGACCTCGATGGCGATGTCGATGTCGCCGCGTTTGAGGAGGGCGGTCGCATCGGTGGTGACCAGCGCCGGGTCGATGCCCTCGCGCACCTTGGAGGGACGGCGCACGGCCACGCCTGCGAGCTCGACGGGCGCGCCGATCCTGGCCGTCAGGTCGTCGGCGTGCGTCGTCATGATGCGCGCCACCTCTGAGCCGACCACTCCACAGCCCAGCAGCGCCACCTTCAGCGGACGCGTACGCATCATTCGACCTACGCCTTTCGATCTTCCATCACCACCCGGCGCGCGGGTTGCGCGCCAGGTCTCAACCAGTCTCACTCAATGGACAGCACTTTCCATCCTCGGTCCATTGAGTGAGACACCTATCGGCACCTATTTTGGGGGTCTGGGGGCTTCCCCCAGAAATATGCGGTTCATCCGAGGTCGAGACGCAGGAGATCTTCCTCCGTCTCGCGCCGGACGATGACTCGAGCCTCCCCGTCGCGCACGGCCACGACGGGCGGCCGCAGCGCGTGGTTGTAGTTGCTGGCCATGGAGCGGCAGTACGCCCCGGTGGCGGGTACGGCGAGGAGGTCCCCGGGGGCCAGGTCGGCCGGCAGGAAGGCGTCCTTCACCACGATGTCACCGCTCTCGCAGTGCTTGCCGACGACGCGGACGAGCATCGGCTCGGCGTCCGAGACGCGGGAGACGAGGGTGACCGCGTACTCGGCGTCGTAGAGGGCGGTGCGGATGTTGTCGGACATGCCGCCGTCGACGGAGACGTACGTCCGCAGCCCCTCGAGCGGCTTGATCGTGCCGACCTCGTACAGCGTGAAGGCGGTGGGCCCGACGATGGCCCGGCCGGGCTCGACGGAGATGCGGGGCGCGCGCAGCCCGGCGGACTCGCATTCGCGGGCGACGATCTCGTGCAGGGCCTTGGCGATCTCGTGGGGCTCGCGCGGGTCGTCGGAGGGCGTGTACGCGATGCCGAGGCCGCCGCCGAGGTCGATCTCGGGCAGCTCGACGCCGTGCTCGTCGCGTACGGCGGCCAGCAGCCGGACCACCCGCTTCGCGGACACCTCGAAGCCGGCCATGTCGAAGATCTGCGAGCCGATGTGGGAGTGGACGCCGAGCAGCTCGAGGCTGTCGTGCCCGAGCGCGCGCCGGACGGCCTCCGCCGCGGATCCGTCGGCGACGGCGATGCCGAACTTCTGGTCCTCGTGCGCGGTCGCGATGAACTCGTGGGTGTGCGCCTCGACGCCGACGGTCACGCGGATCTGGACGGGCTGGCGTACGCCGAGATCACGGGCGATGTGCGCGACTCGAGCGATCTCCTGGAAGGAGTCGAGCACGATGCGACCGACCCCGGCCTCGACGGCCCGGGTGATCTCCGTGACGGACTTGTTGTTGCCGTGGAAGGCGATCCGTTCGGCGGGCATCCCGGCGGCGAGGGCGGTGGCCAGCTCCCCGCCGGAGCACACGTCGAGGTTCAGCCCCTCTTCCCGCAGCCACTTCACGACGGCCTTGGAGAGGAACGCCTTGCCGGCGTAGAACACGTCGGCGTCCGGCCCGAAGGCGTGCGCCCAGGCCCGGCACCTGGCCCGGAAGTCCTCTTCGTCGAGGAAGTAGGCGGGCGTCCCGAACTCCTGGGCGAGGGTGGTGACGGGGACGCCGCCGACCGTCACGACGCCGTCGGGGTTCCGTCGTACGGTCCGGGCCCAGACCTTCTCGTCGAGCGCGTTGAGGTCGGCGGGCGGCGGGGAGTAGTGCCCCTCGGGCAGGACGTCGGCGTGGCGGGGCCCGGCGGGGTGCGCGGAACGGCTCATCGGTATCTCTCTTCGCAGATCACAGGCAGTCAGGTGCGTCCATGCCGAGCAGGGCCAGGCCACCGGCCAGCACCGTCCCGGCGGCTTCGGCGAGGGCCAGCCGGGCACGGTGGGCGGCCGAGGGTTTCTCGTCCCCCTTGGGCAGGACGCAGTGCTGGAAATCGAGCAGTTCGTCGGCGGCGCGGACGAGGAACCGGACGAGCTGCTCCGGCGCCTGCCGATGCGCGGCGGCCTCGAGTACGAGGGGGTAGTCGGCGAGGACGCCCACCAGCCGTGCGGCGTCCTCGACCTCGCCGGGCTCGCTGCAAAACCCGAGCCGGGCGGCGTTGCGCGACAGCGCGCGGCTGCGCGCGTGGGCGTACCGCACGCGGAAGAACTCGTTGGACTCGTCCTGTACGAGCAGCCGCCCGTCGAAGGCGGGCGTCTCGTGCGGTGCGACGGTGAGCATGGCCCAGCCGGCGGCTTCGGCCCCGTACGCGGCGACGACATCGCCGTCCCGCCGGGCCACGGGGGCGGCCGTGACGGGGGCGGCGCCGGTCCGGCCCTGGCTGAGCTCGATCCTCAGCACGGCTTCGCGCACGACCCGCGCGCGCAGCTCGGTGTCGGGGGCGAACCCGTACCTGAGCCCGCGCGCCTGCACTGCGCGTACGAGTACGTCGGCGGGCGTCCGGTCCATCACGAAGTTGAGGAACCCGGGACCGGTGACCTCGACCCGCTCGATGCCGGGAACGGCGCCCAGCCGCCGGGCCAGCACACCGGCGACGTCGAGGGGCGGCCGGCCGGCCGTCTTGGCGACCTGAAAGGCCACGGGGGTCGCGTAGTCGCCCACCCCGCCGGGGCGGGTCCGCTCGACGACGACCCGCTCGGGCACGCCCGCCTCGGCGGGCAGCTCCCCCTCCTCGACGGCGCAGCGCACGGCGCGTACGACGGTACGGGAGAGGTCGGCGGGGGTCACGGGACCAGCCTAGGCGAGAAGCCCACCCATCCCGCGAACGGTTTCGGCATGTGAACAGCCGACGGCCGCTACCCTCTCCCCCGCCCTGCGGGGGCTCCCTTCCGCTCCCGCCGGTCCTTGCGCTCGATGAGCCGGCGTACGACCCGCACGAGCTCGGCGGGTTCGAAGGGCTTGGCGAGGAACGCGTCCACTCCGGCCTCGATCCCGGCCTCCACCTCGTGCTGCGTGCAGGCGCTCACGATGGCGACGGGCACGTGCCGCGTCCGCGGATCGGCGCGCAGCTGCGCGGCCGTCCCGAACCCGTCCAGCCGGGGCATGACCACATCAAGGGTGATCACGTCGGGGCAGACGCGGTGCACGACGTCCAGACACTCGGCACCATCGTTCGCGGTCACTACCTCGAAGCCCTCCAGCTCGAGATTGACCTTGATCAGCTGCCGGATGACCTTGTTGTCGTCGACAACAAGCACCCGGCCCGAGGCGCCTGGCACAACTCGAGAGTAGGTCCGCCTAAGCCCCCGCGTCCGGGTTTTTGCCACTTCCACCCCCTCCGAGCGACCCGCCTCCCCCTCCCCCGGAACTCGTTTCTGATCACCCCGGGGAAGCTGGTAGTGTTCAACCCGTCGCCGCAACGCGAATGACACGCCCCCGTAGCTCAGGGGATAGAGCAACGGCCTCCGGAGCCGTGTGCGCAGGTTCGAATCCTGCCGGGGGCACTCCAGCTGGACCAGCGTGAAACAGCCGCTGACCTGCTGAAGTGCCAAGCACGAAGGCCCGAACTCAGTCCAGCTGAGTCCGGGCCTTTGTCGTTGTGTGGCGCTGGTCGCGAGTGAGTGGCGAGTGAGCTCCAGCCCCTCCTCGCCGGCAGTAGCCGCGACCGGTTGTCGAGCCCCGACCCTGCGGTGAGAACGATCTAGCTAGCCTGACCCCAGGTGCCAGCGCCCAGACTTGTTGGGTCCGGCGAGGAACACGGGGGGCCAGTGACCACCACACCATCCACCATCCTGACCATCGACCAGTCGATCATTGCGAAGGAAGCCGAGGTCGCCGAGTACCGGTTGCTCCGACGCTTCGTAATGTTGTGGATGCTCGCAGGCAACCCGTTGCTTGTCAGCGCATTGATAGCTGCAAACGTCCTCGTCGACTGGTCCAACGACCCAGATAGCAATCAAGCCCTACTCAACCTTTTCGGTGGCATCGCTGTGATCGCCTCCGTTCTGGGGTCCGTCTACCGATGGACTCAGATTCGAAGGAAGATCTCCGGCGTCGAGGTCAATCTTCTCCAGCTGGAGGTCGAGAAGCGCCATCTCCAGTCGCGGGAGGCTGATACCGCAGCACTTCCAGGTGTCTTCCCCGAGTACTACGAGTCGATCTCGTCCCTCAGGAACGAGTACAGACGGAGCGCGGAGAGATACCGGAGCAGGCACAACCTGTTCCAGCTCACGGTAATTGTCGGCTCCATTCTGACCTCAGTCGCCACAACGGCCTCAGCTGAGCAGGGCGTGTGGAGCTGGGTTGCTGTCGCCATCAGCGCGCTGGTGAGCATCTCCGCTGGGATCATCGCCTACTTCAAATTTCGCGAGCGCAGTCTCAACCTTCAGCAGACTGCCGACTCAGTCGACCTGGAGCTCCAGGCCTACACCCTGAGAATCAGGCGGTACAGGGATCTGCCTGGCGCCCAAGCCTCCACTCTCTTCGCGGAGGAGATCGAGCGGATACGCGAGGAGCAGCGAAAGAAGGAGCTACAACTAGAGCAACCTCCCGAAGCGGCGCAGCAACAGCAACGTCCGCAACTCACCTGACCTCCCGCGGTGTGCCTACGCAATGCCGCCTAGATGCTCCCCCAACCCATAGCTTGTTCAATCTTCCGATTATTGTCCTCCTCGCTGTCGTCGATACAGCCGGCATAGTTCCGGTGGATGACCTCCGGAGAGTTGCCCGCCCGGCGCGCCACCTCCGCAACCGGCAGGCCGGCCCGCAACCAGTTGGTGATGCAGGTGGACCGGAGGTCGTACGGCCGCTGAGCCAACGGCGAGGCCACCTTGTCGGGCGGGAGGGCCAGTTCCCTGGTCTCCTGCCAGACACGCCAGTAACTGGAGCTCCCCAGCAGTCCCCCGCGCTCGTTGAAGAAGATCCGGCCGTCCTTCGCCGTGCCGAACTCATCGATGTGCTCGCGGAGCATGGCCACCAGGACAGGTGGAATCGGAACCGGACGATCCTTGGTGACTTCACGGGACTTGAGCCCTCGCTTGTCGTGCCGTTCGCCGGAGTCGGTCCATTTCTTTCCCGAGACCGGACGGGTCTCCTTCAGGGTGAGAACGCCCCACCCCTCAGCCGGTAGGTGGCACTGGCTCTTGGTGAGCCCCACCGCCTCAGCCGGCCGGGTGGCTGCGTAGAGGATGCACCCGAAGAACGCCACGAGGCGCCTCCCCCTGTTCCGGTGAACGGATCCCACGTAGGAGACGCTGGTGAGGAGCTGGCGCCCCTGCACCTCGTTCACCAGAACACGGGGGTCCACGACTCCACTGTTCGAGGACACCGGTCGCTTCACCCCCAGCAGGGGGTTCGTTTCGAGGTAGCCCTCTTGAATCGCGTACTCCATGGCGGTGTTGAAACCGCGGCGGCGCCGCTTGTACGTCTCTCCTGCCGCGGGAGTGTCATCCAGCTTGAAGGAGAGCCGGTAGTGGACGTCCCGCAGCACCCTGGACTCGCCGAGGGCCGAGAGCGGCAGCGAGCGCGCCGCCAGCCACGTACAGGCCGGATACAGGTCGGGCGGAGGCTCCTCACCCTTGTGCGCGGGGACGACGGCCCACCGGACGGCCAGCCTCACCTCCTCGGCGGTCGGCGCCTTGGGCCCCTCCCCCGCCATCGCGATCGCCACGGTAGCGAGGCTGTCGGCCAGCCCCTCCCGGGTCTTGGCTGCTGCCGTTCTCCACCGCGCGTCCATGTACTCGCGCGAGAAGTCCCACCAGGTCGGATCCGGGCGTACGTCCTCTTTGGCCTCAGCTGCCCGGAGTTCGGATTCCGGGAGGCCGGTGGCCACGTCGAACGCCTCCCCCCTGCGCATGGCCTGCCACAGTTCCGAGCGGCGGCTCTGTGCCAGCGCCGAGGTGGCGTAGCTGGACGTCTTGACCTTCCCGGCCACTGTCCAGCGCAGTTGGTACGGCGCCTTCTTGCTGTTGACCCGGTTGATCTTCCACAGCCGGATCTCGCTGGACAACGTCGGCTCCGCAGGCGCCGCAGAGCGCCCGTGGCCGCGGGCGCCCTGCGGGTGGCTGGTCTTCCTGTGGGTCACGCCGCTTCCTCCAGCGAAGTGATCCACTCGTTCAGGGCCGACCGTCGAATCCGCACGTCCCCATTGGGGAGCTTCAGGGATTTAGGCCCCTTCTTGAGCTGTCGCCAGCGATAGAACGTCGCGCGCGGAACGCCGATCTCGTCGATGACTTCGTCGATGGTGAGCCACTGCTCGCGCAGTTTGGGCACGTTCTCTCCTTCAGAGCTACGAAGGGCGGAATCGGGGGCCGGGCCCCCTTCCTGTCAGGTCCGCTACCTCCGCTACCTCCGCTACCGCCCTGGTCAGGGGCATGATCGAGGTAGCGGATACAGGTAGCGGTAGCGGATGGATCCGCTACCGGCTCCGGGCGGGTGCCGCGGGGCCGGTAGCGGCGGTAGCGCTCAGGTAGCGGACGCGTGGAGGCTGTCCGCTACCTTTTCGGTGCCGTTGACCTGCGGGGTAGCGGAGGTAGCGGAGGTAGCGGACTCTCCGGGGGGTGGAGGGCAGTACCGCTGCCAGGCGTCATGAAGATCTGCGGCGTAGTAGCCCTTCAGGACCCCGCCGCCGGTCTTGATGTTGCGTGCCTTGATCGGGGTATTGGCCCCGGTCATGTACTCCCCGAGCAGCTTCGACAGCGTCCGGGAGTCGAGCGGCCGGCCGCTCATGTCGGGCCAAGGGGCCTCATCGAGGGAACAGAGCCGGTCCAGCACGGCCACGGTGGGCAGCCGGTCGATGCCGCTGAGGACGTGGTCGCGCAGATCAGTCAGCAGCCTGACGCCGATGCTGCCCTTGTCGTCGGCCTTGGCCGCGTGTACCAGCTCCAGGCATGCGGCGCGGGCCCGGGAAGGCCACTCTCCACCGGCAGCTTCAGCCACCGCGAGGAGCGGTTCCCACACGTCCGCCGGTCGGTCGGTGACCTCCGGCGGCATCTCGGGCCACGCGTCCTGGACGCGCTCGCGGACCGAGTCGGCCCACGCCACCAGCCGCTTGCGCAGCGCGTTTCCCTCAGCCTCGTGGATCCTCTGGCGGTAGGGCTCGACCTTCTCGTTCCGGGCCCGGCGGCGCATGCGGATGATGACGGAGCGGGTCAGGATCGTGTCGGGCAGCGAACCGAGGCCGGCCACCGCGACCGCGCAGAACGACGGAAACTCCTGTACCTGCTGGTTGGAGCCGTCGCCAACGCACCGGTACATGACCCCGATCCGGCGGTACCCGGCATTCAGGAACCCGCGGAGCTGTTCGTTCTCCCCCGCCTTGGGCCCGAACACGGTGTCGATCTCATCGAAGAGGATCGTAGGCCGGGCTTCGAGCCCGGAGACCGCCCGGAACAGCGCGGAAGCGGACGCGTTCACCGCGACCATCGGCTGAGGCACGAGAGTCTCCACGATCTCCAGGGCCCTGGTCTTGCCGCTCGCCGGCTCCGGAGAGAGGAACGCGAGCCTCGGGGTGGAGTCGAAGCAGTCGAGCAGGTGCGTGTGCGCATCCCAAAGCGTGACCGCCACGAACGCAGCTTCGGTGGGGAAGACGTTGAACCGGCGATGGAACGCCTCGATCTCGTCCAGCAGGGCGGCACCGTCGATGGTCTGCTGCTCGGTCATGCGGCGTTCCTCCTGCCATCCAGGGCGTGCCGCAGGGGCACGGTCGTGTGCGGGTTCGGGCGAAGAGCTGAAGGGACGCCCTGACGGGCGACGACCCTCGGCGCACCACCGCCGGCCGTGGCAGGGGCCGGTCCGGCGGAGCTGGGGCCGTCCGGGGTACGGGTGGGGCCTTCCAAGCGGGGATGGGGGTGGGTGCTCATGCCGTCTCCCGGGGCCGGGCCTGGCGGATGGAGCTGTCGAGGGCGCTGCGGATGGTGGCGCGGCACTCGGCAACGGTGAGTCCCCGCGCCTCCCCCGCCGCTTGGAAGGCCTGCTCAACCTCGTGCCGGGGGATGTCGCCCCAGGCCACGAAGCGCCCCACCTTGAAGGCGCATCGGTTGAGGGTGTTGTTCGCCTGCCTCGGCGGCGCAGTGCGGACGACGTCGCATTCCCGTTCCAGGGCCGCGTTCGCTGCCAGGCTGCCGCTGACGGCCGGGAGTCGTAGTGGGGTGACCACGGTGGGCTTGGGCGGCTCGAGCAGGCGCGGGGTCCAGGCGGGCAGTTCCGCGACGGGGGCGGGGTCGATGACTTCGTACGTCCCGGCGGGGGTGGTGCTGCCGGGGGCGACGACGTATCCGCCGTGGGCGCGGGTGTCGATGAGCGGGCCGAGCCTGCCCGCCGTGTTCCCGAGCCGGAGCCCGGCCGGGGCGGTGAAGTACAGGTGCTCCCCGCTGCTCGGAGTCCGCACCCGATAGGTGGTGGGGACGGCCTGCCCGGCGCGCTCGCAGAGCGCTGCGAAGGTCGCCGCGCCGTCAGGCGCGTCGCTCTTGCTGTTCGCCTTGGGCTGGTCCAGGTCAACCACGACCAGCCCGGCCGGGCCGGTCGCGATGCCGACGTTGTACGGCTTGTGCGTCCAGCACCGGACGATCGCGGCCCGGTCGGTGGTGGCGCGCTGCTCCCACTTCACGTGCCCGCCGCCGCAGGGTCCGGCGTTCACGCACTGCTCTTCACCGTGCAGAGCAGGGCGCTTCTGTCCTGGCCGAAGGGGGAAGACGGGCCAGCCGCGGGCGGTGGCGGTGAGGGCTGCGGCTAACAGCGCGGGCCGCAGGTCTCGCGGCAAGGTGGTCGGTTGGGTCATGCTGGATGTCTCCAGTTCTTGAGCGTGCTGGAAGACGAGAGCGGCCCGGCTTTGGCGAGACGGGGCCGCTCTCGTCGGTTCATGCGGCGAAGAGTTCGAGGGGCCCGTCGTCCGGGCCGAGCGGCCGCAGTTCAGTGACCGTTGTCCGGCGTCGGGTGGCGGTGTTGGGGCCGTCGTTGTGGAAGCGCCAGGTCCCGACGTCGTGCTGCGGCTTGTCCTTGACCGGGAGCGTGTATCGGCGCGGCTGGTCCGGGCTGGTGGCGTTCCAGTCCTCTGCGCACACCTTGTGGACGGGCTCGCTCGCGTGGGAGCGGAGCGGGGTGGGCCTGCCGCAAAGCACGCAGGGCAGGTCCCGGGTTCGGTCGTAGTGGCTGGCATCGCCCCAGTTCAGGTACTGGTACGCGGCCATGCCCGGCTACCGGTGCTGGATGGTGCCGCGGGCCCGGCCGAAGAAGCCGGCTGAGGTGATGTGCTGCGTGATGTGGGTGGAAGCCGGCGCCCGGCGGGTCCGGCCGAGGAGGAGAGCGGCACCGCCAGCGGCAATCAGGGCTACGGCCGCCCAGAGGGCTTCGGTCAGGGCGATCAGGCCCGGGGCGGCGTAGGCGAGACCGATCGAGGCGGCTCCGATGCCTCCGCCGACGGTCGGGGCAAGCAGGGCGGTGGTTTTCGCCCACACCGGGATCCGCGCTGCAGGGACCGGCTCGGCGGGGGTGGTGGGGGTGTAGGCGAGGGTGCGGGCGCCGCCGGGGAGGGTGACGTACTGGACGCCGGGGGGTATCTCGGCGGGCAGCATCCGCGGCTCGGGAACGGCGGGCGGGTAAAGGACGGCCTCCCCGTACCGGAGGGGCACGGGCTGTGTCTCGTGGGACATGACAGGGCTCCCTGGGGAAGACGGCGGGGCCCGTGCCGGATGGCTCGGGCCCCGCTCGGGTGTGGGTGTCAGGGGTGTCAGGCCGGGTGTCGGGTGGGGTGTCAGACGCGTCAGACACCCGTCTGACACCCCTCGCGCACGCGTATGACCTGTGTTTTGGTGCTGTTCGGTGTCAGGGGTGTCAGACGCGTCTGACGCGTCAGGCCGCGATCCGGTGCGGGACGATCCGGTACCGCCCGACCTCGTTCGTCTCGGCCAGACGGCCCGCCATGACGAACGCGGAGACCTGTCCGGAGACCCATGAGCGGGAGCGGCCGTGGCGGTCGCAGTGCTCCATGAAGTCCGCGGGACGGACCATCTCACGGCCCTCCTCCTCGAACTCGTCGAGCAGGTCCTCCATCGCGGCCCGGGCCTCGGCCAGTGTGAGCTTCACCCGCGGCGCCTCCTCGACGGGCTGAGCGAAGTCGACGACGTTCTCGACCTCGGGCAGCTCCGCCTCAGGGTCGGCGAACTCCTCCTCGTCGACCTCGGCGTCGACCACATCGCCCTCGAGGCTGTCGTAATCGTCCTGGTCTCCGTCGTAGCCGTCTTCGTCGTAGGTGTCGTCCACGTAGGTCTCCAACTCGGCGGTGCCGGGCAGGGGGTACCGGGTGCGGGCGGTGAACGCCCGGTCCACGGCGCGGGCCGCGGCCCCGGCGGTCACGGGATCGATCTCCGCCCGTACCTCGGCGAAGGTGAGGACCACCCACTTGAGGTAGTCGACGCTGCACAGGTAGTCACGCAGCGGGGTGGCCCATGCGTCCTCGGGGATGCCGTTGGCGACCAGGTAGGAGTAGCCGGGCTTCTTGTCCTTCCAGATGTGAGGGGCTGCGCCGGCGTCCAGGACCTCACCGTCCAGGGCGAACTGAGCGTCCCGTTCGGTGCGCACGCTGCCCCCACTTCCAGCCGCTCAGACACGATGAGTGCCGCCACGCGCTCAACCAACGGCCGCCGGTCCGCACTCTGCCCTTCGCGGACTACGCGCCATCGGGCACCGGGCACCGGCTCGGCTACCCCTTCCCTCTGGAGCACCTGAAACGCCCTGAGCGCCACGCCCCGTGAGACGCCATAGGCGTCCGTCACTTGCGACAGTGACGGCAACTCGGTCATCTCCGGGGTAGACGCGATCTGGACCTTCAGCGCGTCAGCGACCCTCAAGAAGGTCCCGCGAGGACTGACCTGCTCCGACACTTGATCTCCCTGTCCGCTCCCGACGTCGCTCTTAAGACTCGCATGAACCGCTGGAGAGCCCTCGTTGTCGGCCAGGTACTGGTGCGCACGCCCATCCTGTGCTTCCAGGCCCCTACAGCTCGTCGCCGTCTGCGTTAGGCGAACGACGTCCTGTGGAAAGCGATACCTCGCGGCGCATCCACTTTTCAGTGAGATTTGACAGATCGCTTCCAAGGTCGCGTTTCCACGCATCAAAGCGATCATCGGGGGTGCCCGTCCGACGCCTCTCGGCAACATAGGCGAAGAATTCGTGCGCACTCAAATAGTCGCCGTCTCGATCACGCGGATCATGCTCGACGCCGAGCATCCAGCTCAGCAGGCTGCACTTCAGGGCGTCAGGATCGGACGGCAGCTTTTTGGTGTACACGAGGAAGCGCTGCACACCATCGAGCCAAGGAAGCGGCGTTTCAAGCAGACGCTCCAATACCTTGGTCCTGATTGATTCAATACCGTCATGCCGCCAACGCCTAATTGGATGGGCGAGAACGCGAAGCATATTGCGCGGGAAGCTTGGACGCGCCGAGTAGATGACCGATGTCGTGATCACCTCAACTCCATGCCATTTCAAGGCGTCAGAGATATCCACAATGCCAAACAATACGGCAGAGGCCGCTGCTGACATTTCCGTCTGTGCCGCACTCGCTAGCTGCTCACGCAGCAAGTTCGCATTGGACCTGTCGGACGCAGACCAAAAATCCATTACTTCGACGCTTGCATGCCTCGGTACGAACTCGCTCATAGAAATTGAACAGGCCATTGAGGCGAAAGTGGCGAGCTCGCGTGCTTCGGCCCCCAGCAGTGCACCCACAACTACTCTACGAGTCTCAGTGGCACACATAGTAACGCCTGACCATGCAGCGCTCATCGCGTCGGTGCCGCCTACTCGACGACGGTTCGGCGCGCTCAAAGAGAGCATTTCAGTGATGACATCGCGTACCACTGCCGGCTTCAGTTGCAGAAATTCCATCAGGCGGGCACAGAAACTGACGAGAGCTTCTTTTGGCGCCGCCTCTCTAATTCTCCTTGCTTCGGCAAGAGCTAGGGAAACGAAGTCGTTTGCCGCGTCACTTAGTCGCTCGTCAAGGAATTGAACGGCAAGTTGCGCCGTAACATCCCAAGACTCATTTTTGAGATGCTCCCTTAATGCGAGAAATAGATTCGCAGCATCTCCACTGTCTCTGACGATCTGCCTCGCTGAAAAATACTCAAGAAAGGTGCGATGCGTGAAAGAATAGATGCGCTCCCCATTTGGGTGGGTTCCGACGTCAGTCAAGACCCAAGCCCTGCCGCGACAGTACTTCACGAATGCCTCGGCAGCCGCATCAGCACTGTCACGGTCCTCATATTGCTGGACCAGCAGGAAATCCGATGTGTAGCGGATTAGTTCGCGCTCGGTCATACCCAGGCCATTTTCCGAGTTACGCAGCATGCTGAGAGCGAGGCTAAACATCGCAAATTGGATGTTACGTTCGAACGGCTGAGCTGCGGAGATGTTCCGTGAAGCGTCCCAGCGCTCAAAGAGGAATTCAGAGCAGCGGCGGAACAGGTCAGGCCTATTTCTCGGGATGTACCCTTCGCCGCGGTAGAGCGCGCACATAAGCCCTAGCATCAACGGATTCGAGGTAAGGTCGGGAGCGTGTTGCGATTCAACCAAGAAGCGCTCCGCCATCCCACTCTCAATCACACCGCCACGTACGCGAGAAAACCACTTGTCGACGTACTCTCGCTGTTGAGATGTATTGAAGGGTGACAGATGAGACGAAGTGAATAGGTGCTCGTCGAGCGGCGCCATGTCGTACCCGACGCGACGCGACGTTACGAGGATTGGTGCTGTCGGGTAGGCGTAAGCGAACGCTTCCACGGCGTCCACGACTCGCGCGCGGAGGCTTGTGTCCGTAAGCTCGTCGAGACCGTCGAATATTACAACCGCACGCCCATTAAGGAGGAGGTAGTCGATCGCACCTTGCGGCGCTGGTGTCGAGTAGGAAGCCTTAGCTTGCTTCTCCAGGAATTCAACAATCGATTCTTGGTTCGCCTTGAAATGTCCGACGTACTCTCGAAGAACTACCCTAAGAGGTACCTGGCGAGCCGAGCATGTCCCACGCCCCATGGAAACATCCAATGCGAGCTTTAGCGCCAGTGTTGTTTTCCCGCCTCCAGGGTCTCCCAATACGACTAGTCTATTTGTCTGCGTGAGTAGTTCTCTAACGCTAGTCCCTTCCCGCCTTGATCCTTTTTCACGCTCAAAATCAAGGTGAGGTTCAACGTACAGGTCACCAAAGGGGACCCGTGCCCCACTCTCGGTTTGTGCAGGCCTCATTTTGCCGTGCACTTTAGTGCACTGCTGTGAGAGTAGATCGGCGAATGAATCGATGGAAGATAGGCTGGAGAGTTGTGCGTGGATCTCTCCATTTCGAGCCGCTGCGGCAATATGGGAAGCGATCAACTCGGGGGTGAGTGATCGTTTATCGATGCCGCGATCATGCTGATGTTTTTTGACTTCTCTCCATGAAATTGCACACACTTCACTGAAGAGCGCCTGGGCGACTACCTCAATATTGAAATCAGGCATTCCGGCATATCGTCGCAACAGGCGCTCGAAAGTATCGCGCAGCTGCCGCAAGTGCTGCTCAGGATTCCGTGGCATGCATCCCGCAATTGCCACCTGAAAGCAAATGTTGTCGAATTCTGCAGATTTAGTGAATTCGAGGATCTTCTTGCGGTCGGCTGCCGAGATATCGGCGAGTGCCCGTTCGACTTCAGCTGAACCCTCGAACGTTGCCACCTCGGCGCGCTTCTTTAGCGCCCGGCGCTCAAGAAGTGACCTGGCGCCGCCTAGCACGAGAGGGCCAGCTGCCCGCCCCGCGGCCGAGCCCGCCGCCGACACAACGCCTGTAGTGATCGGGTCCGGCACAGTCCCCCCAATGCGTTCAGTACTAGTGGAAGGCAGGCTACGCCAGGCACTCCAGCGTGCGGACGAACTTCAGCAAATGCGCCCGGGGCGTTAATAAGTTGGGTGAGGCAACTTGCCCCCTCCTCAAGGAAGCTAATCAGAAGCCCTGGTCAGAGGCGTCAGCGATAGTCCCAGGGCGCGCTTCCCGGGCCACGGTTGAGGCAACGTGCCGCTGTGGACTCTGGCCATGACGGCAACGTGTGCCGGCAACGCCGTCACACAGGGGAGGGCCACGACACACGCAGTGGACGCTTCTACGGGAGGCTGGCCACTCGGACGCGTGGCCAGGGGGAAGGGCGGGCGAGCTTACAAAGCAGATGCCGACAAGGCAGCGCAGGTGGATGTTGCCGCCTTCAGGCGCACCGGAACCTGTGCCTCCGGTGGATACGCGGGGACGCGCCTGGAGAACGGCGGTCTCGACCCGCTAAGCGGCAGGTCAGGGCCGCTTAAAGCATGAACGGGGCAGTCTCTTCTAAGCGCCTGGCCGCACCGCGACACCTAAGATCAGACTATTCGACAGTCAGCGCGTCAGGGCATCAGCAGAGGTGCGTCTCGCTGCCATAGGGGCCCCCGCGAGTGAGCGGCGAGTGAGAAAGCGCGACGCTGACCCTGCGAATCGCAAGGCTGCAGATCACGCGGGTGGCGAGGCCAGTCCCCAACATGCCCTCCGGAGCCGTGTGCGCAGGTTCGAATCCTGCCGGGGGCACTTCGCAGGAAGTGCCCGAAGACCCCGCCATCAGCGGCAACGCTGAGGACGGGGTCTTTTTGCGTCTGCTGTCCTGCGGGCGCGTACCGGGCCCGGGGCCCGCGCGCTGCGCCCGGTGCGGGGGCGGCGGAGGCTTCCGTGGGCGAGGGGCGGTGCGCGAGCCCGCTGCGCGGCCACCGAGTCGGGAGGCGGACCCAACCGGCTTACCCCTGAAGGCAATTCGCGGAATTCATTTCGGCGCACCGGTTCATTCATGCGTACATTCGAGTGGTCTTGCATCCCAATTGCCTGCCATACGGCGGCATCACACGGGCGGGCTCGTAACGTCGGTGGAAATGATGGGGGTTCGGCCTTCGGCGCTGTCGGGGGTTGTTGCCCGCATCTCCGCCCCTCCCGATTCCACGAGATGTGACAGAGTGAAACGAAGGCGATGGTGGGCCGGAATCGCCGGCGCGGCTGCGGTTTGTGCGGGGGTGGCCGCCTGGGCGGTTCAGTCCCATTCGACAGCCGCCCCGGAATCCAAGAGCCCGTCGGTGAACCTGAAGACCCAAGAGGCAAATGCACTGCTGCAAGGCGCCCTTATCCAGGAGAGCCGCCACGACTCCGAAGGGGCGGCCCGTACCTTCCGGCGCGTGGTGGAGCTCGATCCCCGCAACAAGCTCGCCTGGTACAACCTGGGGGTCATCGCCCAGCAGGACGGCAAGGCGGCCGACGCCCTCGCGTCCTACGACAAGGCCCTGAAGATCGACCCGTCGTTCACGTCGGCCCTCTTCAACGAGGCGATCCTGCTGAAGCCGACCGAGCCCGACCGGGCCGCCGGCCTCCTCAAGCGCGCCATCGCCGCCGATCCGAAGGCGGCCACGGCCCATCTGCACCTCGGATACATCCTGGCGGACCAGGGCCGTACCGACGAGGCCGGCGGCGCGTTCCGTCGCGCCGTCGCGGCCGATCCCTTGCTCCGCTCCCAAGTACCGGAACGGTTCCGGGAATTCGCAAGCCCCCCACCGCCATCGACCCCAGCAGGGAGCACCAGATGACGTCGACCGCGACCCCGAGGTTCTCCGTCTTCACCCCCAGCCACCGGCCCCGTTTCCTCGACGAGTGCCTGGCGACCCTCCAGGCGCAGACCTGCCCGGACTGGGAGTGGATCGTCCTGCTCAACAACGGCGCCCGGTGGCGGCCGGAGCAACCCGACGAGAGGGTCCGCGTGGAGATCGCGGACGATCTCCGGGGCGTCGGGGCGGCGAAGCGCAGGGCCTGCGAACTGGCGCGCGGCGAGATCCTCGTGGAGCTCGACCACGACGACCTGCTGGCGACGTCGTGCCTGGCGGAGCTCGGCACGGCGTTCGACGAGAACCCCGAGGCGGTCTTCGTCTACAGCAACACCGCGCAGATCACCGAGGACGGCGGCCGGGACGACTCGCGCTGGGACGAGGCCTGCGGCTGGCAGTACGAGGAGGTGGACGTCGACGGGCGCAAGCTCCAGCAGATCGTCTCCATGGCGCCGACCCCGCACAACGTCGCCTACATCTGGTACGCGCCCAACCACGTGCGGGCCTTCCGCAAGGACGCCTACGAAAAGGCAGGCGGATACGACGCCGCACGCACGGTCCTGGACGACCAGGACCTGATGTGCCGGCTGTTCCACATCGGCGACTTCCACCACATCAACCGCTGCCTGTACCTCCAGCGGGTGCACCCCGCGAACACCCAGAGCGACCCCGAGATCAACGCGCACATCCAGCGCGAGACGGTCGTCCTGTACGACAGGTACATCGAGGCCAACGCCCTCGCCTGGACCCACCGGCGCGGACTGCTCGCGCTGGACCTCGGCGCGGCCCACCGCAAGCCCCCCGGCTACCTCGGCGTCGACCAGTACCCGGGGAAGGGCGTCGACATCGTCGCGACGCTGCCCGGGAAGCTGGACCTGCCCGACGGTTCCGTCGGCCTGATGCGGGCGGTGGACTTCCTCGAGCACGTGCCCGCGAAGGTGCCGCTGATCAACGAGATGTACCGGCTGCTCGCGCCCGGCGGGATGCTCCTCACCATGACGCCCAGCTCGGACGGCCGCGGCGCGTACCAGGACCCGACCCACGTCGCGTACTACAACGAGAACTCCTTCTGGTACTACACGGACGAGCAGTACCGGGCGTTCGTGCCCAGCATCGAGGCCCGCTTCCAGTCGTCGCGGCTGGTCACCTACTTCCCGTCCGACTGGCACTCCAAGAACGACATCTCGTACGTGGTCGCCAACCTCATCGCGATGAAGGAGGGCGCCGCACGCTGCGGCGGACCGTTGCTGGTCTAGGCGCAGGCCACACACGACGGTGCCCCGGGGCCGAGGCCCCGGGGCACCGTCGTTCAGTCTCCGCAGAAGCGGACAGTCGGTGTTGACCGCCGCTCACAGGGAGCTACGGCTGGTCGACGCACACCACGAAAGCGGTGACCGGCTGGTTGGCCGTGATTGAGGCCTGCCACGCGTTGGGAGGGCTGCCGATGGGGCCGTTGAAGCGCACGTTGCCGTTGTCGGACTGGAATCCGCCGCCAGTGGCGAGGTCACCGGGGTTGCACGTGGCGGTCGCCGTGCCCTGGGCACCGATGGCGAAGTTGACGTAGGTGGTCACCGTGCCCGTCGCACCCTGGCTGCCCTGGGCACCCTGGGCACCCTGGGCGCCTTGAGCACCCTGGGCTCCCTGAGCACCCTGAGCTCCCTGAGCTCCCTGAGCTCCCTGAGCACCTTGCGCGCCCTGAGCACCCTGGGCTCCCTCACCCTGGGCGCCTTGTGCACCCTGGGCTCCCTGAGCACCTTGCGCGCCCTGAGCACCCTGGGCTCCCTGGGCTCCCTGGGCTCCCTGGGCTCCCTGGGCTCCCTGCGGGCCCTGAACACCCGGGCGGCCAGGGTGGCCCGGTCGGCCCTGCTTGCCCTGCGGGCCCTGCGGGCCACGGTTGCCGCCGTGGTCGCCGCCGCCCATGACGCCGGCCGGGCCGGGCAGCGCCACGGAGCTGCCGGTGCCCGACCTGTCGATCGCATCGGCGATGGCCGTCGTGGTCGGGACGACGTTGAGCGCCACGGCGAGCACACCGGCCGAAACCAGGGTGGCGGTCTTCAGGCGCGTAATTCGGGTCGTTCGCTGACTCAAGAGAATCTTCCTCACGAGCTTGGAGGGGTCACGCCCGAGCGCGCACTCTGCGCGCCCCATGTGAATGCGCGGCACCTCGCCTCTGGCTACGGACGAAGTCATTGTTGACTCTCGGCGATCAATTGATCACACATCTGCGCATGTCCCGGCGAGGATCACTCGGGCGGCCTCAATGCATTTCATTCGGGCAGGTTCGGCCTTTAGGGGAATCAGCCGCGGGAAACGTGCGACAGCCCGCTCGGTGAATTCCGACTGCCCTTCGGAGAAATACCGAGCCGCTCCTCAGCGCATGGGGTCGGTCGGCTGATGAGTGGTGAACCAGTGTTCCGCGAGGGTCGACACCTCGTGGAGGGTTCCCGGTTCCTCGAAGAGGTGGGTGGCGCCGTGGACGATCTCCAGGCGGTTTTCGCAGCGGAGCCCGGCCTGCGCCTCGCGGTTGAGGGTGAGGACGAGGGAGTCCTCCGAGCCGACCACGAGGAGGGTGGGGGCCCGGACCGCGGCGAGGTGAGGGCCCGCCAGGTCCGGGCGGCCTCCCCGGGAGACCACCGCATATACCGGTGAGCCCGGGGACGCCGCCGCGGCGAGCGCGGCTGCTGCGCCCGTGCTCGCGCCGAAGTAGCCGACCGGGGCCGACGTGCGCGTTGCGAGCCAGGCGGTGGCGTCGGTCAGGCGGGCGGCCAGGGTCCCGATGTCGAAGACGTTGGCGCGGTCCGCCTCCTCGGCCGGGGTGAGCAGGTCGAACAGCAGGGTGCCCAGGCCTGCCCGGTTCAGGGCCGTGGCCACCTGCCGGTTGCGGGGGCTGTGCCGGCTGCTGCCCGAGCCGTGCGCGAAGACGACCACCGCCCTCGCCGCCGGGGGGAGGGTGAGGTCGCCGGGGAGGTGCAGGCCCGCCGCGAAGACCGCGACGGCCTCCGTCGTGGCGGGTGGCTGCCGGACGGCCAGGGTGAGGAGGGAGACGACCTCCTCGTCCGGGGTCTGGGAGAAGTCCCGGTACCACTGGCCGACCGAGGAGAAGCCCGGCGGTGTGGAGAGGCAGACCACCTCGTCGGCCACCGCGGCCACCCTGGCCAGCGCGTCCGGCGGGGCCACCGGGGTGGCCATGACGACCCTGGTCGCGCCCTGCGCCCGTACGACCTGGCAGGCGGCCGCCGCGGTGGCGCCGGTCGCGATGCCGTCGTCCACCACGATGACCGTCCGGCCGTGGAGGTCCTGCTGCGGCCGGTCCGCGCGGTAGCGGGCGGCCCGGCGGGTGAGCTCCGACTGCTCCGCCTGCTCGACGGAGGCGATGTCCTGCGGGCTGAGCCGCCCGCGGCGGACGATGTCCTCGCTGATCACGCGTACGCCGCCCTCGCCGATGGCGCCGAACGCCAGCTCGGGCTGGTACGGGACCCCGAGCTTGCGGACGACGATCACGTCGAGCGGGGCGCCGAGGGCGTGCGCCACGTGGAAGGCCACCGGGACCCCGCCCCGGGGCAGCCCGAGGACGACGGGCCCGTCCGCCGCGTACGTCCGCAGCGCCGTGCCGAGTCGTCGTCCTGCGTCGTCGCGGTCCGTGAAGAGCATTCCGGGTCATCCCCAACGTTCTCTGCCGTACTTCGAAACAACGCCTCCCGGCGCCCGCGTGCAAGTCGGCACCGGGCGGTCCGGTCCCGGTGGTCTGTACGAGGGAGGTGGGTCCGGGTCTGTGGGTTTTGGGGGATGGGTAGGGGTGGGGTGCGTGCGTAGGTTGGCCGTGAGGCCGCGTTGCGCCGCTGACCAGGTGCTTTGGGGCGGGCTCTGACGACGAGGATGGGGCGGCGCGATGCGTGAGCTGGTGGAGACGGCGCGGCAGTGGATGGCCGAGGGGCGGGCCGGGTTCCTGGCCCGCCCCGTGGCCGAGCAGGGGTTCGGGCCGCGGGATCCCGCCGGGGCCCTGCTCGTCGATGCGCGGGGGGACTGCGTCGGGGCCCTGTACCGCGGGGTCTTCGACGCCGAGCTGGTGGCGGAGGCCGGAGCCATGCCCTCCGGTGCCACCGCGCGGGTCTGCGACGTCTCGGTGGGGGCCGACGAGGCGGCCGACGCGAAACTGACCTGCGGCGGGCGGGCCGAGATCCTGCTGCAGCCCCTGGCGGCCGTACCCGCCGAGTGGTGGGACCTGCTCGGGGAGGGCGTCGGGGTGGCGCTCGTGACCCGGCTCGACGAGCAGGCGGAGCAGGCCGTGAGCGAGGTCGTACGGGCCGTCGACGTGCCCGCCAACGACGCCGAGCGGCGGGCCGGCGAGCTGCTGGCCACGCGCCGGCCGGGGCGTGACGCGCTGTACGGGGAGCACGGGCTGGTGTTCGTGGAGGCGTACCCCTCCGCGCCGTACGTCCTCATCGGCGGGGGCGGCGAGCTCGCCGGGATCATCGAGGCGCAGGCCCTGCTGCTCGGGTGGGGCGCCGGCCTCGTCGGCTCCGTCGCCGAGGCGGAGAAGCTGCTGGCCGCGCGCCGGGACGCCGCCTGCCTGGTGATGCTGAGCCACGACCCGGAGTTCGACGTGCCGACCGTGCGCAGCGCGCTCGCGCTCGGCATTCCGTACGTCGGCGCCCTCGGCTCCCGCAAGACCACCGCGCGGCGGCGCGAGGGGCTGATCGCCTCCGGGGCGTCCGAGGCGGAACTGGCGCGGGTGCACGGGCCGATCGGGCTCGATCTGGGGGCCCGGACACCCGCGGAGACGGCGCTGGCCATCTGCGCCGAGATCCTGGCCGTGCTCGGGGGCCACGAGGTCCGGGCGCTGCGCGATTCCGACGGGCCGCTGCGCTAGGTCTACTTGCCGAGCGCGCGGTCTACTTGCCGAGCGCGCGCTTGAGCTGGGTCTTGTTCATGTCGGAGCGCCCGTGGATGTTGCGGCGCCTGGCCTCCGCGTAGAGCTGTTCGTACGTCGGCCCCTGCGTGCCCGAGTGGGAGTGCAGGCCGCCGCGCCGGGCGGAGTCCATGTCCACCAGCGACTCCCTGCTGGCGGTCTTGGACTCGCCCGCCCGGGCCCGTTCCTTGTTGACGGTCCGTGCGGCGATCTCCTCGGCCCGCTTCTCGGACTCGCCGCGCTCCTCGGCGCTCTCCTTGATGTGCTCGTACTGGCGTTCTCGTTTGGGTGAAGATCCGCGCGGCATTTCCGGGCTCCTTCCGGGGTGCCTGTCGGGGCGGTCGCCCCTTCGTCTGCCCCTGATCCGGCACGGTAGTCGCCCGGTACGCAGATAGGAGGATCTTCCGGGCTTTCGGGTGAAACCCGAACTCGTGCGGGAAAATAGTACGTATGGACGTGACCTTGAGTCTGGACCAGACGCTGGCCAACATCGCGTGGTTCCTGGTCGTCGGGATTGTCGTCGTCGGCTTCCTGCTCGGCGCCTTCAAACTGGGCCAGCGGGTCCGGGCCAAGGAGCCCCCGCCGCCGACCGCCGAGAGCCAGCCCCACCTGCCGAACGGCGGCGCGGTCTACGAGGTGCGCGAGGAGCGCGAGGCCGTGGAGATCCCCGAGGGCGGGCTGCGCCCGCACGAGATGCAGGGCTACGGGAACTTCGGCTCCACCACGAGCAGTCATCAGGAGGAGGACCGGGCCGAGCGGGAGTCGGGGTACCGGAACCCGCCGCAGTACCCGGGGCCGCAGCAGCCCCCGCACGGTGAGCCCCCGGTGTACAAGCCGAGCGGGAACGCCTGACCCGGTCCGGCGCACATGGCCACCTCTGACCTGCGCCACCCCACGGCGCAGGTCAGAGGCGTCAGAGGAGTCACGGCGTCGGAGGCGTCACGGGCGTCAGAGGTCCGTCCGCAGCCTGAGCACCTCCGGCGGCGGGTGCCGGGCGGTCGAGGGGTGCCGGACCTCCGCCGTCAGCGGCGGGTCGAGCGGGCGGAACGGGACCTCGCCGAGTCCGATCGCGGTGACCGTGGCACCGCCCGCCGGCGCCCCGGCGCGGGCGGGCCCGGCGGCCGGGGCCGCCCGCGAGGCCAGTGCCGCCGCCACGTCCGCGCGCAGCGCGGCGGTCAGCGGGCTCGACACCAGCGGGGTCTCGTCCCCGACCGGCAGTACCAGGACCAGCGCGAGGGGGCGGCGCGGGGTGCCGGTGTAGCCGACCACCGCCGCGTCCCGCACCTCCGTGTGCCGCAGCTTCTGCCAGCCGCGCCGGCCCGCCGGGTACGTCTGGTCCAGCCGTTTGACGACCAGGCCCTCGATGCCGCTGGCGGGCAGGGTCTCGTACCAGGTGGCGGCCAGTTCCGGGTCGGTCGTCATCGGGACCGGCTGGAGCGGCGGGCCCAGCGGGAGCAGCAGGTCGACCAGGAGCGCGCGGCGGCGTTCGTACGTGCGTCCGCGCAGGTCGAGCCCTGCCAGTTCCAGCACGTCGAACGCCGCGTACGAGGCCGGCAGGCTCTGGGCGAGTACGCGGGCCCGCGCGGCCGTGGCCGCCGCCCGCCGCTGGACGAGCGCGAAGTCCGTACGGCCCCCGTGCCAGACCACGACCTCGCCGTCGAGGACGGTCTCGGCGGGCAACTGCCGGGCAGCGGCGGCCAGATCGGGGAAGGCGGCGGTCACTATACGGCCGGAGCGCGCCTGCAGTACGACGTCCTCGGCGGTGCGCACCACCACGAGGCGGTGGCCGTCGAACTTCGGCTCGTACGCCAGGCCGGCCGCACGCGGCAGGGTGCGGACGGTGGCGGCGAGGGCCACGCGGATCACGGCCCGGCCTTCCTCGGCAGCGGGCGGGCCCGGCCGGGGTCGGTCAGCGGGCCGAAGAGGTCCCCGTCGCGCTCGAGCCGGGGCGGGATGTCGTCGGCGAGGAAGACCAGGTCGGAGGGGATGCGGCAGGCCGCGACCTCCTCCCAGGACACGGGGGCGGAGACCGTCGGCCGGGCCCGCGCCCGCAACGTGTAGGGGGCGGCGGTGGTCTTGGCGGCGGCGTTCTGGCTGTGGTCGACGAAGACCTTGCCGGGGCGCAGGGCCTTGGCCATGCGGTGCAGGACGAGGTCGGGGAGCTCGCGCTCGGCCTCCTGGGCGAGGCCCTTCGCGTACGCCGACACCCGGTCGGACGGGGTCGGCTCCAGGGGGACGGCCAGGTGCATGCCCTTGGAGCCGGAGGTCTTGGCGTACGCCTCCAGGCCGTCGGCGGCGAGGCGCTCGCGCAGCCACAGCGCGACGGCGCAGCACTCGACGACGGTGGCGGGTGCGCCGGGGTCGAGGTCGATGATCAGCCGGTCGGCGACGGCCGGACTGCCCGCCGGCCACTGGGGGGTGTGGAACTCGACGACGAGGTTGGCGGCCCACATGAGGGAGGGCAGGTCCGCGACGACCACCTGTTCGGCGGCCAGGTCCTCGGAGCGGGGCACCGGGGCGGTTTTCACCCAGGCGGGCGTGCCGGGCGGCGGATTCTTCGTGAAGAAGAGCTGGCCGTCCGGGCCGTCGGGGTAGCGCAGGAACGACACCGGCCGGTTGTGGATGTGGGCCAGCAGCGAAGGCGCGACGGTGGCGTAGTAGTGCAGCACCTCGCCCTTGGTGAAGCCGGTCTCGGGGTACAGGACCTTGTCGAGGTTGGAGAGCGGGATGCGACGCCCCTCCACCATGGTGATCGGCGTCATACGATGAGACTGCCATGAAACGGGAGGAACCGTGCGATCCATCTGGAACGGGGCAATCTCCTTCGGCTTGGTCAGCATTCCGATCAAGCTCGTGAACGCCACCGAGAGCCACTCGATCTCCTTTCGCCAGATCCACCTGGGCGACGGCGGGCGGATCCGCTACCGCAAGGTGTGCGAGCTGGACGGGGAGGAGGTGGCGACCGCCGAGATCGGCAAGGGGTACGAGGAGGCGGACGGGTCGATCATCCCGATCACGGACGAGGACCTCGCGCAGCTGCCGATCGCGACGGCGAAGACGATCGAGATCGTGTCGTTCGTCCCGGCGGACGAGATCGATCCGCTGCAGATGGACGCGGCGTACTACCTCGCGGCGAACGGGCCGACGGCGGCGAAGCCGTACACGCTGCTGCGGGAGGCGCTGAAGCGGAGCCGGCGCGTCGCGGTCGCCAAGTACGCGCTGCGGGGGCGGGAGCGGCTGGGCATGCTGCGGGTCGTCGACGATGTGATCGCGATGCACGGGCTGCTCTGGCCGGATGAGATCCGGGCGCCGGAGGGGGTGGCTCCGGAGGGGAAGGTCTCGGTACGGGAGGCCGAGCTGGACCTGGCGGACGCGCTGATGGCGACGCTGGGCGAGGTGGAGATGGACTCGCTGACGGACGAGTACCGGGAGGCCGTGGAGGCGATGATCTCGGCGAAGTCGGAGGGGGCGTTCGAGCCTCCGGCGGAGGCGGAGGTGGAGCCGGCCGGCGGGAAGGTGATCGACCTGATGGCGGCTCTGGAGAAGAGCGTGCGGGCGGCGAAGGCGTCCCGGGGGGAGGCGTCCGCGTCCGCGGCCGCCGCGGACGCGGACGCGAAGACGGAGGCGGAGGCGGAGGTCACGCCGATCCGGCGAAGCGGCGGGAGCCGGAAGACGGCGGCCGCGGCGTCGCCGAAGGCGGTGGGCGGGAAGAAGTCGACTGCGTCGACGGCTGCGGCGAAGAAGACGGCGTCGGGTACGAAGAAGACCGCGTCGCGCAAGTCGGCTGCGACCAAGTCCACTTCGAAGACGGCCACTGCCGCTGCGGCGAAGAAGGCGACCGGGGCCGGGACTTCGACGAAGAAGTCGACCGCGGCGGGGGCATCGGCGAAGAAGGCGGCTCCGCGGAAGCGGACGTCGGCCTGAGGGGCGTGGCGTGGCGTGCGCCGCCGCTCCCCGCCCCGCCTTTCCACCGCGGCCCGGGGACCCGCTACGCGCCGGTTCTGCGGGGGCGCGGGCCCGTCGGTGCGGTGCCGCGGCTGGCCCGGTACGGGCCGTAGAGGTGCGCAGGGAGCCAGGTCCGGACGGAGCGGGCCTGGGTGAAGAGGGCTTCGATGTCCGGGGGTTTGAGCGTGGTCGGCGCCGCGGCGAGATGCGCCGGGGTCGTCGCCGGTTCGAGGATGCGGATGTCGCGGACCGTCGGGGCCACCTCGATGCGGGAGGCGTCGACCAGCGCCAGCGCCGGGAGCACCGGGGCCGCCAGGGCCCGGGTGGCCGCGGCGGCGGCACGGCGGATCCAGCGCGGGTCCGGGCGCGGCTCGGCGCGGCCCACCGTCAGCAGCAGGTCGCCGACGGCCGCTCGCTGCTTGCGCCCCGGGAGCGTACGGATGCAGAAGATCCCCGCCGGGCCCATGAGCAGGTGGTCCATGCGGCCCAGGCCCGGGAGCGGCACGGAGTGCAGGACCCGCCAGTCGTCCGGCTCGAGGGAGTCGAGCAGGTCGCCCATGCGCTGCTGGGCCGTCAGGTCCTGGCGGAGCCGGTGCCGGGCCCGGCTGCCCGCCGAGCCGTGTTCCAGTTCGCCCAGCAGGGCTTCGCCGGGGCGGTTCGGGGCCAGGTCCTCGTCCGGCAGGAGGGCGAGTCTGCGCAGGTCCGCGGGCGTGGGCACCGGCGGCGGGCCGACCGTGTACGGGCCGGCCAGGTACGGGCGCAACGCCGCCAGGACCGCCTCGCGGTGCTGGTCGGCGAGCACGCTGATCCGGTTGGTCTGCCGGTCGTACCAGGCCACCGCCTGGCCGTCGGGCAGGTTGACGTAGAGCCGGCCACGGCCGGGGCGGCCGCTCGGCAGCACCTTGAGTCCCCGCATGGACCTCACCCCCCGCCGTACATGGGAGCAGCCCGGGTGCCCCGCGGCAATCCCCCGGTGGAGTTCTCGGTCACGTAACAGCTTCTACGGGACTCTGCCGGGTTCCTGTTACACGCTCATCGCTGTACCGACACAGCGGGCTCCTAGGTTGGTCGCACCTGGACCGGACCTAAGGATTTCCCGTGAGCACCGTCAACCGCCGCACTCTCGTACGAGCCGCCGCAGTGACCGTCTGCGCCGGAACCCTCCTCGGGCTGCCCGCCGCGGCCGCCCTCGCAGAAGGGGTGCCCGCCGCTTCGGCCGCGCGCTCCGCGGGTGCGCCCCGGACCCTGGTCAAGAGCCTCGCCCTCGCGGACGGCACGTCCAAGGCGAACGTCTACCGCATCGCCGAGGGCGGCTTCCAGGCCGACGTCCTGGCCGCCGACGGCGCCAAGGCGGCCACCCTGACCAGCGGTGACGGCACCGTCGGCGTCGGCGGCTCCGGCCCGCTGCACGTGGCGCTGCGGCCCGACGGCCGGCTGTCCTCCTGGGTGGGCGGCACGGGCGGGAGCGGCGCCGACATCGGTACGCCCGGCGCCGACCGGTACAAGACCGCAGCCCGGGACGGGCGGGTCGTCCAGGCCTCGGCTTCGCACGCCCGCTCGGTCGCCTCCGGGACCCTGGACACGCTGGCCGACGGGCCGGGTGACGGCGTGCTGCTGCTCGCCGCGGGCGGCGGTATCGCGGCGGTGGGCGCCGCCGGGCTCGGCTTCGCCATGCTGCGCCGCGGCCGCACCGAGGGCTGATCCGCCCGGAGCCCTGGAGCCCCCTCTCACAAAAAGGGGCAAATCTCCGCATAAGGTTGAGTGACGTCAGGAGGCGTCATGTGGACCCGTGGGAGAGGAGGCCCGGTCGGCTTGCGTTCGCCATCCTTCCCGGCCACCGCCGCCCGCGCCCGCGCCGCCCTGCCCGCCCTGCTCGGCCTGGCGCTGCTGCCCCTGCTCGCGGGCTGCGGGGACACCGGCGGGCCGGTGGCCGCCGGTGCGACCCCGACCGCGAGCGGGCCCGTACGGCTGTGGCCGGACCGCAAGGGGGCCTCCGTACCGCCCGCCGATCCGGAGGGTGCGCCGCCGGTGTACGTACAGGGGCTGGCGCCCGTCCGGAACCAGAACGTGCACGAGGTCGACCCGGTGGCCCTGGTCCAGGCGGAGCTGCGCGCCACCCCGGACGCCGACGTCGGCCCGGACGGAATGCCGCCGCAGACCGTCGCCGCGATCAAGGCGTGCGGGCAGGCGGGGCAGCCGCCGGGGACGTGCCCGGTGCTGACGCCGTACTACCGGGACCTGACGGGCAACGGCCGGGACGAGCTCGTCGTCGGCATCGAGATGCCGGACCGGATGATGTCCGTACGCGTGTACACGGCCGACCCCGACGGGCGCCTCAACCGGATCATGGCGACGACGCAGACCGTGGTCGGCGTCGAGCTGGCCGGGCAGGACGTGATCCTGCGGGTGCCGAGCGGCAACCCGGGCTACGAGCTGACCACCGCGTGGTCCTGGGACGGGAAGCAGCGCACGATGCTGCCGGCGCGCGAGCAGATCGTACGGCTGCCGGGGAGCGCCCCCTCCGCTTCCCCGTCCCCGCCGCGGCCGCTGAGGCCCTCCCCGGAGGGGACGCCGTGACGGCGCGGCTGCCCGCCTGGACGGCCACGCTGACGTGGAAGGCGGGGTGCTTCATCGTCGTGATGTGCTGCTCCCTCGCGGCCGCTCTGGGTGCGCTGGTGCACGTGGAAGTGACCCGGCAGACGGTGGCGACGGCGCGCGGGAAGGCCCTCGACAAACTGACCGACGTCGCACGGGAGTACGAGGCCGGCGAGGCCCTCCCGCCCGACTCGGGGCTCGATCCGGCGGGGCTGCCGCCGGCGCTGCGGGCGCTGGCGGTGTCCGGGCAGCGGGCGACGATGGTGGCCGAGTACGAGGGCCGCCCGACGATGTGGGCGGCGACCCCGGCGGACGGGAAGGCCCTGGCCACGGCCGTCGACTACGCCCAGAGCGCGCGGACCATCAACGGCCTGGACAACGCGATCATCTGGTCGTCCGTGCTGGCGATCGGCGGGACGCTGCTGGTGGGCGCCTTCGCGGTGACCCGGGTGACGCGGCGGCTGCACCAGACGGCGACCGTGGCCCGGCGGATCACACAGGGCGACCTGGACGCGCGCGTGGACGATCCGCGGACCAAGGACCCCTCGCGGCACCAGGACGAGGTGGCGACCGTGGCGGGCGCGCTCGACACGATGGCCGGGACCCTGCAGGCGAAGCTGCTGAGCGAACAGCGGTTCACGGCGGACGTCGCGCACGAGCTGCGCACGCCGCTGACCGGGTTGCAGGCGGCGTCGGAGCTGCTGCCGCCGGGGCGGGCGACGGAGCTGGTGCAGGAGCGGGTGCGGACGATGCGGGGGCTGACGGAGGACCTGCTGGAGATCTCGCGGCTGGACTCGGGGCGCGAGGTGGTGGAGACGGATCTGCACCAGCTGGGCCGGCTGGCGCGGCGTGTGGTGCGGGCGTCCGGGACGCAGACGCAGGTGGTGATCGTCCGGGACGCGCACGTGGAGACGGACCGGCGGCGGCTCGAGCGGGTGCTGGGGAACCTGGTGGCCAATGCGCACGAGCACGGGCGGCCGCCGGTGGTGCTGACGGTGGACGGGCCGGTGGTGACCGTACGGGACCACGGGGACGGGTTCCCGGAGTACCTGATCGCGCACGGCCCCCAGCGGTTCCGGACCGGGGGCGTGGGGGCGGGCAAGGGGCACGGGCTGGGGCTGACCATCGCGGTGGGGCAGGCCGAGGTCATCGGCGCACGGCTGGTGTTCCGGGGCGCGCGGGGCGGCGGGGCGCTGGCCGTCCTGACCCTCCCGGAGCCCCCGGCCCCGCCCGCGCCCCCGGGGACCTAGGGGGTGTCTTGTGGATCAGGCCGGCGGCGGGGTCGGCTTGCTCCAGGGCCAGCGGACCCTGGGCTTCTGACCCGACGGGGCGTACGTGTACTTCCAGCCCTTCTGGAGGTGCAGCCGCTTCGAATAGCCCGCCGGGACCCGCTCGTACAGCAGGACCGTCGCGGGGCTCCCGTCGGCCGACGGGACCGGGATCTCGTACCACTTCGGCGGGTGGCCGGTGGGACCGACGAGGATCGGGAGGACCCGGCCGTCCATCGGGCCGCCCTCGAAGGGGGTGGGTTCGCTTCTCACCCCACCAGTGTCACAGCAGGTGGGCGGCCTCGGAGACCACGGGGATCACGCGTCGGGCCAGGACCCCGACCGGGCCGTCCGCCGATTCGAGGGCCAGCGCGGCCCGCGCCGCGGCGGCGGTCTCCGGGTCGGTGGCGGCCGTCGCCGTCAGCAGGGCTATGAACTGGTCGACCAGCCAGTCGCGCAGGGACGAGACGTCCGGCTGCTTGCCCTCGTCGATCCAGATGAGGGAGGCCGCCTCGACGGCCGTGATCCACGTGCGGACCATCATCCGCAGCCGCGGGCCGGGGGCCGGGACGGCCAGGTGGTAGAGGATCTGCTGCGCCGCCGCCCGGCGGATGCCGTCCACCGTGGCCGTCGTACGGGAGGTCTCGACGACGCTGCCGCCCTGGAGGAGCGCCGAGAATCCCGCGTCGTGCTCGTCCACGAAGGCCAGGTAGCGGTCCAGCGCCCGCGAGAGCCGCTGGGTCAGGGGGCCGGCCTGCGGTTCGGCGAAGCACTGCTCGAGGAGGTCCGCCGCCGAGCGCAGGGCGGCCTCGTACAGCTGCTGCTTGCCGCCCGGGAAGTAGCGGTAGACCAGGGGTCGCGAGACGCCCGCCGCCTCCGCGACGTCGTCGAGCGAGACCTCCTCGGGGGCCCGGTGCGCGAACAGCGACAGGGCGGCGTCGAGGAGCTGTGCCCGCCGCTCCTCGACGCTCAGCCTGCGGTACGCGCGTACGGTCGTCATGCCCGCAGGGTAGCCCCGAAACAGGCGGTTCAGGCGAGGAGTCCCGAGCTCTTCCAGAGCCTGCGGCCGACCCCGCGCAGCACGCCGATGTCGTCGAGGAAGTCCGTGAGCCGCTTGGCGCCCGTCTGCATGACCTCGCTGCGGTGGCCGCTCGCCCGGACCTGGGCGACGGCTTCGCGCCGGTCGAGGCCGACGTTGTCGTAGACCTGGGGGTTGACGAAGGCCAGGGAGAACACGCGGGCGGCCTCGCCGCAGCTGATGCGGGTGAGTTCCTGTTCCCAGCGCGGGGCGGTCAGCATCTGGCGGCGCAGTTCCTCGCGGGCGTAGCGGACGTGCCGGGCCTCCTCGATGACGTGGATGCGGGTGACGCCGCGCACGAGGGGCTGGATGCGCTCGTCGGGGAAGGTGAGGCGCTGCATCCAGTCGAGGATCTCCTCGCCGAGCAGGGTGCAGGCGAAGGAACCGGGGGTCGTGGAGACGGTCTTGAGGATGCGGGCGAGGTTGTGGTTGAGGCGGGAGACCGGGTAGGCGGGGGCGCCGGCCTTCTGGATCATGCGGGCGAACATCATCGAGTGGCGGCACTCGTCGGCTATCTCGGTGAGTGCGTAGCGGACGTGGTTGCTGGTCAGGGACTTGTCGTAGATGTGCCGGACCATCAGCTGCATCAGGATGATCTCGAACCAGATGCCGAGCGAGCCGAGGGCCGCCGCCTCGTGGCGGGAGAGGTCGATGCGCTGTTCCTCGCCCATCTTCTTCCACAGCGGGGTGCCGTAGAGGGAGAGCAGCTCGGGCGGCCAGTAGTACTTCCCGTCGATGGGCGGGGCGTCCCAGTCGAGTTCCCTGTCGGGGTCGAAGGAGTGCTTGGCCGAGGATTCGAGCAGTCGTGCGGCGATCTCTTCGCGGTCCTTGAGGAGGCCGAGCGCGTCCTGCAGCCCGCCTCGATCGGTCACGGTCGTCATGGCTTCGGATACCTCGCTCATCGGGTTACCGGCGGTCATCACTTATGAGACTGCTTGTCAGCAAGACCGTCAATCCCCTGCGCACGACTTGTTGACCCCGCGTCTACCAACGTGTGACGCTGCCAACCATCCAGTCCTGTACGGAAGTACACGAGCCGAGGGGGCGTCAGTGTCGACGCACGAGCTCTACACCAAGGACCCGGGCGCGGACGTCTGGCAGGTTCCGGCCTCCGGCGCGGCCCGCTTCAGCTGGGAGTACGCCGGCGGCCGCGAGCGGCTCCTCGCCCTGTACCAGAAGGGCAAGGACAAGCAGTGGGACGGCGCCAAGCGCATCGACTGGGAGCTGGAGGTGGACCCGTACGACCCGCTCGGCACCCCGGACGAGGCGCTGACCCTCTACGGCACCCGGCACTGGTCCGGACTCACGGAGAAGGACAAGGGCGAGCTGCGCCGGCACTACGCCGCCTGGAACTTCAGCCAGTTCCTGCACGGCGAGCAGGGTGCGATGGTGTGCGCGGCGAGGATCGTGGAGTCGGTGCCGGACCTGGACGCGAAGTTCTACTCCGCGACCCAGACGATGGACGAGGCCCGGCACGCCGAGGTCTTCGGCCGCTTCCTGCACGAGAAGGTCGGGATGCTCTACCCGATCAACGACAGCCTCCAGGGGCTGCTCGGCGACACCCTGCGCGACTCCCGCTGGGACATGCCGTACCTGGGCATGCAGGTGCTCATCGAGGGGCTGGCGCTGGCCGCCTTCGGGATGATCCGGGACACGACCGACAAGCCGCTGCCGAAGCAGATCCTGGCGTACGTGATGCAGGACGAGGCCCGGCACGTGGCGTTCGGGCGGATGGCGCTGCGCGACTACTACAAGCAGTTGACGGACGCCGAGCTGCGTGAGCGCGAGGAGTTCGTGATCGAGGGCTGCTACCTGATGCGGGACCGGCTGCGCGGGGTGGAGGTGCTGGAGAACTTCGGCATCTCCCGCAAGGAGGCCGAGGAGTTCAGCGAGCAGTCGGAGTTCCTGCACCTGTTCCGCAAACTGTTGTTCAGCCGGATCGTGCCGTGCGTGAAGGACATCGGGCTGTGGGGCGAGCGGCTGCAGAAGGCGTACCTGGACATGGGCGTCTTCGAGATGGGCAACTCCAACCTGGACCTGCTGATGACACAGGACGAGGAGATCGCCGAGGCCCTGGACCGCGAACGCTTCGCGGCGGAGGAGGCGGAGCGGGTGGCCGAGGTGGAGGCGGCGATCGCAGAGGGCGCGGATCCCGCATAGGAACGGGTCCGGTCACGGGGACTGCGGAGCGGCGAGCGCGGCCTCCATCACCGCCCGGGCGATCGGCGCCGCCGCGCCGTTGCCGCTGATGTCGCCGCGGTGCGCCTCCGCGTCCTCGACCACCACGGCGACGGCGACCCCCGGCAGCGGCGCGTCCTCGGCCTTGGCCCAGCCGATGAACCAGGCGTACGGGGTCCCCGCGTTGCCGACGCCGTGCTGGGCGGTACCGGTCTTGCCGCCGACCACCGCGCCCGGGATCGCGGCATTGCGCCCGGTGCCGTTCTCCACCACCTGCACCATCAGCTCCTGCAGGCGCAGCGCCGTCGCCGGGTTCATCGCCCGGCCAAGGCTGCGCTGCTGCCCGCGCCGGACCTGGTCCCCGTCGTCCTGGGTGGTGCGGTCCACGAGGTAGGGGGACTTGAGCTCGCCGCCGCCGGCGACCGCCGCCGCCACCATCGCCATCTGCAGCGGAGTCGCCGTCGTGTTGAACTGCCCGATGGAGGACAGCGCCAGCTGGTCCGGGCTCATGTCGGTGTCGAAGTTCGACCGCGACACCCAGGCCGGCACCCGCAGCCGGTCGTCGTCGAACCCGAACCGGCGGGCCGCCTCCACCATCCCGCGCAGCCCGACCTGGACCCCGATCTTCGCCATCACCGTGTTGCAGGACCACTGCACCGCCTCCGCCATCGAAGCGTCCCGGCAGCCGGTGCCCGCGTTGGGCAGCAGGGTGCTGGTGCCCGGCAGCGGGTAGGGGTCGGGGGTCTGCGTGGGCGCGTCCACATCGGTCACCACGCCCGCGTCCAGCGCCGCGGCCGCGGTCACGATCTTGAAGGTGGAGCCCGGCGGGTACGTCTCGCGCAGCGCCCGGTTCAGCATCGGCCGCGCGGGGTCCGCGTTCAGCCGCGCCCAGGCCGCCTTGACTCCCGCGCCCGTACCGGAGAGCACCGCCGGATCGTACGAGGGGCTGCTGACCAGCGCAAGGATCTTCCCGGTGGCGGGGTCGAGCGCGGCCACCGCGCCGCGCCGGCCCGCCAGCCCGGTGTACGCGGCCAGCTGCAGGCCGGCCCGGACGGTGGTCGCCGCGTTCCCGCCGGCTGGGCGGCCGCGGGCGAGGTCGTACCAGAGCGGGAAGGCGGAGAGCCCCGGATCGGTGCCCGAGAGGATCGCGTCCTCGGCGCGCTCGAGGAGGCTGGTCCCGTACGTCTGCGAGGAGAACCCGGTGACCGGCGCGTACAGCGGCCCGTTCGCGTACGTCCGCTCGTAGCGCAGCAGCTGGCCGCTGTCCCGGGATCCGGTGACGGGCCGGCCGTCGACCAGGACGTCCCCGCGCGGCTGGGCGTAGCGCTCGATGGCGGGGCGTTTGTTGGCCGGGTTCGCCCCGTACGCGGCGGCCTCCCAGACCTGCACCCGGGCCACGTTGACGAGCAGGGCGACGAGCAGCAGGGCGCAGAAGTACGCGCACCAGCGGATGTACCGGATCACTCGGCGGCCCCTTCGGCGGGGCGGGGCCGGCGGGCGCTGTCGCCGAGCCGGACGAGCAGCGCGACGATGATCCAGTTGGTGACGACGGAGGAGCCGCCCTGGGCGAGGAAGGGCATGGCCATGCCGGTGAGCGGGATCAGCCCGGTGACTCCCCCGGCGATGACGAAGACCTGGAGCGCGACGATCGAGGCGAGTCCGGTGGCGAGGAGGCGCCCGAAGGGGTCGCGCAGCGCGAGCCCGGCGCGGAATCCGCGGTCCACGAGGAGCCCGTAGAGGAGCAGGATCGCGGTGAGGCCGACGAGGCCGAGCTCCTCGCCGGCGGTGGCGAGGATGAAGTCGGACTTGGCGGCGAAGCCGATGAGGAAGGACTGGCCGTGGCCGAGTCCGGAGCCGAGCAGTCCGCCGGCCCCGAAGGCGAAGAGGGACTGGGCGAGCTGGCCGGGCCCCTCACCGCGCTCGATGGAGGCGAAAGGATTCAGCCAGTCCTCGACCCGGCTGTGCACGTGCGGCTCCAAGGTGCCGACGGCGTAGGCGCCCAGGGCGGCCAGCAGCAGCCCGATCGCGATCCAGCCGATCCGCCCGGTGGCGGTGAACAGCATGACGACGAAGAGCCCGAAGAAGAGCAGCGAGGTCCCGAGGTCCCGCTCCAGGACGAGCACGCCGACGCTGAGCAGCCAGATCGCCAGGATCGGGCCGAGGACCCGGCCGGGCAGGAGGCGCAGCTTCCAGAAGAGCCGGCGGCCGGTGAGGGCGAGCGCGGTGCGGTTCGCGGCGAGGTAGGCGGCGAAGAAGACGGCGAGCAGGATCTTGGCGAACTCGCCGGGCTGGAAGGAGAGTCCGGCGAACCGGATCCAGATGTGGGCGCCGTTGACGGCGGGGAAGAAGACGGGGACGAGCATCAGCACGAGGGCGCCGGCCACGGAGAGGTAGGCGTACTTCTGGAGCACGCGGTGGTCGCGCAGCAGGACGACCGCGAGGACGAAGAGGGCCACGCCCAGGGCGGACCAGCGCAGTTGGTCCCCGGCGGTGAGGTGGGCGGGGGTGGTGACGTCGAGGCGCTGGATCAGGACGAGGCCGAGGCCGTTGAGCAGGACGGCGATGGGGAGCACGAGCGGGTCGGCGTACGGGGCCCGGAAGCGGACGGCGAGGTGCGCGAGCAGGGCGGTCCCGGCGAGACCGGCGGCGTAGCGGCCGGCGGCTTCGGGGGCGCGGCCGGTGGTGGCGAGGCCGACGTACAGGTGGCCGAGGACCGAGATGAGGACGGCTCCGGCGAGCAGCGTCAGCTCGACGCCCCTGCGTTTGGAGGCGGAGCCGTCGGGGGGCGGGGGCGGGGCGGGCTCCGCCACCTCTGCCGTCAGAGCGGTCATGCGGGAAACGTAGCAAGCGGACGGATGGTATGTCCGCTTATGTCATAGAGTGCCGAGGAGTCGTCAGAAACGGTCACGAGTGGGAGCCGCGGCACATGGGACCAGTGGAATTCATCGTCCTCGCCTTCCCCGAGGAGCAGCTGCGCGTGCCGGCGGTCGAGGCGGTGATGGGGCTGCGCAAGGCGGGGGTGGTCCGGCTCATCGACGGGCTCGTGGTCTCCAGGACGGCGGGGGGTGAGGTGCTGGCGGCGGAGTTCGACGAGTTCATGGAGCTCCAGGGGCTGCTGAGGCACCGTGAGGCCGCGCAGCTGATCGGCGCGGAGGACGTCCGGGAGGCGGCGGAGCTGCTGGAGCGGGGCAGCTGCGCGCTGCTGCTGGTGGTGGAGCACGTGTGGGCCGAGGACGCGGCGATCGCCGTACGGGCGGCGGGCGGGCGGATCGTGGGCTCGGTCCGGATCCCGCCGGAGCGGACGGGGGCGGCCTGATGTTCATCCGCCCGGTCGGGGCAAGAGTGGAACCGGCCCGCCGCCCCTCGGGCCGCCCGTTGCTCCGCGGCCTCCTCACCCGAGCGGCGGGCCCGCCCCCTCCCTCGCCCTGGCGGGACGGGGCCCCGGAGCCGGGCGCCGAGCCGGCGGAGCCGGGCGCCGAACCGAGCCCGGTGGCCAGCGCCGAACCGGGGGCCGAACCGGGCGCCGAACCGGAGGCCGAGCCCGCTGCCGAGCCGGGGGCGGGCGCCGGGCCGGGGGCCGTCGCCGGGCCGGGACCCGTCGCCGGCGGCCCGGCCACCGGGCCCGGGGCGCCACCCGGCGGGCTGGCCGGCGAGCTGGCGGAGCTGGCGAAGCTGGCCCGGGAGGGTCTCTTGACCCCGCAGGAGTTCAAGGAGGCCAAGGCCCGCCTGCTCCACCCCTGACCGGGTGCACGACCGGCCGCCTCGGCTCGACGCCCCGGCCGGTCCGGGCTTTGGGCCGGAGGGGTGAGAGTGGGGAACCGGCCGTCCAGGGTGTGGAATTTGTCATACCGGGCGTGGCAGCATCGGCCGCCTGGAGGTGATCACATGTCACGCCGTCTGCTCCGCGCCGCCTGCATCGCGGCCGCCGTCGTCGTCACGGCCGGGCCGTTCCCCGCCACCCACGCCAAGCCCGTCCCCGACATCCCGACGCCCCGCGCCACCGCCCGGCCGTCCCCCGGTACGGCGGACGCCACCACCCGCCGGGCTGCCCGCGGGGCGAACGCCGGCCCCCGGCAGGGTCCGGGCGCCACCGGGGCCGCAGGCTCGCACGAGCGCCAGGTCCCCGGCGCCGCCGCCCGGCGGAACCCGGGCTTCAGGGGTCGCACCGCCCCGGAGGGACTCGGTGCGCCGGACGCGATCACCCCTGCGGCCGACGATGCGGCGGACGGCACCGCCCGCCGGGGTGTCGGCGCCCCGTCCGCCACCCCACGGCAGTCCTCCGCCGCCGCAGGTGCGCACGACCGGCAACGCCCCGACACCGCCGGAAGCACCGGCACCGGCACCGGCGCCGCCCGGCGTGGCCTCGGCCCGGCGGGTGCCACCGGCCCGGCGAGCCCCGGCGCCGCAGACGCCACCGCTGCGCAGACCACCGGCGCGTCGGACGCCACCGCCGCCCGGGCAGGCGACTCGGCAGATGCCGGCGCCACGGCGAGCCCCGGCGCCGGGGGCGCCACTGCTCCGCAGGGCCCCGGGGCAGCGGGCGCCGGGGCCGGGGGCGCCCCCGCGGCGCTCGGGGTCGGGGGGTTGCTCGCGCAGCTGCGAGGGCTCTATCGGCAGGCCGAAGAGGCCGCCGAGGCCTACAACGCCACCGAAGTCGCCCTCAAGGCCGGCCAGGACGAGGAGCGGCGGCTCAGTGCCGCGCTCGGCAAGGCCCGTACCGCCCTCGGAGCGGAGAAGGCCGCCGCCGGGCGGCTGGCCCGGGAGCAGTACCAGGGGGCCCGCGGCTTCTCCCCGTACGCCCGGATGCTGCTCACCGGCGACGCCCAGGCCGCCCAGGACCAGCGTCGGCTCACCGCCCGCGAGGGCACCCGCCGGGCGGGAGTACTGGCCCGCCTCGCCCGCGGCGAGCACCGGGCCGACGCCCTCGCCACCGCCGCTCGCAAGTCCCTCGACGCCCAGCAGTCCCTGACCGCACAGCGCAAGCAGCACAAGCAGCAGGTCGACCTCAAGCTCAAGCAGGTCGAGCGGGTGCTCGCCTCGCTCAGCCCCGAGCAGCTCGCCCAGCTCGACACCCGCGAGGCCGCCGACACCGCCACCGCGCAGCGCAAGCTGCTGGACTCGGGCCGGCTCGCCACCACCCCCCGTACGCCCACGGCCGCCGGCGGCGCCGCACTGACCTACGCCGCCGAGCAGATCGGCAAACCCTACGTCTGGGGCGCCGAGGGGCCGGGGTCCTTCGACTGCTCCGGGCTCACCTCACAGGCCTGGGCGCACGCCGGCCGGTCCATCCCGCGGACCAGCCAGGAGCAGTGGGCCCAACTGCCCAAGGTGCCCCTGGACGAGCTGCGCCCCGGCGATCTGGTGGTCTACTTCCCCACCGCCACCCATGTCGCCCTGTACGTCGGCGACGGAAAGGTGATCCAGGCCCCGCGGCCCGGCGCGAAGGTCAAGGTCTCCCCGATCGCCGCCAATCCGCTGCTCGGCGCCGTACGGCCCGACCCCGACGGGGCCCCGCTCGCCGAGTTCACCCCGCCCCCGGTCCCCGAGGCCTCGGGCGGCGACGACAGCGGCTACTCCGCCGACACGGCGCCGGCCGACGACGCGGCCGACGCGACCTCCGCCACGTAGTCCGCCGCGTCCTGCGGGTCGTAGAAGTACGCGTCGAAGTCGGCCGGGTTGTCGAAGCCGTTGGCGAAACGGTCCGCCACCGGCTGCAGCTGCCCGGCCGCGCCGATCAGGTTCAGCACGTGCTCCGGCGGGACGCCCAGCATCGCGTTCGTCCACTGGGTGACCGGCTTGCCCGTCGTGAACCAGAACTTGTCGAAGGTCGCCTTCATCCACGCCTCGTCGAACGGCTTGTCCCCGTGCATCAGGATCGACGACAGGTACGAGGCCGCGCACTTCGACGCCGAGTTCGAGCCCTGGCCGGTGATCGGGTCGTTCGCGACGACGACGTCCGCGACGCCCAGCACCACGCCGCCGCCCGGCAGCCGCCCGATCGGGTTGCGGACGACCGGCGCGTACCGGCCGGCCAGCGTGCCGCCCGCGTCCGTCAGCTCCGCCTTCTTCGCCCGGTCGAACTCCCAGGGCGTGAACTTCTCCATCAGCTCCAGCGTGAGCGCGAGGTGCTCCGCCGGGTCGTTCACCCCGCGGAACACGTCCAGCGGACCGCCCGGGAGGCCCTCCCAGAACAGGATGTCCGCCCGCCCCGACGTGGTCAGCGCGGGCATCACGAACAGCTCGCCCACCCCCGGGACCAGGTTGCAGCGCACCGCCTCCGTCTGCGGGTGCTCGGGGCGCGGCTCGAGCCCGTGCACGTACGAGACGGCCAGCGCGCGCTGCGGCGCGTCGTACGGGGAGCGCGCCGCGTCCCGACCGAACATCGACACCAGTTCGCCCTTGCCCGCGGCGACCAGCACCAGGTCGTACGTACGGGAGAAGTAGTCCAGGTCGGCGACGGACGCGCCGTGGATCACCAGCTGTCCGCCGCGCTGCACGAAGACGTCGAGCCAGCCGGCCATCTTCAGGCGCTGGTCCACGGACTGCGCGTACCCCTTGAGGCGGCCGAGCCAGTCGATGGGGCGGGAACCGTCCGGGGCGGCCACCGAGACGCCGATGCCCTCGATCCGCGGGGCCTGCCGCTCCCAGAAGTTCAGCCCGAGGTCGCGCTCGTGCTGGAGCGCCGTGTCGAACATGACCTGCGTGGACATGATCCGCCCGGTGCGGATCTCGTCCGCCGTCCGGTTGGACATGAGGGTGATCTCGTACCCCTTGGCCTGGAGGCCGAGGGCGAGCTGGAGGCCGGACTGGCCGGCCCCCACGACGAGTATCTTGCGCATCTCACGTTCTCGATTCGGGTGAGCGGTTCTACGGAGCCAAAGAGCTACGGAGCTACGGAGCTATTCGGGGGTCGCGTCCAGCGCGTGGCCCACCAGCGTCAGCAGGGAGGCGACGACCGTGTCCCGGCGCCGCGCGTCCATGATCACCACCGGCACGTGCGGCGGGATGGTCAGCGCCTCGCGCACGTCCGCCGGCTCGTACGCGTGCGAGCCCTCGAAGTGGTTGACGGCGACGGAGTAGGGCAGCCCGCAGCTCTCGAAGTAGTCGAGGGCCGGGAAGCAGTCGCGCAGCCGGCGTGTGTCGGCCAGCACGATCCCGCCGATGGCGCCGCGCACCAGGTCGTCCCACATGAACCAGAACCGCTCCTGGCCCGGGGTCCCGTACACGTACAGCACGAGGTCGTCGTCGAGGGTGACGCGGCCGAAGTCCATCGCGACGGTGGTGGTGCTCTTGTCCGGCGTGGCCGAGAGGTCGTCCGTCGGGAGGCTGGCCCGGGTCATCACCGCCTCGGTGCGCAGCGGGGTGATCTCGGAGACGGACGACACGAAGGTGGTCTTGCCGACGCCGAAGCCGCCCGCGACCAGCACCTTGACGGCGACGGGTGCGCGGGAGCGGTCGTACTGCCAGGGCTGGACGGGCTCGTCGTCCACCGAGGTGACCGGGTCAGAGACGGCGAAGACCACTGAGCACCCTTTCCAGCAGCGCACGTTCGGGGCGCCCGGGGCCGTGCCCCGTCCCGTAGACGCGTATCCGCCCCTGGTCGGCGAGGTCGCTGACCAGGACGCGGACCACCCCGAGCGGCAGCTTCAGCAGCGCGGATATCTCGGCGATGGTGCGCATGCGGCGGCAGACCTCGACGATGGCCGGCATCTCGGGCGTGCGGTCCGTGCCCATGGCGGGGTCCTGCGGCTGCGACGCCCGGGTGTCGAGGGCGGCGACGAACGTCTCCACGTGCAGGACCTGGGTGAAGCGGGTGCGCCCGCCCGTGAGGGAGTACGGGCGGACGCGGGCGGGCCGGCGGTCGGCTCCGCGTATCGGCAGCCGGTCGGACGCGGACGCCGACGCCGAGGCCGTACTCCTCACGGGGTCTTCTCCATCGACTGGCGCAGCTCACTGCGGACTTCGGGGGTCAGGACGTGGCCGGCGCGGCCGACGAACAGGGCCATGTGGTACGCCACCACGCTCATGTCGCAGTCGGGGGTGGCGTGCACGCCGAGGAGCGATCCGTCGCTGATGGCCATGACGAAGACGGAGCCGTACTCCATCGCCACCATCGTCTGCTTGACCGCGCCGCCGTCCATGAGCTCTGCGGCGCCGGTGGTGAGGCTGCCGAGGCCGGAGACGATGGTGGCCAGGTCGGCGGAGGCGCCGCGCGGGCCCTTGGTGCGCGCGGGGCTCTCGCCGGCGGCTCCTCCGGGGTCGGAGGACAGCAGCAGGAGCCCGTCCGAGGACACGACGGCGACGGAGTTGACGCCGGGCACCTCCTCGACCAGGTCGGTCAGCAGCCACTGCAGGTTGCGGGCCTGGGTGCTCAGTCCGTACGTACTGGGCGCGGTCATGTGCGTGCCTCCTGTGCGGTGTCCCCCTGGTCGGTGTCCTGTGCGAGCTCGGCGGCCACGACGCGCCGTCCGTCCCGCGTCCCCTGGTAGAAGCCGCCGAGCCGGCGGCGCAGTTCGTCGGCGTCGACGCGGCGCGCCGGCTCCGGCGGCCGTGCGGCCTCGGGGCGACGTGCGGCCACCGTGCGCGGGGTCCGCTTGGGCAGCCCCTTGTCGGTGACGGCCTCGGGTCCCGCGTCGGGGTGGCTCCCCTGGCGGGGGACCCAGTCGGCCTCGTCGGGTGCGTGCCGGTGGGGCTCCGCCGGGCCGTCGGGGGCGACGGCGGTGGCGGTCTGCCCGGGGAGCGGCAGTCCTTGTTCCGGTACGTCGGCCTGCCGGCCGGCATCGGGCAGCCGGTCGGCGGGCGCCGGGCCGGGGTCGGACCCCGCGAAGGCGTCCGGTTCTGCGTCGGGGACGACCCGCGCGAGGAGCTCGTCGCCGGGATCCCGCTCGAGCGGTACCTCTGCAGCCGTGGCGGCCGCGGTGAACACCTGCTCGGCGGCCGGCAGCTCGGGCTCGGGCTCCGCCGGCACGACGCGGGCCAGCAGCTCCTCGGCCGGTCCGCCGGCCGCGGTGAACACCTGCTCGGCGGGCGGGAGTACGTCCCCCGGGCCTGCGGAGGCGTGGCCGCCCGCGGCGGGCTCCGCCTCCGGCGCCTGGGCCGGCGCTTGTGCCCGGACCGTGAACACCTGCTCGACGGGCGGCAGCCCGCCGTCCGCGGCCAGGGCGTGCGCGTCCCCGTCGGGCTCCAGCCCGCCGGCCAGATCCGGACCGAAGTCCGGGGCCAGGTCCGGGATGGAGTCCGGGGCCGCATCCGGCTCGGAGTCCGGGGCCGCGTCCGCGGCGAAGTCCGCGTCCGGGCCGAAGGCCGGGTCCGTGGGCAGGGGCTCGTCCGGCAGGGGCTCGTCCGTGGGCAGGGGCTCGTCCGTGGCGGCCGGCTCGGCGGTGTCCCATTCCATGCTCCGCAGGAGCTCCGCGTCCGCCTCCGGGCCCGGGTCCTGGAAGGGGTCGGGCGTGGGCTCGGCGGCCGCCTCGGCCTGGGGCTCCGCGTCCCGTTCCACCGCCGGAGGCACCCGTCGGGGCGGGATGGTGTTCTCGTTCGCCTCGGCGATCACGCCCGGCAGCCGGAGCTCCGGCAGGCCCGGCGTGGCGAAGGTGTGCACCGGCGAGCTCGGCGGGGTGGCCGGGAGCAGCGAGGCCGGGACGACCACCAGGGCCTCCGTGCCACCGTGCCGCCCCGCGCGGAGCTCCGCGGTGACCCCGTGCCGGGCCGCGAGGCGCCCCGCCACGTACAGGCCGAGGCCCAGGCCGTGTTCCGCTTCCGGTTCCTCGTCGTACGCCTCGGGCGTGGCCAGCCGGGCGTTCAGCGCCTCCAGCCGGTCGCCGGTGACGCCGATGCCCTCGTCCACGACGGACAGCACCACGTCGCCCGAGTCGAGCAGCCACCCGGAGACCCTCACCTTGGCCTCGGGCGGCGAGAACGTCGTCGCGTTCTCCAGCAGCTCGGCGAGCACGTGCGAGATGTCGTCGGCCGCGTGCCCCGCGACCTGGGTGAACGGGGGCAGCGCCGCCAGCTCGACGCGCTCGTAGCGCTCGATCTCGCTGACCGCGGCCCGCATGACGTCCACCAGCGGGACCGGGGCGCCGGCGCCGTGGCCGTGCTCCTGCCCGGCCAGGACCAGCAGGTTCTCGTTGTGGCGGCGCATGACCGTCGCCAGGTGGTCCATCTTGAACAGGGTCGCCAGCCGGTCCGGGTCCTGTTCCTTGGACTCCAGCTCCTCGATGACCGCGAGCTGGCGCTCGACCAGCCCCAGGGTGCGCAGCGACAGCGAGACGGACGTCGTCGACATGATGCGGCGGTGCTCTTCGAGGCCGGCCCGCAGCTGCGTCAGCTCGGCCTCCAGCGCTTCCCGGCCCGAGCTCAGGGCCTCGTTGCGGCCGATGAGCCGGCGTGCGTCGGCGTCGAGGCCGGCGATGCGGGTGTGCAGGGAGACCGTCTGGTCGCGTACCGCGTTCAGGTGGCGTACGACCTCGGCGAACTCGTCGTTGCGGCCGGTGAAGCGGACCGGCTCCACCGAGCCCTCCGGGGTCGCCAGCCGGGCCGCGCCGCGGCGCAGGACGGACAGCGGCCGGGTCAGCGAGCGCGCCACGGCCGTCGAGAAGCCGACGGCGACCAGGAACAGCAGGCCGAGGACCGCGACCAGCATCTCCAGCCGGGTCACGTCGTCGTCGCGCAGGGTGGCGAGCGCGGTGGCCCGCTGCCCGGCGAGGGTGGACTCCACGGACCGCATGCGGTCGATGCGGGCGGTGAGCGCGGGGGCGACGGCGGCGCCGTCGAGCTTGCGGTCGGCGGAGGACAGCGTGGGCCGCTCGGTGAGCCGCTTGAGGTAGTCGTCGGCCGTCTTGACCTCGGGGCCGGTGACGGTGGCGGCGAGGGTCTGGCGTACGTCGGGGCGCGCGACGCGGGTGAAGTCGTCGAGGGCGGCCTGCTCCCGTACGCGGGCCCGCTGGGCGGCGGTGGTCAGTTCGTCCACGACCGCGGAGTTGGGGGGCTGCTCGCCACGGGGGACGGCCAGCGCGGCGAGCAGCAGTCCACGGGTGGCCGAGGCCTGTTCCACGGCCTGGCCGAGGGGGGCCAGCGGGCGGTTGGTGGCGAGGGCGGCGCCGGCCCGCGGCGGGGTCAGCTCGGCGAGCCGGTCGCCCGGGGCGAGCAGTTCCGCGATGACGCCCGTGTACGCCTGGTGGGCGGCGAGGGGGCTGCCCTTGCCGTCGACGGCCTCGGTGCGGACGGCCTGGACGCGGCCGAGGGCCAGGGCGAGCGGCTCGTCGGCCTCGCTGCGGACCTCGGCGAGCTGGCGGTCGGTGAGCGCGGTGCGCTCCTGGACGGGGCCCTTGGCCTGTGCTCCGGGGCGGCCCTTGGCCACGTACTCGACGACGGCGTCGCGCTCGTCGCCGAGGAGGTGCGCGAGGGTGAGGGTGTGCTGCGTCTGCTCGGCGAGCGTGACCAGCTGCTGGGAGTCGTTCAGCTCCCGTGTCGCGGAGACCACGGCTGGGGTGCCGGCCGCGAGGACGGTGAGGCCGGCGACGGCGACGCCGAGGACGAGCCTGCTGCGCACGCGGACGGGGCGTCCTGCGGGGGCGGGTCCGTCGGTGGCGGTGCCGTTCTTCCGAGACCGCTTCTTCTGCACCGGTGCTCGCAATCCTGTACGTGTGCTCGTGCTCGTCTACTCGTGTGGCCGAGGTAACGGCCGGTCAACAAGTAAACGCCCCCTGCCCCCTCGTACCGCCTCAGACCTTTGCAGCGTGTTGGGGAGAGAGCCTGACATCGCCCACCCGGCCACTCGAACGAGTGAACATCACGGATGAGTTGGCAACCAACTCGGCGGGGCGCCGTCAGAGGGCCGTCACGGGCAGGTGGTTGAAAGATCGATGGGGGCTTTGGCAATATGCCCGCCCACATCCCGCCGGGGCGCCGTGGAGCGCCCCGCGGGACGGCCGGTGGGCGGCAGTCCCGCCGGTTTTGCATTGGTACGGACTTTTCGGCGCATCGCGGCCACCCGGTCCGTGCGGGCCGGGCAGAATGTCCGTATGCGCATCGACCTCGCCTCGGCCCCCGGCGACCCGGAACGCCCCAACGAGGACTGGCTATCGGCGGCGATACCCGCTGCGGGCGGCGGAGTCCTGGTCGCCCTGGACGGAGTCACCCCGCCGAGCGGCGAGGTGGGCTGTACGCACGGCGTGCCCTGGTTCGCGGCCCGGCTCGGGGGCCGATTGACCGAACTGTCCGGATCGCGGCGGGACATGCCGCTGGACCGGATCCTGGCGGCGGCCATCCGCGACACCGCCGACGCCCACCGGGACACCTGTGACCTTTCTCACGTGCGGACCCCGCAGGCGACCGTGGTGATGGCGCGCTGGGACGAGGCGTCCGTGGAGCACCTCGTGCTCTCGGATTCCGTACTGCTCCTCGAGGCGCCCGGGGGCGAGGTGACGCCGGTGCTCGACGACCGGCTGGACCGGATCCCGCGCGAGCTGCTGCGCACGCAGACCTCGGCGGACGCGCTGCGCAATGCGGAGGGCGGGTTCTTCACGGCGGCCGCGGACCCGGCGGTGGCCGCCCGCGCGGTGACCGGCCGGACCCCGCGGAAGCGGGTGCGGGCGCTGGCGGCGCTCACGGACGGGGCGAGCCGGTGGACGGACACGTTCGGGGAGGGCGACTGGGCACAGTGCCTGGCGCTGCTGCGCAAGGAGGGCGCGGAGGGCCTGATCGGCCGGGTCCGCGCCCTGGAGTCCGACCCGGCCCGCCCGCTCACCCGGGGCAAACGCCACGACGACGCCTCCGCGGCGTACGCGGAGCTGTAGGAATCCGGCCCCGGCAGGGGGCTACTCCTCGCCCTGGTTCAACTGGTTGAGCAGTCGCGCGAGTTCCGCGACCTCTCCCCGGTCCCAGTCGGCGAGCTTGCGCATGTACTGCTCGCGGCGGGCCCCCCGCACCCGCAGGAACCGCTCCCGCCCCTCGTCCGTGAGCCCGACCAGGAAGGCCCGGCCGTCCGCCGGGTCCGGTTCCCGCGCCACCAGCCCCAGCACCTCCAGTGCCCGCAGCTGCCGGCTCATGGTGGCCTTGCCGACCCCGAAGTACGCGGCGAGCTCGGTGGCCCGCTGACGGCCCGCGGCCTCCAGCCGGACGAGCAGTCCGTACGCGGCGGGCTCCAGCTCGGGGTGCAGGGCGCGCGCCATCTCCCCGGAGGAGGCCCTGGCACGCCGGAGGAAGACGGACAGCTCCCGCTCCAGGGCGAGGAACTCCTGGTCTTCGCTTCCCTGCACGTCCGCTCCCATCGGTGGTGTCCTGAGGCACCAGTATTTCGCAGCGGGTGCGGCGACGGCCCGGGACCCCTCCTGCGCCCCCGGACGGAGTCCGGGTGAGGGGTCGCGGGCCGTACGCGGGTGCGCCGGGCCGGGCTCGGGCGGCCGCCGGGCTCAGGCGGCCGCGGTGACCACGGCCTCCGCCTGGCTGAGCGCCAGTTCCAGGACCTGGCGTACGTCCGTCACCGGGTGCACCTCCAGCCCCTCCAGCACCTCGGACGGCACGTCGTCCAGGTCGGCCTCGTTCCGCTTCGGGATGATCACGGCGGTCAGGCCCGCCCGGTGCGCGGCGAGCAGCTTCTGCTTGACCCCGCCGATGGGCAGGACGCGCCCGGTCAGCGAGACCTCGCCGGTCATGGCCACGTCGGTCCGGACCTGCCGCCCGGACAGGAGCGAGGCCAGCGCCGTCGTCATCGTGATGCCCGCGCTCGGTCCGTCCTTCGGGACGGCACCGGCCGGGAAGTGGATGTGCACGCCCCGGTCCTTCAGGTCGGCGACCGGGAGCTCGAGCTCCGCGCCGTGCGAGCGCAGGAAGCTGAGCGCGATCTGCGCGGACTCCTTCATCACGTCGCCGAGCTGCCCGGTCAGGGTGAGCCCGGCCGCGCCCGTCTCGGGATCGGCCAGCGAGGCCTCGACGAACAGGACGTCGCCGCCCGCGCCGGTCACCGCGAGCCCGGTGGCCACGCCGGGGACGGCGGTGCGCCGCTCGGCGGGGTCCTGCGCGGACTCCGGGACGTGGTGCGGGCGCCCGATGAGGCCGCGCAGGTCGTCGGCGCCGATGCGCAGCGGCAGTTCCCGCTCCCCCAGCTCGTGCTGGGAGGCCACCTTGCGCAGCAGGCGCGCGATGGACCGCTCCAGGGTGCGCACGCCCGCCTCGCGGGTGTACTCCCCCGCCAGCCTGCGCAGTGCGTCCTCCTCCAGGACGACTTCCTCCGTTCCGAGACCGGCGCGCTCCAGCTGGCGGGGCAGCAGGTGGTCGCGGGCGATGACGACCTTCTCGTCCTCGGTGTAGCCGTCGAGGCGGACGAGCTCCATGCGGTCGGCGAGGGCCTCGGGGATGGCTTCCAGGACGTTGGCGGTGGCCAGGAAGACCACGTCGCTCAGGTCCAGCTCCACCTCCAGGTAGTGGTCCCGGAAGGTGTGGTTCTGCGCGGGGTCGAGCACCTCCAGCAGCGCGGCCGCCGGGTCGCCCCGGAAGTCGGACCCGACCTTGTCGATCTCGTCGAGCAGTACGACGGGGTTCATGGACCCGGCTTCCTTGATGGCCCGTACGATCCGGCCGGGCAGCGCGCCGACGTACGTACGCCGGTGGCCGCGGATCTCGGCCTCGTCGCGGACGCCGCCGAGGGCGACGCGTACGAACTTGCGCCCCATGGCGTGCGCGACGGACTCCCCGAGGGAGGTCTTGCCGACGCCGGGCGGCCCGACGAGCGCCAGCACGGCCCCGCCGCGCCGGCCGCCGATGACGCCCATGCCGCGCTCGGAACGCCGCTTGCGCACGGCGAGGTACTCGGTGATGCGGTCCTTCACGTCGCTCAGCCCGGCGTGCTCGGCGTCCAGGACGGCCCGGGCGCCGCGGATGTCGTACTCGTCCTCGGTGCGCTCGTTCCAGGGCAGTTCCAGGATGGTGTCGAGCCAGGTGCGGATCCAGGAGCCCTCCGGGGACTGGTCGCTGGAGCGCTCCAGCTTGTCGACCTCCTTGAGCGCGGCCTCCCGTACCTTCTCGGGCAGGTCGGCGCCCTCGACGCGGGTGCGGTAGTCGTCGGACTCCTCGCCGTCCTTCTCCCCGTTCAGCTCGCGCAGTTCCTTGCGCACGGCCTCCAGCTGGCGGCGCAGCAGGAACTCGCGCTGCTGCTTCTCGACGCCGTCCTGCACGTCCTTGGCGATGGACTCGGCGACGTCCTGCTCGGCGAGGTGGTCGCGGAGCCAGGAGACGGCCAGCTTGAGGCGTGCCACGGGGTCGGCCGTCTCGAGCAGCTCGACCTTCTGAGCGACGGTCAGGAACGGCGAGTACCCGGAGTTGTCGGCGAGCGCGGACACCCCCTCGATCTGCTGGACCCGGTCCACGACCTGCCAGGCCCCGCGCTTCTTGAGCCAGCTGGTGGCGAGCGCCTTGTACTCCTTGACGAGCTCGGTGACGGATCCGGGCAGCGGATCGGCCAGTCTCTCGTCGACGCTCTCGCCCTCGACCCAGAGCGCCGCCCCGGGCCCGGTGGTCCCGGCCCCGATCCGGACGCGGCCGACACCGCGGATGAGCGCCCCGGGATCCCCGTCGGAGAGCCGCCCCACCTGCTCGACGGTCCCGAGCACACCGGTGCCGGCGTACTTCCCGTCGACCCGCGGCACGAGCAGCACCTGGGGCTTCCCGCTCCGGACCGCCGCCTGGGCAGCCTCGACGGCCCCCCGTACCTCGGCATCGGACAGGTCCAGCGGAACGACCATCCCAGGCAGCACGACCTCGTCGTCGAGCGGCAGCACGGGCAGGGTGAGCGTTACGGACGTCGAAGCCATGATCTTCCCTCCGGCAGTGAAGTTGAGCTATGCCGACTCAATGCATGTGCGCCCCCCAATGTTCCCCAACGCCCGTTCGCCCCCGGCGAACACGGAATCCGACGGCGGCAGCGGCTGCGCCAGGAAAGACCCGGGGCGCTCAGCTCGCGGAGGTGATGCGGATGTCGCCCGAGGCGGTGTGGACCGCGAGGTGCGACGCGGCCTGCGGGGTGCTGGGGAGGGTGTCCCGGTCGCCTGACGCCGTGGTCGTCGTGATCTCGTACGGGGCCTGCGGGACGGTCAGCGTGACGTCGCCCGAGCCGGTTCTCGCCGTCACCGACGCCGGGGGCTTCGCGAAGGCCAGGCGGGCCTCGCCCGAGGAGGCGTGGAGCTCGGCGGTCGGGCCGGTCAGGGCGGTGGCGGTGATCGAGCCCGACGAGGTGCGGACCTTCAGCGGGCCGGCGATGCGGTCCGCCGTGACCTCGCCGGAGGAGGTGGAGAGGTCCGCCGCCGACACCCCGGCCACCGCGATGCGGCCGCTGCTGCTCTCCAGCCTGACCGTCGCCGAGGCCGGGACCTCGAGGCGGTAGTCGATGAAGCAGGAGTCCGAGCAGCCGGCCGTGAAGGTGAGGACGCCCGCCGAGACCTGTTGGGCCGGCTCCGGCGCCCTGTCGCCCCGGTAGTGGACCGTCCGGCGGATCGTGACCCCCGGGCCGGCGCCGGGGGTCACCTCGATGGAGCCGCGCCGTGCGTCCTTCACCTCGACCGCCGTGACGGCCTCGGTGACCGTCGCGTCGGCGGCCGCCGTCTTGTGCCCGGCGTCCTCGAAGGAGCAGCCGTAGAGCAGCAGTCCGGCGGCGAGGGCGACAACCGCCGTCCGGCTGTGGCGCGATGACGTGATGTGGGAAGGCATGCCCATGACTCTGGTGCGTCGCAGGACGACTGACGATGGGGGCCGTACCCGGCCGCGGGGTGGGGGTAGCCCCCCGCCCCGGCCCCCTCGGCCGGATCCACCGGCCTCAGATGCCGATCGCCCCGTCGATCCGCTCGCGCAGCAGGTCCGCGTGGCCGTTGTGGCGGGCGTACTCCTCGATCATGTGGATCAGCACCCAGCGCAGCGACACCTTCCCGCGCCACGCGTCCTCGGCCTCCACGTCCAGGTCGGGTGCGGCGGCCGTGAACGACTCCGCGAACGCCACCTCCTGCCGCCAGGCCTCCCACGCCGCCGCGACCGCCTCCGGGCCGGACACCGCACCGTCGAAGTCGCCGTCCGGGTCCGCCTCCGACGAGAACAGGGCCGGCGCCTCCTGCCCCGCCAGGACCTGGCGGAACCACCGGCGCTCCATGTCCGCGAGGTGCCGGACCAGGCCGAGCAGCGACAGCGTGGACGGCTCCACGGACCGCAGGACCATGGGCTCCGCGCCCAGGCCGCTGCACTTCAGCTCCAGCGTCGCGCGCTGCGCCGCCAGCACGTCCGTGAGCAGGACCCGCTCGTCGCCCGTCGCGGGTCCGCCGAACCGGGCCTGCGACCCTCCGAAGAACTCGCCCCGCCGGCCCGTGACCGCGGGCCGCTCCGGGCGCATGGCCCAGTCCGTCCACGAGCCGTCGTACACCGCCACAGCGGTGTGGCCGGCGAGCGTGGCGCCCAGGGCCAGGACGCAGGCCGTCACTCCCGAGCCGCAGCTGAAGTACAGCCGCTCCCGGCCACCGGTCGACGCGGCGAAGACCTCGCGGAGTTCCCCGGCGGGCCGCATCAGGCCGCCGTCCCGCTGGAGGTCCCCGAACGGCAGGTTCACCGCGCCCGGCATGTGGCCCCCGCGCAGTCCCGCCCGCGGTTCGGGGGCGGCACCGGTGAAGCGTTCGCGCGTACGGGCGTCCAGTACGACCGCCGCCGGATCGGCGAGGGCCGCCCCGACCTCGTCGGCGTCCACCAGCAGCCCCGTCCGCGGCCGGGCCGTGAAGGAGCCGCGCGGGCCCCCGTACGCGGGACCGCACGCCTCGACGGGCAGCCCGGCGGCGGTCCACGCGGGCAGCCCGCCGTCCAGGACGGCGGCCCGGTCGAAGCCCATGGCGCGCAGCATCCACCAGGCCCGCGCGCTCGAGTAGATGCCTGCGCCGTCGTAGACGACGACGGTGCTGGTGTCGTCGACGCCGAGCGCGCGTATCGCCTCCTCGAACGCGGCGGCCCCGGGCATGGCGTGCGGGGCGGGGTCGTCGTGGTCGGACAGGGCGCCGTCGAGGTCGAAGGGCCGGGCGCCCGGGATCCGCCGGCCGGCGCCGCGGTGCGCGCCGACGGAGGCGTCGAACACGACGAGCCCCGGCTCGCCGAGCCGGCCGGCCAGCCAGTCGGCCCCGACCAGCGGACCGGGCAGGGCGGCGGCAGAGCTGGACAAGGTCATGCGGCACCTCCGGAGCAGTCGGCCCCTCCACGGCGGAGCGGCCCGCCGCCCATCCTCCTACGGGGCCCGCGCACCCGTGCAAAGTGTCTTGCCGGAAGGGGAGTTCGCGAGGATCCTGTGCCTTACATCAGGGCATGGGGGAGCCATATGGCCAAGAGTGTCGTGACCGATGTCATCGTCAGCCGAAGAGTCCTCTGGATCGGCGCAGAGGCATATCCCCTGAGCAACATCGCCCGGGCGACCACCGTCAAGGTCGAGCCGCCGCGCAGGCAGGCGATCGGACGTTTCGTGAAGTCCGTCGTGACGCTGGCGATCCTGGCGGTCGCCGCCGTCGCCGCGACCACCGCCGCCGACCTGCCCACCGGCGACCGGGAGACGTACGAGACCGGTGTGGCGGTCGCCGCGCTCGTGCTGCTCGGCCTCTTCGTGCTGCAACTGTCCGGCGTCCTGCTGCGCAAGACGTACTACGCGCTGGTGATCGAGACGGCGGGCTCCCCGAACACCGCACTCGTCACCACCGACCGGGCGCTCGTCCACGACCTCGTCCGCATGATCATGGAGGCGATCGACAACCCGCAGGCCAGCTTCCACCAGCAGGTCACCAACTACATCGGCCAGGTGGGCGACAACTTCAAGGTGTTCGGCAGCGGCAACGTCGGGAAGGTGGGCAAATGACCGGCGACGAGGACTTCCGGATCGGCCATGTCGGCGACAACTTCCAGGTCTACGGGACGAACAACATCGGCAAGATCGGCACGCAGAACAATGCGCCGCAGGACCCGCAGGCGGCCCTCCAGGAGCTGATCGACCTGGTCCAGGTCCTGCGGGGACGCGTCCGGGAGGACGACCGCGCGGTCCTGGACGAGTCCCTGGACACCCTCACCGAGGACCACGTCGAGCGCGGGGCGCTGCGCCGGGCGCTGGGGAGCATCTCCGGGGTCGCCCAGCTGATCGGCGAGGTCGGGCTCCCGGTGGCCGAGGCGGTCCGCCGGGTGCTGGCGCTCTTCGGCCTGTAGGTCCTACCTGTAGTCCTACGAGGGGAACGGGGCGAGGTCGGGCTCGACCCAGCCGTTCTTCGCCTCCGCGCCCGCCAGGGTCGCCGGGCGGTAGAAGCGGGTCAGCAGGCGCTTGTCGAGCAGCGCGGGGTGCCGGCCGGCGAAGGCGGCGAAGTCGTCCTCGCCGTCCTCCGCCTCGTGGTGCCCGACCAGTTCCACCCAGGCGCGGCTGACGGTGACGTGGTACTTCTGCGGCGCACCCGCGTACCGGGCGGTGCGCTGGATGCCCTCGCCGACCAGGCCGACCGCCGCGGGCACACCGCACCGCCGCACGGCCAGCCACGTCAGATGGACGTGCTCCCGGTGCCCGAAGCGCTCGGCGCCCGCCATCACTTCGGCCATGAGCGCCTCGAAGGTGTTCGTCGCGGTCATCAGGAAACCTCCGTCATGGCTTGCAGGGCGGCGCGCAGGCCGGCGATCGCGTCCCCGGGCAGTCCGCCGAGCGCGCGCTGCTCCAGGTCGGCGATGGCCTGCCGGATCGTGTCGGCGGCCACCCGTCCGGAGGCCGTGAGCTCGATGAGCACCGCCCGGCGGTCCCCCGGGCGGGTGCCCCGGGTGATGTGGCCGCGCCGTTCCAGCCGGTCCAGCACGCTGGTGAGCGTGGTGGGGCGGGTGCCCACGTCCGCTCCCAGCTCGGACACGGTGCGCCCGCGGCCGTCGGCCAGGTTGGCCAGGGCGTTGATCTCGGAGGCGGTCAGGTCCAGGTCGACCAGTTCGGCGGCGAGCACCTGGAGGGTGGCGTGGGTGGCCCGCTGGAGCGCCAGGAGGGCCGACCACTCGAATGGAACGGTTTCGGAATTCACGATTTCAGACTATACGATTTCGTAGTATCGGCGCGCGGGAGGTTGCGGCAGGTCGCCGCCAGGGCCGTTAGGGTGCGGCCATGGATCCGGAAACGATCACTGTCCTGGACGGCCGCGACTGGAACTGCGATCCGGAGCCGGTCCACCGCATCCTGGCGGACCTGGTCGCCGGCGGCGCGGCGCTCGGCTGGGTCGACCCGCCCTCCCGGGACGAGGTCGCGCAGCTGCTGGACCGGGTGCTGGCCGCGGCCCGGTCGGGGGACGGGGCCCTGCGCGTCGCGTACCTGGGCGACCGCCTCGTCGGACTGGGCTACTGGCTGCGCCACACCCGGCCGACGCACCGGCCGCACGCCGATCTGGAGAAGGTCGCGGTGGACGCAGCGGCCCACGGGCGCGGCATCGGCCGGGCGCTGACCGCGGCGTTGATCGAGGACGCCCGGTCCGCGGGCATCGAGGTCCTCACCCTGGACGCCCGGGGCGACAACACCCACGCCCTGGGCCTGTACCGCTCACTGGGCTTCACCGAGTACGGCCGTCTGCGCGACTTCGTGGCCGTCGGGGACCGCCGCTACGACAAGGTGTTCCACATGCAGGACTTGCGCGGCCGGCGCGCGGCCCGCAGCGGCGCAGCCCCTTACGGGCAACGCCCCGGCTGCGCGTAGAGCGCGATCCGGGCGCCGCGGACCTCGTCCGTCGAGCAGAGGTCGAAGTGCGAGGCCAGCGTCTGGCGTTTGACCGCTTCGCGGGGGTACGGGTCCAGCGGCTGGCCCGCCGGATCCAGCAGGGCCACCACCCGGGGGGCGTCCACCAGGCGGGTCCAGATCTCCGGGGTCGCCAGCTCCGTGCCCTGGAGGCTGTGCGAAGCCGCCGGGGTGCGGGCCAGGGCCAGGTCGCGCAGGGTCCCGTACAGCTGCGGCGAGGACAGCAGCCACTCGCGCCGCCGCGACGGCATGAACAGCACCGCGTCCCCCGGCCGGGCCCGTTCGCGGACCGCGGCGGCCACCGCGAGCACGTCGTCCTTGCGGCTCTCCGGGGTCCGCAGCCACGCCGACCACCACCCGAACGGCACCAGCAGGGCCGCCACCAGCAGCCACGGCCACCACCCCCGCGCGGCCGCCAGCCGGGTCCCCGCGAGCAGGGCGAGCCCGGCCAGCGCGTAGAGCACGTACCGGTCGACGTACCAGGGGTGGACGAGCGAGACCGCCATCAGCAGCCCGGGCGGCAGCAGGGCGAGCGGCACCGCCACCCGTACGAGCTCGCGCGGCACCGAAGCGCCCCGCGCGAGCAGCAGCACCGCGACCGCGACCACCCCGTACGCCGCCCAGTCCTGCCAGCCCGGCCGGCCGAGCCAGCCCAGCTGCTGCTCCGCCTGACGGGCGCTCACCACCGCCAGCGGCAGCAGCAGGGCCGCCACCACCGCGGCGCTCCACCGCCAGCCGCGCGAGCGCCAGGCGGTGACCCCGTGCGCGAGCAGGGCCAGTACGGCGAACTCGTGCAGCCAGCAGCCGAGCAGCAGGACCGCGCAGTACGCGACCCACCGCTCGCGCAGCAGCAGGTACGTCGCCCACACCACGGCCGCCGCGACGAGGGCGTACGAGCGGCCCTCCTGGGCGTACATCTGCACGGGCGGCAGTACGGCGTAGGCCACGCCGGAGCACAGGGCGGCCCGCTCCCCCGCGAGCCGGTGGGCGACGGCGGCCACTCCGGCGGCCGCGAGGGCGGTGGCGGCGACCGAGGGCAGGCGCAGCGCCCACAGGCCGCCGGCCTCAGGCCCGCCGCCGTCCCAGACCTGGAAGACCGCGTGCATCAGCAGGTAGTACAGGCCGTGTACGGCGTCGACCTGCCCGAGCAGGTCCCAGATCCCGCCGAGCGGCCGGTGCGCGACCTGCCAGGTGACGGACTCGTCGCGCCACATGCTGCCGCGGCCGCCCGCGCCGCGCTCCAGGCCCCAGAGGCCGAGGAGGAGGGCGAGCAGCGGCGGCAACCAGCGCCAGGCGGCGGTGCGGCGGATGTCGTCCTCCTGGTGCTTTCCGTACGGGGGGTGCCGACTCCATACTCGGGGGTCCGTCCGAAAACCTGCGGGGGTGGGGTGTGCGCGCGTTACGAGCGGTGGCGGCGGTGCTGCTGGGTTCGGTGCTCCTGAGCGGGTGCGGTTCGGGGGGCGGCGGGTCGGACGCCACGCCGAGCGCGAGTCCCTCCTCCGGCGGCGGCAATACTGCGTCCGCTTCGGCGCAGGCCTCTCCCGGACCCGGTTCGAGCGCGACCGCCGAGCCGCCGGGACAGCAGCCGGCGGGCACGCCGTCGGCCTCGTCCGCGCCCGTGCCCCCGGCGCCGTCCTCGGCGCTGGAGCGCCTGGTCACGGTCACCCGGAGCGGCGGGCTCGCCGGGAGGACGAGCACTCTCCTGGTCAAGGGCGACGGCTCGTGGACCCGGCTCGACGGGCAGGCGCGCCCGGCCGGCACCGGGAAGCTGCCGGAGGACCGGGTCGAGAAGCTGCGCGCCGCGCTCCGGCAGGCGGACTTCGCGCACCTGCCCCGGGTCCCGAGGGGCGGGGCGACGATCTTCGACGGGTTCACCTACGCCTTCGTGCACGGCGGCTACGAGGTGGCCGCCGAGCAGGGGTCGCTGACGCCGGGCCTGCAGGGCGTGCTGGACGAGCTGCCCCCGTTCGAGGCGGGGTAGTCCGGCCCGGGGCGGCCGCGGCCGGGGGTGGCTGCGGCCGGGCCGGACCGCTTTGACTTTGCCCGGGCCCGGCCGTTGACTGAGGGAAGAGCGACCACGGCAACAGAGGTCCGCCGGGGCGCGCGCGAGAAAGGTCGCGGCCCATGCATCGCAGACGTTCGAATGTGGTTGCGCGCACGCTCCCCGTTCTCGCCGCGCTCGCCCTGTCCCAGGTTCTCGCCGTGGGGGGATCCACCGCCCAGGCCTCACCGCCTCCGGCCGGGGCCGCGGTGGCGGCTGGTCCGGATTTCACCTGCCCCACCGGTGACGGCCCCCATGGGCCGGGCTGCCGCAAGGAACACCGCGAGGGTTGTCCTCCGCTCCGACCGATCCCCGATGACCCGCCGGCACCGCAGGTGCCGCCCGCACCGCAGGTACCGCCCGGCGCACGAGCGCACCAGCACACCCGATGACGCAGCAGCCGGCCTAGGGGGTGGCCGGCAGGCCCGTTCCCGACGTCGAGATCCCGCGCAGCTGCCGGTCGAGGTATCCGTGCAACCGGGCCGGCATGTCCACGGCCTCGGGGGCCAGGACCCACTGGATCTGCAGGCCGTCCATGACGGCGAGGGTCTCGCGGGCGACGGCCTCGCAGTCGGTGCCGGGCAGGAGCTCGCCCCGGGCGACGCCCGCCTCCAGCAGCCGGACGTTGTGGGCGAGCACCCGGGCGTAGCGCTGGGTGAAGTACTCGTGCGCGGGGTGGCCGGGGTTGCCCGACTCGCCGACGAGCGTGTTGTACATCCGGACCAGCCCGGGCCGGCGGGCGTTGTCCGCGGCGAGGGCGACGACGGTGGCGTAGTACCCGGCCACGGACTCCTCCGGCCCGCTGAACAGCCGCTCCACGTCGTGCTGCTCGCTCTGCGCCAGTACGGACAGGAGCAGGTCCTCCTTGCTGCGGAAGTGGTGCAGCAGCCCGCCCTGGGTGATCCCGCAGTCATGGGCGATGCGGGCCAGCGAGGAGGCGTGGAAGCCCCACCGCGCGAAGTGCTCCACCGCGGTGTCGAGGATCTTCGCGCGGCGGGCGTCGCCCACCGCGTAGGTCCCGCGGCCGGCGGCCCTCGGGGCGGCCCGCTCCTTGTCCTGTGCCATGCGGCCCACCCTAGGGGGTGCCGTTTCCGGCCTCTCGGGGGCGTGATTCAGGTCACTTTTCCAAAACCTAGTGGGTACATGGTTTTCGCGCTTACGGTGAGCACCCTCCGCCGGACCGCACCCAGGAGCCGTACGCCGATGAACGCCACGCCCGACGCCGTCCCCCCGTACAAGGACGCCGCCCTCGCGGTGGACCTGCGGGTGGCGGACCTGCTCTCCCGGATGACGCTGGAGGAGAAGGCCGGCCAGCTCTTCCACTCCATGCTGATGATGAATCCGGACGGCACCCCGGTCACCGAGACCGACGGCTCGATGCTCCCGTTCACCACGCCCGAGCTGGTCGGGGAACGCTTCATCAGCCACTTCAACCTGCTCGGCACCCACGGCGCCCGCGAGATGGCGCAGTGGCAGAACGCGGTGCAGGAGATGGCCGCTGCCACCCGGCTCGGCATCCCCGTCACGCTCTCGACCGACCCGCGCCACGCCTTCACCGACAACGTCGGCGCCTCGTTCAACGCCGGCGCCTTCTCGGCCTGGCCGGAGGCGCTCGGCCTGGCCGCGATCGGCGACCCCGAGCTGGTCTTCCGCTTCGCGGACACCGTCCGCCGCGAGTACCTGGCCGTCGGCTTCCGCGTCGCCCTGCACCCGCAGATCGACCTGGCGAGCGAGCCCCGCTGGGCCCGCCAGACGGGCACGTTCGGCTCGGACGCGCAGCTGACGGGAGAGCTGGTGCAGGCGTACGTCCGCGGGCTCCAGGGCCCGCAGCTCGGTCCCGAGTCCGTCTCGGCGATGGTCAAGCACTTCCCGGGCGGCGGCCCCCAGAAGGACGGCGAGGACCCCCACTTCGCGCACGGCAAGGAGCAGGTCTACCCGGGCGGGATGCGCGAGCACCACCTGGAGCCGTTCAAGGCTGCGATCGCCGCCGGCTGCGCGCAGATGATGCCGTACTACGGCCAGCCGATCGGGACGGACTGGGAGGAGGTCGGCTTCGGCTTCAACAAGGGCGTGGTCACGGGCCTGCTGCGCGAGGAGCTCGGCTTCGAGGGGATCGTCTGCACCGACTGGGGGCTGCTCAACGACGCGTCGATCTTCGGCGAGGTCCACCCGGCGCGGGCCTGGGGCCTGGAGCACCTGACGGTCGCCGAGCGGGCGGCCCGCGCGCTGGCCGCCGGGGCCGACCAGTTCGGCGGGGAGCAGTGCCCGGAGGTGATCGTGGACCTGGTCCGCTCGGGCCGGATCGCGGAGTCACGGATCGACGTGTCGGTGGCCCGGCTCCTGCGGGAGAAGTTCGTGCTGGGCCTGTTCGAGAACCCGTACGTGGACCCGGACGCGGCGGCGCAGACGGTGGGCCGGGCCGACTTCGCGGCCGCGGGGGCGGCGGCCCAGCGCCGCTCGCTCACGGTGCTGACCAACCGCGGCGGGCTGCTGCCGGCCCCCGGGCGCCCGAAGCTGTACGTGCAGGGCGTGGACGAGGCCGTCGCCGCGGGGTACGGCGAGGTGGTGTCCGAGCCGGGGGCGGCGGATCTGGCGGTGCTGCGGCTGCGCACCCCGTACGAGCCGCGGGAGAACGTCTTCGAGTCGTACTTCCACTCGGGCTCGCTGGCCTTCGCGGAGCCGGAGCTGTCGCGGATCCTGGCGCTCCTGGACGCCGTACCGACGCTGGTCTGCATCAACCTGGAGCGGGCGGCGGTCATCCCGGAGATCGCCGAGCGGGCGGCGGCGCTGATCGCGGACTACGGCGCCGAGGACGCCGCACTGCTGGACGTGGCGTTCGGCCGGGCCGTGCCCGAGGGGCGGCTCCCCTTCGAATTGCCGCGGTCGATGGCGGCGGTGGAGGCCTCGCGGCCCGATGTGCCGAACGACACCCTCGACCCCGTGTTCGAGCACGGACACGGGCTGGCCCTGTAGGGGGTCGACAAAAGCGCGCGGTGGCCGACGATCACCGCGCACCGGGTGGCCGTGCCGTGGGGGGACGGCCACCCGGCATCACCGCCCATATCCCCATTCCCGCCATAATCGGAACCGTCGCTTCCGCCGTTTTCCCTGTCTGAACCCCGCATAGCCGCAGGCCGGTGGCTCCTCTACGCTGCACCCCTACCACGCGGATCTTCAGGGGCGGGAAATGGAACAGACACACACCACCCACAGCGGCGCCGCGGCCACCCCCGGCGCTCAACGGCGCGTGCTCGTGGTCGAGGACGACCGCACCATCGCCGACGCCATCGCTGCCCGGCTGCGCGCCGAGGGCTTCCAGGTGCAGGCCGCCTTCGACGGCCCGGCCGCCGTCGCCGCGGCCGAGAGCTGGCAGCCCGAGCTGCTGGTCCTCGACGTGATGCTGCCCGGCTTCGACGGCCTCGAGGTCTGCCGCCGGGTCCAGGCGCAGCGACCGGTGCCGGTGCTGATGCTCACCGCGCGCGACGACGAGACCGACATGCTGGTCGGGCTCGGGGTCGGCGCGGACGACTACATGACGAAGCCGTTCTCCATGCGCGAGCTCGCGGCGCGGGTCCACGTCCTGCTGCGGCGCGTGGAGCGGGCCACCCTGGCCGCCACCGCCCCGCGCGGGGCCACGCTGCGCCTGGGCGATCTGGAGATCGACCACGCGCAGCGCCGGGTCCGGGTGCAGGCCGAGGACGTACACCTGACGCCGACCGAGTTCGACCTGCTGGTGTGCCTGGCGGGCACCCCACGGGCGGTGCTCTCCCGGGAGCAGCTGCTCGCGGAGGTGTGGGACTGGGCCGACGCGTCCGGGACCCGTACGGTCGACAGCCACATCAAGGCCCTGCGGCGCAAGATCGGGGCGGAGCGGATCCGTACGGTCCACGGCGTCGGGTACGCCCTGGAGACCCCGGCCCAGGCATGAGCGGGGGGCGCCCGCCGGGAGGGCTGAGGCCGTTCTCCCCGTTCTCGATCAAGACCAAGCTGGGCACGCTCGTCGTGGTCTCGGTCTTCATCACGACGGGGCTGCTGATGGTGGCCCTGCGCACGGACACCGAGCTGCGGTTCATCACGGTGTTCTCGGTGATCGCCTCGATGCTGATCACCCAGTTCGTGGCGCACAGCCTGACGGCGCCGCTGGACGACATGACCCGGGTGGCCCGGGCGATCTCCCACGGGGACTACACGCGCCGGGTCCGCGGGGCCGGGCGCCGCGACGAGCTGGGCGACCTGGCCTCCACGATCAACCTGATGGCGGACGATCTGGAAGCCGTGGACCGGCACCGCAAGGAGCTGGTCGCCAACGTCTCGCACGAGCTGCGCACGCCGATCGCGGCGCTGCGGGCGGTGCTGGAGAACGTGGTGGACGGGGTCTCGGAGGCCGATCCGGAGACCATGCGGACGATGCTGAAGCAGACCGAACGCCTCGGCCGGCTCGTGGAGACCCTGCTGGACCTGTCCCGGGTGGACAACGGGGTCGTCCCGCTGAAGGCCCGCCGCTTCGAGGTGTGGCCGTACCTGTCGGGGGTCCTGAAGGAATCGGGCCTCGCGGCCGCCGGCCGGCCGGGCCTGCTCTCCGGCTCCGGCGGGCACACCCGCAACGACGTCCACCTGCACCTGGACGTGTTCCCGCCCGAGCTGACGGCGTACGCGGACGCCGAGCGCCTGCACCAGGTCGTGGCGAACCTGATCGACAACGCGGTCAAGCACAGCCCGCCGCACGGCCGGGTCACCGTCCGCGCCCGGTCCGGGGACGCGCCCGGCAGTCTCGCGCTGGAGGTCCGGGACGAAGGCCCCGGCATACCGGAGGCGGAGCGGCACCGGGTCTTCGAGCGGTTCAACCGGGGCAGCGCGAACGGCGGCGACGGAGGCACCGGACTGGGCCTGGCCATCGCCCGCTGGGCCGTCGGCCTGCACGGAGGGCATATCGGAGTGGCCGAATCGTCACGCGGCTGCCGGATCCTCGTCACCCTTCCGGGCAGCTCTCCGGCGTCACATTGACGTAGGGTTCGAGTGCGTAGGACATGATCTCGGCCACACGTGCCCGGGGTCCGTCAGGGGTGCGAAGCCATGGGGGCCGCAACCACGGTGCCCCCTACCCGAACCAGGCTGGTTTCCCGCCATTCAGAGCGGCGAAACCCGCCGTTCGGTGTGACCTACATGACGTAAGTCCCGCCCGGTCTGCATCCAGCGGCCGGGGAGGCGTAGCCTTTATTCCCGCTGTCCATACCTTGTGAAGCGGAAGAGGGCGGTTGCCGCCGTGTCGCCACAGTCCCCCAGTAACTCGAGCACCACGACCGAAGCAGAGGGCGGGAAGACCCCTGCCTCAGGCTTCGGCGCCAATGAGTGGCTCGTCGACGAGATCTATCAGCAGTACCTCCAGGACCCGAATTCGGTCGACCGGGCCTGGTGGGACTTCTTCGCCGACTACAAGCCGGGGGGCGCTGCGTCTCCGGTGAAGCCGGACGAGCCCAAGAAGTCCCCGACGACGGACGGCGCCTCCGCACAGGCCGCCCCTGCCGTCGCCCCGCAGGTCTCCGACGCCGCCGCCACGGGGGCGGCGAGCGCCGCCGCGCCCTCTCCTGCCGCCGCGCCCACGCCTGTGTCAGCTCCTGCCCCTGCTCCTGCCACCCCCTCTGGTGCCCCTGCTGTGACTGTCACCTCCCAGGCCCAGGCCGCCGCACCGGCCGCCGCCGCCCCCCAGGCCCCGGCTCCGGCCGCCGCCGCCCCCGTCGCCGCCCAGAAGCCCGCGCCCGCTGCCGCGCCCGCCGCCGAGGCCCCTGCGGGCCCCGAGCTGGTGACGCTCCGCGGCCCGGCCGCCGCGGTCGCCAAGAACATGAACGCCTCCCTCGACGTCCCGACGGCCACGTCCGTCCGCGCCGTCCCGGTGAAGCTGCTGTTCGACAACCGCATCGTCATCAACAACCACCTGAAGCGCGCCCGGGGCGGGAAGATCTCCTTCACGCACCTGATCGGCTACGCGATGGTGCAGGCCATCAAGGCCATGCCGTCGATGAACCACTCCTTCGCGGAGAAGGACGGCAAGCCCACCCTGGTCAAGCCGGAGCACGTGAACTTCGGCCTCGCGATCGACCTGGTGAAGCCGAACGGCGACCGCCAGCTCGTCGTCGCCGGCATCAAGAAGGCCGAGACCCTCAACTTCTTCGAGTTCTGGCAGGCGTACGAGGACATCGTCCGCCGCGCCCGCGTCGGCAAGCTGACGATGGACGACTTCACCGGCGTCACCGTCTCGCTGACCAACCCCGGCGGCCTGGGCACCGTCCACTCCGTGCCCCGCCTGATGCCCGGACAGTCGGTCATCATGGGCGTCGGCTCCATGGACTACCCCGCCGAGTTCCAGGGCACCTCCCAGGACACCCTGAACAAGCTGGGCATCTCCAAGGTCATGACCCTGACCTCGACCTACGACCACCGGGTCATCCAGGGTGCGGCCTCCGGCGAGTTCCTGCGCATCGTCGCGAACATGCTGCTCGGCGAGAACGGCTTCTACGACGACGTCTTCGAGGCCCTGCGCATCCCGTACGAGCCGGTCCGCTGGCTCCGGGACATCGACGCCTCGCACGACGACGACGTCACGAAGGCCGCCCGCGTCTTCGAGCTGATCCACTCCTACCGGGTCCGCGGCCACGTCATGGCCGACACCGACCCGCTGGAGTACAAGCAGCGCAAGCACCCCGACCTCGACATCACCGAGCACGGCCTCACCCTGTGGGACCTGGAGCGCGAGTTCGCGGTCGGCGGCTTCTCCGGCAAGTCGATGATGAAGCTCCGCGACATCCTCGGCGTCCTGCGCGACTCGTACTGCCGCACCACCGGCGTCGAGTTCATGCACATCCAGGACCCGAAGCAGCGCCGCTGGATCCAGGACCGCATCGAGCGCCCGCACTCCAAGCCGGAGCGCGAGGAGCAGCTGCGCATCCTGCGCCGCCTGAACGCGGCGGAGGCATTCGAGACCTTCCTGCAGACGAAGTACGTCGGCCAGAAGCGCTTCTCCCTGGAGGGCGGCGAGTCCGTCATCCCGCTGCTCGACGCCGTCATCGACTCGGCCGCCGAGGCCCGCCTCGACGAGGTCGTCATCGGCATGGCCCACCGCGGCCGCCTGAACGTCCTCGCGAACATCGTCGGCAAGTCGTACGCGCAGATCTTCCGCGAGTTCGAGGGCAACCTCGACCCGAAGTCCATGCACGGCTCCGGCGACGTCAAGTACCACCTGGGCGCCGAGGGCACCTTCACGGGCCTGGACGGGGAGCAGATCAAGGTCTCGCTCGTCGCCAACCCCTCGCACCTGGAGGCCGTGGACCCGGTCCTCGAGGGTGTCGCCCGCGCCAAGCAGGACGTCATCAACAAGGGCGGCACGGACTTCACCGTCCTGCCCGTCGCCCTGCACGGTGACGCGGCCTTCGCCGGCCAGGGCGTCGTCGCCGAGACGCTGAACATGTCGCAGCTGCGCGGCTACCGCACCGGCGGCACCGTCCACGTCGTGATCAACAACCAGGTCGGCTTCACCGCCGCCCCGGAGAGCTCGCGTTCCTCGATGTACGCGACCGACGTGGCCCGCATGATCGAGGCGCCGATCTTCCACGTGAACGGTGACGACCCGGAGGCCGTGGTCCGCATCGCGCGGCTCGCCTTCGAGTTCCGCCAGGCGTTCAACAAGGACGTCGTCATCGACCTCATCTGCTACCGCCGCCGCGGTCACAACGAGTCGGACAACCCGGCGTTCACGCAGCCGCTGATGTACGACCTGATCGACAAGAAGCGCTCGGTGCGCAAGCTGTACACCGAGTCCCTCATCGGTCGCGGCGACATCACGCTGGAAGAGGCGGAGCAGGCGCTCCAGGACTTCCAGGGCCAGCTGGAGAAGGTCTTCGCGGAGGTCCGCGAGGCCGCCACGCAGCCCGTCGGCGCCCCGGTGGCCCCCGCGCAGACCGCGCAGGAGTTCCCGGTCGCGGTGAACACGGCCGTCTCCCAGGACGTCGTCAAGCGGATCGCCGAGTCCCAGGTCAACGTTCCGGACCACGTCACCGTGCACCCGCGTCTGCAGCCGCAGCTTCAGCGCCGCGCGGCGATGATCGACGAGGGCACCATCGACTGGGGCATGGGCGAGACCCTCGCCTTCGGCTCGCTGCTGATGGAGGGCACCCCGGTCCGGCTGTCCGGCCAGGACTCCCGCCGCGGCACGTTCGGCCAGCGCCACGCGGTGCTGATCGACCGGGAGACCGGCGAGGACTACACCCCGCTGCAGTACCTGTCGGACGAGCAGGCCCGCTTCAACGTCTACGACTCGCTGCTCTCCGAGTACGCGGCCATGGGCTTCGAGTACGGCTACTCGCTGGCCCGCCCGGACGCGCTGGTCCTCTGGGAGGCCCAGTTCGGTGACTTCGTCAACGGCGCGCAGACCGTCGTCGACGAGTTCATCTCCTCCGCCGAGCAGAAGTGGGGCCAGACCAGCGGTGTCACGCTGCTGCTGCCGCACGGCTACGAGGGCCAGGGCCCGGACCACTCGTCCGCGCGTCCGGAGCGCTTCCTCCAGATGTGCGCGCAGGACAACATGACGGTCGCGATGCCGACCCTGCCGTCGAACTACTTCCACCTGCTGCGCTGGCAGGTCCACAACCCGCACCACAAGCCGCTCATCGTCTTCACCCCGAAGTCGATGCTGCGTCTGAAGGCGGCGGCGTCGAAGGCGGAGGAGTTCACCACCGGCGGGTTCCGTCCGGTCATCGGCGACGCGACGGTGGACCCGAACGCGGTCCGCAAGGTCGTCTTCTGCGCGGGCAAGGTCTACTACGACCTGGAGGCCGAGCGGGAGAAGCGCGGCATCACGGACACCGCCATCATCCGCATCGAGCGCCTGTACCCCCTCCCGGGTGCGGAGCTCCAGGCGGAGATCGCGAAGTTCCCGAACGCCGCGAAGTACATCTGGGCGCAGGAGGAGCCGGCGAACCAGGGTGCGTGGCCGTTCATCGCGCTGAACCTGATCGACCACCTCGACCTGGCGGTCGGCGCGGACGTCCCGGCGGGCGAGCGCCTGCGGCGCATCTCGCGCCCGCACGGCTCCTCCCCCGCGGTGGGCTCGGCGAAGCGCCACCAGGCGGAGCAGCAGCTCCTGCTGAACGAGGTCTTCGAGGCGTAAGCGCTGCGCTTGCTCGAACGACGGAAGGCCCGACCCCCTCACGGGGGCCGGGCCTTCCGGCTGTTCGGGGGGGCCTTGGCTTGTCGCGGGGTGCGGGTCTTCTTCCGCCTTGCGCTACCTGCGGGGCTCCGCTGATTCGGGACCTTCCCCCCACTCCCCACCACCGCCGAGCGGTGGTTGCCCACCCGCCCCCACCGGCGGGCCTGTTGCTCCGGGGTGCGGCATCCGATCGCCCCGGATCAGGGAGGGTTCGGGGGTTTCCCGTCAGTCCCATCGTCCTTCCGGTGCGGGCCGGCCCGTCAAGGGCGCTCCCTGCGGTCGCGTCGCTCCGCGATGGCCTGCGGCCACCCTTGACCGACCGCCCCACCCCGGAAAGACAAGGACTGCCGGGAAGCCCCCGAAAGAACGGCACGGGTCAGAGGGCAACGAGCAGGGAGATCAGGGGGCAACTGCCCGGTCCCCGCTGGCGGCAGCCGGCCAAGCACCACCCGCCCGGCAGGCCGGCGTCGGAGGCCGGGCATCGGGCAGACTCACGCCCGGGGCCCGCAAACAGGCGCGCCCCGGGTCGGTGGCGGCCCTACCCGCACGAAACAGCGGCCGGCAGCCCATCGGGAGCCGCCGATCGCATCCGATCGCTACGCGCTCCTCGCCGACGGCGTCCGGCGGCCGTCCAGGGCTGGACATGAGCCGCCACGGATCGCTACGCGGCTGAGGCGCCCTGGCGTCAATCAGCCCGCCATGGGCTGGGCGTGAATCAGGTTGCGCGCGTGGAGCTCAACCCGGGTCAGGTGACCGGCGGCTGACGGACGCGCAGTTCTGGGTGGTGTCGCATGATCAGGACGTTCATGTCGCTGACGCGCGAGCGGTCGCGGTCCACGTGGGCCTGGAAGCGGGCCAAGACGTGGGCGGCGCACTCGGCGCAGGAGTCCGGAGGGACCGGCAGTCGCGGGAACAGGTCGGTGGCCTCCATCAGAGGGCCTCGATGTTGGCCGCGGCCGTGGAGATCTCCCGGCCGGACGGGCCCCGGACGTAGGCCAGCTTCACCCAGTGCTCACGGGCGGGGATGTCGGAGACGTCCTCCCGGACCACCGCCATGAGCTCCCCCTCGACGCCGGACGCGATGTCCCGCACCCGCTTGTGGAGCAGCGCGTGAGGGACTTCCTCGAAGGGACGGGGTACTGCTTCACGCATCACGGGGTCTCGCTCCCTACCGTCGTCATCGGTGGCATGACGACGGTACGGGCGGCCCAGGATCGGCAGGGGCACAGTTTGTGCCCCGGCCTCAGGCCGTCAGCAGCCCTAGACGAGTGGCGAGTTCGGACGCCCGCCGACGGCGTGCAGGGCTCTTCGACCCGGCCTCCTCCAGAACGATCCGCTTCGCGTACCCGTTGTACTGCACGGTCTCCGGCGCTGCTTCATGAGCTTGCGCCAGCGTCGCCAGCGCCACGTCCGGCTGCGCGTCAAGGTGGTACGCGCGGGCCTGCTCGATCCGGTGCCGTGCTCGCCGCGGCCGCGACGGGATCGCCTCCGCCTCCGCCCTGGCGGCTTGGCGTGCAGACTCCCCGCCGGCGTGCAGCTCGACTGCGACGGTGACCGCGTGCGCGCCGATGACGGCATGCGAGAAGCTCGTCACAGGGTGGAAGTACCCGAGGGGCAGGGACTCGGCCAGGGCCCGGGCGTCGTCCCAGTACCGCCAGGCGGTGCCGGTCTCCCCGCGGCGAGCGGCCGTCAGTCCTGCCTCTACGGTGAGGGCCCCGGCAACCGCGCGGACGTCCGTTCCGGCGTCGGGGAGGAGGGGCTCCAGGTAGCGGAGGGTCTCCGAGGTGACGGCGTCGGCCGCGTCGAGGTGCGCACTTTCCCGGTGGGCCTGCGTGGTGAGCCACGCGGCGAGACCGATTGCATGCGGGTCCTCTGAGTCCTGCGCAGCCATCATGCCGCGCTCTGCCACCCGCCATACCAAGGGTGCGTCTGGCTGGTAGGCGCAGAAGAACTGCGCGAGGAAGTAAACCTCCGCCAGCCGCGCTTGAGCCGCTTTGCGGTCGGCCACGGTCTCGGCCTGCCGGACTGCGGACCGCGCGTCGTGGACCAGATCCGGCAGCAGGGCCCCCACGACGTCGCGGTGATTGGGCGCCGAGTGGCGGGCCGACCACGCGCGGGCGAGGCGGGCGGTCAGGTGCGCGGCCGTCGGTGCCTCCCGACTGTCACCGAGCTGAAGCGTACCGAGTGCCTCGCGGACCGCGGCGAACCGCGGGTGCCCGGGGCCGGTGAACAGGCTGACCTGCATGGACTGGTCGCCCGTGAGGTCGGACAGCTCCCGGACGCGCAATACTTCCGCGATGCGGAGAACGACGGGCAGGTGCGGGGTCCGCAGACGGCCGGTCTCGATGGCTTTGACCCATGACCCGGATCGTGCGAGGAGGCCTCCGAGTTGCTCACGGGTGAGGCCACGGCGCTGGCGGAGGATCTGCGTTCTTTGCCCGAAGACCAACGGGTCCGTATACGGGTCAGGAGTAGCATCAGGTGACATGGCGGCCTTGCCCCTCTCCTTGCAGCTCGACACTGACAGGGTATGGGGCAGGGCCGGTTCTGTGTGATCGATAGCGCACGAATGCGGCCCTGGCCCTGAGGTCCGGACTCGCGCCGAGCGAGCGTCGAGGCGTGGGAGGAGAGACAGTGGCTGACGACCTGTCCGCGGTGGCACGCCCCCTGCGGCGGCGCGGTATCGAGCGGCTGGCGCGCGAGCAGTGGGGCTCAGGGCGCTCCATCTGGTCCGCCGATACCGAGGATCGAGAGCTCGTCGTCGATCAGATCGAAGTGCGTGAGAAGGAGGCGAACGACCGGATCTCCGACGCCCTTTCCCTTCCTGCAGGGAGTCGGGTGTGGGTGCGTAGCCGCCGCTTCGTGCTTGAGGGCAAACCCGTGCTTCTCGCGACGTCGTTCCTGCCGTCGGACATCGTTGCGGACTCTGCTGTCACTCAGGTCGACACCGGTCCCGGCGGCACGTACGCGCGACTGGCCGAGCTGGGGCATGAGCCCGTCCACTTCCGTGAGGAGATCCGGTGCCGGATGCCCTCGGCCGACGAGGCCGAGCGGCTTTCGCTCGCCATGGGCACACCTGTGATCCGGATCGCCCGTACTGCTTTCACCGCAAGCGGGCGAGCCGTTGAGGTCAACGAGATGACTCTGGACTCCGCCTCCTACGTTCTGGAGTACGACTTCGACGCCTGATCCGCGCCGAGTCGGCACTGCGGTACGGCCCGTGTTGTTGGATGGAGGCACGACCTCCGCACGTGCTCGTCGAGGCATCAGAAGGAAAGACAGTGGCTGACGATCTGTCCGCGGTGGCGCGCTTCCTCTACGAGGCGGGCACACTCAAGCACACCCGCCGTACCGGCTGGTGGATGGCCGGCGTCAACGACCCCGAGAGCGTGGCCGAACACTCGTGGCGGACGTCGCTCATCGCGTCGGTCATCGCCAAGCTGGAGGGCGCCGACCCGGCACGGGCCGCCTTCCTCGCCGTGTGGCACGACACCCAGGAGACCCGTACCGGGGACGTCAACCATCTCGGGAAGAAGTACGCGCCGGCCGGCGACCCGCAGGCCGTGACGGCAGACCAGACCACGGGCATGCCCGACGTGCTCGCCTCGGCGATCCGGGAGCTGGTCGCCGAGTACGAGACGCAGGCCTCGCCGGAGGCGGTCTGCGCGCGACGCGGACAAGCTGGAGTGCATGCTCCAGGGCATCGAGTACCGGGCGCAGGGCTACGAGAGCGCGCAGCGGTGGATCGACAACAGCCGGGCCCGGCTCACCACGGGGACGGGGCGGCTGGCCGACGAGCTGCTCGCCCAGGGACCGCTGGGCTGGCTGCGCAACGCCCTCGGCGAGAAGGGCTAGCCACGAAGGCGTCCTCGCGGCCGGTGCGGCAGGTATTGCTTTGTGCAGGTCGTGGCGGGGCGGGTATCTTCGCGCCGCGCGGCGTTCCCGTGCGCACGATCCCGGATGGAGTCCCTTGCACGACGATCAGATGGCGGCCGGCATCGTCGGTCTGCTCCTCACCACCGTCGAGATCCTCGCTCCCTTGGCGGGAGCCGTCGTGGCCGCCCTGGCGATCCGGCGACGAGGCCGCAACGCCCGTCTCGCCATGGTGGGGTGCCTGGTCATGCTGCCCGCGCCGATCGTGTCCACGCTCGGCCTGACCCTGGCCCTGGAACCACTCATGCAGTCGGTCGGAACCTTCATGGCCGGGCACGTGCTCACCGCGATGACCCTGCCCTTCCACCTCGTGGGCCTCGGACTCGTCCTCGCCGGAGCGCTGTCCGAGCCGAGGCCGGCGGGACGGCCGCAAGCGCCCGCGGCCGCGGTGGTCGAGTCGCACTGACTGCCGGCCGTCAGGAGCGCGGGGCAACGAGCAACCAGGACTGGAGCAGTAGTGACCGCGCACGCATATCCCTGCATCGTCTGCGGGAACCTCACCGTCCGCGTGCCGGGGCACCACGAGATCTGCCCCGTCTGCGGATGGCAGGACGACGGCGGGGACTACCGCGATCCCGACCGGTACGTGGGCGGCCCGAACCACGTCACCCTGCGGGGGGCCCGGGAGAACTACCGGGCGTTCGGCGCCAGTGAGCGCCGGCGGATCGACCGGGTCAGGCCCCCGCTCCCGGAGGAGGCCGCGGCTCCGCAGGCGGAAGTGGTCGGACAGGCTGTCGGCTGGCTCGATTTCATTGACAACCCCGAGGCGGTGTTGGCGGCGTACGGGGCCCGGTCCGTTCCGGAGCTCGACGGGGTCCTCGTTCGGGAGGTCGTGTGGCGGGTCGAGGACGGCGTACCGGAGCTACTGGTCCGCTTCGACCTGCCCGCCGAGGACGGATGCGACGCCGTGCAGGTGCAGCTTCGGCTGGTCGGCGCGGCCACCGCGCTGGAGGCCGCCCACGACAGTGACCCGGTGGGGCGCATCACGCTCGGCCCCGGAGCCCGTACGCCCGTGGCTCTGTCCCTGGAAGCCGGACGGTTCCGCGCACGGGTGAACGCCGACCGGGCGTCGGTCCACGAGGTCACGGCCCGCCGGCCGGATCGACCGGCGGCACGGGGCTTGCTCACGACGCCGCCATCCGGCGGTGGATGATCTTACCGAATTCTGACGCCCTCTCTGGAAACGACCACAAGTCCCCTTGTACCTCTAGCGTGTTCGTACACCCCCGCATGCGACCGGTCGGCGCGAGCCGCACCGATGCCGCTTCTGATCCGGGGAAAAGCGGAATTACCACAACTGGAGGAAACATGTCTCGAACCGTCAAGCGGACCACCAGGCTGGCAACGGTCGCCGGGATGGTGGCGGCCGTCGGCGCGGGGATGCTCGTGACCGCGCCTGCCAGCCAGGCGGCACCGGTGGCGGCCTTCCGCCTCAGCAACTTCTCGGCGACCATCGCGAACATCTGCGTCCACACGGACGTCGCGACCAAGTGCTCGGGAAACATAGCGGCAGGAAAGAGCGAGGTTTACAAGGTGGAGTACAAGGGGGCCAACAACTGGTACTGCACTTCGACCGCGAAGGGACTGACCGGCACCGCCAGCACCCCCTATTTCAGCCGGGCCAACGTCAAGGAATGCGCGGAGGTCGGCAACATTTTCGGTGCCAGCATCATGCTCAAGTGAACGTCACCGTGAGCTGTGAAATACCCCTCCGCCTGATATTACGGCCGAGCGGTCCGGAGGACTCCGGCGCCCTCGTCACGCACGAAGGCTGAGGGTCCCGCCGGCGCCCGGTCTCGTGGACACCGCCACCACGAGACCGGGCGCCGGGCGCCGGACGCGGCGCGGGCGTACCGCGGCCGCCGCCTACGGCTGAGGCTCGAAGTCCCAGTACGGGCGGTTCTGCTGGCGGGCCGAGACGGTGTGGACGTGTTGGGGGCCCAGGGTGCGGGTCAGGGCCTTGAGGCCGGCGTCCTCGTGCTTCTGGGCCTCCGTGTCCTCGCGGACCGAGCGGAGGTCGGCCGCCAGGGCGATCTGGGCGCTCAGCGTCATCGGGTGGTCCGGGCCCAGGATCTGTTCGCAGCACCGGAGGGTTTCCCGGCTGAGGGACACCGCGTCCTCGAAATGCCCCGTGATGTTGCGGTGGCCGGTGGCGTTCAGGGCGCAGCCCAGGGTCCACGGGTGGCGGTCGCCGACCGCGCCGCGCATGCCGACCAGGGCCTGTTCCGCCAGGTTGAGGGCCTCGACCCGTTCGCCCTGGGCGCGCAGGACGAGGCCGAGGTTGCCGACCGTGCCGATGCTGTACGGGTGGGCCAGCCCCAGCTGGGTCTGGTAGCCCCGGACGACCTCCTCCGAGATGCGGCGGGCCTCGCCGATGTCCCCGTACTCCCGCAGGTACGTCGCGTAGTCCGAGGCCACCATCAGCGTCCACGGGAACTCCGCGCCGAAGACGCGGGTGGAGCGCTCCAGGACGCTGCGCAGCCGGGCCCCGGCGCCGGGGATGTCCCCGGAGCGGCGCAGGCACATGCCGAGGTTGTGCTCGGCGCGCAGGGTCTGGGGGTGGTTGAGGCCCAGTACCTGGGAGTTGAGTTTGAGGCCCTGTTCCTGCCGGGCGAGGGCTTCGCGGTAGCGGCCCATCAGCCGCAGTCCCATCGCGCAGCCGATGCCGGAGGACAGGGTCGCGATGTGCCGTACGCGCAGTACCCGCTCGCGCCGTCGCAGGGTGTCGAGGTCGGCTTCGTACGCCTCCTGGTAGCGGCCCAGCAGTCTCAGCGCGACGGCGACGTTGTTCTCGGCGTTGAGGGTGGTGGAGTCGTCCTCGCCGAGCAGCTCGCGGTAGCGGGCGAAGGCGTGCTCCAGCAGTTCGCGGGCCTGGTCGAACTTGGCGGTGCTGAGCAGCACCCCGGCGTACGTGCTGGTGGCGCGCAGGGTCTCCAGGTCCCGGTCGCCCCGCTCGGCGAGCAGCCGGTCGGCGACCGATTTGGCGAGGGTCTCGGCGCGCTTGAAGTGGCCGAGCATCCGCAGTGCGCCGCCGTAGTGGTAGCTGAGCTCGCGGACCTGGTCGTGGTCGTCGCCGAGCATCGTGCGCCACACCGCGTCGGTCTGCTCGGCCAGCCGCAGGCAGGTGCGGTACTCCCCGGCGAGGATCAGGTAGCGCAGGCAGTGCAGCAGGAAGGTCTGGATCCGCGGATTGCTGCTGGTCAGCACGCCGGAGCTCTCCAGGTGCGGGATCAGCTCGGCGTAGCGGGGCCACAACCGGGAGTCGGAGGGGCGCCCCGGGTCGGCGGCGGCGAGGACCTGCCGGACGGCGCGGGAGAGCGGTTCGGCCTCGTCCTCGGAGAGGTTCTCGCGGACGATCCCGTGCACCATGCGGTGCAGCTGTACGGTCTCCAGCCCGCCGCCGCCCTCCTCCACGGACAGGTCGGAGTACTCGAGGCGGACGACGGAGAACTGGACGAGCTTGTTGAGGGCGGCGTTCCACCGGATCTGGTCGTTGATCAGCCCGGCGAGCTGCTCGGGCACGTCGGCGGCGGGGAACTCGCGCAGGAGCCGCAGCGGCACCGGCCCGGGGGCGAAGAACACGAACAGCCGCAGCAGGGCGAGCGCGTCGGGGAAGTTCTCCCGGACGTTGTTCAGCAGTATCGCGAGGGCGGTCGGGAAGGGCAGCGGGTAGTCGTCGGAGACGGTGACGGCCTCCCGGGAGTCCAGTCTGCGCTGGAGCAGCGCCAGGTAGTCGCCCACCGTCAGCGGGGAGTCGGCGAGCCAGCCGGCGGTCTGGTCGAGGGCGAGGGGGTAGTCCTCCAGGGCCTCGGCGAGCTGGTCGGCCTCCTCGCCGGTGAGCCGGCGGGCCCGGCGGCGGATGAAGGTGATCGACTCGGGCCGGGCGTACAGCGGGACTTCGAGGAGGCTGGTGTGCCGGGAGGCCCATTCGCGGTTGCGGGAGGTGATGATGACGTCGCCCGCGCCGGACGGCAGGAGGTCGGTGAGGTCGTCGGGGTTGTCGCAGCCGTCGAAGACCACCAGCCAGCGGCTGTACGGGGATCCGCGGCGCAGCGCCTCCAGGACGGCCCGGATCTGCTCGCCGTAGCTGCCGGCGCCGCGCGGCAGGCCCATCGCGGGGGCCAGGTCGGCGAGCCGCTCGCGCAGGGTGGGCCGGTCCTCGGCGGGGACCCACCACACGACGTCGTACTCGGAGGCGAAGCGGTACGCGTACTCGGTGGCGACCTGCGTCTTGCCCACCCCGGACAGCCCGAGCAGGGTGACGGTCGAGGCGCCGGGCGGGGCGTCGGCGAGGGCGGCGCGCAGCCGGCCGATGACGTCGTTGCGGCCGGTGAAGCGCGGGTTGCGGCGCGGGACCCGGCCCCAGATCTCGGGCGGGTCGTTGGGGAAGCGGGGGCCGCGGCGGCCGGTCTCGGTGCCGATCCGGTCGGTGGGCAGTTCGAGCCGGCGCAGCACCCGGTACTCCGCCTCGTACGCGTCGAGGCCCCACAGGTCGGTCTTCTCCAGCACGGCAACGGCGCTGGGCAGCGGCGCGTCGGTGAGGCAGACGGCTGCGAACCGGTCGGGGTGGTGGTCGGTGACGGTGCGCAGGGCGGTGTTCCACTCCTCGTCGGTGTGGGTGCCGGCGGAGAAGTAGCGCTCGCTGAGGATGAGCAGGACCCGGCTGCCGCTGCGGGCCAGGTCGTCGAGGGCGGGGGCGAGGCCGGGGCTGGACTGCGGGTCCCAGCGCGCGAGGGCGACCCGGTGGCCGTGCTCCTCGAGGCGGTGGGCGATCCACACGGCCCAGGGCCGGTTGAACCCGGCGAAGCTGATGACGAAGCGCTGCGGCTGCGCGGCTCCGTCGCGGTCTCGGTCCTGGCGAAGTCCGGTGGTCATGCGGCCGTCTCCCTGGAATCCGGGCGATGGACGGGGTTGAAACGGTAGCGCAGCGGACGGTCCGTCACCCCTGTGCGAACGGCGCGAGTTCGGGGTGGTGCGCGCACCAGGCGTGGCGTTCCCGGTCGACGGCGCGGCGGGCGACGGCGTGCTGGTCCCCCGGCGGCGGCAGGTCGTCCATGGCCCGTTCCGCCGCGGCCATGGCGGCGGTGAACTCCCTCCCGGCGGTGGTGAGTTGCGGATGCCGGTGGAGCACGGGCAGGACGGCGGCGACCTGGGCGCGGATCCGGGCGTGCTGGGCCCAGGCGCCGCGGGCGCCGTAGAGGGCGGCGCGCTGCCAGTACCCGGCCAGGGCCAGGTGGGCGTACGCGCCGTGCAGGAGTCCCTCGAGCGGGCGGGGGTCGCTGCGCCAGGGGGCCCAGTGCCGGGGGGTGCGGTCGGCGGTGTGCAGGGTCAGGACGTCGGCGAGGGCGGTGAGCTTGCCGTGCTGGACCTCGTGGACGAGGGTCGCGGCCAGCGCGGGCGGGGCCTGGGGGCGGGCGAGCACGGACCCGGAGGCTGCGGGCAGGGTGGCGCCGCTGGAGCGGGAGCCGCCGCCCAGCGGGACGACGGAGCGCAGCAGCAGGCCGATCTCCTCGGCGCGGGCGGTGTCGTACCGGTCGAGCAGGGTGAGGGCGCCGGACCACTGGGTGTCCCAGCGCTTGTGGCCCTTGGGGGTGAGCCGGCGGGCGGGGCGCACGGGGGCCGGGTGGGCGGGGCCGGGGGCCCGGTAGGGGTCGAGGTCGTCGAGGGCGGTGCGGCCGCCGGGCAGGGTGTGCAGGGCGAGGGTGGCGGGGTCGTCGGGGTCCCAGGAGCCCTCGGTGAGCGCGAGCGGGCCGGGCCGGGCCGGGCGCAACAGCCCGAGGGTGGGCAGGGCGAGCCGGCCGTGGACGGGCCGCAGGGTGGCCTTGAAGGCGATCCCGGAGCGCAGGGCCGCGGCGACGGCGAGGGCCCCGAGGTGGCCGAGGTCGGCCGGGGGCCCGTACGGGGCGTGCAGCCGGCGCAGGGTCTCCTCGGCCCAGACTCCGGTGGCCGGGTAGTGCAGTACGTCGCGGACGGCGTCGGGGTCGTGCCGTTCGGCCTCCTCCAGCAGGGCCCAGTGGTCGGCGGCCTCCCCGGCCCGGCCGCCGGGGGCGGCGTCGAGCACTCCGCGCAGCAGGACGAGCCGCTTGGAGCGGCGGATGTCGCGGACCAGGCGGGTGCCGGCGGCGGAGGGCTCGGTGGAGGCGAGGGCGCCGAGGGTGGCCGAGGTGACGGCGAACCCGGCCAGGGGGGCGCTCATGAGGCGGCCGCCCGCGGGGCGGGCCGGCCGGCGGTGAACGGTCCGGCGCCGGAGGGGCCGGCCGCGGTCCGCCGGTCCCCCGGCGGGGCGGCGGGCCGCCCCGGGCCGGCCTCGAGCGCGGCCCGCTGGAGGGCGGCGGCGATGTGGCGGATGACGATCTGGAGGTCGGCGCAGTACACGGAGGGCCGGCGGAAGCCCTCGCCGGCGCGGTAGCGGTGCGGGTAGTGGCCGCCGCCGCAGACCTCGACGAGCTCGCAGGCGCGGCAGCCGTCGGCGAGCGCCTCCCGGCCGAGCTGGCGGGCGGCGAGCCCGGGGTGGTCGAGGAACGCGTCGAAGCTGTGGTGCTCCAGGGTCATTCCGGTGGCGGCGGCGCCCTCGTAGGCGGATTTGAGCGAGTCGGCCTGCTCGATGGCACCGTCGGTCTCGATCACGGCGGTGGTGGCGGGGGCGAGGCCGAGGGTCTCGGTGGCGGCGGGCAGTCCGAGCAGCAGGGCGATGATCTCCTCGAAGATCCGGATCCGGGTCCGCAGCACCGCGTCGTGCCACCAGCGTTCGAAGACGGCGAGGAGCCAGTCGGCGTACGGGGTGCCGGGCGGGTGGTGGCCGGGCGGCGGGGTGCTCCAGTTGGCCAGCGGCAGCAGCAGTCCGATGACCGGCGGGGCGAAGGCGAGCAGGGATTCGTACGTCTCCACGGGGTCCTGGTCGAGGTCGACGACGCAGAGCACTCCGGCGTAGCTCTCGGGGTGCCGGGCCAGGAGGCGCAGGCCCCGGGCGGCGGCGCCGAACCCGGGGCGCCCGGTGTGGTCCACGCGGCGCGCGTTGTGCGCGGGCAGACCGCCGTCGAGGCTGACGCCGATGCGTATCCCGGCGGCGGCGAGCGCCGCGAGCCGGCTGCGGGTGAGCAGGGTCCCGTTGGTCTGGACGGTGGCGGTGACCCGGGTCCGCGGCGAGGTCCGGGCGAGGGCGGCCCGTACGGCGTCGACGGGGGCGGCCAGTTCGGCGGGGGCGGTGAGCAGGGGTTCGCCGCCGTGCAGGACGAGGTCGACGCGGGCGAGGTCGTGGGCGGCGGCGTGCTCGGCGATGCGGTCGGCGGCGCGGGCGGCGGTGGCGGCGGACATCGCGGCCGGCTGGCCGCGCCAGCCCTGGTCGGCCATCTCGTACACGTAGCAGTAGGTGCAGGCGAGGTTGCAGCGGCTGCGGGTCTTGAGCACGAACTGCCGTATCGGATACGGCCGGTGCCCTGCGGCGCGCAGCGCGGGCACGTCGAGCCGGGCGTACGGCCACGGTGCGTGGATCCGATGGGAGGGCAGCACGGCATCGCTCGTGTCGGTCTGCCTCATCGTTCGTACCTCCCGCGCCGCGGACGGTGCATCCCTGCCCGGCGGACGGCACCGGCTAACGGCGGAAACGGGTCAACTGTGGCTGCTCTGCGTATCCTTGGGAATGCGGTGCGTGAGGGGGCCGCGTCAGGCCACTCCGGAGTCGAACGCGTTGAGGATCTCGGCGGGGTGGGTGACCCGCTCCACCATGCCCTCGATGACCCGGGCCAGTACGGGATGGTCGATCCCCCGCAGTGCGGCCAGGTCGAACCCGGAGAGGTCCGGTAACTGCCCGGAACAGGCGGAGCCCGCCGTTTCCGCTTCCTGCTGCCGAGTCACCATGGGCTGCCCGTCCCCCTGTTGAGTCGCATGTCTGATGGTCCACTACCCACATCCGGGGGTCACAGCCCCGCCTCCAGGGTGCGGACCCGGGACCCCAGGGCGTCCCGCCGGTCCGCGGCCGGCGGACCGAGCCGGGTCCAGAGCTCCAGTGCCGAGCGGTACGCGTCCAGCGCCGCCCGGGGCCGCGCCAGGCGCTCGAGCACCTCCCCCCGCAGCTCCTGCACCCGCGCCCCCAGTTCCACCGCCACGTCCCGCCGCTCCTCCCGGTCGGCGGCCAGCGCGGACCGCCAGGCCCGGCGGTAGGAGTCCGCGGCCCGGTCGAGCCGGTCCAGCGCCCGGGTGTGCGCGTGGATCTCCTGCTGGACGTCGCCGTGCTCGCGCCAGGCGCGGGCCTGCTCCAGCGGGCTGCGGCTCTGCCGGACGGCCAGCTCCAGCAGGTACTCCGCCTCCCGCAGGTCCACCACGTCGCCCTCGTAGCCGTGCCGCAGCCGCAGGCCCTCCGCGAGCCGCATCAGCCGCTGCGCGGAGCGGGGGTCGGACTGCGGGACCGCCGCCCGGCTGTCGCGCAGCACCCGTACGGCCGTCGAGGTGAACCGCCGGCCGTCGGCGGCCCGGGCCCGGTCCAGGAGTACGTCGCCCCACTCGGGCAGCAGCTCCCCGTAGGCCTCCCCGTCGCGGGGGATCAGCCGGCGGGCCCGGCCGTACGCCTCGGCCGCGTCCTCCAGCGCCGCCGGGTCGGCGTCGCGTGCGTACCGGGCGCGGTGCACCCGCGCCAGGCACACCAGGCCGGCCAGCCGCAGCTCCGGGTCCCCGGTGCCCTCGGCCAGGGCCAGGTCCAGCTGCCCGGCCGCATCCTCCAGCCGCCCGGGCAGGTACCGCAGGGCCGTGGCCAGCTCCACCCGTACGCGGGCGGCGCCCGCTCCCGACGGCTCGGCGGCCAGGCCGGCCGCCAGGTGCTCGGCGGCCTGCCCGGCCAGGGCGGTGCGTTCCTCCGGGTCGGGGGTGCGGGGCAGCAGGGCGAGCAGGACCCGGCCGAGGGCCGGCCGCACCGCCGGGTCGCAGGCGGGGCCGCCGGTCACCGCCTCGAGTGCGGACCGCGCCTCGCGCAGCGCGCCCGTGTCCTCGCGGAGCTCGCCGAGGCGGACCAGGGTCTGCGCCCGCCGCACCACGCAGTCGAGGCGCAGCCGCGGGTCCAGGTCCGGGTCGGCGGCGGCGCCGACGGCCGCGAACTCCCGTTCCGCCGCGGCCAGCAGTTCCGCGTCCGGCTCGGCCGCCAGGGCCTGCTCGTACAGCACCCGGCCGAGCACGGCCCGGGCCGGCGGCGTCCCGATCCCGGTCACCGCCCGCTCGGCCTCTGCGAGGAGCTCCGGGTCCCGCTGCCCGGCCCACAGCCGCAGCAGTACCCCGGCCAGCTCGCACTCCGCCTCGCCCGGCGGGTCCTCGGGCCCGGCGGGTGCGGCCACGGCCCGGCGCAGGACGGCGGCGGCCTCGTACAGTCCGCGCTGCCCGCCGTCGCCTCCCTGGCGGTCCTGGGCGGCGAGCCGGTCGCGGGCCGTGCGCACCGCCCAGGCCCGGCCGGGCGGGGGTGCGGCGGGCTCGGCGACGGCCGGGTCCCCGGCGGGCGGCCCGGGCAGGTAGCGCCGTACGACGCGGGCCGAGACCTCGGCGAAGGCCTGCGGGAGCCGCCCGGCCGGGACCCGTTCCTCGCCGCCCTCCTCGACCACGGGCGCCCCGGTCAGCTGGGAGACGGCCAGCGCGGGGAAGTTCCGTACGCCGCGCCCGAAGTGCGCGAGCACGTACTCGGAGCAGTGCTTGAGCACGAGCGCGGCCTCGTCCCGGCCGAGCGGGCCGAGCAGGACGTCCTGGACGCCGGGCACGAACTCGTACCACTGCCCGGCGGAGCGGCCGCGCCGCAGCAGCCCGCTCAGCAGTACCTCCGCCAGGTCGGAGGGCTCGGAGTCCGGCAGCATCGTGCGCTGCACCAGCCGCATCACGGGCAGGGTCAGCGGCGCCGCCGACAGGTACACGGCGAGCTGTACGGCGCGGGGCGAGGCGGAGGCGCGGAAGCGGCGCACCAGCTCGCGCGGCGGGCGGACGGCGCGCGGCGGCGGGAGGGGCGCGGCGGGGTGGTCGGCGAGCACCCGGCCCACCTCGGCGGGGACGGGCCCGGTGCCGAGCCCGGCGACGAGGCGGGCCCAGGCGCCGAGCGCGGTGGCGCTGGGCGGCAGGACGGGGATGGTCAGCCCGCCGGTGGGCCGCCCGTGGCGGGCCGGCCGGTCGGGCCGGAACCGCAGCCGGCCGGCGTTGCCCTCGGCGCGGGTGAGGGCGCCCCGCTCGGTCGGCAGCCAGCTGCGGCTCCACAGCCGCTGCGGCAGCGGCTGGACGACGACGCAGGGGGTGCACTCGGCCCAGCGGTGGAGCAGCCGCTGGGCCTCGCCCTCGCGCCAGAGCGGTCCGGCGCAGTCGGAGACGACCATGGTCAGGGCCCGTCCGGTCGGGTCGCGCAGCTGGTCCCCGGACCGCAGCCGGGTGCCGGGGCCGGGTCCGCGCCCGACGGCGGCCCGGCCGTCGCCGAGCCGGTGCAGGTAGTGCACCTGTACGTCCCGGAAGGCGCCGAGGCGCTCGCACACGGACCGCAGTTCCTCGAACATGTCGTGCCACACGGCCATCGAGGGTGAGGCGTCCATGACCAGCCGTACGGTCGCCTCGCGCCGGCTCTCGGGCCGCAGGACGGGAATGACCAGCCCGAGGGCCCGGGCGCTGGCCTCGGCGGTGGCCGGTTCGTCGAGGACGAGGCGGGCGGGCGGGCCGGGCGGGCGGTGCCGCTGGAGGGCGCGCAGGGCCCGCTGGATCTCCAGGATCCGGGGCAGCGCGGCCGCTCCGGGGACCCGTACGGGCACTCCGGCGCCCGCCGGGAACTCGGCCGCCTCCTCCGCGACGGTTCCCAGGACCCGGGAGGCGTAGAGCCTGACCGGGTCCTCGGGTTCGGGTTCGGGGCGTACGGGCTCCTCCTCGGGCGGCGGCGCATCGCCGGCGGTCCGCGGCCGCCGGGGCGGGGCCGTCCGGTCCCGCCCCGGGGCGGCGGGGCCGGCCGGGCCGATCCGCCCGGCCAGCCACAGCGCGTCGGCGAGCTCCTCGGCGGTGGGGTCGAGGCCGGCGGCGCGCAGCAGTCCGGCGAGGTCGCGCAGGGCAGCGGGGACGGGCGGCGGGCCGAAGGAGCCGGGAACGGGGACGGGGTCGGGGGGGCCGGGAACGGGGGGCCGGTCAGGGACCGGAGGCTGCTCGGGGACGGTGGGCCGGTCGGGGGGCACGGGCGCTCACCTCGGGCGGTCGAGGCGCTGGATGAGCAGGTCGGCGAGGTCCTCCCGGGTGGGCGGGGCGGCGTAGTGGGTGAGGTAGATGGCGTTCAGCAGCTGGTCGGCGGCGACGAGTTCGGACTGGGAGCGGCTGAGGAACTCCCGGATCAGGTCGGCGCCGAGCTGGGCGGCCTCCTCGCCGAGGTGCGCGCGGACCATGGTGGCGAGCCGTTTCTCGCCGGGCTGCCCGAGTTTGAGCTGGATGCAGCGGCGCAGCAGGGCGGCCGGGAAGTCCCGTTCGCCGTTGCTGGTCAGGATGATGAAGGGGAAGGCCCTGCAGCGCACCCGGCCGCCGTGGACGGTGACCTTCGCCCCGTCGTCGGTGAGCACCTGCACCGCGGGCTCGGTGTCGGCGACCCGTTCCAGCTCGGGCAGGGCGAACTCGCCCTCCTCCAGCACGTTCAGGAGGTCGTTGGGCAGGTCGATGTCGCTCTTGTCGAGCTCGTCGATGAGCAGCACGCGGGGCCGTTCGGTGGGCAGCAGGGCCGTCCCCAGCGGTCCGAGCCGGATGTACTTCCCGATGCCCGGGGCCTTGCCGATGCCGGGCGGGGTGCCGGCGGGGGCTGCGGGGGCCGCGCCGGGGAAGCCGCCGCTCGCCGCGATCTGGACGTCCTGGAGCCGGGCGATGGCGTCGTAGCGGTACAGGCCCTCCTGGAGCACGGTCCGCGAGACCACGGGCCAGCGCAGCACCCGGCCGAGTTTCAGCTCGTGGGCGACGGCGTGGGCGAGGGTGGACTTCCCGGTTCCGGGGTAGCCGGTCACGAGCAGGGGCCGCCGCAGGTACAGGGCCGCGTTGATGGCCTCGAGCTCCTCGGGCTCGGGCCGGTGCAGCTCGGCGGCCTGCCGGTGCGCCCCGAGGCGGCGCGCCACGTTCCCGTCGGCCGTGTCCGCGAGTCCGCCGGGCTCGCCGACGGGGCCGCCGTCGAAGTCCCGCCACGGCGGCGGATCGGGCAGGGCCTCGATCCCGTCGTGGGGTTCGCCGACCCCCCGGTAGATGAGCCATTCCTCGTTCACGGCTGCTCCCTCCCCCTCCCGCCCGTCACAGGTCGCCCTGCAGCGGCTCGTCTTCGGGCAGCGCGCGGGCCGGGTCGTCCCATACGAGGGCCATCCCGTCCGCCCAGTACGCGTCGGGGTCGGCCCCGTGCGCGCGGGCCCGCAGTGCCTGGAGCCGGACCGGCAGCGGCGCTCCCCGCCCCGCCTCGGTCAGCTCCTCGCGCAGTCCGCGGTGGAACGGCGCGCAGTCGGCCGCCGGATCGGCCGGGGGCCGCCGGGTGACGGCCACCCCGTATCCGGCGTCGTGGACCGCGTGGAGGGAGCCGCGGGTGGGCTCCGCGTCGGCGGCCCGGCAGTGCACGGGCACGGTGTTGTCCGGCAGGGCGTCGAGCCATTCGGGCGCCGGGGTCCGGGGGCGCCCGCGCGCGCAGTCGGCCCGCTCGTCGGCCAGCGGCCCGGCCTGGACGCGTGCCCAGCGGTCGGCCCGGCGGTGGACGGCCTCGTCGTCGGGCGGGGTGTCGCCGCTGCCGGGCGGATGGCGGAACACCACCGGCCGCTGGACGCCCAGCGGCACCCGGCCCGCCACGGTCCAGGTGTCGACGGGCAGGCCGAACAGCTCGGGTGCCACGGCGACTTCGAGGAGGGCTGCCGCCTCGTGCGTGTCGCAGCGCCGGAAGGCCTCGGCGAGCGGGACCCGCAGCGCCTCCGCGAGGCCCGCGCGGGTGACCCGTACGCCGGAGTCCACCGGGGTCAGCCGCCCCGGGTGGGCGGGCCCGGCCAGCACCGAGACGCGCCAGTCGTAGACGTCCTCCCAGCCGTGCGCCCACGCCTCGAGCAGCACCGACGGCCCGCGGGTCAGTCCGTCGGCGGGGCGGGCGTGCCCGTTCGTGTGACCGGCGGCGCGGGCGCGCCGGCGCCGGTCCCGCTGCACCAGGCCCTGTTCGTGGCGCTCGCCCAACTCCCGCCGCAGGGGCCGCCACAGCCGCTCGGCCGTCGCCCGTACCCAGTCCCACAGCTCTTCGTCGGAGCCCGGGGAGGGCGGTTCGCGGTGGTCGGCCACGCTGACGTCGGTCGCGTAGCGGAGCATCGCGGCGGCCTCGCCGGCGCCGGCCGGCGGGTCGTGCAGCATGCCGAGCCCGTCGCGCCAGCTGAGCGGGGCCGGCAGGCCCGGGTCCGGCTCCTCGCCGCGGGCCGCCTCGACCAGGGCGCGGACGGTCTCCGAGGAGCGCGGCGGGGGCAGTTCGGCGAGCAGCCCGCACAGGGTGGTGCGTTCGGCGGCGGTGAGCCGTCTGCGGCCCTCGGACGGGTCGCCGGCGGCCGGGAGCTCGTCGTGGACGTCGGTCCAGGTGCGGCGGCTGCCCAGGTCGCTCAGGTGCTGGTCGTAGTGGTAGAGGTCGTGGGCCTGCATGACGCGGCGGTAGAGCCCGACCTGGCCGGTGGCGGCCAGCGGCAGGGTGCGTAACTGGACGACGGACACGGCGAGTCCGCCGCCGCCGGTGTGCCGGCGGGCCTTGACCACGCCGACGACCTCGCCGCGGGCCAGGTCCACGACCGGGCCGCCGGACATGCCGGGTTCGATCTCGTCGTCGCCGCCGAGGCGCAGGGCGGCGCCGCCGCCGGCGGTGCCGCGCAGGCGGGTGGTGCGGCCGGTGATCTCGGGGGTGCCGAGGTCCTCGGTGCAGCCGAAGTAGGCGACCTCGTCGAGGCGGGGTCTGGCCCGGTCGGTGAGCCGTACGCAGGCGTGGGTGATCGGTGCGAGGACCCGGACCAGCGCCAGGTCGGGCAGGTCCCACAGGGCGTGCCGGGCGGGGCGGCGCTCCTCGAGCCGCTCGGGCAGGACGCACTCGACGCGGCCGGTGACGGTCCCGGTGGCGCCGTCGGCGCCGGAGGAGAAGGTGATGCCGAGCTCACGCCCCGCGAGACGCACCGCTGCACCCCCTTCACCGACGACGTGCGCGCACGTCAGGACCCAGCCCGGGGCGATGAAGAAGCCGCTGCCCCAGGTGGGACCGGTCCCATGGGGTGCATACCCGTCCGGGGCCGCGTGGACGCGCACGGTGGCCGCCTGGACGAGGGGTTCGAGGAGCTCGTAGGCGCGCGCGGTGCCGCCCGTGCGCCCGTCCTGCATCCCCTGCCCCCTCAGGTGTCTGGCAGTCCAGGCTAGCGCCGGGTCCGGTAGGGCGGGAGGTCTCGCCGGGCATGCGGATTATCCTGGCGGGAAACATCCCCTGCACACCTTCATCACGGCACGGAGCCCGACTTGTACTTCACCGATCGCGGCATCGAGGAGCTGGAGAAGCGGCGCGGCGAGGAGGAGGTCACCTTCGAGTGGCTCGCCGAGCAGCTGCGCACCTTCGTCGACCTGAACCCGGACTTCGAGGTCCCGGTGGAGCGCCTGGCCACGTGGCTGGCGCGGCTGGACGACGAGGACGACGAGGACGAGTAGTCCCACCAGCGCACGAGCGCGCCCACGAACGGACGAGTGGGCCGCGCGCAGTCCCTGCACGGCGAAGGGGCCCGACCGGTGACGGTCGGGCCCCTTCGTGCAGGAGAGCGGGCCTGGATCAGGCGGCCTTGGTCTCCCAGAAGATGCGGTCGATCTCGGCGATGAGCTCGAGCGCCTTCTGGCCGGTCGCCGGGTCGTTCGACGCCTTGGCGGCCGAGAGGGCCTTCAGGGTGTCGTTGACCAGGGTGTGCAGCTGCGGGTACTTCTCGAAGTGCGGGGGCTTGAAGTAGTCGCTCCACAGCACCGAGACGTGGTGCTTGGCGAGCTCGGCGCGCTGCTCCTTGATGGTGATGGCGCGCGCGCGGAAGTCGGCGTCCTCGTTGGCCTGGTACTTCTCCTGTACGGCCTTGACGGACTCGGCCTCGATGCGGGCCTGGGCAGGGTCGTACACGCCGCACGGAAGATCGCAGTGGGCGGAGACCTTCGCCTTGGGGGCGAAGAGGCGGGAAAGCATGGAGTTTGTCCTCCTCGTGATCGTCTTCTCAAGAGGGGAGATTACTCCGTGGGAAAGGGGATTTCGCGAGCGGCCCCGTGGGCTTAGGACAAAAGTCCAGGGTGGCGTACGGACCGGTGAGCGAACGTACGGGAGTGTGCGGCAGCATGCGCAGTGAGGCGAGAGCGGGCGAGGAGGTCGGGCACGGTGGAGAGAAGGCGCTCGCGGGCGGCGTTCGAGGTGCTGGAGGTGGCGGGGCCCTCGATGGTGCCGACGCTGCTGCACGGCGACCGGCTGGTGGTCCGCTACGGGGCCGTCGTCCGCCCGGGTGACGTGGTGGTGCTGCGCCATCCGTTCCAGCAGGACCTGCTGGTGGTCAAGCGGGCGGTGGAGCGGCGACCGGGCGGTTGGTGGGTGCTCGGGGACAACCCGTACAACGAGACCGGCGACAGCACCGACTACGGGACGGTGCCCGAGGAGCTGGTGCTGGCGACGGCGGTGCTGCGCTTCCGGCCGCGCGCGGCGGATCAGAGTTCGCTGAGGGCGCGGCTGTCCTGGGCGGTGTCGGCGCTGCGGCCGCTCTGGCCGGACGCCTCGGCTTCCAGCCGTTTGCGGGCCCGGTAGGCGGCGACGTTGGCCCGGGTGGCGCAGCGGTCGGAGCAGTAGCGCCGGGAGCGGTTGGTGGAGGTGTCGAGGTAGGCGTTGCGGCAGGGCGCGGCCTGGCACAGGCCGAGGCGGTCGGGGCCGTGCTCGGTGAGGTGGAAGGCCAGGCCGAAGGACGCGAGCGCGGCGTAGCCGGCGGAGGCGTTCGAGGGATGGTCGGCGAGGTGGATGTGCCAGTTCGGGCGGCCCTCGTCGTCGAGGTACTCGTGGCCGGAGACCTGCGGGCTGACGGGGAACTCCATGAGCAGGGAGTTCAGCAGGTCGACCGCGAGGACGTGGTCGCCGCCGTCGGCGGCCTCGAAGACGGCGCGCAGCCGGCCGCGGACGTTGCGGAAGCGGGTGACGTCGGCGTCGGTGACCCGGCGGGCGGCCTGGACCCCGGTGCCGAAGAGGCCCCGGACGGCGTCCACGGAGGTGAGCGAATCCTTGTTGCGGGCCGGCTCCTCGGTGTTGACCAGGCGCACGGCATAGTCCGAGTAATGGGCCAGTTCCACTTGTAGTCCTTACGGCTGCGGATTAATGTCTCGGGTAACAGCTGAGACGTATTCGAGGGTATTACGACTGGAGGGGTCAGTGATGGCGGAGACCACGACCGACTGGCAGGCCTGGCAGGAGAGCTGGGACCGGCAGCAGGAGTGGTACATGCCCGACCGCGAGGAGCGTTTCCGGGTCATGCTGGACATGGTCGAGGCACTGGTGGGCCCCACCCCCCGGGTGCTCGATCTGGCGTGCGGTACGGGAAGTATTACGGACCGCGTCCTCAAGCGGTTCCCGGAATCCACCTCCACGGGCGTCGATCTCGACCCGGCGCTGTTGACCATCGCCCGGGGCCACTTCGACGGCGACCGCCGCGTCACGTTCGTCACCGCCGACCTCAAGGACCCCGCCTGGACCGCGGCGCTCCCGTACGACACGTACGACGCCGTCCTCACGGCCACCGCGCTGCACTGGCTGCACAGCCCGGCCCTCGCGGCGCTCTACGGGCAGCTCGCCCCGCTGGTGCGGCCGGGCGGGGTCTTCATGAACGCCGACCACATGCCCGACCCCGCGACCCCGCGGATCAACGCCGCCGAGCGCGCCCACCGGCACGCCGGGATGGACCGGGCCCGGGAGGCCGGCGCGCTGGACTGGGCGGACTGGTGGGCCCTCGCGGCCGCCGACCCGGTGCTCGCCGAGCCGACGAAACGCCGGTTCGAGATCTACGGCGAGCACGCCGACGGGGACACCCCCGACGACGCCTGGCACGCCCGGACCCTGCGCGAGGCGGGCTTCGCGGAGGCCCGGACGATCTGGCGCTCGCCCTCCGACGGACTGGTCCTGGGCCTGAAGTAGGACCTTTGTAGGAAAGTGAGAACTTTCCGCGTCGTGCCGTGACGCGGGAGAGGGGCGGTACGGGATTCCCGTACCGCCCCTCTCGACCGTTCTGCGCGGTTACAGCACCTTGGACAGGAACGCCTTCGTCCGGTCGTGCTGCGGGTTGCCCAGCACCTCGCGCGGGTGGCCGGACTCGACCACGACGCCGCCGTCCATGAAGACGAGGTTGTCGCCGACCTCGCGGGCGAAGCCCATCTCGTGGGTCACCACGATCATGGTCATGCCCGACTCGGCAAGGTCCCGCATGACGTCGAGGACGTCGCCGACGAGCTCCGGGTCGAGCGCCGAGGTGGGCTCGTCGAAGAGCATCAGCTTCGGCTCCATGGCCAGCGCGCGGGCGATCGCCACACGCTGCTGCTGGCCGCCGGAGAGCTGCGTGGGGTAGTTCCCGCCCTTGTCGCCCAGGCCCACGCGGTCGAGGAGGCGCACGGCGCGCTCGCGCGCCACCGCCTTGCTCTCGCCCTTGACCATGACCGGGGCTTCCATGACGTTCTCTATGGCCGTCATGTGCGGGAACAGGTTGAAGCGCTGGAAGACCATGCCGATCTCGCGGCGCTGGGCCGCGACCTCGCTGTCCTTCAGCTCGTAGAGCTTGTCGCCCTTCTGCTTGTACCCGACCAGCTGGCCGTCCACCGAGAGCCGCCCGGAGTTGATCCGCTCCAGGTGGTTGATGCACCGCAGGAAGGTCGACTTGCCGGAGCCGGACGGGCCGACCAGGCAGAAGACCTCGCGCGGGGCGACCTCGAGGTCGATGCCCCGGAGGATGTGGGCGGCGCCGTACGACTTGTGGACGCCCTCGGCCTTGACCATCGGCTGAGCGGTCATCGCGCGACCTCCGTACGGCGGAACATGTTCAGGTTGGCCTTCAGACGCTGGAACGGCGTCGGCGGCAGGTTCCGCGTGGAACCACGGGCGAAGCGGCGCTCCAGGTAGTACTGGCCGACGCTGAACACACTGGTCAGAGCCAGGTACCAGAAGGAGGCCACGAACAGCATCTCCATGATGGCACCGGCCGTGTTGCCGATGTTCGACGAGGCCCGCAGGAGTTCCGTGTACTGAACCGCCGAGACCAGGGAGGAGGTCTTCAGCATGTTGATGAACTCGTTGCCCGTGGGCGGGATGATCACGCGCATCGCCTGCGGCAGCACGATCCGGCGCATGGTCTTCGTCTGCGGCATACCGAGCGCGTGCGCGGCCTCGGTCTGGCCCTCGTCGACCGACTGGATGCCGGCACGGACGATCTCCGCCATGTACGCGCCCTCGTTCAGGCCGAGGCCCAGGAGGGCGACCATGAACGGGGTCATGACGTCGACGGTCTCGTTCTTGTAGATCGGACCCAGGTTGATGTACTGGAAGATCAGCGACAGGTTGAACCACACCAGCAGCTGCACGTACACCGGGGTACCGCGGAAGAACCAGATGTAGAGCCAGGAGACGGCGCCCGTCACCGGGTTCTTCGAGAGGCGCATCACCGCGAAGACGATGCCGAGCACGAGGCCCAGCGCCATGGCGGAGACGCTGATGATCACGGTGTTGCCGAGACCGCTCAGGACCGCCGGGTCGAACAGCTTGTCGCCGACCGTCGCCCAGATGACGTTGCCGTTGGCGAACGCGTAGACGAGCCAGGCGAGCAGCGCGACGACCACGACGCCGCTGACCCAGCGGCCGTAGTGCCGCACCGGGATGGCCTTGATGGCCTCGTACGGGAGGCCCGAGGCACCGGGTCCGGCCGGCGGGTTGTCGGCCGGACCCTTTTCGATCTTGTCAGTCACAATGACTGCCCTTCAGTGGAGCGTGGAGCGCGGGACTTACTGACCTGCATTGACCGTCGCGGACTTGACGGCACTGTCCTGCACGTTCCACTTCTCCAGCGCCTTGGCGTAGGAGCCGTCCTTGATGATGGCGTCGAGGGCCTGCTTGAGCGCGTCGCGGAGCTGGGTGTTCTCCTTGCTCACGCCGATGCCGAAGAGGCCGACGTCGCTCTGCTGGCCGGCGACCTCGAAGTCGTTGCCGCCACCGGAGGTCTTCACCGTGTAGGCGGCGACCGGGTAGTCGTTCAGGTCGGCGACGGCGCCGCCGGCCTTGACGCGGGTCTGCGCCTCGGCGTCGGTGTCGAAGGCCTGGATGGTGAGCTTCTTGTCACCGCACTTCTCGGCCTGGGCCTTGAAGGTGTCCTCGTAGATCGTGCCGCGCTGGACGGCCACGGTCTTGCCGCAGAGGTCGTCCATCGACTTGATGCCCTCGGGGTTGCCCTTCTTGACGAGGAGCGAGAGGCCGGAGGAGAAGTAGTCGACGAAGTCGATCCCCTTGCCGATCTTCTGGCCCTTGTCGTCCAGGCCCTCCTGGCGCTTCTTGTTGTCGGTGATCGACGACATGATCGCGTCTTCGCGGCCGGTGTAGATCGAGGTGATCAGGCCGTCGAAGGTGCCCGCGGTGAACTGCATCTTCACACCGAGCTGCTTGCCGAGCGCCTCGGCGATGTCGGGGTCGACACCGACGATCTTGCCACCCTCGACGAATTCCATCGGGGCGTAGGCGGAGTCCGTGCCGATCTTGATGACGCCGGCGTCCTGGATCTTCTTCGGCAGGGCCGAGAAGAGCGGGGCGCTGCTGTCCTTCGCCGCACCGCCGGAGGGGGTCGACGCGGAGCCCTTCTCCGTCTGGTCGCCACAGCCGGTGAGAATCAGGGCGCCGGCGACCGCGATCGCGCCGACCGCGGCGATCCGGGACCGGGCGGCGGTCGTACGACGGGTGGTGCTTGCGGTCATGAGCTGGTTCCTCCGGGTGGCTGGGGAAAGCATCCGAGAGCGGTCGGGCACGCACCTTCGAGTGTCGCGACCTCGTGTGATTACGGCATCTTGCCATTCGGACTGACGCATTCAGGCAGTTCGTCAGGTCAAAATCGGATAACGGGTGGGTGGGGGTACCCAACAGGACTGCGGAATGGCGGCTTCACGGCCGCAGGAACCGCTGTGACCTGGCCCTTTTGACGGACTATTTGCGGTCCGTCTCGCCCGTTGGACAGAGGTCTTTGGACCTTTCGCCGAAAACAGGACAAGAGGTCTGCAGTCGAGTCGGAATCGACTCGTCTGGGTGAGCGTTCTTCGGGTACAACGGATCCTTACACCCCTCATCCGGGGCTCAGGGCGCGCGTGCGGCGCGCCCGCGCGTACGAACCTCCCCTTCGCGGAGACGGGCCAACCGTCGATGCGGAGTACGGACGCGGTGCCCGCCCACCCCTTAACCAGGTGTGGTCACCCTCAACGATTCAAAGACTTAAGGGGCCAAGAAAGTGGCAGCGGAGATCGTCAATCCTCGCAGCGACAGCGCGACGGACAACAACCCGGACGCGGTGTTCGCGCTGCACCGGGGCGGCAAGATGGCCATCCAGGCCACGGTGCCGGTCCAGAACAAGGATGACCTGTCCCTCGCGTACACGCCCGGCGTGGCGAAGGTCTGCAGCGCCATCGCGGAGCAGCCCGAGCTGGTGAACGAGTACACCTGGAAGTCCAACGTGGTCGCCGTCGTCACCGACGGCACGGCGGTGCTCGGACTCGGTGACATCGGTCCCGAGGCCTCCCTCCCCGTGATGGAGGGCAAGGCCATCCTGTTCAAGCAGTTCGGCGGTGTGGACGCGGTGCCGATCGCGCTCGCGACCAAGGACACGGACGAGATCGTCGAGACGGTCATCCGCCTCGCGCCGTCCTTCGGCGGGGTCAACCTGGAGGACATCTCCGCCCCCCGCTGCTTCGAGATCGAGCGCCGGCTCCAGGAAGCCCTGGACATCCCGATCTTCCACGACGACCAGCACGGCACGGCGATCGTGACCCTGGCCGCCCTGCGCAACGCCGCGAAGCTGACCGGGCGCACGCTCGGCGACCTGCGCGCCGTGATCTCGGGTGCGGGCGCGGCGGGCATCGCCATCGCCAAGATCCTCGTGGACGCCGGCATCGGCGACGTCTGCGTCACCGACCGCAAGGGCGTCGTCTCGGCGGACCGCTCCGACCTGACGGACGTCAAGGCGGAGATCGCGGGCCTGACGAACAAGACGGGCCAGACCGGCTCCCTGGAAGCGGCTCTGAACGGCGCGGACGTGTTCATCGGCGTCTCCGGCGGCACGGTGCCCGAGGAGGCCGTGGCCTCGATGGCGAAGGACGCCTTCGTCTTCGCCATGGCCAACCCGAACCCGGAGGTCCACCCGGACGTCGCGCACAAGTACGCGGCGGTCGTGGCCACGGGCCGCTCGGACTTCCCGAACCAGATCAACAACGTGCTGGCGTTCCCGGGCATCTTCGCGGGCGCCCTGAAGGTTCGCGCCAGCCGGATCACCGAGGGCATGAAGATCGCCGCCGCCGACGCCATCGCCGGTGTCGTGGGTGACGAGCTCGCCGCCGACTACGTGATCCCCTCGCCGTTCGACGCGCGCGTCGCCGAGGCCGTTGCGGCCGCGGTCGCCGCGGCGGCCAAGGCCGACGGCGTGGCCCGCCTGGTCTGACCCGGCGGCAGCACGGAAGAGGGGCCCGGCCGGATGTTCATCCGGCCGGGCCCCTCTTCCGTTGGGCACACCCTCCCCGCCCCCGAACCGGGAGGGGATGCTCCGCCTCAGCGCCTCGATGAAGCTGACGCTCCGTCAATGACCATGCGGCCACAAGGTGGCAGGCTCATGACGAGCCGGGCGGCATGGCGTGAATATTACCGCCACCCGAGGCTTGATCCTGACGTTCCACTTCGCCCATCCGGCCACACAAGACCGCACGTGGCCCGCTTAGTTGAGCGCGCAACGAACAATTCCGGTCGCCCCCCGGACGGCCCAGTACGGACGCAGGAACACCCCCGTCCGGTTCCCGCCGAGGTGCACCGATCCGTCCGGCGGCCGTGCGACGAAGGCCTCACCGACAGTGCCCCGACAGGGCTGGCCCGTCGCGCTACCGGGCGGTAGCGTCGCGGCATGTTCGCTGCCTACGCCGCCCGAATCGACCGTGACCAGCCGCTGAGCGGCCTTGTGCTGGGCGAGCGCCCGGCCCCCGAGGCCCGCCCCGGCTGGGTGACCGTGAACGTCAAGGCCGCCTCCCTCAACCACCACGACCTGTGGTCGCTGCGCGGAGTCGGCCTCGGCGAGGACAAACTCCCGATGATCCTCGGCTGCGACGCCGCCGGCATCGACCAGGACGGCAACGAGGTCGTCCTGCACTCCGTGATCGGCCAGAGCGGCCACGGGGTCGGCCCCGACGAGCCGCGCTCGATCCTGACCGAGCGCTACCAGGGCACCTTCGCGGAGCAGGTGACCGTCCCCGCCTGGAACGTGCTGCGCAAGCCCGCCGAGCTGTCGTTCGAGGAGGCCGCCTGCCTGCCGACGGCGTGGCTGACGGCGTACCGGATGCTGTTCACGAACGCGGGCGTGCGCCCCGGTGACTCGGTGCTGGTGCAGGGCGCCGGCGGCGGGGTCGCGACGGCCGCGATCGTCCTCGGCAAGGCGGCGGGCCTGCGGGTCTTCGCCACCAGCCGGGACGAGGCCAAGCGCAAGCGGGCGGTGGAGCTGGGCGCGGTGGAGGCGTACGAGCCGGGCGCGCGGCTGCCGCAGCGCGTGGACGCGGTGATCGAGACGGTCGGCGCGGCCACCTGGTCGCACTCGGTCAAGTCGCTGCGCCCGGGCGGCACCCTGGTCATCTCGGGCGCCACGAGCGGGGACCGCCCCGCGCACGCCGAGCTGACCCGGATCTTCTTCCTGGAGCTCAAGGTGGTCGGCTCGACGATGGGATCGAAGGACGAGCTGGAGGACCTCCTCGCCTTCTGCGCGGCGACCGGGGTGCGGCCGGTGATCGACGAGGTCCTGCCGCTCGACCGGGCACGGGAGGGCTTCGAGAAGCTGGAGGCCGGCGACCTGTTCGGGAAGATCGTCCTGACGGTGTAGCCGGAGACCCTCCCGTCGCGTCAACGGTGGTTGACACCGTCCGCTCGTCAACCTAAATTGACAGGCATGACAGAAGCGACCGATCTCGCCGAGCGGGCCGGGGACCGCGACCCGCGCGTGGGCCTGCGTGCCGTGGCCGCGCTCCGCAGACTGCTGGAGCAGCTGGAGTCCGTACAGGTACGCAGCGCCCGTGCGCAGGGGTGGTCCTGGCAGGAGATCGCGGCCGAACTGGGCGTCAGCCGGCAGGCCGTACACAAGAAGCACGGGAGGGTCTGATGTTCGAACGCTTCACGCAGGACGCCCGCAGCACCGTGACCGGCGCCGTGGCCGAGGCCCACCGGGTCGGGGCGGCCACCGTCACCGAGGAGCACCTGCTCCAGGCCCTGCTGGACCGGGGTGCACTGGATCCGCTGGGCGTGGACCGCGCCGCGGTCACGGCCGACCTCGCCGCGGCCCGCCGCCGGGGCGGCATGTCCCGGGCGGACGAGGAGGCCCTCGCGGGCCTCGGCATCGACCTCACCGAGATCGTCTCCCGGGTCGAGGAGACCCACGGCGAGGGCGCACTCGCCTCGGCGACCCCGCGGCGCCGGACCCTTGGCTCCTCGCTCCGCTCGGCGCTGGGCCGCCCGGAACCGGAGAGCCGCCACGTCCCCTTCACCCAGGGTGCGAAGAAGGTCCTGGAGCAGTCCCTGCGCATCGCGCTGGGCCGCCACGACCGCCACATCGCCACCCTGCACCTGCTGCTCGCGCTGATCTCCCGACCGGGCACGGCCGCCGAGGTCCTGGCGGACCACGGCGTCACGTACGCGGCGGCCGAGGCGGGCCTGGCGGCCTGATCGGCGGCCTGATCCGCCGCCGGATCCGCGACCTATCGCGACGGGCGGAACGTCTCGGCGAGGCGGTCCGCCGCCGCCGCGAGGTGGGCGCGGGCCTCGGCCAGCCGGGCCGGGGTGACGCCGTGGTCGCGGGCCGCGTCGCGGACGTCGTCGCGGAAGCGGTCGAGCAGGCGGTCCAGGTCGCGGGCCGGGTCGCCGGTGGGGGCGAGGTCCTCGGCCCAGTCCGAGTCCGCCGCCGCGGCGCCGGTGGCACCCGTACCGGCACCCGCGCTGCCCGCACCGCCAGCGCCGCCCGCGCTGCCCGTGCCGCCCGCGCTTCCGCCGAGCCAGGTGCCGGCCAGATTGCCCAGCACCCCGCCGGACTTCGCGAACTGCTCCTGCAGCTGGCCCGCGATCCGCATGACCTCCTCGCGCGCCCGCTCCTGCGCCTCCTTGGCCTGGCGGCGGGCCTGCTGGGCCTCCTCGCGGGCCCGGCGGCTCTCGTCCTTAGCCCGGCGCGCCTGTTCCTTCCACTCCTGCCTGGCCTTGCGCAGCTCCTCCTTGGCCGCCGCCCAGGACGCGTCCTCGACCGGGGTCGCCGTCGCGGAGGCCGCGGCCCGCATCTCGCGCCGCAGGGCACCCGCCGCGCCCCGTACGTCGTCACGGATCTCGGCGGCCAGCTCGGACACCGAATCGCGGATCTCCAGCTCCAGGTCGGCGAGTTCACCGCCCCGGTCGGCCAGTTCGGCGCGGCCCGCCTCGGTGATGGAGTACACCTTGCGCCCGCCTTCGGTGGCGTGCGTGACCAGGCCCTCGGCCTCCAGCTTGGCCAGCCGGGGGTACACCGTGCCCGCGGAGGGCGCGTACAGGCCCTGGAAACGCTCCTCCAGCATCCGGATCACCTCGTAGCCGTGACGCGGTGCCTCGTCCAGCAGCTTGAGCAGGTAGAGGCGGAGGCGGCCGTGGGCGAAGACGGGCGGCATGTCAGAGCACCTTCTTGTCGAGCACGAGGGGGGCGCCCGGGGCGTCGGCGGCCGGGCGGCGCAGCAGGGCGATGGAACCCGAGACGGTGGTGGCCCGCAGGGTGCCGGTGCCGGCGCCCAGCGTGCCGGTGATCCGCTTGGCGGCGAACTGGCCGGAGACGAGCAGGTCCTCGAAGGCGTTGGAGACTCCGCCGGTGGCCGTGTTGGCCTCCACCCGCGCGTCGGCCGGGTGCGGAAGGCGGATCGCCACCTGCCCGGACACGGAGTTGAGGGAGATGTCCACCGGTCGCGGCTCGGCCGCGTCGAGGGCCAGGTCGATGAGCATGTCGCCGCTGACGGAGTCGGCGCGTACCGTGCCGCCGGCGCCGTCGACCACCGTCAGGCCGCCGGAGACGGAGTGGAAGCCGAGCCCGCCGGTGAGGGACTGGGCCTCGACGCTGCCGGAGACGGTCTTCGCGTTGACCTTGCCGGCCAGGCCGACCAGCGTGACGTCGCCGGAGACCCCGTTGACGTCGGTGTCGCCGCCGATGCCGGAGATGACGGAGGTGGCGCTGACCGTGGCCAGCTGCATACGGGTGGCGGCGGGGACGGTGAGGGTGACGGTGGCCCTGCGCTCCCAGGCCTTGCGGCCCGAGCCGGAGCGGGACCAGGCCTTCCAGGGCTTGCCCTCGAACCACTTCTTGAGGTCCTGGGAACCGTTCCAGGGGAGGTCTTCGTAGGACACGGTGAGGGTGCCGCCCTCCTGGACGACGTACAGCGGCGGTCCGTCGACGGCGGCCACCTCGAGGCGGGCCGGACCCTCGTCGGCGACGACGTTCACCGTGCCGCCGACGAGGCGGACGCGGAGCTCGGTCACCGGCTCCTCGAAGGTGAGCTTCTGCGGTTCGGCGACCGACCACGTCTTCTGCTCTGCCATGGTGCTGATCCTCCTCGGCGTACGGACACGGCACGCAACATATCGCGTCTTCTGGCTAACACGATATATCGCGGATGCCCGAAGTCAAGCCTGCTCCGGAGCTCAGGACGCGATGGGGTGACGTTCGAGGAACCGGGCCATGGCTCCGGCGACCGCCGGGGACCGCTCCATGTGGAGGAGGTGGCCCACGCCGTCGACGACGCACTCCTCCAGGTCGGGCACGTTCGAACGGAGGAACGCGGCGACCTCGACCCACAGCGGCCTGGTGTCGCTGCCGAGAACGGAGAGCACCGGCCGGCGGATCGCCGCGGCCTGATCAGGGCCGAACCGCCACTCGGCCAGGGCCGGGAGCTCGACCCCGAAGAACGTGTCGGCGTCCTTGACCGCCTGTGCGACGCTGCCGGGTACCCGCTCGTCGAGCAGTGTCAGGCAGCGGTCCCGGTCCATCCCGCCGACGACGGGCATGAACAGCTGCACGGCCCGTTCGGCGTCCCCCTCGGCGTACGCCCGGAACGCCGGCGCCACCTGCTCGAAGAAGGCCGCGCCCGCGGGTACCGACAGCAGGGAGAGCTCCAGCAGGGAGACCGTGGCGATCCGGTCGCAGTGGTCCTGGGCGAGCTGGGCGGCGACGGCCGCGCCGCTGGAGTGCCCGGCCACGTGCACCCGGCCGATGCCGAGCCGGTCGAGCAGGGCGATGGCGTCGGCCGCGTGGTCGGCGACGGTGACCGGCCCGGGGGTGTGGGTGCTGCCGCCCCAGCCCCGCTTGTGGTAGCGGATGAGCTGGTGGCGTCCGGCCAGTGCCGGCTCGGCGACGAGCGGCAGGAACCCGTCGGCGATGACCGGGCTGATGAGCAGCACCGGCTCCCCGGATCCGCGGATTTCGTACTCCAACCGGATGCCGTTCACGGTGACGGTGTCCATGGTGTCCTCCTCGGTGCCTCTTCCTCGGTGGTCATTGCTCACTCTGGAGGCGTAAGCGGGACGGTTACCGCCGTAACCACCCCGACCCCGGATCGAGGGACATGGTCGTGACCGATACCACGGGCGACGGGACCACCGCGCTGGAGCAGGCCAGGAGCGCTGCGGCACGAGGCGCGTGGGCGGAGGCCCACGCCGGCTATGCCACGGCACGGGCGGCGGGCGCACTCGGCCCGGCGGAACTCGCCGAGTTCGCCGGCGTCGCGTATGCCGCGGGCCATCTCGACGTCGCGGTCGAGACGTGGGAGCGCCTGCACGACGAGCTGGCCGGCCTGGGCGAGGACAACGGCGCGGCCGGCGCCGCCGTGCGGGTGGCCATGCACCTGCTGTTCGACACCGCGCTCATGGCGCCGGTACGGGGGTGGCTCGGGCGTGCCGAACGCCTCCTCGACCCCGCCTCGGCGACCCCCGTGCACGCATGGTTCGCGGCGGTGCGCGCCTACGAGCGGCTCCTCAGCGGCCACCTCGACGCCGCTCGCGACTGGGCCGGGCAGGCGGTCGCGATCGGCCTGGACACCGATCCGGCGGCAGCCGCGATCGGGCGGGTGGCCCTGGCGCGGCTGGTGATCTTCGACGGCGACGTCGAACGCGGTCTGGCCCTGCTCGACGACGCCGGGGCGGCGACGATGTCCGGCGACCTCGACCCGCTCTCGACCGGGGTCGTCTACTGCGAGCTGGTGTGCGCGCTGCAGGGCCTTGCCCAGTACGACCTGGCCGAGCAGTGGACCGAGGCCATGGAGCGGTGGGCGCGCACGAACGCGATCGGCAGCATCCACGGCCGGTGCCGCGTGCACCGGGCGGAGATCCTGCGCCTGCGGGGTCGCTGCGCGGCCGCCGAGGAGCAGGTGCTCCTCGCGTGCGACGAGCTGCGTCCCTATGTGCGGCGGGAGCTGGGCTGGCCGCTGGCGGAGCTGGGCCGCATCCGGCTGCGGCGCGGGGATCCGGCCGGTGCGCAGGAGGCGCTGCTCGCCGCCCACCGCCTCGGCTGGGACCCCGAGCCCGGGCTCTCGCTGGTCCGGCTCGCCGATGGCGACGTCGGCGCGGCGGCCGCCACGATCCGGGAGGCACTGCTCCGGCCCCTGCCGGTTCCGTCGAAGGAGCTTCCCCCCACCACCGGGCTGCGCAGGGCGCCGCTGCTGGCCGCGCAGGTCGAGATCGCCGTGGCCGGCGCTGACCTGGAGACGGCGCAGGAGGCGGCCCGCGAGCTCGAGGAAGTGGCCGACCGCTTCGCGAGCAGCGCGCTCAGCGCCTCGGCACGGCAGGCGCGCGGTGCGGTCCTGCTCGCGGCGGGCGACGCGGTCGGCGCGTCGGCGCTGCTCGCCGACGCCGTCCGCTCCTGGAACGAGATCGGGGCGCCGTACGAGGCGGCCCAGTGCCGGATCCGGCTGGCGGACGCCCACCGCGCCCTCGGTCACCTCCAGGCCGAGGCCCTCGAGCGGGAAGCGGCGCGCATCGAGTTCGAGCGGATCGCCGGCGCCCCCGCCGTCGATCCGTCGCAGCCGGCCCCGGCGGAGCCGGACACCTTCGTCCGGGAAGGGGATTACTGGAAGGTCGTCTTCGACGGCAGGTCCATGAACATCCGCGACAGCAAGGGCATGCACCACCTCGCCCGCCTGCTCGCCGCGCCGGGACGGGAGTTCCACGTCCTCGACCTCGTCGCCGCCGACAGCGACGACCCCGCCGCCGTCGGCGGGCTGCTCCGCGCCGACGACGCCGGTCCCCTCCTGGACGACCGGGCCAAGCACATGTACCGGCGGCGGCTCACCGAGATCGAGGACGACATCGAGGAGGCCCGGTCCGACCACGACATCGGCAGGCAGGCGCAGGCCGAGTTCGAACGCGATTTCCTGGTCGCCGAACTGGCCCGTGCGGTCGGCCTCGGCGGACGCGGCCGGCGCGCCGGAGCGGCATCCGAACGGGCCCGGGCTGCGGTGACCCAGGCCGTGCGCAAGGCCGTCGGCCGTCTCGGCGATGCCTCTCCGGCGCTCGGTGACCACCTCGACCGCACCATCCGCACGGGGACCTACTGCGTGTACTCGCCCGACCCGCGCTCTCCTTCGCCGTGGTCCGCCTGACGCGCAGGGGCGCAGGTCTCCCCGCCGCCGGCGGCTACGCCGCCAGGAGGGGGCTGGCGTGGTGGTGGAGCCAGGCGCGGTACGGCGGCGTGCGCAGGGCGGCCTCGCGGTAGGCCGCCCGGAGGTCGTCGAAGACCTCGGCATGCGCACCGGGCCGCGTGGCCAGCAGCAGCCTGACCGCGAGGGGGTCGCCGGACAGCGGCCGTATCGCCATGTCGTCGCGCGGCCCGGAGGTCGGCTGGCAGGGGGCCACCGCCTCGCCGGAGACGATCAGCGAGGTCGCGGTGTGGTAGTCGGCGTGCAGGACGGGCGGGTCCAGCCCGGCCCCGGCGAACACCCGGCGCAGGCCGTCCCATTCGCCGTCCACGGAGGGGTCGACCGTCCACCGGTCGGCCGCCAGGTCCTGTAACTCCACCACCGGTCGGCGGGCCGCCGGATGGTCCCGGGACATCGACACGAACTGCGGCTCCCGGTCCATCAGGACCCGCAGCTCCAGCCCGGCCGGCACCCGCAGCGGGCAGCCCTCCACCTCGTGGACGAACGCCACGTCCAGCTGCCCCGAAGCCACCATCCGCAGCAGGGCGTTGGCGGACACGTCCACCACCAGCGAGGTCTCGAAGTCCGGCATCCGGCGGTGGATCCGGCGCAGCCAGCCCGGTATCGCCCGGCTGGCCGTGGAGCCGATGTTCAGCCGCGGCCCGCGGGCCAGCGCCCGGGCCTCGGCGACGAGGGCGGCCATCTCGGCCAGCAGCGGGCGGGCCCGGCCCAGGACCGTGCGGCCGAACGGGGTGGGCCGGCAGCCGGTGCGCTCACGCAGGAACAGCTCGCCGTCCAGGGCGCGTTCGATGCGGCGCAGCTGGGTCGTCAGGGAGGGCTGGCTCACGCCGAGCTGCCGCGCGGCCTTGTGCAGACTGCCGGCGTCGGCAATGGCGCACAGTGCGCGCAGGTGCCTCACCTCGAGCTCCATGAACCGAGAGTAGGCCGGTCCCAGCGGACCGCACCAGCCACTGATACCCCACCGAATCACGCCATTCTCACGGAAGTTGACCTTCCGAAATCTCCCCGATAGGCCGGCGCTATCGGTGGCTGACATCATCCGCCGGCCGCTCCCGCTCCCGCAGACTCCGGTACCGAACGACCCACCCCCCACCGGATCGAGTAGGAGCCCCCCCACATGCGCCACTCCCGTATGTCCCGAAAGGCCGTACTGGCCACCACCGTCGGCCTCGGCCTCGCGGCCGCCCTCGGCGTGGTCCCCACCGCCAGCGCCGCCTCCGCCACCGCGCCCGCCGGCAATGCCGCCACTTACGCGGCGTACGAGAACTCGCAGGAGAACCAGGACGCCAACCGCGCCTTCTTCGAGGCCGTGCAGCGCTCGGTCGCCGAGCAGCGCGCCGCGAACCCGGCCGCCCTCGCGGTGACCGTCACCTACAACACGCGCAACGCGCCGAGCTTCCGCAGCCAGATATCCCGCTCCACGCAGATATGGAACAGCTCGGTCTCGAACGTGAAGCTCCAGGAGGTCTCCTCCGGCGGGAACTTCTCGTACTACGAGGGCAACGACTCGCGCGGTTCGTACGCGAGCACCGACGGCCACGGCCGGGGCTACATCTTCCTCGACTACCGGCAGAACCAGCAGTACAACTCCACCCGGGTGACCGCGCACGAGACCGGCCACGTGCTGGGTCTGCCGGACCACTACTCGGGTCCCTGCTCCGAGCTGATGTCGGGCGGCGGCCCGGGCACCTCGTGCCAGAACGCCAACCCGAACAGCGCGGAGCGCTCGCGCGTGGACCAGCTGTGGCGCAACGGGCTGGCCGCGTCGGGGCTGGGCTCGAAGAGCTGACGAGCTAGGGCAGCTTTCCCACCTCGGGTACGTATTCCGCGCAGTCCGGGTTCCGGCAGGGACCCGGTACCCACTCGGGAATGAAGATCCCCAGCGCCTTCCGCCGCCGGATGACGGTTTCGACGGGGCGCCCGCAGACCGGGCACGCGAGCTGTTCGTGCGCGGTCTGCGGGGCCACGGCCTCGGGCGGGTGCGGGTGGCGCCGATCCTGCTGTTGGTGCTGTTCACCGGCCATACCTCCACGGTAGGCCGGTTCCGTGCGTTCGGCCGGTTCCGGCGCTTGCGAAAGTGCTGCGCCCGCCGTGGTCAGCGCGAACGGGACGACGTCGTCCCCTGCGGCTTGCGCCACATCGGCCACATCAGCGGCCCCTGCGGCAGCTGCACCGCCTCGCCCGTGAACTCCCAGCCGAGCCGCTCGTACAGCCCCTTGCTGCGCTCGCTGCTGGCCTCCAGGTACGCCGGCACGCCCTCGCGGTCGCAGCGCTCGAGCACCGGCCGCATCAGCTCGGTCCCGAGCCCCTCGCCCTGCCGGCCCGGGGCGACCGCGATCATCAGCAGGTACTCGTGCTCCTCGGCGGTCGGGTGCACCGCGCCCGTCAGCCGGCCGACCAGCTCGCACCGCTCGTTGTCGGGGTCGGCGACCGCGCGCATCTTCGCCGGGACGTCGTCCTCGGCGGCTTCCCCTTCCGGCTCCCCGGCCGGGATCCGCAGCCACAGCGCCGCCGCCGAGCCGTCCACCGCGTAGTCGATCCGGCCCTCGGCCAGCGCCACGTCCACGAAGACGCCCAGGAACTTTCCGTGCACCGCGGCCCGGTGCTCCGGGTCCGGGAAGACCCAGCTGCTCACCGGGTCGGTGCGGAAGGCCTCGTCGAGCAGCCGCGCCACCGCGTCCCGGTCCGACTGATCCGCCTGACGTATCTCCAGCGCCACTGGTCACACCCTTCGCTCACGTTTCAACTGCCGCGGGCGATCCTAGAGTTGGCGCCGGAACGGCGGAAAGCCCCGTTCCGGCACGATGCAGTGCCGGAACGGGGCTTGCGCACGGGGCTTGCGCACGGGGCTTGCGCACGGGGCTTGCGCACGGGGCCCGGGTACGGAGCGCGGGTACGGCCTTCGCCGCGCTACGGGCTCACCGGGTCCGCCGGGTGACGAACTCCGCCAGCGCCAGCAGCCCGCCCGCCGCCCCGAGGTCCGGCACGGCCCGGGACAGCAGCTGCACCGCCCGGCCCATCCGGTCCGCGGCATGGGCCTGCGCCCAGTCGCGCCCGCCGGCCCGGTCCACCGCGTCTGCGGCCTTCCGCACGTCGTCCTCGGCCATGGGACCCGCGTACAGGGCCGCCAGCTCCTCGCCGGCCGCGGTGCCCGAGGTGAGGGCGGCCACGACCGGGAGGGACTTCTTGCGGGCGATCAGATCGGCCCCGGCGGGTTTGCCCGTGTGGCCCGGATCCCCCCAGATGCCGATCAGGTCGTCGATCAGCTGGAAGGCCAGCCCGGCCTCCCGCCCGAAGGCGTCCATCGCGTCGACCTCGTCCGGCCCGGCGCCGGCGTAGAGCGCGCCGAGCGCGCAGGCGCAGCCCAGCAGGGCCCCGGTCTTGGCCGTCGCCATGGTCAGGCACTCGTCGAGCGAGACGTACGCCCGCTGCTCGAAGGCGCAGTCCGCCTGCTGACCGGCGCACAGCTCGATGACGCAGGCCGCGAGCCGCGCCGAGGCCTGCGCCGAGGCCGGGTGCGGATCCTCCGCGAGCAGCCGCAGCGCGAGCGCCATCATGGCGTCGCCGGTGATGATCGCGTCCGGCATCCCGAAGACGGTCCAGGCGGTGGGCCTGCCCCGGCGCTTCGTGTCCTTGTCGATGACGTCGTCGTGCAGCAGCGTGAAGTTGTGCGCGAGCTCCACGGCCACCGCCGCCCGTACCGCGCCTGCGGCCGTCTTGGCGTCCGGGCCCCGCAGGGCCTGGGCCGCGGCGAGCACGAGGGCGGGGCGGATGGCCTTGCCCGCATTGCCCGCGGCCGGGGTGCCGTCCGCGTGCTCCCAGCCGAAGTGGTACATCGCCACGCGCCGCATCGCCCCCGGGAGGTTCCCGACGGTGCGGCGCAGTTCCGGGTTGACCGTTTCTCTTGTCCGCTCCAGCAGGGCCGCGGCCTCCTGCCCCTCGCCGGTCGTGATCGCCTCAGTGGTGCCCATGGCGTGTCCCCCGATCCCGGGTGTCGTGCTCGGCCGGCCGCTCAGCGCCAGCGGGCGATCTCGACGTTCTCCAGGACGCCGAGCGCGTCCGGCACGAGCACCGCGGCGGAGAAGTAGGCGGTGACCAGGTACGAGATGATCGCCTGCTCGCTGATGCCCATGAAGCGCACCGACATGCTCGGCTCGATCTCGTCCGGGATCCCCGGCTGGTGGAGGCCGATGACGCCGGAGTCGTCCTCGCCGGTGCGCATGCAGAGGATGGACGTGGTGCGGGCGTCGCTGATCGGGATCTTGTTGGACGGGAAGATCGGCACCCCGCGCCAGGACGGCACCCGGTGCCCGTCGACGTCGATCGACTCCGGGTACAGGCCGCGCTTGTTGCACTCGCGGCCGAAGGCGGCGATGGCCTTGGGGTGGGCGAGGAACAGCTTGGAGCCGCGCCGCATGCTGAGCAGCTGGTCCATGTCGTCGGGGCTGGGCCCGCCGTCGTGCGGCTGGATGCGCTGGTCGTAGTCGGCGTTGTGGAGCAGGCCGAAGTCGCGGTTGTTGAGCATCTCGTGCTCCTGGCGCTCGCGCAGCGCCTCGACCGTGAGCCGCAACTGCTGCTCGGTCTGGTTCATCGGCTGGTTGTAGAGGTCGGCGACGCGCGTGTGCACCCGCAGGACCGTTTGTGCAATGGAGAGTTCGTACTCGCGCGGCTTGGCCTCGTAGTCCACGAAGGTGCCGGGCAGGACGGCCTCGCCCCGGTGGCCGGCGGAGAGGTCGATCGCGGCCTCGCCGTACTTGTTGGTGCGCTGGGCCGGCAGGGACCGCTGGGCCTCCACGTGCGCGCGCAGCGAGTCGACGCGGTCGGCGAGGAGCCGGAAGTCCTGGCGGGACAGGACAAGCGCGGTGCCGGAGGTGGCGGCGCGGGCGGTGTACTCCCAGATCGCCTCCTCGTCGACGAGGGCGTCCTCGCCGAAGTAGGCGCCGTCCGCGACGGTCCGCAGGACCGCGTCCTCGCCGTAGGGACCGGGGCCGACCTGGTCGATGCGTCCATGGGCGAGCAGGACCACCTGGTCGCAGGCGCTCCCGAAGGAGGTCAGCTCCTGGCCGGCCTCGAAGTCGACCTGCCGGCACCGCTGGGCGAGCTCGGAGAGCACGTCCTGGTCCTCGTAGGTGCGCAGCAGCGGGAGCTCGCCGAGCTCGGCCGGGATGACCTGGACCTGGGTCCCGGTCTTGATGAACTCCACGCGTCCGTCGCCGACCGAGTAGCTCAGCCGCCGGTTCACCCTGTACGTGCCGCCCTGGACGGACACCCACGGGAGCATCTTCAGGAGCCACCGCGAGGTGATCTCCTGCATCTGCGGCGCGGACTTGGTCGTGGTTGCCAAGTTCCGCGCGGCCGATGTCGCAAGACTCCGCTGCGGTGTCTGGACCTCGGGATCGGAACCTGCCTGGACCGACATGTGTTTCCCTTTCGATCACTCCATGGATCTGCGGGGTCAGCCTTCCAGTGCGGAACGTGATGGGACCATTACACAAAAGGGTGGGACTACTCCGTCAGGGCGTGGGCACTCTTTGGGGTTCACCTCCTTCACTCGAGACCTCTCCCATCCCACCGGTTCCGGCCATCCGCCCTCCAGACCGCCTTTAATTTGCATACAAGATGCGAGTTTCCTAGGCTGCGGCCATGCGGCTGACCCGATTCACCGACCTGGCACTGCGCGTCCTGATGCGCCTGGCGGTCGCGGAGGCGGACCTTCCGACCACGCGCGACGTGGCGGCGACCATGGAGGTCCCGTACACGCACACCGCGAAAGTGGTCGCCAGGCTGCAGCACCTCGGCCTGGTCGAGGCGCGGCGCGGCCGCGGCGGCGGGCTCGCCCTGACCGCCGCCGGGCGGGCCGCCTCGGTGGGCGGGGTGGTCCGCGAACTGGAGGGTGCGGGCGACGTCGTGGACTGTGACGGCACCACCCCCTGCCCGCTGCGCGGGGCCTGCCTCCTGCGGGGCGCACTGCGCCGCGCCCAGGAGGCCTTCTTCGCCGCACTGGACCCGCTCACGGTGAACGACCTGGTCGCGGCGCCCACCGGCCCGCTGCTGCTGGGCATTGCGGGTGGCCCGCCGGGACGGACCGGAAGTCCGCCCCAAAGCCCCTGAGCCGGGGGCCCGATGGCCGATTCCCGCCGCGGCAACCCGCGGCTCGAACGGGTGTACCCGTAGCAAAAAATACGCATCTCATATACCAATTAATCGAGAACGACCGACGAGGAGCCCCGCATGCTGTCCGAGAAGTCGACCGAGACCGTACGTGCCACCCTGCCCGCCGTGGGCGCGGCCATAGGCGACATCGCGGAGCTCTTCTACGCGAAGCTGTTCGCGGCCCACCCGGAGCTGCTGCGCGACCTGTTCAACCGCGGCAACCAGAACGCCGGCCTCCAGAAGCAGGCCCTCGCCGGCTCCGTCGCGGCCTTCGCGAGCCATCTCCTCGCCCACCCGGACACCCGCCCCGACGTGATGCTGCACCGCATCGCGCACAAGCACGCCTCCCTCGGCGTCACCCGCGAGCAGTACCCCGTCGTCCACCGCCACCTCTTCGCGGCGATCGCCGAGGTCCTCGGCGAGGCGGTCACCCCCGAGGTGGCCGAGGCCTGGGACGAGGTCTACTGGCTGATGGCCAACGCCCTCATCTCCATCGAGGAGCGGCTCCACGCCGAGCAGCGGGTCCTCGCCGGCGACGTCTGGCGCAGCTGGACGGTCGCCGCCCGCGTCGAGGAGACCGCCGACTGCACCACCTTCCACCTGGCCCCGGCGGACGGCTCCCCGGCCCCCTCCTTCAGGCCCGGCCAGTACGTCTCGGTCCAGGTCGAGCTGCCCGACGGAGCCCGCCAGATACGCCAGTACAGCCTCTCCGGCGCGCCCGGTGCGCCGGTGCACTCGATCACCGTCAAGCGGGTCCACGGCCCGGCCGCCGCGGGCCCGGGGGGCGCAGGCCCCGACGGCGAGGTCTCGAACCACCTCCACGCGCGGATCGCGCCCGGCGACACCCTGCGGGTCTCGGCCCCGTACGGCGACCTGGTCCTGCGCGACCTCGCCGCCCCGGTCCTGCTCGCCTCGGCCGGGATCGGCTGCACCCCGATGCTGTCGATGCTGGCGCACCTCGCCGACACCGGGCACGCGGCCCCGGTGACCGTCCTGCACGCCGACCGCTCCCCCGCCGACCACGCGCTGCGGGCCGACCACCGGGCACTGACGCACAAGCTGCCCGACGCCTCGGCCCGTTTCTGGTACGAGGCCGACGCCGAGCCGGGTGACGGAGAGGGCTTCCTCGACCTCTCGGACGTCCCGGTGGCTCCGGGCACCACGGCATACCTGTGCGGGCCGCTCCCCTTCATGCGGGCGGTACGCGCGCAGCTGCTGGCCAAGGGGATCCCCGCCGCGGACATCCACTACGAGGTGTTCGGACCGGACCTGTGGCTGGCCTCCGTGTAACTCCCGTGACGGGTGGGCCGGTCGGTACGAGTGTCCGGATCGGCTCGCTCACTGTACGAAGGCACTAGCCCGGAGGAACCGCCTCCACTACACCGGAGTGCAACGAGGTGGACACGCAAGGTGACCACCGCGCACCCGGAGAGGAGGCGGCCATGTCCGCACCCATGTCCGCGGACCGGTTCATCGGCGCCCTGCGGAACGAGGGCCTGACCGTCGTCGAGGTCGGCGCCTGGCGCACCCACAACCGCAACCACAAGGGCCCGTGGGGCCCGGTGAACGGTGTGATGATCCACCACACCGTCACGCACGGCACGAGGTTCACCGTCGACCTCTGCCGCGACGGCGACGACGACCTCCCCGGCCCGCTCTGCCACGGCGTGATCACCAAGGACGGCCGGGTCCACCTGGTCGGCTACGGCCGCGCCAACCACGCCGGGAAGGGCGACTCGGACGTCCTGGCGGCGGTGATCGCCGAGAAGCGGCTCCCGCCGGACCGCCGCGCGAACACCGACGGCAATCCGCACTTCTACGGCTTCGAGTGCGAGAACCTCGGCGACGGCGCCGACCCCTGGCCGGAGGTCCAGCTCGACGCCATGGCCCGCGCGGCGGCAGCCGTCTGCCGCGTCCACGGCTGGACCGAACGCTCGGTGATCGGCCACCTCGAATGGCAGCCGGGCAAGCCCGACCCGAGGGGCTTCACGATGGACGCGTTCCGCGCCCGCGTCGGCGAACGCCTGAAGTAGCCGCCCCGCGACCGGCACCCCGCCGACCCCTGCCCGCGCCCGGCGGGCAGGACGTCGCCGGTCCGGCCGCAAGCCGGCGGGCGTCGGACAATGGGCGGGTGAACCGCTCCCCCGACCCCGCCGTCGTCCTGCAGCCCCGGCCGCCCTCCCCGCTGCTGGAGGTTCGCGACGAGCGGTTCGGGCAGTACGGGGTGCGGCTGCTGCTGAAGCGGGACGACCTCGTGCATCCCGAGCTGCCCGGCAACAAGTGGCGCAAGCTCGCGCCGAATCTGCGGGCCGCCGTCGACGGGGGCTTCCCGGGGGTGGCGACCTTCGGCGGGGCGTACTCGAACCACCTGCGGGCCACCGCGGCCGCCGGGCGGCTGCTCGGGATGCCGACCGTCGGGATCGTCCGCGGGGACGAGCTCGCCGGCCTTCCCCTCAACGACTCCCTGGCCCGGTGCGCGGCGGACGGGATGCGGCTGCACTTCGTCACGCGCTCGGAGTACCGCCGCAAGGCCGAGCCCGAGGTGCTGGCCCGGCTGCTGGCGGGAGCCGGCGCGACCGGTTCGTACGTCGTCCCCGAGGGCGGCAGCAACGCCCTCGCCCTGCGGGGGTGCGCGGAGCTCGGGCGGGAGCTGCACGGCATGTCCGACGTGGTCGCGGTGGCCTGCGGTACGGGCGGCACGCTAGCCGGCCTGGCGGCGGGGCTGGCCCCGGGCCAGCGGGCGCTGGGCGTTCCCGTCCTGGCGGGCGAGTTCCTGGGGGCGGAGATACGTTCCCTCCAGCAGGCGGCCTTCGGGGGTCCGGCCGGGCTCTGGAGCCTGGCGGAGGGCTTCCACCACGGCGGCTACGCACGCGTCCCCGCCGTACTGGACGAGTTCGCCGCCGACTTCGGGGAGCGCCACGGGTTCCGGGTCGAGCGGATCTACGTGGCCAAGCTGCTGTGGGCCCTGGCGGCCCTGACGGAATCGGGCGCCTTCCCGCCGGGGACGACCCTGACCGCCGTCGTCACGGGCCGTCCGTGACGACGGACGTGCGGCGCCGGCACCAGCGGGTGGCCGACGACAGGGCCACCCCGCGGCCCGCGGCCCCGCACGAGGGGGATCAGGCCGCGTCCTCGCGGTAGGCCGCCGCCTCCTCCAGGTCCAGTCTGCGGAGCAGGCCCCGGAGCATCTCGTCGTCGATCCGGCGGTGGTCCCGCAGGGTCACGAAGACCTCGCGCTCGGCCGCGATCATCTCCCGCGCGAGACGCCGGTAGACGTCGTCCGCCGATTCGCCGGTGACCGGGTTGACCTCCCCCAGCCGCTCCCACACCGCGTTGCGCCGCCGCTCCATGACCGTACGCAGCCGCTCCGCCAGCGGCGGCGGCAGCGCGTTCTCCGGCTCCGCCAGCAGCTCCGCCAGCCGGTCCTCCGCCGACCGCGAGGCCTCGCTCTGGGCCTGTGCCTCCGCCAGCGTCTCCGCGTGCAGGTCCCGCGGCGGCAGCCGCAGCAGCCGGATCAGCGGCGGCAGCGTCAGGCCCTGCACCACCAGCGTGCCGATCACCGTCGTGAAGGTCAGGAAGAGGATCAGGTTGCGGTGCGGCACGCTGATCGGGACCGAGAAGGCGATCGCCAGCGAGACCACCCCGCGCATCCCGGCCCAGCCCACGATCACCGGCGCCTTCCAGTTGGTGTCCGGCTCCCGGCTGCGGATCCGCTCCGACAGCCGCGGTACGAACGTCGCCGGGAACACCCACACGAAGCGGGCCACCACCACTGCCAGGAACACCGCCAGCGCGTACCAGGCCGCGTCCCAGCCCTCGTACTGCGCGAGCCCCTTCAGGACCACCGGCAGCTGGAGGCCGATCAGCGCGAAGACCACCGACTCGAGGATGAAGGCGACCATCTTCCACACCGCCTCCTCCTGGAGCCGGGTCGCGAAGTCGACCTGCCAGTTGCGGTGCCCGAGGTACAGCGCCACCACGACCACCGCCAGCACGCCCGAGGCGTGCACCCGCTCGGCCGCCGCGTACGCCACGAACGGGATGAGCAGCGACAGCGTGTTCTGGAGCAGCGGCTCCCGCAGCCGCTTGCGCAGGTGGTGGATCGGCACCATCAGCACCAGGCCCACCCCGACGCCGCCCACCGAGGCCAGCAGGAACTCCGCGATCCCGCCCGCCCAGCCGGCGCTCGTCCCGATCACCGCAGCCAGCGCCACCTTGTACGCGGTGATCGCGGTGGCGTCGTTCACCAGGGACTCGCCCTGCAGGATGGTGGTGATCCGGTTCGGCAGCCCGAGCTTGCGGGCGATCGCCGTCGCGGCCACCGCGTCGGGCGGCGCGATCACCGCGCCCAGCACCAGCGCCACCGGCAGCGACAGCCCCGGCACCACCAGGTACGCCGCGTACCCGACGGCGACCGTCGCGAAGAGCACGTAGCCGACCGACAGCAGCGCGACGGGCCGTACGTTCGCCCTCAGATCCAGGTACGAGCTGTCCACCGCGGCCGTGTACAGCAGCGGCGGGAGCAGCAGCGGCAGCACGATGTGCGGGTCGAGCGCGTACGAGGGCACGCCCGGGACGTACGCGGCCATCAGGCCTGCGGCGACCAGCAGCAGCGGCGCGGGGACCCGGGTCCAGCGGGCGGCCCCCGCAACGATCGCGCTGCCCGCCACCAGCGCCACCAGCGGCAATACCTCCATCGAAGATCCACCCTCGCTCGTCGTCGCTGATCGGCATTCGTCCTGCGGCGCCCGCACGTCAGTACGCTGGCCATCATGAGCGAGTGCACCCACGTTGCCGAACTGCCGCGCCCCGAGCCTGTCCCGACTGCCCTGACCTGCCCTGAATGTCAGGTGCTCGGCAGCCATCCGGTGCAGTTGCGGATGTGTCTGGGGTGCGGCTACGTGGCGTGCTGCGACTCCTCCCCGCACCGGCACGCCACGGCGCACCATCAGAGCACCGGCCATCCGGTCATGCGAAGCTTCGAGCCGGGCGAGACGTGGCGGTGGTGTTTTGTCGACGGTTCGATCGTCTGAACCGGGGTAGGTCAACCCTCCGCCGGTTCCCCTGATTTGGGCCCGCAGACCCCTAGCCACTGTGCGTACCCATGGGCTTACCATCAGTCACTGGCCGTGGGCGGGGGTGTCTGGAACGGGCGTCATGAGGGGTGCCGCGACACGATCGCCCGGATCGCGGTAGCGTCACCGGCGAACAGAGCTCGTACCACCTTGGAGGTGAGGGTGTCCCAGATCGCAGGCGAGCCCGGGACCCAGGACTTCGTGGAAGTCCGGCTGCCCGCTGCGGGTGCCTACCTGTCGGTGCTGCGAACGGCCACGGCCGGTCTCGCGGCACGTTTGGACTTCACCCTCGACGAGATCGAGGACCTCCGCATCGCGGTGGACGAGGCCTGCGCGATCCTGCTCCAGCAGGCCGTGCCGGGCTCCGTCCTCAGCTGCGTGTTCCGGCTGGTCGACGACTCGCTCGAGGTGACCGTCTCGGCGCCGACCACGGACGGACGTGCGCCCGAGCGCGACACGTTCGCCTGGACCGTCCTGTCGGCGCTGGCCGGCAAGGTCGAGTCCACCGTCGAGGAGGACAAGACGGTGAGCATCAGCCTCTACAAACAGCGCGGCGCGGGTCCAGGCCCGGCGTGAGCGGCGGGGAGATCCCGGTGCGGGGCGGGGATCGGCCCCGGGTACGGCACGAGGTCGACGGCGGCATCCCGGAGCAGCAGCACGCCCGGCCGCACCCGGCTGACGCGTATGCGGAAGACGGCTTTTTGGACTCGGCGGAGCGACGGGCGGGCCCTATGAGCGAGAACCAGCACGAGGAACCACAATCTTCACAGCCACCCGGAGCCGCTGCCACGGCGCCGGACACGGAACCGGCACCGGCACCGGTGCTGCCGGTGCCCACGGCGCTGCCCGATCCGCGCGACCGCAGCGGGGCGCGGGCCCTGTTCATCGAGCTGCGGGCGCTGCCCGACGGCTCGGTGGAGAAGGCGGAGCTGCGCAACCGGCTCGTGCGGATGCACCTGCCGCTGGTCGAACACCTCGCCCGGCGGTTCCGCAACCGCGGTGAGCCGCTCGACGATCTGACGCAGGTCGCCACGATCGGCCTGATCAAGTCGGTGGACCGGTTCGACCCGGACCGCGGCGTCGAGTTCTCGACGTACGCGACTCCCACCGTGGTCGGCGAGATCAAGCGGCACTTCCGCGACAAGGGCTGGGCCGTGCGCGTGCCGCGGCGCCTGCAGGAGCTGCGGCTCTCGCTGACCACGGCCACGGCGGAGCTGTCCCAGCAGCACGGCCGCTCCCCCACGGTCCACGAGCTCGCCGAACGGCTCGGGATCTCCGAGGAGGAGGTGCTGGAGGGGCTGGAATCGGCCAATGCCTACAGCACCCTCTCGCTGGACGTCCCGGACACCGACGACGAGTCGCCGGCCGTGGCGGACACGCTGGGCGCCGAGGACGAGGCGCTGGAGGGCGTCGAGTACCGCGAGTCGCTCAAGCCCCTGCTGGAGGGGCTGCCTCCGCGGGAGAAGCGGATCCTGCTGCTGCGGTTCTTCGGCAACATGACGCAGTCGCAGATCGCGCAGGAGGTCGGCATCTCACAGATGCACGTCTCCCGCCTGCTGGCCCGCACCCTGGCCCAGCTGCGCGAGAAGCTCCTGGTCGAGGAGTAGGAGTACGGGTACGGGCACGGCCGCAGGTTCGCGGCGCCCGTACGGACCGCCGGGTCTAGCGGGTCTGCCCGCCGGGCCCGATTCCCAGCGCCTCGGTCGCCGTCGGGTTCACCAGCAGGGCCACGACGGCCACCGCGGCCACGGCCAGCGCCACGGCGGCGGCGATCATCGCCCCGCCCGTGGAGTACAGGGTCCACGCCACCGGCAACGCCATCAGCTGGGTGATCAGCGCGGGCCCGCGGCTCCAGCGGCGGCCCAGGCGCAGCCCGCGCGCCGCGACCAAAGGCAGCGCGGCGAGCGCGAGCAGGGTGATCCCGCCGGTCTCGGCCTGCTGCGGGGAGTCGGGGTCGCCGGCGATGCCCACGAACAGCATGTAGACGCCGAGGCCGGCCAGCGCCAGGCCCTCCAGGGCGGTCAGCGCGGCGGCGGCGGTCAGCCGTCCGGGCAGCGGGGCGGTCGGCTGGGCCGTGGCGGGGGTGGGCTTCGTACTCACCCCAGCAGGGTAGCCGCGCGCCCGCGCCCCCGGAGGGGACGGGCAGTATGGGCTGCATATGAACGGGTCGGTAGGCTGGCGCCCATGCGTGCACTTCTCGTGGCCAACCCAGCAGCGACGACCACCAGTGCGCGCACGCGCGACGTCCTGACCCATGCCCTGGCCAGCGAGATGAAGCTGGAGGCGGTGACCACCGAGTACCGCGGGCACGCCCGGGACCTGGGCCGCACGGCGGCCGAGAACGGCATCGACCTCGTCGTGGCGCTCGGCGGCGACGGCACGGTCAACGAGGTGGTCAACGGGCTGCTGCACAACGGGCCGGATCCGGAGCGGCTGCCCCGGCTGGCGGTGGTGCCCGGCGGCTCGACGAACGTGTTCGCCCGCGCACTCGGGCTGCCCAACGACGCGGTCGAGGCGACCGGCGCCCTGCTGGACGCACTGCGGGAGCAGCGGGAGCGGACGGTGGGCCTCGGGCTGGCGGCCGGCACCCCGGGCACGGAGGACGAGTCGGTTCCGGCGCGCTGGTTCACGTTCTGCGCGGGCTTCGGTTTCGACGCGGGGGTGGTGGGCCGGGTCGAGCAGCAGCGGGAGCGCGGCAAGCGTTCGACGCACGCCCTGTACGTACGACAGCTGATGCGTCAGTTCTGGGACGACCCGAACCGGCGCCGCGGCACGGTGACGCTGGAGCGCCCCGGCGCGGATCCCGTCACGGGCCTGGCGCTGTCGATAGTCTGCAACACCTCGCCGTGGACGTATCTGGGCAATCGTCCGCTTTACGCCTCTCCGGAGGCATCGTTCGATACTGCGCTTGACGTATTGGCACTCAACCGTTTGTCAACTCCGGCCGTCGCCCGCTACGCCACACAGCTCCTGACCTCGACTCCTGAGCGCGGTCCGCACGGCAAGCACGCGGTGTCTCTGCACGATCTGACCGACTTCACCTTGCATTCGAAGGTTCCCCTTCCGTTCCAGATGGACGGAGACCACCTCGGCCTGCGCACCAGCGTTCGGTTCACAGGCGTACGCCGTGCACTGCGTGTGATTGTGTGAGTGGAAGGGCCCAAAGTCCTTTCACTCGAACGTTTACACGCCGGTCCACCCTCACGATGTAGGGCTGTGACCTAGTAGACACCGACGAATCAAAAAAAACTTTCCGGAAGGGGTTGTATCCCCGTCCGAGGTTTGCGAATCTCTTCATGGCGATCGGGACAGCCCGCAGAACCCGGCACCCACACAGACCGCCAGAACCCCTCCACGAGTCCCTGACTGACCTTCCAGGAAACTGGCTGGTCGCCCTTCCCTCACGGGGGGATTCGTGAAAGCGTTCACATTCACAAGCAACCTGCCCGCAATACAAGGAGATGGAGCAGCCATGGACTGGCGTCACAACGCCGTTTGCCGCGAGGAAGACCCGGAACTCTTCTTCCCCATCGGCAACACCGGTCCTGCGCTGCTGCAGATCGAGGAAGCCAAGGCCGTCTGCCGCCGCTGCCCCGTCATGGAGCAGTGCCTGCAGTGGGCGCTCGAGTCCGGTCAGGACTCCGGCGTCTGGGGCGGTCTCAGCGAGGACGAGCGCCGCGCGATGAAGCGCCGCGCCGCTCGCAATCGGGCGCGCAACGCCACCGCCTGACATCGACTTTCGAGCCTCGAGCCGCAGCGCGTAGCAACACCTGACAAGCGCTCAGCAACGTGCTCTTGAGCCCCGGACCGGGAACCATTCGGTCCGGGGCTCAGTGCTGTCCGGGACACGCTGCGTCACGCAGCGTCACTACTTCTGCGGGCTGACCGGGACGTCGAGGACGACCTTGGTGCCGCGCGGCTCGGCCCGGAGCATGTCGAACGCGCCGCCGAGCTCGCCCTCCACGAGGGTCCGCACGATCTGCAGCCCGAGATTGCCGGCGCGCTGCGGATCGAAGCCCTCGGGCAGACCGGAGCCGTCGTCGAGCACCGTGATCAGCAGCCGGCCGTCGGTGCGGCCGGTGCCGGTGCGGGTCGCGGACACCTCCACCCGGCCGCCCTCCCCCTGGGTGAAGGCGTGCTCCAGGGCGTTCTGGAGGATCTCGGTCAGCACCATCGACAGCGGAGTGGCGACCTCCGCGTCCAGGATCCCGAACCGTCCGGTACGCCGGCACTCCACCTTGCCCGGCGAGATCTCGGCGACCATCGCGATGACGCGGTCGGCGATCTCGTCGAACTCGACGCGCTCGTCCAGGTTCTGAGAGAGCGTCTCGTGCACGATCGCGATCGAACCGACACGGCGCACGGCTTCGTTGAGCGCCTCGCGGCCGCCCTCGGAATCCATCCGGCGGGCCTGCAACCGCAGCAGTGCCGCCACGGTCTGCAGGTTGTTCTTCACCCGGTGGTGGATCTCCCGGATGGTCGCATCCTTGGTGATCAATTCGCGTTCGCGACGGCGCAGTTCCGTGACGTCCCGGCACAGGACGAGGGAGCCGATCCGGGTTCCCTTGGGCTTGAGCGGGATGGCGCGCAGCTGGATGACCCCGCTGTTGCCCTCGATCTCGGTCTCGCGCGGGGCCCAGCCGCTGGCGAGCTTGACGATGGCCTCGTCCACCGGACCGCGGGAGGGGGCGAGTTCGGCGGTGGTGGTGCCCAGGTGCTGGCCGACGAGGTCGGCGGCGAGGCCGAGCCGGTGGTAGGCGGAGAGCGCGTTCGGGGAGGCGTAGGTGACCACCCCGTCGGCGTCGAGCCGGATCAGGCCGTCCCCCGCCCGCGGGGAGGCGTCCATGTCCACCTGCTGGCCGGGGTACGGGAAGGTTCCGGCGGCGATCATCTGGGCCAGGTCGGAGGCGGACTGGAGGTAGGTGAGCTCCAGCCGGCTGGGTGTACGCACAGTGAGCAGGTTGGTGTTCCGGGCGATCACTCCGAGTACCCGGCCCTCGCGGCGCACCGGGATGGACTCGACGCGGACGGGCACCTCCTCGCGCCACTCCGGGTCGCCCTCGCGCACGATCCGGCCCTCGTCGAGCGCGGCGTCCAGCAGCGGGCGCCGGCCGCGCGGCACCAGGTGGCCGACCATGTCGTCCTGGTACGAGGTGGGGCCCGTGTTGGGGCGCATCTGCGCGACCGAGACGTACCGGGTGCCGTCGAGGGTGGGAACCCACAGCACGAGGTCGGCGAAGGAGAGGTCGGAGAGCAGCTGCCACTCCGAGACCAGCAGGTGGAGCCACTCCAGGTCGGTTTCACTGAGAGCGGTGTGCTGGCGTACGAGGTCGTTCATGGAGGGCACGTGGCGAGCGTACCCCGGGTAGGGGCCATGACTTTCCCCACGGCGACTACCGGGGAGTATCCAGGAGGGGCTCGGTCCGCGTACTGTTGGAGGAAGTGACGGGTTGGCAGAGCCCGTCATTGGATGGACAGAACAGAATGGTCTAGTCCACAATTGGCGTAAGCTTCCGCCCTCCCCGCACAGGAGGACGGATCGAGGTAAGCCGCGCGCTCTGCCCTGACTGCGCAGGCACCTCCCACCGGCCGCCGGGAACCGCACACCCGCCGGCCGTAAGTACTCCGGGCTACGGTGCCGGGCGGGTTGAGGGTCCCGCCCCGGCACCGTGGCCCAGAGGAATTTCCGGGCGGAATTCTTCCGGGGTGCATTTCGCGGAGCGTATTCGCCCGCTCACCGTGGCCGCTTTACTGCGGCCAGGCCGCCATCGCCAGTTCCGCCACCGCTTCCAGTTCTTCCCGGCTCGCCCCGTCGCGCGACTGCTGGGACATCCCCACGAGCACCGCCAGCGCGTAGCGGCCCAGCGCCTGCGCGTCCGTGCCGGCGGGCAGCGCGCCGGCCGCGACGTCCGCCCGGATCCTGCGCACGAACAGTTCCAGGCTGGCGTTGCGGCGCTCGCGCAGGGCCTCGGCCACCTCCTGCGAGGTGGTGTTGACGGCCGCGCTGATCACCAGGCAGCCCGGCGGGTGGGCCGGGTCGGTGTAGATCTCGGCCGCCTCGCGCAGGACGCGCCGCAGGCCGGCCCGGGCGGTGGGCTCCTCGGCCAGGGCCGCGGCCGCGAAGTCGGCGTACCGGCCGCCGTAGACCACCACGACCTCGTCGAAGAGCTTGCGCTTGTCGCCGAAGGCGGCGTACAGGCTGGGTGCGCTGATGCCCAGTGAAGCGGTCAGGTCGGAGATCGAGGTCCCCTCGTAGCCGCGCTCCCAGAAAGCGAGCATCGCCCGGTCGAGGGCGGCGTCGCGGTCGAAGGAGCGGGGCCTGCCGCGCTGTCCGGTCACCATGGGACTCATTCTATAGCGAGCGTTACGTAATCTGGTACGGTCCCTTTCTGTAGCGACCGCTATCAAATTCTGAAGGGGGGCGCGTCATGGGCGTGCTCAAGGGGAAGACGGCACTGGTCACGGGCGGCAGCCGGGGTATCGGGCGGGCGGTGGCGGAGCGGCTGGCCCGGGACGGGGCACTGGTCGCCGTGCACTACGGGCGCAACGAGGAGGCGGCGAAGGAGACGGTCGCGGCGATCGAGGCGGCCGGCGGACGGGCGTTCGCGATCGGCGCCGAGCTCGGGGTCCCGGGCGACGCGCAGGCCCTGTGGGCGGCGTACGAGGCGCACCCGCTGCACACCGACGCGGTCGACATCCTGGTGAACAACGCGGGCGCCGCCACGTTCGCCGGCATCGCGGACACCGACGAGGAGACGTACGACCGGGTGCACGCGCTCAACGCGAAGGCCCCGTTCTTCGTGATCAGGCACGGGCTGGCGCGGCTGCGGGACGGGGGCCGGATCGTGAACGTGACCGGCACCCCGGAGATCGCCCTGCCCGCGATCCTGGCCACGATCACGGCCAAGGGCGCGGTGAACGCACTGACCCGGTCCCTGGCGGCCGAGCTGGCCCCGCGCGGGATCACCGTGAACTCGGTGGGCCCCGGCATCACCGACACCGACCTCAACGCGGCCTGGCTGGCGGACCCCGCTGCGCGGGCGCACGCGTCCTCCCGCTCCGTCTTCGGGCGGGTGGGCACGGCCGGCGAAGTCGCCGACGTGGTGGCGTTCCTGGCCTCGGCGGACTCCCGCTGGGTGACGGGCCAGCACCTGGACGCGACGGGCGGCCTGCAGCTGTCCCTGCTCTGAGCGGAGCGCGCGGCCCCGGACCGCGGCCGGCGGGTCCGACGCCGTCGCGGCCGGGGCTGCGCCGCACGTCCCGGCACCGGGAGGCCGGGGGCGGGGAACCGGACCACCATAAGAGGGAGGGGAGTGGGCGCAGACCTGTCTGGGGCGGCCCCGCCTCTGCTAGATTGGTCTATACCACATCGTCCCACTCCAGATCGGCAGGCCCCGCGTGGAAGTTGTCATCGTCCCGGACGCCAAGGCAGGCGGCGAGCTCATCGCGGAGGCCATGGCCGCCCTGGTCCGCCGCAAGCCCGACGCCCTGCTCGGCGTGGCGACCGGCTCTACCCCGCTGCCCATCTACGAAGCCCTGGCCGCCAAGGTGAAGGCCGGCGAGGTCGACGCCTCCCGGGCCCGCATCTGCCAGCTCGACGAGTACGTCGGCCTGCCCGCGGGGCACCCGGAGTCGTACCGCGCCGTCGTGCTCCGCGAGGTCGTCGAGCCGCTCGGCCTGTCCGAGGCCGCCTTCATGGGCCCCGACGGCTCCGCCGCGGACGTCGTCGCGGCGTGCGAGGCGTACGACCGCGCGCTGGCGGAGGCCGGCGGTGTGGACCTCCAGCTGCTCGGCATCGGCACCGACGGGCACATCGGCTTCAACGAGCCCTGCTCCTCGCTCGCCTCCCGCACCCGCATCAAGACGCTGACCGAGCAGACGCGCGTCGACAACGCGCGCTTCTTCGACGACGACATGGCCCAGGTCCCGCACCACGTCATCACCCAGGGCATCGGCACCATCCTCGACGCCCGCCACCTGGTCCTGCTCGCCACCGGCGAGGGCAAGGCGGAGGCCGTCGCACAGACCGTCGAGGGTCCGCTGTCGGCGCTGGTCCCGGCGTCGGCGCTGCAGCTGCACCGGCACGCGACGGTGGTCGTGGACGAGGCCGCCGCGTCCAAGCTGAAGCTGGCGGACTACTTCCGGCACGCGTACGCCAACAAGCCCGCCTGGCAGGGTCTTTAGCCGGCACCGCGCCACGCGCGAGAAGGGCCGGGCCCAGACGGCCGGCCACGTGGTGCAACGACCCCTGGAAGCCGCCCCTGCCGGGGCCGGACCGGCCCTTCGCCGCGCCCCGGGCCCGGACCCCGGGCCCGTGAACGACCGCTTCAGTTCGGGAAGTTCACATAAACCGTGACGTGGATCACTAGACTCGAAAGCGGGGGTGGGCGCCTGCGGCGCCGGCTTCCGCACGCAGAAATCCAGCTCGCGTACGCGGCTCGAGCACGGCGATCCAGGGGGTACCCGTTGGCGATTGACCACTTCACTCTCTTCCAGGAAGCACTGCGGAACCCCGACCGGCCCTACCGGGTCATCCTCTTCGCAGACCTCTCCGGATCCACCGAGATGAAGGGCAAGTCGGGGGAGGTCGGCTGGCTCCCGACCATCGGCAAGTTCCTCGACATCACCACCGAAGCCGTCCGGGCACACGGCGGCACGGTGGTGAAGTACCTCGGCGACGGCACGCTCGCGGCCTTCGACGGGGAGCGCGCGGCCGAAGCGATCCGGGCCGCCATCCGGATCCAGGAGACCCTGCGCTCAGAGAACAGCGCGGGCGTCCTCAACGAGTGCCTGGCCACCATCGGCATCGCGACCGGCCGGGTCGTCGAGTACGAGGCGCCCGGCGGCGGCCTCGACTACAGCGGCTCCGTGGTCGACCTCGCCGCACGCCTGTGCAGCGCCGGCGCCCCGCAGGCCATCTGGGTGGACAGCGCGACGGTCGCCTCGGCGAACATGAGCCGCGTCGAGTCCCAGATGGGACTGGTCCTCGAGTACTCCCCCGACGACTACCTCTCCGACGAGGAGAAGGTCGACCTCAAGGGCTTCGCCAAGCCGATCAAGTACCGCGAGGTCATCTGGCACCGCAAGGCCTTCGGGGTGAAGAACACGGTGCTCACCGAGGCCATCAACCGGGCCCAGACGCACGCCATGGTGCCCCCGCAGCCCGGCCCCGGGGCCCTGCCGCACCCCCCGGAGGAGACGCTCGACGGCGTGGTCGTGCGCTGGGACTCCGAGCAGGGGCGCGGCTTCATCGGGACGACCGAACACGGCGACCACTACGTGGACCGCCGCTTCATCGTGAGCGAACAGGACCTCACGGAAGGACAGAACGTCCGCTTCGTTCCGCTGCCGCCCCTCAAGCCGGGCCAGCGGCCGGTCGCCGGGGCCTGCGTCCAAGAGGGCCAGCGGATCGAGGGGACCTTCCAGCGCGTCCTCGCCCACAAGGGGTTCGCCTTCGTCGACGCCACCGACACCCGCGGCACCCGGCAGAGCCTGTTCGTCTTCCTCGGCGACGGTGCCGCCGGGCACCAGACGGGCGAGCCCGCCACCCTGCTGGTGAGCCGCAACACCAAGGGCATCGCCGGCCAGCTGGTGGTGGGGAGCACCGCCGATGACAACCCCGTCTAGCCTCCAGGACGTCCAGGCGGCCCTCCTGGAGGTCCGTACGGAACTGGCCAGGGCGGACCAGAAGGCGGCGACGCTCCTCGCCCTGTTCTCGGCGATCGCGGCGGGCATCGTGGCCACCTTCGTCGTCCGCAGGGAGGGCATCTTCACGCTCTGGAACGGCGTGGAGTGGGCCGCCTGGGCGGGGATCCTCTGCCTGGCGGGCAGCTTCGCCCAGCTGCTGTACTGCGTACGCCCGGTCGGCGTCGCCCGCCTCCAGGGCAACGGGTACTTCGCGCACTACGCCCAGTACGCCGGCCGCCCCGCCGACCTGGCCGCCCTGCTCGCCGCCGTACCCCACCCGGAGGTCGAGCGGTGCGCCCAGCTCGCCGACCTCTCGGTGCTGGCCACGCGGAAGTACCGGCTGATCGCCCGGGCGGTCGACCTCCTCGGCTGCTCGCTCGTCCTGATCGCGGGGGCCACCCTCCTCGACGCCCTGCACTGAGCGGGCGCGCCGCGCATGCCGACGGGTCCGGCCCGGCACTCACGGGGAGTGCCCGGCCGGACCCGTCGCCGCCGCGCGCCGGGGGTGGTCAGGCCCCGACGATCACCTCCGCGGCCGCGCGGCCGCAGACGCGCGAGGCGCCGTGCGTCGCGATGTACAACGCGCCGCGGGGCTCGGCACGGGGGACGCCCATCTCGACCACCACCGTGTCCGGGCGGGCCGCGACCAGCGCGTCCAGGGCCTGCACCATCCACGGGTGGCGGTGCGCGTCGCGGACCACCGCCACGACGGTGCGTTCCCCCGCCGCCGCCAGGATGTCCGCGGCCGAGGCGCCCTCCGGGAACACCCCGGACCCCGTTCCCGGTACCAGCGCGGCCAGTTCGGCGGCCACGCCCCACGGGGTCTCGTCGCCCACCGCGATGTTCGCGACGGGCGCGAGCGTGGCGACGTACGGGGTGGTCACGGGCGCGGCGGCGCCGGAGACGACCACGGCGCGGCGGGCCGCCGCCAGGCCGATGCCGGGCGCGCTCCCCTCCTTCGGCGCGCCCGGCGCGGCGGCGGCCCGGGCCTGCCGGGTCCATGCGGCCAGCGCCCGTACCCGGGCGGCGGCGTCGGCGAGCCGCTCCTGCGCCAGCGCGCCCTCCCGTACGGCCGCGACCAGGGCGTCGCGCAGCCGGAGCACGGTGGCCTCGTCGGCGAGCCCGCCGCCGACGCAGATCGCGTCGGCGCCGGCCGCGATGGCGAGGACCGAGCCGCGCTCGATGCCGTACGTCCCGGCGATGGCGTTCATCTCCATGCCGTCGGTGACGATCAGGCCCTCGTAGCCGAGCTCCTTGCGCAGCAGACCGGTCAGGATCTGCGGGCTGAGCGTGGCCGGGCGGGTCGGGTCGAGGGCGGGGACCAGGATGTGCGCGCTCATCACGGCCTTGGTGCCGGCCGCGATGGCCGCCCGGAAGGGCACCAGTTCGCGCGCCACCAGCGTGTCCAGGTCCACGTCGATGCGCGGCAGGGCGTGGTGCGAGTCGACGTTGGTGTCGCCGTGGCCCGGGAAGTGCTTGGTGCACGCGGCGACGCCGGCGGCCTGGAGGCCCTCGACGTAGGCCGCGGTGTGCCGGGCGGCGAGGTGGGTGTCGGCGCCGAAGGACCGTACGCCGATGACCGGGTTGTCCGGGTTGGAGTTGACGTCGGCGGACGGGGCCCAGTTGAGGTTGACCCCGCACTCGGCGAGGCGCCGGCCGAGCTCGCGGGCGACGTCCCGGGTCAGCGCGGTGTCGTCGACGGCCCCGAGGGCCAGGTTGCCGGGGAACGACGAGCCGCCGCGGACCTCGAGGCGGGTGACGTCGCCGCCCTCCTCGTCGATGGCGACGAGGACGTCGTCGCGCTCGGCGCGCAGCTGCGCGGTGAGCGCGGCGAGCTGCTCGGGCGAGGCGATGTTGCGGCCGAAGAGGCCGACGGCGGTGAGGCCTTCGCCGACCTGGCGCAGCAGCCACGCAGGGGCGGTGGTGCCCTCGAAGCCGGGCTGGAGGACCGCGAGGGCGTCGCGGGTGAGCTGGTCGTTCGCATCGGATTCGGTGACGCGGTGCGCAAGGACGGTCATGTGGCGTTATCCCTTCACGGCGCCGGCGGTCATGCCGCCGACGGCCTTGCGCTGGAGGAAGACGAAGATCACCAGGACCGGGACCGCGAACAGCGAGGACGCGGCCATGGTGGCGCCCCAGTCGTTGCCGAAGGCGGTCTGGAACTGGGTGAGCCACAGGGGCAGGGTCTGGGCGGTCTTGTCCTTGTTGAGGATCAGGACCATCGCGAACTCGTTCCAGGCGGTGATGAAGCCGAAGAGCGAGGTGGACATCAGGCCGGGGGCCAGCAGCGGGAAGATCACCTTGCGGAAGGCCTGGCCGCGGGTGCATCCGTCGATCTGGGCGGCCTCCTCCAGCGTCACCGGGACGGCGGCGATGAAGCCGCGCAGGGTCCAGATGGTGAAGGGCAGGACCATCACGAAGTAGATCGCGGTCAGCAGCGGGAGGCTGTTCAGCATCTCCGCGTCGCGGGCGATCATGTACATCGCGATGACCATGACCTCCCACGGGGCCATCTGCGCCATCATCACGCCGAGCACGAGGCCCTTGCGGCCCTTGAACTTCATCCGGGCGATGGCGAAGCTCGCGGCGAGGGCCACGACCAGGGCGAGGACGACGGCGCCGACGGTCACGAGCAGGCTGTTCTGCACGTACGTCCAGAACAGCTCGACGCCGGTGGCCTTGGTGAAGTTGTCCAGCGTCGGGGTGAAGACGAAGACGGGGTCCTTGGACAGGATCTCCCCGGACGGCTTGAGCGCCGAGGAGAACATCCAGTAGACGGGGAAGACGAAGACCACGGCCAGGACGAGGGCGCCCAGGTTCTTCGCCACCGTGCCGGGGCGGAGCGGGCGGCGGGTGCGCAGCCTCTGTGCGCGCTCCGGGTGCTGCGGCGCGGCGGGTGCGGGCTTCGGCGCGGTGGTGGTGCTCACTGCTCCTCCTCCTGCTTCAGGATCAGGCGGAAGTAGAAGGACATGACGATCACGAGCATCACGATCGTCAGGACGGAGATCGCGGCCGCGAGCGCGTAGTGGCCCTGGCTCTGGCCCTCGACGAAGGCGAAGACGGGCAGGGTCTCGGAGGCGCGGTCGGGGCCGCCGCGGTTCATCGCGTAGACCTGGGTGAAGGCCTTGAAGACCCAGATCACCTCGAGGAACGTGGTGACGAGGAAGAACGGCTTGAGGTTCGGGAAGACGACCTGCCAGAACGTCTGCCAGCCGTTCGCGCCGTCCATCCGCGCGGCCTCGTACAGCTCGCCGCTGACGGTGGTCAGGCCGGCGTACATGTTGAGGGCGACGAAGGGGACGGATCCCCAGACCACCAGGACGGTGACGATCACCAGGGTGGAGAGGCCGGACTCGAACCAGTTGTGCTGCTCGTAGCCGGAGAAGCCGGCGGTGCGCATGACCCAGTTCATGACGCCGAACTGCTCGTCGAACAGCCACTGGAAGACGGTGACGGACGCGACGATCGGCATGGCCCAGGCCATCACCAGGGCCATCGACAGGACCAGGCGCATCCACTTGCCGAGCCGGTTCAGCAGGATGCCGACGAGGCTGCCGATCAGCATGATCAGCGCGACGTTGGCGGCGGTGAAGGCGAAGGTGCGCACGACGACGGTCCAGAAGTGCGCGTCGCCCAGCAGCTGGGTGTAGTTCTCGACCCCGTTGAAGGGCGCCTTCCGCTGGATGAACTCGATCTTGTCGACCTTCTGGAACGACAGGATCACGTTCTTGGCCAGCGGGTACAGCAGCAGGGTCGCCAGGCTGAGGACCGCGGGCCCGATCAGGAGGTACGGCAGCCAGCCCGAGGGGAGCGACGTTCTGCCCCGGCGAGGAGACGAGGGAGTGGTCCCGGTGGTGGTGGGCGGCGTCTGCTGCCGTCCGGCGGACTTCGGTGGTGCGTCCTGTGGAGCGGTCGCCGCTCCCTGGGAGTGCACGGTCATGTCTTGGTTACCTCGGCTGCGGTCGGGCGTCGCACAGGTCTGTCGAGCGCCACCGGGGGTGCGGCGGGCGCGTGGGCGCCTGCCGCACCCCCGGTGCTGGGTGCTACTTGTTGATGCGGTTCGCGATTTCCTTGTCCGCGTCCGCGCCCGCCTTGGCGGCGTCCTCGCCCTTCAGGACCTTGGTCATGAACTCCTTGAGCGGGTTGGGCTCGGTCTCGACGTTCGCCCAGCCCGGGGTGACCGGGGTGATGCGGCCGTTGACGCCGCCCTTGCCCATGGCCTCGGCGAAGGAGCCCGCGGCGGGGGTGAAGTTCGCGGCGGCCTGGTTCGGGAGCAGCGCGCCCTTGGTCTCGGCGGCGTACTTCGTCATCTGGTCCTTGCCTGCGGCGAGGGCCAGCCACTCCTTGGCGAGCTCCTTGTTCTTGGAGCGCTCGGCGACGGCGAGGTTCGAGCCGCCGAGGAAGACGGTGCCCGGCTTGTCGGCGGTCTTGCCCGGAATCGGGAAGTAGCCGAAGTCGGCCTCCTTGCCCGCATCCTTCAGGGCCTTCTCCGCGCCGCCGGCCTCCCAGCCGAGGCCGATCCAGGAGGCGACGCCGCCCTTGGGAACGACGTCGGTGGACTGCTGCGGGGTGGCCTCGTCCTTGTCCTTCGGGGCGGTGGAGTAGGACTGGAGCTTCTTGTAGAACTCCATCGCGGAGGCGGCCTGGGGGGTGCCGAGACCGCCCTTCCACTTGCCGCCGTCCTTGACGGCGAGGTCGCCGCCCTCGTCCCAGACGAAGCCGGCGAGGACGTACCAGCTCTGGCCGGGCAGGTAGATCGGCTGCGAGGACGGGTCCGCGGCCTTCAGCTTCTCGAGGCCGGCGATCCACTCGTCACGGGTGGTCGGCGGGGTGACGCCGGCCTTCGCGAAGGCCTTCTTGTCGTACACGACGACGCGGTTGGCCGCGTACCAGGGAGCGGAGTAGAGCTTGCCGTCGTACTCGGCCGAGGCGAGCATGCTCTTCTGCCAGGCGTCCGCGCCGAGCTTGGACTTGTCCTTGGTCAGGTCGGCGAGGCCGCCGGTGACCGCGTAGCCGGAGGTCTGGGTGTTGCCGAGCTCGAGGACGTCCGGCGGGGTGTTCTCGGAGAGGGCCGTGGTGACCTTCTCCTGGATGCCCTTCCACTGCTGCTCTTCGACCTTGACGGTGACACCGGGGTGCTTGGCCGAGAACTCCGCGTTGACCGCATCGATCCAGGCCTTCGGCGCGGAGCCGTCCATCACCCAGACGGTGATCTCCTTGGCGCCGCCCGCGTCGGTCTTCCCCTTGTCGTCGCCGCCGTTGCCGCACGCCGCGACTCCGACCATCATGCCCGCGACACTGACCGCCGCGATGAGCTTGCGCTTCACGCCACCCTCCTCAGGGATGCTGCCTGCAACTTCCCTCGCCCGCCGCGGTGACATGCACCAAGTACTGCCCTGGGGCCGGGATCTGATCCATATTGGTTTAGACCAGTAACCGGAGCTTGGCCTAGACCTTTAGGGGTGTCAAGGGTCTAATGAGCGGGTGATCGGTCCGTTACCGGACCGACACCTGGGGGAGGGAGGAGGCCTGCCCTCCCACCCGTGTCACGATGTGACCGCACATATCGGAGGAGCCGGTGACGGCAGCGAAACTGGAGTCGGGAAGGCGGGCGGCGATGTCCACCGAAGGGGCGACCACGGAGCCGGAAGGCGGGGCAGCCACTCGCACGGCGCGTGTGCCCAAGTACTACCGACTCAAGCGGCACTTGCTCGACATGACCGAGACGCTGCCCCCCGGCACGCCGGTACCGCCCGAGCGCACGCTCGCGGCCGAATTCGACACCTCGCGGACCACCGTGCGCCAGGCGCTCCAGGAGCTCGTCGTCGAGGGCCGGCTGGAGCGCATTCAGGGCAAAGGCACCTTTGTCGCGAAACCGAAGGTCTCCCAGCCGCTCCAACTGTCCTCGTACACGGAGGACATGCGGGCCCAGGGACTGGAGCCCACGTCCCAACTCCTCGACATCGGGTACGTGACGGCCGACGACACCCTGGCCGGGCTCCTCAAGATCGCCACCGGCGGCCGGGTGCTGCGCATCGAGCGGCTGCGCCTCGCCAGCGGCGAGCCGATGGCCATCGAGACCACCCACCTCTCGGCCAAGCGCTTCCCCGCGCTGCGCCGGTCGCTGGCCAAGTACACCTCCCTCTACACGGCGCTGGCCGAGGTGTACGACGTACGGCTCGCGGAGGCCGAGGAGACCATCGAGACCTCCCTGGCCACCCCGCGCGAGGCGGGCCTGCTGGGCACCGACGTCGGCCTGCCGATGCTGATGCTCTCCCGCCACTCACTGGACGCCGACGGCGAACCCGTCGAGTGGGTGCGGTCGGTGTACCGCGGCGATCGCTACAAGTTTGTCGCGCGGCTCCAGCGCCCTGCCGTCTGACGCAGCGGCGACCACGGTGCATGCGGACGGGCCCCGCCTGACACGGGCGGACCGGTCCGTCCGATCCCACCCCACACCATTCGATCGCCTTCGACTCGACTCGGCCACTTCCATGCAATTCAGGCGATCTCGCCGCCATACCCCGCATGCCGCCATTTGGGGGCTCTAGGGTCACCCACGTGCAACTGCGCCACAACTACCGCATATATCCCAACGCCTCTCAGCGCGCGGCGGGGCTGCCGTACGTCTCCTCGGCCCAGCTTTCCAGGCAGCTGATCACGGAGGCCAAGCGCACCGAGGGGCGGGCGCGGCTCGCAGAGGTGTCAGCCGTGGTGCTCCAGCAGTCGCTTCGGGACTTGGACGCAGCGTTCAGGGCCTTCTTCGGGGCGCTGAGGATCAGGTGGTCTCGTCCGCTGCCGGCCGCACCGGCGGCGGTCGGCCACCTTGGCGCACTGCCGGGCGACCTTGAGCCGAGCGGCAAAGGTGGCCGGCCCGAGGTCGATCCCGACCTCTGGGCGCGAGCCCCGGCGCCGCGCAATGAAGCAGGAAGACCGGGTCGCACGGACCAGGGTCGCGTCAAAAGTTCGTCGCTCGGCTCTGGGCCAGGCCAACTGATCCGTGCTTGACTCTCGTTCCGCTATACGGACGGGGGCTTACGTTCACCGGGCGGCCCCCGTAGATTCCCTGCGCTCAAGCAGATGATCAACGAGGGGACGAGGATCATGCCGGAACCGGGAGCAACAGGTACGGAACGGAACGCGGCGAGTCCGGACACGGCTGCGGACTCGCCTTCCGCATCAGGGGACATGACCTCGGGGGGCATGACCCCGAAGGCGATCGCCGTCTGGGTGCTCGTCGGCCTCATCGGGGCCCTCGGCTGGGGCATCCTGGCGCTCTCGCGCGGCGAGGAGATCTCGGCCGCCTGGCTGCTCGCCGCCGCGCTGGGTTCGTACGCCATCGGCTACCGCTTCTACGCGCGGTTCATCTCCCACCGGGTCCTGAGGGTCGACAAGACGCGGGCCACCCCGGCCGAACGCCTTGACAACGGTGTCGACTTCCACCCCACCGACCGCCGCGTGCTCTTCGGCCACCACTTCGCCGCCGTGGCCGGCGCCGGCCCGCTGGTCGGTCCCGTGCTCGCCGCGCAGATGGGCTACCTGCCGGGGACCATCTGGATCGTCGCGGGCGTCATCTTCGCGGGCGCCGTCCAGGACATGGTCACCCTCTTCTTCTCCACCCGCCGCGACGGGCGCTCGCTCGGCCAGATGGCCCGGGACGAGATCGGCCCCGTCGGCGGAGCCGCCGCCCTGGTCGCCGTGTTCGCCATCATGATCATCCTGCTGGCCGTGCTCGCCCTGGTCATCGTCAACGCCCTGGCGCACTCCCCCTGGGGCGTCTTCTCCATCGGCATGACCATCCCGATCGCCCTCTTCATGGGCTTCTACCTGCGCGTGCTGCGGCCGGGCCGGGTCACCGAGATCTCCGTCATCGGAGTCGCGCTGCTGCTGCTCGCCATCGTCGCGGGCGGCTGGGTCGCCGAGTCCTCACTGGCGAGCACCTTCACGCTGGAGAAGGAGACCCTCGTCCTCTGGATGGTCGCGTACGGCTTCGTCGCCTCGGTGCTGCCGGTGTGGATGCTGCTCGCGCCCCGCGACTACCTGTCCACCTTCATGAAGGTCGGCACCATCGCGCTGATGGCGGTGGGCGTCGTGCTGGCCATGCCGACGCTGAAGATGCCCGCGGTCACCGACTTCGCCGCCCGCGGGGACGGGCCGGTGTTCGCCGGATCGATGTTCCCCTTCGTCTTCATCACCATCGCCTGCGGCGCCCTGTCCGGCTTCCACGCACTGGTCTCCTCGGGCACCACCCCGAAGATGATCCAGAAGGAGACCCAGGTCCGGGTCATCGGCTACGGCGCCATGCTGACCGAGTCCTTCGTCGCCGTCATGGCGATCATCGCGGCCACCATCATCGAGCCCGGCCTGTTCTTCGCGGTCAACTCCCCCGCCGGCGTCATCGGCACCACCGTCGAGACCGCCTCGCAGGCCGTGACCCACTTCGGCTTCGCCGTCTCGCCCGAGTACCTCGCGCAGGCCGCCAAGGACGTCGAGGAGGCCAGCCTGCTGTCCCGTACGGGCGGCGCGCCGACCTTCGCACTCGGAATGTCGGAGATCTTCTCGTCCGTGCTCGGCGGCGCCGGGATGAAGGCGTTCTGGTACCACTTCGCGATCATGTTCGAGGCGCTGTTCATCCTGACGACCCTCGACGCGGGCACCCGCGTCGGCCGGTTCATGCTCCAGGACACCCTCGGCAACGTGCACAAGTCCTTCAAGGACATCAGCTGGAAGCCGGGCGTGTGGCTGGCGAGCGCGCTCGTCGTCGGCGGCTGGGGCTACTTCCTGTGGGTCGGCATCAAGGACCCGCTGGGCGGCATCAACCAGCTGTTCCCGCTGTTCGGGATCGCGAACCAGCTGCTCGCGGCGGTGGCCCTGGCCGTCTGCACCACGCTGCTCGTCAAGTCCGGGCGGCTCAAGTGGGCGTGGGTCACCGGCGTCCCGCTGGCCTGGGACGTGGCCGTCACGCTCACCGCGAGCTACCAGAAGGTGTTCTCCGACGACGTGAAGGTCGGCTTCTTCGCGCAGCGCGACAAGTACCAGACCGGCATCGACGCCGGGAAGGTACTGCCGCCCGCCAAGAACATGGACGAGATGCACACCGTGGTCACCAACGCCACGGTGGACGGCGCGCTGTCGGCCCTGTTCGCCGCCTTGATCATCATCGTGCTGCTGGACGCGGCGCGGACCTGCTTCAAGGCGATCGCCGCCCCGGAGGCGGTCAGGCTGTCCGAGGTCCCGTGGACGGAGTCGAAGATCATCGCCCCGGCCGGTCTCATCGCGACGCCCGAGGAGCGGGCGGAGCTCGCCGCCGCCGGCCTGGACTCGGGCGGCGGCCGCGTGAAGGAGCCGGTGGCGTGAGCGGGGTCCGCGCGGCGCTGGCGAAGGCGCGGTACTTCGTACGGGAGTTCTCGGGCGAGGCGGCGTACGACCGCTACGTGGCCCACGCCCGTACGCACGACCCGGACGCGGAGGTCATGACCCGCCGCGCCTTCGAACGCGCCCGCACGGACTCGCGCGAGGCGGACCCCCGCGAGGGCTTCCGCTGCTGCTGAGCACGTACGTGAAGGGCCCCGCCGGACGCTTCCGGCGGGGCCCTCGTGCGTGTTCAGCGCACCCAGTCCTTCAGGGGCTCGGTCGGGAAAGAGAACCCGACGGGGTCTGGCAGCTCGACGTCCTTGCCGAAGGGGATGGTGCGTACCGTCTCGTACAGCTTCCCGTTGGGATCGCTGTGGACATGCACAAGGCAGTTGTCCCGGTCGATGAGGAGGTAGACGGGAATGCCGGTCGCCGCGTACGCGCCGGGCTTCGCCTTACGGTCGCGTGCGTCGGTGTCGGAGTCGTACGACGTAACCTCGACGACCATCAGGACAGGAGCCGGGTCGGCCCACTCCCCCTGCCCTTCGAATGCGCCATCCGGGGCAAGGGACGCATCCGGGCGTGCCCGACCCGAACGGTACTGCTCGACCTTCAGGCCGCGTTCCACGTGGAGCCAGACCTCGGGCCGGTGCTGCATACAGATGCGGGACAGCCACACGACGATTCGGTCGTGATCTCCGTCAGGCACCGCTTTGACCCCCAGCTTCCCGTCGATGAATTCCAACCGCAGCCCCTCCACCTCTCTGGCGCCTATGCGCGCAAGGGTCTCGAAGTCCTCGGTCAGCATCTGGGGCCTGTCGGTCATCACGGTCATGCCTCGCTCGCCTTCCTCGACGGTGCTGTCTCCGACGATAGCGCCGGGCACCGACAGCCGTCCGGCACACTCGGTGGCATGGACATCGTGATCAGGGAAGCGCTGGCGGCGGAGTACGGGACGCTCGGGGAGATCACCGCGCAGGCCTACCTCGGGGACGGGCTGCTCACCTTCGGCGAGGACGACCCGTACCTCGCGCGGCTGCGCGACGTGGCCGGGCGGGCGCGCGACGGGGTGATACTCGTCGCCGCCGCGAGCGACGGACGGCTCCTCGGCGGTGTGGCGTTCGCCGCTCCCGGGAGCCCGCTGTGCGACATCGCCGTGGCCGGCGAGGCCGAGTTCCGGATGCTGGCCGTCGCCCGGGAGGGCCGCGGCCGGGGCGCCGGGGAGGCGCTCGTACGGGCCTGCATGGAGCGGGCGAGGGCCATCGAGGGCGTACGGCGCCTCGTGCTGTCCACCACGGACGACATGGCCGGCGCCCACCGGATCTACGAACGGCTCGGCTTCGTCCGTACGCCCGAACGGGACTGGGAGCCCGTCCCCGGCCTCCCTCTGCTCACGTACGGTCTCGAACTGTAGCCACGCCGACACAACATCTAGGGGGTCGCACAGGAAGCGGCCCCCACATGTATGCTCATGCTCGCTGTCGTCGCAGGGGAATCCGGTGCGAATCCGGAACTGTCCCGCAACGGTATGAAGTACACCCATTGGTGTCACCGCAAGTCCGAGGACCTGCCGACAGTGCGCCCGGCTCGACCGAACCGGGTGCCGACACGTCCGGGCCTCGCGGTTGGGCCGGTGGACGCCGCGCGGTGCTGCCCCGTCATGCCCGCGCGCGCCCGCTCGCGCCCGCACCGCAGGTGTCCCGGAGCCGAGCGAGGGAGAGCTCCCCCCGTGACCATCGCGCCTTCCGCACCGCGCGCCGAGTCCGACCCGTCCGACACCGGAATCGAGACCGGGGGACCTGGGGCCGCACTGCTGCGTACCCTCACCGAGCTGACGGCCGACCTCCCCGACACCGACCCGGGCCGGGTCGCCGCCGCCGCGCTCCGCGGGCGCAGCGCCGCCGCCGACGAGGCCGAGCTGCGCGGCCTGGCCACGGAGGCCGCCGCCGGTCTCATCTCCGAGGACCCTGCGTACTCCCGGCTCGCCGCCCGGCTGCTGACGCTGGCCGTCGCCGAGGAAGCCGCGGGCCAGGGGGCCACCTCCTTCTCCGCCTCCGTCGCGGTCGGCCACCGCGAGGGCCTGATCGCGGACCGCACCGCCGAGTTCGTGGCGCTGCACGCGAGCCGCCTGGACGCACTGGTCGAGCACACGCTCGCCGAGGGCGCCGACGACCGCTTCGGCTTCTTCGGCCTGCGCACCCTGCACAGCCGCTACCTGCTGCGCCACCCGATCACCCGCCAGGTCGTCGAGACCCCGCAGCACTTCATGCTGCGCGTGGCCTGCGGCCTCGCCGAGAACGACAGCGTCCAGGCCGTCGAGGAAGTGGCCTCCCTCTACCGGCTGATGAGCCGCCTCGACTACCTGCCGTCCTCCCCCACGCTCTTCAACTCCGGCACCCGGCACCCGCAGATGTCCTCCTGCTACCTGCTGGACTCCCCGCTCGACGAGCTCGACTCGATCTACGACCGCTACCACCAGGTCGCGCGCCTGTCGAAGCACGCCGGCGGCATCGGCCTCTCGTACTCGCGCATCCGCGCCCGCGGTTCGCTGATCCGCGGTACGAACGGCCACTCCAACGGCATCGTGCCGTTCCTGAAGACCCTCGACGCCTCCGTCGCCGCCGTGAACCAGGGCGGCCGGCGCAAGGGCGCCGCCGCCGTCTACCTGGAGACCTGGCACGCGGACATCGAGGAGTTCCTGGAGCTCCGCGACAACACCGGCGAGGACCAGCGCCGTACGCACAACCTGAACCTGGCGCACTGGGTCCCGGACGAGTTCATGCGCCGCGTCAACGCGGACGCCGACTGGTCGCTGTTCTCCCCGGCCGACGTGCCCGAGCTGGTCGACCTGTGGGGCGACGAGTTCGACGCCGCGTACCGCAAGGCCGAGGCGGACGGCCTGGCCCGCAAGTCCATGCCCGCCCGCGACCTCTACGGCCGGATGATGCGCACCCTCGCGCAGACCGGCCAGGGCTGGATGACCTTCAAGGACGCCTCCAACCGCACGGCGAACCAGACCGCCGAACCGGGCCGGGTCGTGCACTCGTCGAACCTGTGCACCGAGATCCTCGAGGTCACCAACGACGGCGAGACCGCCGTCTGCAACCTCGGCTCGGTCAACCTGGGCGCGTTCGTCCTCACCGGGACGGGTGAGATGGACTGGGAGCGGCTGGACGAGACCGTCCGCACCGCCGTGACCTTCCTCGACCGCGTCGTGGACATCAACTTCTACCCGACCGAGCAGGCCGAGCGCTCCAACTCCCGCTGGCGCCCGGTCGGCCTGGGCGCGATGGGTCTGCAGGACGTCTTCTTCAAGCTGCGCCTGCCCTTCGACTCCGCAGAGGCGAAGGCCCTTTCCACCAAGATCGCCGAGCGCATCATGCTCGCGGCGTACGAGGCCTCCTGCGACCTGGCCGAGCGCCACGGCGCGCTCCCGGCCTGGTCGGAGACGCGTACGGCCCGCGGTGTCCTGCACCCGGACCACTACGACACCGAGCGCGCCTGGCCCGAGCGCTGGGACGCCCTGCGCGCCCGCGTCGCCGAGACCGGCATGCGCAACTCCCTGCTCCTCGCCATCGCCCCGACGGCGACGATCGCCTCGATCGCCGGCGTGTACGAGTGCATCGAGCCGCAGGTCTCGAACCTCTTCAAGCGCGAGACGCTGAGCGGTGAGTTCCTCCAGGTGAACGGCTACCTGGTGGAGGAGCTGAAGCAGCTCGGCGTGTGGGACGCCCAGACCCGCGAGGCCCTGCGCGAGTCCTCCGGCTCGGTCCAGGGCTTCGGCTGGATCCCGGCCGAGGTGCGCGAGCTGTACCGCACGGCGTGGGAGATCCCGCAGCGCGGCCTGATCGACATGGCGGCGGCCCGTACGCCGTACCTCGACCAGTCGCAGTCGCTGAACCTGTTCCTGGAGACGCCGACCATCGGGAAGCTGTCCTCGATGTACGCGTACGCCTGGAAGCAGGGCCTGAAGACCACGTACTACCTGCGCTCGCGCCCCGCGACGAAGATCGCCCGCGCCGCGCAGGCGGCCACCCCCGTCGCGCTGCCCCAGGCGGTCGCCGACGCCGAGGCGCTGGCCTGCTCCCTTGAGAACCCCGAGTCCTGCGAGGCCTGCCAGTAATGAGCTCCACCGACAAGAACCTCCTGGACCCGGGCTTCGAGCTCACGCTCCGCCCCATGCGCTACCCGGACTTCTACGAGCGCTACCGGGACGCGATCAAGAACACCTGGACCGTCGAGGAGGTCGACCTCCACTCGGACGTCGCCGACCTGGCGAAGCTGACGCCCGCCGAGCAGCACATGATCGGCCGCCTCGTCGCGTTCTTCGCGACGGGCGACTCGATCGTCTCGAACAACCTGGTGCTGACGCTGTACAAGCACATCAACTCCCCGGAGGCGCGCCTGTACCTGTCGCGCCAGCTGTTCGAGGAGGCCGTGCACGTCCAGTTCTATCTGACGCTGCTCGACACCTACCTGCCCGACCCGGACGACCGCGCGGCCGCCTTCGACGCGGTCGAGGAGATCCCGTCGATCCGCGAGAAGGCGCAGTTCTGCTTCAAGTGGATGGACTCGGTCGAGAAGATCGACCGGCTGGAGACGCAGGCCGACCGCCGCCGTTTCCTGCTGAACCTGATCTGCTTCGCGGCGTGCATCGAGGGCCTGTTCTTCTACGGCGCCTTCGCGTACGTGTACTGGTTCCGCTCCCGCGGCCTGCTGCACGGCCTGGCCACCGGCACGAACTGGGTGTTCCGCGACGAGACCATGCACATGAACTTCGCGTTCGAGGTCGTGGACACGGTCCGCAAGGAGGAGCCGGAGCTCTTCGACGACGCGCTCCAGCAGCAGGTCACCGACATGCTGAAGGAGGCCGTGGAGGCGGAGCTCCAGTTCGGCCGCGACCTGTGCGGTGACGGCCTGCCGGGCATGAACACCGAGTCGATGCGCGAGTACCTGGAGTGCGTCGCGGACCAGCGCCTGGTCCGTCTCGGCTTCCCCGCGGTGTACGGCTCGCAGAACCCGTTCTCCTTCATGGAGCTGCAGGGCGTCCAGGAGCTGACGAACTTCTTCGAGCGCCGCCCGTCGGCCTATCAGGTCGCGGTCGAGGGCACGGTCGACCTGGACGAGGACTTCTAGGTCGCCCGTTCCAGGCGCTTGACGGCGTCCCCGCCCATGGGGAGTACGACTCGGGTGACCGGGGTCCTGGGCGGGGGCGCTTCGTCATGTCCGTGACCGGGCGCCGCACGGAGCTGCCGGTCGATGCGGCGCTCGCGCAGAGCGCCGTGGAGCGCGGGCCCGAGGAGGAGGGCGGCGACGGCGAGGACGGCGAGGTAGTCGAGGAAGGTGTTCATGACTCCACCCTCCCCAGTGCGGCAAAAACCGGACAGTGGCAGGACTGTCATGGAAGAGCGAATTACTGCCACACTGGTGTCATGCTGAACAACGTGGCCGTGGCCCTCGTCAATGGCGTCGCCCCGTTCGAACTGGGCATCTTCTGCGAGGTCTTCGGGATCGACCGCAGCGAGATGGGGCTGCCGGTGTACGACTTCGCCGTGTGCGCGGCGGAGGACCGGCGCTCCCCGACCGGCGACGGGCATTTCGACGTCGTCGTCCCGTACGGGCTGGAGCGGCTGGAGAGCGCAGACCTGATCTGCGTGCCCGCCGACCGCGCGGCGGCGACCCGGGAGTACCCCGAGCCGCTGCTGGAGGCGCTGCGCCGGGCCGTCGACCGGGGTGCGCGGGTGCTGAGCGTGTGCAGCGGGGCCTTCGTGCTCGGCGCCGCCGGGCTGCTGGACGGCCGGCGCTGCACCACGCACTGGATGCACTCGCCGGCCCTGGCCCGGCGCTTCCCGCAGGCGCGGGTGGACCCCGACGTGCTGTACGTGGACGAGGGCCCGGTGATCACCGCCGCGGGCACGGCTTCGGGCATCGACGCGTGCCTGCACGTCGTGCGCCAGGAGCACGGCGCCGAGGTGGCCAACACCATCGCCCGGCGGATGGTCGTCCCGCCGCACCGGGACGGCGGCCAGGCGCAGTTCATCCAGCGGCCGCTGCCGCGCACGGCGTGCGACACGGTGGGCGAGGTGATCGGGTGGATGGCCCGCCACCTGGACGAGGAGATCACCGTCGAGCAGCTCGCGGAGCGTGCGCACATGTCACCGCGCACCTTCGCCCGCCGCTTCCTCCAGGAGACCGGGACGACCCCGTACCAGTGGGTGCTGCGCCAGCGCGTCCTGCTGGCGCAGGAACTCCTGGAGGCCACGGACGACACGGTCGACGCCATCGCGGGCCGCAGCGGCTTCGGCAACGCGGCGGCCCTGCGCCACCACTTCCTGCGCGCCCTCGGCACGACCCCGAACGCCTTCCGCCGCACGTTCCGGGGCCCGCAGGCCGTGGCCTGAGCCGTGGGCCCGGGCCACGGTCCGGGGAAGGCTCAGGCGTTCGGGACCGTCTCGTAGCGCGGGGTGCCCTCTTCCATCTGGCGCAGGGCGTCCTTGCGGTCGCGCTTGGAGAGGCGGTCGATGTACAGGTACCCGTACAGGTGGTCCGTCTCGTGCTGCAGGCAGCGCGCGAAGTAGCCCGTGCCCCGCACCTTGATCGGGTTGCCCTGCGCGTCCTGGCCGGTCACCTCGGCGTAGTCCGGGCGGGCCAGCGAGGCGTACGCGGTCGGGACCGACAGGCAGCCCTCGTTGGAGTCGTCGAGCACGCGCGAGCCGGCCGGCAGCTCCACGAGCCTCGGGTTGACCACGACACCGGTGTGGCGCACGCCGTCGTCGTCGGGGCAGTCGTAGACGAAGACCTTGGCGTCCACGCCGATCTGGTTCGCGGCCAGGCCCACGCCCTCGGCGGCCTTCTGGCTGGCGAACATGTCGTCGATCAGCTGCGCGAGTTCGTCGCCGAACTCGGTGACGTCCTTGCACTCGTGGTGGAGGACCGGGTTGCCGACGACCGTGATCGGGCGGGCGGTGCCGCGCTCGCGGTGGGCGAGCTCGCGCTCCGCACAGTCCTCGGTGTCCACGACGTACCCGTCGTTCACAAGCTCGACGACCTCGTTCTCCTGCTGCGCCATGTCCGCCGTACGCCTTCCGTAAGTCCACCCGTTCACCAATGTGCCGGTACAGCCTACGGTGCCCGCTCAGCAGACTTCCTCGAGATCCCGCCACTCCCGGGTCTCCGGGCTGTCCGCGACCCAGCCGTCGAGCAGTCCGCGCACCAGACCGGCCGGCGCCGCGATGCCGCATTCCCGCTCCGGCACCCACAGCGGGCCGGAACCGTTCGTACGGTGCCCGAGCGGACCGGGATGCCCCGGTTCGCTGTGGTCGTGCGGGTCGAGGTGCTCGCCGTCGCCCTCGCCGCTCGGCATCACGCTCTCCGAGCAGGTCCGGCACAGCAGCCGCACCGACGAGGACCAGTCCTCGGCGGCGAAGCCCGCGTCCGAGGCCAGCTGCTCCAGCGCGTCGCGGTCCGCCTCGGTGGCCGCCTCCAGCAGCACCACCCAGGTCGGCACCGGCGAGGGCGCCCACAGCTCGATCTCGTCGAAGACGGGGTACGAGGGCCCGGCCGCGGTGACCCGCTCGCCGTGCGGGACCCCGTCGTGCAGGACGACCTCGCCCCAGCGCCGTCCCGAGGAAGGCAGCGGGATCGACAGGACCTCCATGCGGGCCGGGTCCAGCCGGCGGCCCCAGACCACCTCGGCCTCCCCCTCGGGGGACAGCCGTACGGCGGCGCTGCCGAGCTCCATGCCGACCGGTTCGCCGCTGTTCTTCTTCCCACCGGCGGCGGCGTCCCCGGGCACCTTCAGCCCGTACGCCTGCCAGGCCCGGCGGGCCAGCGGCCAGTCCTGCAGCGCCGTCGCGGCGATGCCCACGTTCCACCAGTCCGGGGCGCCGGTCTCGCGGTCCAGCAGGGCCACGGCGCGCAGCCCGGCGGCCCGCGCCTGCTCCCAGTCGTGCCGGAACTTGTGCAGCAGGGCCAGGTTGAACCAGGACTCGGACAGCCAGGGCTCCAGGTCCGCGGCTCTGGTCAGCAGCGCACCCGCATCCTCGTACCGCCCGTCGCCGATCAGCGTGAACGCGCGGTCGGTGGCCTGCCGCCACGAAGCGGAGGGCCGATGCCGTACCTTCCCGAAGATCCTCACGATTCCCGCCTGCCGGTCCAACGGTGCAGCCTTGCGGACACCCTCACGGACACTCCTACTGGCATCCAACCATGCCCACTCGGACGGCCGCTCATTACCCATGGGTTACCCAAGTGGGACTTGACCGACTCTGTCACGTCCGCCCCTGGCCAGAACCCTTGCAAGACACTCCACGACCTCTGGCTGGTAGTCGCTCCCGGTGCCCAGCCGGAGCTGCTCCAGAGCCGCCAGGGAGCCGCCCGGGTGACGGCTCCCGCCGAGCAGGTCGTCGTACGCGTTGACCGCCCGTACGATGCGCGCCAGGGCGGGCTGGTCCCGGTACGGGTCCGCCTGCCGCTCCACGACCACGGCCACCTCGGCGGGCACCCCGGTCTGCCGGGCGACCTCCCCGCCGAGCACGGCGATCCGGCGGGCCTCGGCGGCCGGCAGCGAGGCAGTGGCCCCCGCCCGGACCGGGTCGACGAGGGAGAGCTGGCCGATGTCGTGCATCAGGGCGGCGTATTCCAGCACGGTGAGCTCCCGCTCCGACAGCCCGAGCTCCCGTCCGACGGCGCAGCTCAGCGCGGCGACGCGGCGGGAGTGCCCCGGGCGGGTACAGCCGGCGATCTCGGTGGCCCGGGCCAGGGAGGTGATGGTCTGGCGGTAGGTGGTGCGGATCGCGGTGATCCGGTGGAAGGACAGCTGGGTCAGCAGCAGGGGGACGCAGAAGACGGGCAGGGCCCACAGCCCGGCGACGGCCACGCCGAGGGCCATGACCACCCCCGTGGCGCAGATCGCCGAGCCGATGCCGAGCTGGGCGCGCAGCTCGTCGCGCAGCAGCGGCCCGTACGGCCGGCCCGTACGGGCGCCGGCCGGCGCGGCGGCGAGCACGGCGTCGCAGAGGGCGGTGAGGCCGAGCAGGAAGAGCAGGAAGAGGACGAGGTACGGGCCCCGCCCGATGCCGTGCTCGAGCCTGCCGGAGTTGTAGAGCGGCTGGAAGCAGACGGCGGCGAAGGCGACGGTGAGGACCCGGCGGGCCAGGTGGTCGGCGGACGGACCGCGGCCCCGGGCGATGTGCGGGACGATCCCGGCGAGTGCCGCGGCGACGACGACCGCGACGATCTGGAGCACCCCGTGGTGGGTGGGCTGGGCGGCGCTCGGACCGAGCAGCGCGTACGCGAGGGCGCCGGCGGAGCCCAGCGGTGCGGGCTGGCGCTCCCCGGCCGCGTCCCGGGGGTCGCTCGTGTCGCGGCGGGCGAGCTCGCCGCAGGCGATCAGGGTGCCGAAGGCCAGGGCGGTGCCGGGCTCGACGACGCCGTACCACAGGGTGTGCCCGAGCCCGGCCAGGGTGAGCACCCCGGCGGCCCCGCGCACCGCCCACACGGCCGCGCCCCTCACGCCCCGCCCCCGCCGTCCGGTTCCTGCCCGGAGCGCGGATCCGCGCTCCGGGCGCCCAGCCGGGCGCCCTGGGCCGGGAGCCCGGACAGCCCGGGGCCGCCGGGGTCCGCGACGGCCGCGACGGGGACGGCCGCGACGGGAGCGGCGGCGGCCGCGGCGACGGCCGACGGCACGCGGCCGGAAGCGGAACCGGCAGCGGAACCGGTCGGGATCACCTGCACGTCGTCGTCCGCGGTGACCACCGGGTGCCAGCCGTCCCGGCCGATCGCGTCCACCAGCGCGTGCACCATCACCGGGTCGAAGTGCGCGCCCGCACACCGTTCCAGCTCGGCCAGGGCCACCGGCACCGGCCGGGCCCGGCTGTACGAGCGGGTCGAGGTCATCGCGTCGAAGGCGTCGGCCACCGCCACCACCCGGGCCAGCACCGGGATCTGCTCACCGGCCAGCCCGTACGGATATCCGGTGCCGTCGACCCGCTCGTGGTGGTGCAGGATCGCGGACCGGGCCTCCCCCAGGAAGCCGATCCCGCGCACCATCTCGTGCCCGTACTCGGGGTGCAGCTCGATGACCCGGCGCTCCTCGGGCGTCAGCGGCCCGTCCTTGCGCAGCAGCCGGGTCGGGACGCCGAGTTTGCCGACGTCGTGCAGGATCCCGGCGATCTGGACGACCTCGAGCCGGTCCCCGGCCATGCCGAGCTCGCGGGCGATCATGGCCGAGGCCTGGCCGACGCGCTCGCTGTGGCCGCGCGTGTAGCGGTCCTTGAGGTCGACGGCCTGGACGAGCGCCCGGATGGTGGCCTGGTGGGCGGCCCGTTCGCGGTGGTACTGGGCGAAGACCCAGCAGGAGACGTACATCGGCAGCAGGCCGAGCAGCGCGGCCGGGAGCCCGTAGGGGCTGCGCCACATGACGGCCATCATCAGCCCGGCGAGGCCGTGCACGCAGTGCGGGGCCAGGGTGCGGCTCCCTCCGGACGAAGTCCGCAGGAGGGTGACCGGTCCGAGCCACGTGGTCCGCGCGGGCCGTCCCTCGGCGGCGGCCAGGATGCCCGCGTCGAGAGCGGTCAGTACGAGACAGAAGGCGGCGGCCGCGGCCGCCGCGGGGAGCATCGCGTACGGGAAGTCCGCGAGCCGGCCGGCCGCACCGGGCGGCCCGGACCCCCCGAAGGCCGCGCCGAAGGACCCCCCGAGGTGCCGTCCGCCGAGCGCGGCCGGCCCGCCGAGCAGGGCGAACGTCCGTCCCGCGGCCCAGGCGGCGGTGGCCTGCTGCGCCGCGTGCCACACCCGGCGCACCCCGGCGGGGCGCTGGACCACGGCCTGGGCGAACCCGCCGGGCAGCGCGACGAGCGCGGCGGCGGCCGGCGGCAGCAGGAAGACGGCGGCGAGCACCACGGGGAAGAAGGAGCCGATGCCCTCGGGGGCCCGGCTGCGGCTGCCCGGCAGCGGGCACAGCTTGACGAGTTCGCAGCCCAGGTAGAGGAGGGCGAGCAGGCCGACGGCGGGCCAGGGGGTGCCGGAATCGGCGAAGGCGGGGGCGGTGCAGGCCGCCGCCGCGAGGACGGCGCACAGGATGACGGCCCGCACGAGGGAAGGGTGCGCCGCCGGCGGAAGTACCCGCATGGCGCTCTCCTCCCCTGTGCCGTGCGCACGCGGTGCCGCATCGCACCGGCACCGTCTGGGGAGAATAGGTGTGGCCCTTTGTGCTGCGGGCCACATTTTCGTATTGCGCCGTACGGGCGCCCCCGGATTAGCACCTACGGGTGAACGAAGTGCGTTTCCAGGGGCGGTTGTTCGATCAGCCGGTGGCGGGATCCGCGGTCACGTCGTGATCGGGGACGGCCTGGCCCGAACGGATCAGCTCGATCCTGCCCATGACCTTCGAGCGCAGATCGCTCGGCACGTCGTCCGAACCGCAGCAGCGCTTCACCAGCTTCTTCACGGCCTGCTCGAGGCCGTACTTCTCCAGGCAGGGATTGCACTCGCCGAAGTGCGTCTCGAACTTCGTGCAATCGCTGTCCGGCATCTCGTGGTCCAGGAACTCGTACAGGTGGTCCAGGACCTCAGAGCACTCCGTCTCGTGCGGCTCTCCGCAGCTCATGAGCCCGAGCCTTTCAGGTCGTTCGACTCTCCCGCGCCGGCGGGGACCAGCCCGCGCTCACGGGCATAGTCCTCCAGCATTCCGCGGAGTTGACGGCGGCCACGGTGCAGTCGCGACATGACCGTACCGATGGGTGTACCCATGATGTCCGCGATCTCCTTGTACGCAAAGCCCTCTACGTCGGCAAGATAGACCGCGATGCGGAACTCCTCCGGAATGGCCTGAAGCGCTTCCTTCACATCCGAATCGGGCAGGTGGTCGAGCGCCTGCGATTCGGCGGAACGCAGTCCCGTCGACATGTGCGACTCGGCGCGCGCCAGCTGCCAGTCCTCGATCTCCTCCGCCGCGCTGCGCTGCGGTTCACGCTGCTTCTTGCGGTAGGAGTTGATGAACGTGTTGGTCAGAATGCGGTAGAGCCACGCCTTGAGATTGGTGCCCTCGCGGAACTGGTGGAAGGACGCGTATGCCTTCGCGTACGTCTCCTGGACCAGGTCCTCGGCGTCGGCCGGATTGCGCGTCATGCGCAGTGCGGCCGAGTACATCTGGTCGAGGTAGCCGAGGGCGTCCCTCTCGAAGCGCGCATTGCGCTCCGGGGTTGTCTCCTCCGCGTGGCCTTCGTCGGTCCCAGCGACAGGACCCACCTCCTCCGACTGCGTGACGGCTCCGAAAGCGGACCCGCTCGAATCGGAGAATAGTCGACCATCCCGGCCTTCCGCCGCCTGAAGCAGGCCGCGCTTGGGCCCGGGCAGGACCGTCCAGTCCAGGCCTGCCGCCTGCGGACGGTGCTGGCTGATGACCTGGGTCATGCGCTCCCTCTCCTCCGACGATTTCCCGTGCGTTTCCGACATCCGGCACAACAGAAGGGCCGGGCCGTGCATTCCCGGGCGTGCGCCCTCTGCCGGGCGGGCGCCGAAAGGTGATCGGGATCACGTCACAGGGGAAGTCCGGCGAGCCACGCGGTGACGGCCCCGGTGATCGCCTCCAGGGTCTCCTCCTGGGTCGGACCGGCCTTCTTCGGCACCGCGAAGCCGTGATCGGCGTGCGGGACCTCCACGAGTTCGTACGCCGCCTGCGCGGTCGGCGGCGGGAACTCCCCGGGCCGCCCGAAGGGGTCCCGGCCGCCCTGGACGACCAGGGTGGGCCGCCCCGCGCCGGTCAGCTCCTCGGCCCGGGACTTCTCGGGCCGGCCCGGCGGGTGCAGCGGGAACGCCAGCGCCAGCACCCCGGCCGCCCCCAGCTCGGCGGCGGTCCGGCAGGCCACCCGGGCCCCGGCGCTGCGCCCGCCCGCCACGACGGGCAGCCCGGGCCCGGCCAGCGCCGGCCACAGACCCCGCCAGCCCTCGTCGAGCACCTTGGGCGCGGCGGCCACCTTCTTCCCGGCGACCCGCCACGGCTGCTCGACCAGCGCCACGGTGACCCCGTGTGCGGGCAGGGCGGCGGCCAGGGCCTGGAGGTCGCGGGCCTCGATCCCGCCGCCGGCGCCGTGACCGACGGCCAGAACGAGGCGGGCCGTGCGGGCGGGGACGGCCCGATGCCAGGTGATGCGGGCCTCGCCCGCCGGGGTGTCGACGCTCTCGGTGCGCGTACGGGTGGTCATGGACCCATCCTGCACGGGTCAGAACAGCGTGCACTCCTGCGGCGCGGCCAGCTCGTCGAGCAGCTCGGGCCCGTTGTTGCGGACGTTGCTGACGGCCGTGGACACCGGGTAGGCCCGCATCAGGCCGCCCGGCGGCGGCGCGAGCAGGGCCTGGAGTTCGCCGGTGTCGGTACGGGCCGGGTCCAGCCAGGCGTCCCAGCGGTCCGGGGTCAGCATCAGCGGCATCCGGGGGTGGATCTCGGCGAGCGAGGCCGGTCCCTCGGCGGGGGCCACGGCCAGCGGCCCGGTCTCGGCCTCGGCGGTGATCACCGAGCAGGTCGCCCACCAGGCCTGCGGGTGGTCGCCGGGGAGGGTCGGGTCGCGCCAGAACTCGTAGATCCCGGCCATGGCGAAGACGGAGCCGTCGGCGGGGAGCACGAAGTAGGGCTGTTTGCGGGCCCGCTTCTTCTTGCCCTCGACCTCGAGCTGCCGCTCGTCGTGGGCGGTGACCCACTCGTAGTAGCCGTCGGCGGGGACGATGCAGCGGCGCTGTGCGAAGGGCCGGCGGAAGGACGGCTTCTCGGCCAGCGTCTCGGACCGGGCGTTGATCATCCGGGCGGCGCCGTCGGGGTTCTTGGCCCAGGAGGGGACGAGCCCCCACTTCAGGGTGCGCAGCTGACGAACCGGACGCGGATCCGGAGCGTCCTTCACAGGACGGTCGAGGACGACGTGGACCTCCTTCGTCGGCGCCACGTTCCAGTCGGGGGCCAGGGTCTCCTCCGGCTCCCACCGCTCGATGCCGAAGGCCTCCACCAGGTCCTCGGGCCCACGACTCGCTGCATACCTTCCGCACATGGCTGCCACACTGCCATCTCACCCGCCCACCACCGCAAGGAGTCCGCCACTCTATGGACAGCACCACGACCGCCGGCCTGTGGGACCGGCTCACCGGGATACAGACCCCGCCGGCCCTGTGGCTGGTGATCGTGACGGGCGTGGTCGCGCTGGCCGCCGTGGTGCCGCGCCCGCTGTGGCGGCTGTCCCGCAACGCCGTGACCATCGCCCACGAGGGCGGCCACGGGCTGGTGGCCCGGCTGACCGGCCGCACGCTCGACGGGATCCGGCTGCACTCCGACACCAGCGGCGTCACCGTCAGCGTCGGCAAGGCGACCGGGCCCGGGATGATCCTGACCGCCGCCGCCGGGTACCCGGCGCCCGCGCTGCTCGGGCTCGGCGGGGCCGCGCTGCTGTCGGCCCACCGCATCACGCTGCTGCTGTGGGCGGCCACCGCGCTGCTGCTCGCGATGCTGGTGATGATCCGGAACGCGTACGGGGCCCTGATGGTGGTCCTCGTCGGCGCCGCGTTCGTCCTGGTCTCCTGGCTCGCCTCGGCCGAGGTCCAGGCGGCCTTCGCGTACCTGGTGGTGTGGTTCCTGCTGATGGGCGCCGTACGGCCGGTCTTCGAGCTGGGGGCCCAGCGCCGGCACGGCGGGGCGCCGGATTCCGACGCGGACCAGCTGGGGCGGCTCACCCACGTCCATCCGGTGGCCTGGCTGCTCCTCTTCCACGCCGTCGCGCTGTGCTCGCTCATCGGCGGCGGGCGCTGGCTTCTCAACCTCTGAGACGGACCCCGCCCGGCCCCGCTGCGGCGGCGAGATCAAGATCTGGGCCCGGGAGGAGCCACTAAAGTGGGGGCCATGACCGAGACCCCCGCGCTCCACGCCCTCTGGCCCGCCCCGCTCGCCGACGGCACCGTCCACGCCACCGTCACCGTGCCCGGGTCGAAGTCGGTCACCAACCGCGCCCTCGTCCTCGCCGCGCTCGCCGCCGAGCCGGGCTGGGTGCGCCGCCCGCTGCGCTCGCGCGACTCCCGGCTGATGGCGGACGCGCTGCGCGCGCTGGGCGTCGGCATCGAGGAGACCGCGTCCTCCAGCTCCGGCGACGGCTCCGGCGGCGAGGCCTGGCGGATCATCCCGGCCGCCCTGCACGGCCCGGCCACGGTCGACGTCGGCAACGCGGGCACGGTCATGCGCTTCCTTCCGCCCGTCGCCACCCTGGCCGCCGGCGACATCCGCTTCGACGGCGACCCGCGTTCCTACGAGCGCCCGCTCGGCCAGGTCATCAGCGCCCTGCGCACCCTCGGCGCCCGGATCGACGACGACGGCCGGGGCGCGCTGCCCCTGACGGTCCAGGGCGGCGGGGCCCTGGAGGGCGGCGTCGTCGAGATCGACGCCTCCAACTCCTCGCAGTTCGTCTCGGCGCTGCTGCTCTCGGGCCCGCGCTTCAACCAGGGCGTCGAGGTCCGGCACGTGGGCACCGCCCTGCCCTCGATGCCGCACATCCGGATGACGGTGGAGATGCTGCGCGCTGCGGGCGCCCAGGTCGACACCCCCGAGGCGGGCGGCGAGCCGAACGTGTGGCGGGTCGCGCCGAGCGCGCTGCTGGGCCGCGACATGGTCGTGGAGCCGGACCTGTCGAACGCGCAGCCGTTCCTGGCGGCGGCCCTGATCACCGGCGGCACGGTCACGGTCCCGGACTGGCCGCGCCGCACCACCCAGCCCGGCGACGAGCTGCGCCGGATCTTCACCGAGATGGGCGGCTCCTGCGAGCTGACCGACGCGGGCCTGGTCTTCACGGGCAGCGGCAAGATCCACGGCATCGACGTGGACCTGAGCGAGGTCGGCGAACTGACCCCGGGCATCGCGGCCGTGGCGGCACTGGCCGACTCCCCGTCCACCCTGCGCGGGGTGGCGCACCTGCGGCTGCACGAGACGGACCGGCTGGCGGCGCTGACCGCGGAGATCAACGGGCTCGGCGGCGAGGTCACCGAGACCGCGGACGGCCTGCACATCCGCCCGCGCCCGCTGCACGGCGGCGTGTTCCACACGTACGACGACCACCGGATGGCCACCGCGGGTGCGGTGATCGGCCTGGCGGTGGAGGGCGTGCAGATCGAGAACGTGGCGACGACCGCGAAGACCCTGCCCGACTTCCCCCGGATGTGGGCCGACATGCTCGGCGAAGCCCCGCGGGTTGCGGGAGCGTAGGGCCCGTCATGCGCAGGTACGGCAAGCACACCGACGAGGACGACATCCGCCAGCGGCCCAACCCCAAGGGCAACCGGCCCCGGACCACCATCCGGCCCAAGCACGAGGACGCGGCCGAGGGCTTCGTCCTGACCGTCGACCGCGGCCGGCTGACCTGCCTGGTCGACGGCCGCACGATCCACGCGATGAAGGCCCGTGAGCTGGGCCGCAAGGCGGCGGTGGTCGGCGACCGGGTCTGGATCGTGGGCGACCTGTCCGGCAAGAAGGACACGCTCGCGCGGATCGTGCGGATCGAGGAGCGCAAGTCCGTCCTGCGGCGCACCGCGGACGACGACGACCCGTACGAGCGGGTGGTCGTCGCCAACGCGGACCAGCTGGCGATCGTCACGGCGCTGGCCGACCCGGAGCCGCGGCCCCGGATGATCGACCGCTGTCTGGTGGCCGCGTACGACGCCGGGCTGGAGCCGCTGCTGGTGCTCACGAAGTCGGACCTGACCTCCCCGGACAAGATCCTGGAGATCTACTCCACGTTCGGCCTGAACTACGTGGTCACCAACCGCGAGGAGCTGGCGAGCGGCGACGCCGCCGACCGGGTGCGCGAGCGCCTGAACGGCCGGATCACCGCCTTCGTCGGCCACTCGGGCGTCGGCAAGACCACCCTGGTGAACTCGCTGGTCGCCGAGGGCCGCCAGCGCGCCACCGGGCACGTCAACGCGGTGACCGGCCGCGGCCGGCACACCACCACCTCGGCGCTCGCGCTGCCGCTGCCCGGCGGCGACGGCTGGGTCATCGACACCCCGGGCGTGCGCTCGTTCGGACTGCACCACGTGGATCCGTCCCGGGTGATCCTGGCCTTCCCGGAACTGGTTCCCGGTACGGAGGGCTGCCCGCGGGCCTGCAGCCACGACGAGCAGGACTGCGCGCTCGACAAGTGGGTGGAGGACGGCCACGCGGATCCGGCGCGCCTGTACTCGCTGCGGCGGCTGCTCCAGACCCGCGAGCGCCGCGAAGGAGACTGATCGTCCGGCGGGGTTTGCCGGGCACGACGTCTGGTAAATGCATAATCGCACCACGTGACACGACGTCACCTGACTGCGGGGAGGCATGCGCCATGGCGTGGCTGCTGGTGGTCGTCGCCGGAATCCTGGAGACCGGCTTCGCGGTCTGCCTGAAGCTGTCCCACGGGTTCACCCGGCTGTGGCCGACCATCGCCTTCGCCGCGTTCGCGCTCGGCAGCTTCGGGCTGCTGACCCTGGCGCTGAAGAAACTGGACGTGGGCCCGGCCTACGCGGTGTGGACGGGCATCGGGGCCGCCGGGACGGCCATCTACGGCATGGTCTTCCTCGGCGATCTGGTCTCGACCCTCAAACTCGTCTCGATCTCGCTGGTCATCCTGGGTGTCATCGGCCTCCAGCTGTCCGGTTCGGCTCACTGAGCAGGCGCAGCAGCCGCATCAGCTCCCCGAGCCCGGGCTCCTCGCCCGGGGCTATCACGTAGGACAGCGCGAGGCGCACGGCGAGCTCGCACCGCTGCGCCCCCTCCCCCGGGGTGAGCGCCACCGAGGCCCGGTCGCGGACGGCCCGGGCCAGCTCCCCGGGTCCCGGGGCCGGTACGCCCGGCCGCACTCCCTGCCCGGGCGGCACCGGTAAGTTTCCGTCCCAGCACCCCGTCAGCAGCGCCCGGACGAGGGGACGCGCGCGGGCCGCCCGTACGGTCCACTCCGCGACCGAGGCGAGGCGTTCGGCGGCCCCGGCCGGGGAGCGCAGGACCCGGTCCACCCCTTCGAGGTACCAGTCGGCCTCGCGGCGCACCAGGGCCCGGCCCAGGCCGGCCTTGCCGCCGAACTCGTTGTAGAGGGTCTGCCGGGACACCCCGGCGGTGGCCGCCACGTCCACCATCCGCACGGACGGCCAGGGGCGCGCCAAGAGCGCGGCTCCCGCCGCTTCCAGCAAGGACTCCCGGGCTGCCGGCATGCACGCCTCCCCGCTCGACTTCCCCCACTCCGATTCCCCGCTCGGCCTTCCCGCCAGAGTTGACGGACCGACAGATCCTGTCAAGGGCGCCTCCCGGTCGTACCGTGGACGCCGTTCGCCGGGTCCGGGGAGTCCCGATACTGTTCGGCCATGCCCGAGTATGACGATGACCTCCGCCTTGCCCTTGAGCTCGCCGATGCGGCGGACGCCGCCACGATGCAGCGTTTCCGCGCCCTGGACCTGAAGGTCGAGACGAAGCCGGACATGACCCCGGTGAGCGAGGCGGACAAGGCCGCCGAGGAGATCGTCCGGGCCGGGATCGAGGCCGCGCGGCCCGCCGACGCCATCCTGGGCGAGGAGTACGGCCTCAAGGGCAGCGGCCCGCGCCGCTGGGTGGTGGACCCGATCGACGGCACGAAGAACTACGTGCGCGGCGTCCCCGTCTGGGCCACGCTGATCTCGCTGATGACGGAGGGTGCCGACGGGGTCTTCCGGCCGGTCGTCGGCGTGGTCTCGGCACCTGCGCTGGGCCGCCGCTGGTGGGCGGCGCAGGGCGGGGGCGCGTACGCCGGCGGTGCGCTGGGCGCTGCGCCCGTCCCGCTCGGGGTCTCGAAGGTGGGCACCCTGGGCGACGCCTCGTTCGCGTACTCCTCGCTGAGCGGCTGGGAGGAGCAGGGCCGGCTCGCCGGGTTCCTGGACCTGACCCGGCAGTGCTGGCGGACCCGCGGTTACGGCGACTTCTGGCCCTACATGATGGTCGCGGAGGGCTCGCTGGACCTGTGCGCCGAACCGGAGCTGAACCTGTGGGACATGGCGGCCATCGCGGTCGTGGTCCAGGAGGCGGGCGGCCGGTTCACCGACCTGGACGGCGCGGAGGGCGTGCACGGCGGGAACGCCGCGGCCTCGAACGGGTTGTTGCACGAGGAGATGCTGGGATATCTGCGCCCGCGCGCCTGAGCCGTTCGGGCCCTGCGCCCGGACAACCGGGTGCGCCCTCTTGATGACCCTCCGTGTTCATGGGAATCTGAGGGTCCATCCGCTTGTGCGCTTGTGAAGGCCTTCTCTAAGTTCCGTGCCCGTTCGGTGCGGACCTTCACCGGGTGCACCCACCCAAGCGGAGGGACTCTCCCCAGGAGGTGGCTCTCTTCATGCTCGTCCGTGACGCCATGAGCACCGTGATCCTCACCCTCGGACCCGCCCACACCCTCCGGCAGGCGGCCTGCCTGATGTCCGGCCGACGGGTCGGCGCAGCCGTCGTCCTCGATCCCGACCACAGCGGAATCGGCATCCTGACCGAACGCGACATCCTCAACTCCATCGGCGCGGGACACGACCCCGACCGGGAGTCCGTGGGCGCGCACACCACCAACAACGTGGTGTTCTGCACCCCGCAGGCCACCGTCCAGGAGGCCGCCGAGGCGATGGTCCACGGCGGCTTCCGCCATCTGATCGTGCTGGAGCACGGCGGGCCCGTCGGCATCGTGTCCGTGCGCGATGTCATCCGCTGCTGGGTGCCGGCGCGCAGGAGCACCGTACCGGCGTAGCACCGTACGCACCGTAGGCACCGGCGCAAGCCGGAGGGCCGGACCCCGTCGGGGTCCGGCCCTTCAACTCTCGGCGAGCGGGGGATCAGCCGCGGAGGGCCTGGACCGCGGCCTCCAGCCGCTTGCCGAAGTCACCGTCCGCCTGGCGGAAGTTGTCGATCGCGCGCTCGGCGATGTCGTCACGGGAGACCTTGGCGATGAAGCCGGACAGGTTCTCGATCAGACGGGACTTCTCGTCCTCGGACATCAGGCGGTAGAGGTTGCCCGCCTGGACGAAGTCGCTGTCCTCGGAGTGCACCGGGGCGGCGTGGTTGCCCGTGCCGCCGGTGACCGCGGTGGACTGCCACAGCGGGCGGTCCGTCTGGAAGGGGCCGCCGAAGCTGTTCGGCTCGTAGTTCTTGGCACCCTTGTGGCGGCCGTCGTACAGGAAGCCGTCACGGGAGTTGGTGCGCGCCTCGGTGGCGTGCGGGCGGTTCACCGGCAGGTGGTCGGCGTTGATGCCGACGCGGTAGCGGTGGGCGTCGCCGTACGCGAAGAGACGGCCCTGGAGCATCTTGTCCGGGGACGGGCCTATGCCGGGGACGAAGTGCGCCGGGCTGAATATGCTCTGCTCGACCTCGGCGAAGACGTTCTCCGGGTTGCGGTTGAGCTCCAGCGTGCCGATCTCGATCGGCGGGTAGTCCTCGTGCGGCCACACCTTGGTGAGGTCGAACGGGTTGAAGCGGTACTCGGCCGCGTCCGCCGCCGGCATGATCTGGACCTGCACGGTCCAGGTCGGGAACTCGCCGCGCTCGATGGACTCGCGCAGGTCGCGCTGGTGCGAGTCGGGGTCCTCACCGGCGAGGGCGTTGGCCTCGGCCTGGGTGAGGTTCTTGATGCCCTGGTCGGTCTTGAAGTGGTACTTGACCCAGAAGACCTCGCCGGCCTCGTTGTTCCACTGGAACGTGTGCGAGCCGTAGCCGTTCATGTGGCGGTAGGACGCCGGGATGCCGCGGTCGCCGAACAGCCAGGTCACCTGGTGCGTGGACTCGGGCGACAGACCCCAGAAGTCCCAGACGTTGTCCGCCTCCTGCGAGCCGGTGTACGGGTCGCGCTTCTGGGTGTGGATGAAGTCGGGGAACTTGATGGCGTCCTTGATGAAGAACACCGGGGTGTTGTTGCCGACGAGGTCGTAGTTGCCCTCTTCGGTGTAGAACTTCAGCGCCCAGCCGCGGGGGTCGCGCACCGCGTCGGCCGCACCGAGGTTGCCCGCGACGGTGGAGAAGCGCAGGAAGGTCTCGGTCTGCTTGCCGACCTCGGACAGGAACTTCGCCCGGGTCCACTGCGAGACGTCACGGGTGAGGGTGAAGGTGCCGTACGCGCCGGCGCCGCGGGCGTGCACCACGCGCTCCGGGATGCGCTCGCGGTTGAAGTGCGCCAGCTTCTCGAGGAGCAGCTGGTCCTGGACCAGAACGGGACCTCCGACGCCGGCCGTCTCGCTGTTCTGGTTGTCGGCGACCGGGGCCCCGGCCTCCGTGGTGAGCGGTCCCTGCGTCACGTGCGCCTCCTGCGTCATTCCTTGCGTGTCCCGTCCTTGGCCTTTGCCGTACTCGATCCTACGATGGACTTTGTCTAAGTCAAGTAAGGGTCCAACTCCACACAGGTTCGGGAGTTACACCGAATCCCCTCGCTGTTAGGCTGGTGCCCATGAGTGACCTGCTGGAACGACTTCGCGGACGCGGATGGCGCATGACCGCACAGCGGCGCGTCGTGGCCGAGGTGCTCGACGGTGACCACGTTCACCTGACGGCCGACGAGGTGCACGCCCGGGCGGTGGACAAGCTGCCGGAGATCTCGCGCGCCACCGTCTACAACACGCTGGGCGAGCTCGTGTCCCTCGGCGAGGTCCTGGAGGTCTCCACGGACCGCCGGGCCAAGCGGTACGACCCGAACGCCCACCAGCCCCACCAGCACCTGGTCTGCGCCCAGTGCGGCGCGATCCGCGACGTGCACCCGTCGGGCAACCCGCTGGCGGACCTCCCGGACGCGGAGCGCTTCGGCTTCGTGGTGTCGGCGGTCGAGGTGACGTACCGGGGACTGTGCCCGTCCTGCGCGGCGGCGTGACGGACGACGAACGGACACGGGCCCGGGAGCGATGCTCCCGGGCCCGTCTTCTGTGCCGTGAAACGGCCGAAGGCCCGGATCCAGAGGATCCGGGCCTTCGGTCTTCAGTAGCGGGGACAGGATTTGAACCTGCGACCTCTGGGTTATGAGCCCAGCGAGCTACCGAGCTGCTCCACCCCGCGTCGGTAAACACGACTTTACGCGACGCCACCCGACAGATGCAAATCGCTTAACGATGGGGCGGCTGCGCGGCACCCGCGAGGCGGCGGCACCCCGGCCGGGGGTCAGGCGGAGAGCTCCTCCGCGAGCGCCTCGCGGAGCCGGGCGGCCCGCTCGGAGACCTCCGCCGGCCCCAGCTCCATGGCCCGCACGCACCACTTCTGCCCCTCCGCCAGGTCCCCGTGCCGCGCAGCGAGGAGCCCGAGCCGCAGCGCCGCCCGGCCGTGCCCGGCCACGGCGGCCCGGGTCCACCACAGCGCGGCCTCCGGCTCGTTCCCCTCGCGGGCGAGCAGCAGCCCGAGGTTGAACGCCCCGTTGCGGGAACCGGCCTCGGCCGCCTCCCGGTACCACCGCGCCGCGACCGCCAGATCGCCCCGCGCGGCGGCCAGCATCCCGACCCGGACCTGCGCGCGCCGGTGCCCCAGCTCCGCGGCCCGCTCGTACCACTCCTCGCTCTCGGTGCGCTCGGCCCCGCCGACCGGCTCGCCCAGCGCCACCGGCTCCGGCGGCGGAGCCAGCGATTCCAGCAGCGCGGCCAGCCGGAACGCCGCCTCCGCGCTGCCGCCGCCCGCCGCGCAGCGCAGGTGGCGCTCCGCCGCCCGGTCCTCGCCGTCGCGGACCAGCGCGATGCCGACCTGGAGCGCCGCGTCCGTGTGGCCCGCCGACGCGGCCCGCTCGTACCACTTCAGCGCCGTCCGGTCCTCGTCCCGGCTCGCGAACAGGATCCCGAGGTTGAACGCGGCGTCGACGCTGCCCGCCTCGGCCGCCTTCGAGAACCACGGCTCGGCCCCCGCCGCGTCGCCGACCTGCAGCAGCATGATCGCCAGGGCGTTGGCCGCCTCGCGGTGGCCTGCGTAGGCCGCCCGCCGGTACCACTGCTCCGCCTGCGCGGTCCGCTCCTGTGCGGCGCACAGCAGAGCAAGGTTGTACGCCCCGTTCTGGTCGCCCGCGTCCATGGCGGTGCGGTACCACTTCTCCGCGGTCTGGGTCTCCCCCCGCGCGGCGTGCAGTGCGCCCAGCGCATTGGCGGCGTTCCCGTCGCCGTCCTGCGCGGCCCGGTTCCACCACGCGACGGCGCTCTCCTCGTCGCCGGCGTCGCGCAGCAGGAAGCCGAGCGCGCACGCGGCCCGTGCCTCGCCCTGCTTGGCGGAGGTCAGGTACCAGCGCCCGGCCTCCTTGAGCTCCCCGCGCGCCTCCAGCAGGGCGCCCAGGTGCAGTGCGGCCCTCCGGTGCCCGCGCGCGGCGGCCTGCCGGTACCACTGCTCGGCCTCGGCGGGGTCGCCCTTGCGCAGGTGCCGGGCCAGCCGGTACGCGGCCTCGCGGTGCCCCTGCTCGGCGGCCTGGCGCAGCCAGCGCTCGACGCCCTTGTCCCCGCGGTGCTCCAGCAGGTCGGCGAGCCCGTACGCGCCGAGGGCATGGCCGGATTCGGCCGCCTGGCGCAGCCAGTACTCGGCGGCGGGCTCGTCCCCGCGCTCGCGGAAGTGACGGCCCAGCGCGTGCGCGGCCGGCGCGGAGCCGGCGACGGCGGCGACCCGCCACCAGCCGGCGGCCTCCTCGGGGTAGCCCCGCTGGAGCAGCAGCACCCCCAGGTTGTTGGCGGCGGCGCGGTCCCCCTCCGCGGTGGCGCCGCGCAGGTACGGCTCGGCGCCGGCCAGGTCGCCGCGGCGCAGCAGCAGCGCCCCGAGCACGCTCATCGCGCCCGGGTCGCCCCGGTCGGCCGCGACCCGGTGCCGTGCTTCCAGCTCCGTGTCGCTCGCCGGGTCGGTCTCGGCGAACATTTCTTCCGCGAAATCCGCATCGGTCAGTGCGGTCTGCGCGTTAACGACCGGAGCCTCCTCGTTGGCCTCTGCGCCCGATTCGACTTCCGCCCTCACAAACCGCCCTGTCTCCAGCAGAGTTGACCTGTCCCCCATAAATCCCATCGTCGCATCACCTGCTACCCGCGTACACCTGGTATGTCGCAGCCTGTGAGGTCACTACAGCGTTTTGTCGACATGCCCACAGAGAGATAAGTCAAACACGCTCCCACCCCAACTCACCCGTCCCAGCTACCTCATGACCCCCGCGTGTCCTCCTGGACATGACGAAGGACGTGCCGAACCTGGACATGACGAAGGCCCGGATCCCATGGATCCGGGCCTTCATCTTCAGTAGCGGGGACAGGATTTGAACCTGCGACCTCTGGGTTATGAGCCCAGCGAGCTACCGAGCTGCTCCACCCCGCGTCGGTGAAACCACAGTATCACGACGCGGGACTGAGCCATTACCGATGCTGCTTCCCGACTACGTAGCGGGCTTCGGAGCCGTCAGCTTCGCCTCTGCGTCGATCGCCCGCTGCAGCGCCGCCTTGATGTCGTCCTGGGCCTTGCCGAAGGCCGCCCAGTCGCCTGCCTGGCGGGCCTTCTCGGCTGCCTCGATCGCCTTCTTCGCGTCGTCGAGGGCCGTCTTGACCGTCGGGTCCGTGGCGGTCGGGGGCGTGGTGGTCCCCTCGCCGGGCGGGGTCACCGGAGTCGTGGGCACCGTCGGCGCCTCGGCTCCGAAGACGACGTTCAGCGCCTTCTCCAGGGAGTCCTCGAACGCGGTCTGGCCGCCGTACGTCACCAGCACCTTGCGCAGCAGCGGGTACTTCAGCCCCGAACTGCGCACGTACACCGGCTCCACGTACAGCATCCCGCCGTCCAGCGGCACCGCGAGCAGGTTGCCGTACTCGACCTCGGAGTCGCCGCCGCGCAGCAGCCGGATCGACTCGGCGATCTTCGGTTCGGACTGGAACTTGCTCTGCACCTGCTTGGGGCCGTCGACCGGCTTGCTGGTCGGCAGCTTCAGGATTCTGATCTTGCCGTAGTCCGGGGTGCCCGGATCGGCGTTGACCGCCATGAAGGCGCTCAGGTTGTCCCGCTCGTTCGGCGTGAACGTCGTCGTGAGCGAGAAGACCTGGTCCTTCTCCTTCTGGTCCGGCATCTTCATCGACAGGTAGTACGGCGGGACCGCCGTGCCGGCCTTGGTCGTCGGGTCGTCCGGGACCGCCCAGGCCTCACTGCCGCTGAGGAAGGTCTGCGGGTCCGTGACGTGGTACCGGGTGAGCAGCTCGCGCTGGACCTTGAAGAGGTCCTGCGGGTAGCGCAGGTGGTCCATGAGCGGCTTGGAGATGTCGCTCTTGGGCTTGACCGTCCCCGGGAACGCCTTCATCCAGGTCTTCAGGACCGGGTCCTCGGTGTCCCACTGGTACAGGCTGACCGTGCCGTCGTACGCGTCGACGGTGGCCTTGACCGAGTTGCGGATGTAGTTGACCTGGTTCTCCTGCGCCACCACCGCGCGCTGGCTGTTGGTGAGCGAGTCCGCGGTGCTCTGGCCCAGCGTGGTGCGCGAGGCGTACGGGTAGCCGTTCGTCGTCGTGTACGCGTCGACGATCCACTTGATCCGGCCGTCGATGACCGCCGGGTACGGGGCGCCGTCGATCGTCAGCCACGGGGCGACGGCCTCGACGCGCTCCTTGGGCGTGCGGTGGTAGAGGATCCGCGAGCCGTCGCCGATGGCGCCGGAGTACAGGATCTGCGGCTCGCTGAACGCGAGCGCGTACGCCGCCCGGTTGACCGGGTTGTCGAGGTTGACGCCGGAGTCGCCCTTGTAGCTCGTCTCCTTCTCGCCCTTGTCGTCCGAGTAGTCGAGCTCCTTCTGCGGCCCGCCGACGATCGAGTACTGCTTCGTCTGCTCGCCGTAGTAGATGCGCTGCTCGAAGTCCGTGCCGAACATCCCCTTGGAGGGCAGGTCGGACTGCGTGAAGTCGGGAGCGCCGTCCTTCACGGTGGTGCCCTTGGCCGCGACCACGCCGTAGCCGTGCGTGTACTTGAAGTGGTCGTTGATCCAGTTGTTCTTCGGGATGCCGCCGATGTTCAGCTCGCGCAGCCCGATGACCGTGTCCTGGCCGCTGTACCGGTCGACGGCGAGCGTGGACGGGAAGGCGTAGTAGCCCTTGACCTGCTGGAGCTGCTGGAAGGCCGGGGAGACGATGTTCGGGTCGAGGAGCCGGACGCTGGCGGTGGTGTTGGCCGCCTGCCGCAGCTTGGTCTTGTCCTCGGTCTGCGGGACGCCCGGGTAGTCCTTCACGTCGGACTGGTCGATCCCGTAGGCGTCGCGCGTCGCCTTGATGTTCTTCTCGACGTACGGCGATTCCTTGGCCTGCTCGTTCGGCTGGACCTGGAACTTCTGCACGATCGCCGGGTAGAGCCCGCCGATCAGGATCGCCGAGAGCACCATCAGGCCGAAGCCGATGACGGGCAGCTGCCAGGTGCGGCGCCACAGCGTCGCGAAGAACAGCACGGCGCAGATGGCGGCGATGGCGACCAGGATCGTCTTCGCCGGCAGGTACGCGTTCGCGTCGACGTAGCGCAGGCCGGTCCAGTTGTCCGCGGCCTTGAAGTCGCTGGACTTCACGGCGAGGCCGTACCGGTCGAGCCAGTACGCGACCGCCTTCAGCGTCACGAAGAGGCCGAGCAGCACCGACAGGTGCCCGGTCGCCGCGGCGGTGGCGCGGGCGCCCGGGCTGGTCACGCGCAGCCCGCCGTACAGGTAGTGGACGACGACCGCGGCGATCACCGACAGCACGACCGCGGCGAAGCCGAAGCCGAGCAGGAAGCGGTACCAGGGCAGGTCGAAGGTGTAGAACGACACGTCCAGGTGGAACTGGGGGTCCTTCTGCCCGAAGGGCACCCCGTTCACGTACATCAGCCAGGTCTTCCACTGGCCCGCCGCCGAGGCACCCGCGATCATGCCGACGAGCGCCGCGATCCCGATGAGCAGCCACTTCTTGTACGGGGCGACGCTCATCCGGTAGCGGTCGAGGCTCTGCTGCTCCATCGACATCGCCGACAGCGGCGGCCGCAGCCGGTACGCCAGCCAGATGTTCAGCCCGACCGCGCCCGCCATCAGCAGGCCGAAGACGGCGAAGAGGCCGATCTTGGTCCACAGGGTGGTGGTGAAGACGGTGGAGTACTTCACGGAGCGGAACCAGAGCCAGTCCGTCCAGAAGCCCGCGAACATGATGAACGCCATGCCGAGGACGGCCAGGACGCCCAAGGTCATCAGAAGAGTTCGGGCACGCCGGGAGGGGCGGCCGACTCTCATCCGTGGCCCGGAGGGGCCTCCGCCGCGGTCCGGCATCTGGAAAGCCAAGGTGCGCACCTCGAAAGTCGCTGAGTCTCGTTGCGGAACATTTCAAAAGCTGGGCCGATGGTAGGGCCCACTCATGCAACTTACTGAGGCTTTAGTCAGTTCCCGGTATCGGGTGGAAAGGAGGCAGGATGTTGTCCATGTCCAACCTTTCGCCTTCCCCGGGCGGCACGCCGATGGCCGCCACCCCCCTGACGCGTGCCGTCCTCGAGATCGACGAGTACGCCTCCACCCTCGGCTGGGACAAGCCCGCCCGGCTCTTCGCGCTCGTCGACACCGCCAGGCTCCGCAAGTCGGAGCCCCGGCTCGCGAGCCAGCTCGGCCTCGACCAGGACGACGCCGGAAAGAGCCAGCTCACCCCGATCGAGCAGGACGAGGTGCCGAAGGGCACGCCGCTGGACAAGTTCCTGGGGACCATCGCCTGGCCCCCGTCGATCGTCGGCTGCGCGCTGACGGTGGAGCGGCTGATGCTGCCGCCGTCCGCGGAGGCCTCCGTACCGGAGGGGCTGAGCGACAAGCAGCTGGCCAAGTGGGTCGCCGCGCACCCGGACCGGCAGGAGGTGCGCCTCACCGTGGGCGTGCTGCGCGACGGGGCGCGGGAGTCGGCCGTACGCCTGCGCGAGAAGGACTCGTCGACCGAGGTGCTGACCGGCGCGAGCCTGGTCCCGGGCCTGGCCGACGCGCTGGCCGCGACGTTCCTGGACTGAGCGGGTCCGGCCCGCTCGTCCGCTCGTTCTCGGGCGGGGGGGACAGGTCAGGACTTGCCGCACTGCGGCAGCCCGGCCGTGTCCCCCTTGCTGATCTTCTCCAGCGCCTTCGTGGCGTCGTCGATGGTGGCGACCTTCACGAGGGTCAGGCCGTCGGGGACGTGCTGGGCGGCGGAGGAGCAGTTCTCGGCGGGCGTCAGGAAGTACTCGGCGCCGGCCTGGCGGGCGCCGATCGTCTTCATCTGGATGCCGCCGATGGGGCCGACCTTGCCCGCGTCGTCGATGGTGCCGGTGCCCGCCACGAACTTGCCGCCGGTCAGATCGCCCGGGGTGAGCTTGTCGACGATGCCGAGGGCGAACATCAGGCCCGCGCTCGGGCCGCCGACGTCGGCGAGCTTGATGTCGATCGTGAACGGGAAGGTGTGGTCGGTGCCCGCCCGGATGCCCACGATGGCGTGCCCGTCGCCCTCCGCCTTGGCGGTGGTGATCACGATCTTGGTCGACCCGGTGGGCTCGCGGTGCGCCTTCTCGGCCTCGGCCGCCTCGGCCGTGGGCACGATGGTGAACTCGACCGGCTCGCCGGCCTTGTGCTTGGTGACGAGCTTGGCCACGTCGTCGGGGCCGACCACCGGGCTGCCGTCGACGGCCCGGATCACGTCACCGGCGTGCAGCTTGCCCTCGGCGGGGCTGCCCTTGACCACGGTGGAGACCACGACGCGGGTGGTGACCCCCGGCGTGCCCAGCTGCTTGAGGGCCGCCACCTTGGCGCTCTCCTGCGACTGGCTGAACTCCTCCGCGTTCTCCTGGGTGGACTGCTCCTCCGTCTTCCCGTCCGGGTAGAGGTTCTCGTGCGGGACGACGATGTTGTCGTCGGACAGCCAGCCGTAGACCGCCTCGAGCAGGTTCATGTCGTAGTCGGCGCCCGTGACGCGGACCGTCGTCATGTTGAGGTGCCCGCTGGTCGGGTACGTCTTGTGGTCCGCGATGCTGATGACGGGCTCGCCGCGCGAGTCCCCGAGCGTGTTCACCGTCGGGCCCGGGCTCATTTCCGAGTACGGGACCTTGATGAACACCCCTGCGCAGAGCAGCGCGAACAGCATGAGGGTGGAGGCGAGCATCGTCGCAGTGCGGCGTGGCATGGATCGACAGTACGGGACGGCCCTGACGGGCGGCCGCCGGGGCCGGTCCGTACGGGAGCCGCACGCGGAACTCTCAGCGGATTCTCAGGTGGTCTGGGGGCCTCGCCCGGGACGCGTCACACCGCGTCGGAACCGGAATGGGCCGCTGCCTTCGCCCTGGCCTGATCGGCCTTGTCCATCGCTTCACGGAACCTCGCGTAACCCGCGAGTTCGGATATGTCACCTTGAGTGCGGTCGCGTGCCGCCCAGCTGCCCCATATCGCCGCTCCGATCGCGGCGAACAGCGGAATCAGCAACCACGCCAATGACGCCATGGACGTGCCTCCCTGCCCCGAAAGTACGTGTCGTTGGTGGCTTCAACGCTCGTGCCCGGGAGGGGGTTACGCAAATCGAGGGCGTGTTGCGCGGCCGAACGGGTGGGACAGTACCGGTACGCGAAAACCTTCCCGCGCCCGGGTCCCCCCACCTGATCGGCGGGGACGCTCAGCAGGCGCCGACCCATTCCTCCGTGCCGTCGGAGAAGGTCTGGTGCTTCCAGATCGGGACCTCGTGCTTGAGGTCGTCGATCAGCATCCGGCAGGCCTCGAAGGCCTCGCCGCGGTGCGGGCAGGACACGGCCACGATCACCGCGAGGTCACCGACGGACAGGTCGCCGATGCGGTGGACGGCGGCCAGGGCGCGGACCGGGTACTTGGCCACCACGCGCTCGGCGACGCGGCGCATCTCGGCCTCGGCCGTCGGGTGGCAGGAGTAGCCGAGCGCGTCGACGTCCGCCCCGCTGTCGTGGTTGCGCACCGTTCCGACGAAGAGCGTCGTGCCGCCCGTCGCGTCGTCGCCGACGGCCGTGAAGACCTCGTCGATCGAGAGCGGGGTCTCACGGATCTCGAGCAGCCGGATCGGGTCCGGGGCGGCCTGCTCGCCGGGGTGGTCGAAGTGCGGTGCCATGCAGCCATCGTGCACCACCGCTCTCACTTCGCGATATAGCCGATTCGACCGGCTGTACGACCTGCGGATATGGAGCCTCCTACAGGGCCTCCGCCCACCGGGCCGAGGAGAACAGCCCCGGGGCGTCCGGCAGCACGACCCACCGCACCCGCAGCGGTGGCCTGCTCGCGGCGCGGCCGTCCGCCCCCGGGCCGGGAGACGGGGCCACGGCCCGGGGCGCGAGCCAGGAGCCGGAGGCCGTGCCCGGGCCGGGACCCGGCCACGGAATGGGCGGGTCCGGGGTCAGAGGCCCCTGCGGCGGCGGGCGGCGCGGACCACTGCCGCGGCGCCGAGCAGGGCCACCGTCGCGCCCGCGGCGCCCGCTGCGGTGGCGTCCTTGCGGCCCAGGCGGCGGCCCGCGACCGTGTGCCGGCCCGCGACCTCCTGGAGGAGCTCGGCCAGCACCTCCTCGTTGGTCCAGCGCGGCCGCCAGCCCGCCGCGTGCAGCGCGCTGACGCTGACCACCCACGGGTGCATCGTGTACGCGAGGTCGCCCGCCGGGGACGGCGTCAGGCCGATCCGGTGCAGGCGGGCCGCCGCGCCCAGCGCGACCGCCGACGGGAGCTCCATGCGGCGGATGCCGCTCAGCTCCTCGACCTCCTCCTGCTCCAGCCAGCCCTCGCAGCCCACCGCCAGCTCGCCCTCGACCTTCTCCAGCGCGGCGTATTCCAGCGCGCTGACCAGGTCCTCCACGTGGCAGAACTGCCAGGTCGGCCGGGATCCGGCCACCACCAGCAGGCGCGGGGACTCGAAGTAGCGGGTCAGGGCGGTGTCCGTGCCGCCGACCAGGACCGCGGGGCGGACCACCGTGACGTTCAGACCGGGATGGGCCCGGGGCGCCCGGCGGCCCAGCCGCTCGATCTCCAGCAGGTCGCCGACGCCGGTCGCCTCGGCCGTGGCCCGCAGCTCGGAGTCCTCCGACAGCGGGATGTCGTTGTCCGGCAAGGCCCCGTAGACCATCGCCGAGGTGCACAGCACGACCCGGTGCACCCCCGCCGCCGCGGCGGCCGTCAGTACGGTCTGGGTCCCGCGCACGTTGTACGCGGTACGGGCCGCCGGGTCCGTCTCGAGGTCGAGGTCCAGCGCCAGGTGCACGACCACGTCGGCGCCGCGCAGCTTCTCGGCGATGGCGGGGTCCCGTACGTCCAGGACGTGCCACTGCGCGGCCGCGCAGTCACCGCGCCGCTCGTCGATCGCCACGACCTGCTTGACCTCGTCGGAGGCGGCCAGGCGGGCCACCAGGGCCGCCCCGACCCCGGAGGCGGCCCCGGTCACCGCGATCACGGGGCCTCGTGCCGGCTGGTTTCGCGGCTGGCGAACGCCATGGGCGCTCTCGCCGTGCTCAGGGCGGTTTTCGGCGTCGTGCGGCGCGCGAACCTGCGGATCTGGGGAACTCACCAGGCGTCTCCAGCGGTTGTCTTCAGTAGGGACGCGCCGTGACGCGTACCTACCAGGTGATGTCCATCCTGCCGCAGCCCAGGAGTCGGCGGAGCACCGAGCCCGGAAGCGGGTGTGGTGTCTACGCTGGGTGGTGTTGTCGGACCATTTCCCGTCGGCCCTTGCCGGCGGCCCTACGAGCCGAGGAAACCCGTGAGCGACACCCCATTCGGATTCGGCCTTCCGCCGGAGGAGCCGGAGAACGGCGACGAGGGCAAGAAGAAGGGCAATCAGGGCGGTCAGGGCGGCCCGAATCCGTTCGGGTTCCCGGGCATGGGCCTGCCGGGCGGCGCCGGCGGCCCCGGCGGCGCGGACAATCCGTTCGCGGCGATGTTCGGTTCGATGAACCCGAACGACCTGGGCGCGGCCTTCCAGCAGCTCGGCCAGATGCTCAGCTACGAGGGCGGTCCCGTGAACTGGGACATGGCCAAGGACATCGCCCGCCAGACCGTCGCCCAGGGCACGGCGGACGGGGTGAAGGACACGAGCGTCGGCGTCGCCGAGAAGTCGGCCGTCGAGGAGGCCGTGCGCCTCGCCGACCACTGGCTGGACGGGGTGACCTCGCTGCCCTCGGGCGCCACCACGGCCGTCGCGTGGAGCCGCGCCGAGTGGGTCGAGGCGACCCTCCCGGTGTGGAAGGAGCTCGTGGACCCGGTCGCCGAGCGCGTCGGCGCGGCCATGGGCAGCGTGCTGCCCGAGGAGATGCAGGCCATGGCGGGCCCCCTCCTCGGCATGATGCGCTCGATGGGCGGGGCCATGTTCGGCCAGCAGATCGGCCAGGCCGTGGGCGTGCTCGCGGGCGAGGTCGTCGGCTCGACCGACATCGGCCTGCCGCTGGGCCCGGCCGGCAAGGCCGCCCTGCTGCCGCTGAACATCGAGGGCTTCGGCAAGGACCTGGGCGTCCCCGCCGAGGAGGTGCGGCTGTACCTGGCCCTGCGCGAGGCGGCCCACGCCCGCCTCTTCGCGCACGTGCCGTGGCTGCGCTCGCACCTGCTCGGCGCGGTCGAGGGGTATGCGCGGGGCATCAAGGTCGACACCTCGAAGCTGGAGGACGTCGTCGGCCAGCTCGACCCGTCGAACCCGGAGCAGCTGCAGGAAGCCCTGCAGGGCGGCATGTTCCAGCCGCAGGACACCCCCGAGCAGAAGGCCGCGCTGGCCCGCCTGGAGACGGCGCTGGCGCTGGTCGAGGGCTGGGTGGACGCGGTCGTGCACGAGGCGGCCAAGCCCCGGCTGACCTCGGCGGACGCCATGCGCGAGACCATGCGCCGGCGGCGCGCCTCGGGCGGTCCGGCGGAGCAGACCTTCGCGACGCTGATCGGGCTGGAGCTGCGCCCGCGCCGGCTGCGGGACGCCTCGCGGCTGTGGGCCTCGCTGACCGACGCGCGCGGCGTGGACGGCCGCGACGGGCTGTGGGAACACCCGGACATGCTGCCGACGGCCTCCGACCTCGACGACCCGGACGGGTTCGTGCACCGCGAGCAGCTGGACTTCTCCGAGATCGACAAGATGCTCGGCGAGGCGGCGCAGAAGCGCGAGCAGGGCGAGCAGGGCGAGCAGGGCGACGGCGATTCCGACGGCGAGGGTGAAGCGAAGAAGTGAGCCTGTACGACGACGCAGTGCTGGTCCTCAAGGAGTACGAGGGCCAGAGCGAGCTGCGAGACCTCTATCTGGAACACCTGGCCGAGCACCCCGACGGGGTCTACAAGCCCTGCCAGGCCGGGCACATCACCGGCAGCGCGCTGGTCGTCGACCCGGCGGGCGGGCGCGTCCTGCTGACGCTGCACAAGAAGCTGGGCATCTGGCTCCAGATGGGCGGGCACTGCGAGCCCGGGGACACCACCCTCGCCGGGGCCGCGCTGCGCGAGGCCGTCGAGGAGTCGGGCATCGCGTCCGGTCTGGCCCTGCTGCCGGGCGGGCCCGTACGGCTGGACCGGCACCCGATCCCCGCGCCGTGCAACTGGCACCTGGACGTGCAGTACGCGGCGCTGGCGCCGGCCGACGCGGTGGCGGAGATCAGCGAGGAGTCCCTGGACCTGCGCTGGTTCCCGTACGAGGAGGTGGCGGCGGTGGCCGACACCTCGGTCGTCCGGCTGATGGAGGCCACCCGGGCTCGGCTCTGACGCCCCGGAACGACGGAAGGGGCGGCCCCGCATCCGCGGAGCCGCCCCTTCCGTATGCCCTGCGGCGCGCTAGTTCCAGGCGTTGTTCTGGTTCTGCGCGTGGGCGCCGTGCTGGCCCATGCCGTACTGCGCGGCGAGGCCCTGTCCGAGCTGGGCGTTCTGCGGCGGCAGCACCTCGCTCGGCTGCACCAGCGCGAAGCCGGTGCCGAGGAAGCTGAGCTCCCAGCCCTCGCCCGTGTTGCCGCGGCGCCGCCAGACGCCGGTGGAGTGCGTCTGGGCCTGCATCTGCACGCGCAGCGAGGTGGACCAGGCGACGATCGCGTCCGCGTCGGCGTTGACGTACTTGTCGGGCGTGACCTGCATCATCAGCGGCTGCCCGGAGGTCATCAGCGCGACCTTGCCGCGGCCGGAGATGTTGAGCTGGTACTTGCCGGAGCCGGAGATCCCGTACTGGCTGTCCACCGCGATGGCCTCGGTATGCAGGGTGGAGTCCAGGGCCAGCACGTAGCTGCTGTCGACGGTGAGGCCGTCCTGGTCCACGTCCACGACGTGGACGTACTGGGCCAGGTTGGCCAGGTAGACCGTGCCCTGCCCGGAGCAGCGCATCAGGTCGAGGCCCTCCCCGGTGCGGGCGCGGGCGGTGCGCTGGGTGGTGCTCTGGTACTCGCCGTCGAAGTCGATGATCCCCTGGTAGGCGACCATCGCGCCCTTGCGGGCGAGTACGTCGTCGGAGCCGGTCAGGGTGACCCGCAGCAGCTGCGGGTTCTGGACGGCGTACCGCTCCTGGGACTGCTGCTCGGCGTGGCCGAAAAGTGAGCTCTGCATGATGTGTCCGCTCCCCCTCAGCCCCGGGTCCGGAGCCGGTCGGTGCTGTCCTCGCTGGGCTGTACGACGACGATGCCCTGGCCGGAGAAGGCCATCTGGTAGGCCTCCCCGCTGCCCCGGCCGATCATCGACGAGGCCTTGAAGCTGCGCTTGCCCTTCACCTTGAGGTTCGGGGACCAGGCGACGAGCGCGTCGGGGTCGACGTACGTCTCGTCCTCGCCGCGGCCGCAGTCGACCACGATCGGGGTGCCGCGGGAGGTGATCGCGACCCAGCCGGTGCCGGCGACCTGCACGTTGAACAGGCCCTGGCCGGCGAACTTGGCCATGCCCTTGACCCGCTCGACGCCCCACTGGAGGTGGGCGTCGAAGGCGAGCAGATTGGTGCCGTTGACCGAGAGCGCGTCGTTGTTGAGGTTGATCACCACGACGTCGGCGCCGTAGTCCGCGAGGTAGAGCAGGCCGTCGCCGGTGCACTTCATCAGCGGGGCGCCCTCGCCGGTCAGCCACTGCGAGGCCATCTGGCGCAGGGCAGGCGGGTTGGGCTCGTACTGGACGAAGCCCTCGTACGCGACCATCGATCCGGTGCGAGCGAAGAGGTCCTGGCCGCTCTGCATGGCGACCTTGAGCATGGCCCGGCCGTGGTTCTCCATGCGGGCCGTGACGGGGGTGGGGGCGTAGCCCGCGAGCTGCTGGTTCATTGCGTTCATGACGGGCTCCCTCAGACCTCGTACGGCTGGACGACGATGAAGTTGCCGGGAGCGCCGCGGAACTGGAGGTTCACGGTCTCCCCGCTGTGGCCGGGGTAGGCGTTGCGCCGCAGCCGGACCTGGCTGGAGACGATCACCTGCGAGGCCGCGGACCACGCGACGATGGCGTTGCTGTCGGCGAAGGTGGTCGGGGTGACGGGCAGCACGACCGGCGTGCCGTGCGTCTTGACGATCACCGTGCCGGAGCCCTGGAACAGCATGGTGAACAGGGCGCCGCCGGGGATGCCGTGGCCCTCGATGCGGCGGACCTCGTGCTGGAGGGACTCGTCGAAGGCGAGGACGCTCTCGGCGGAGACGCAGATTCCGTCGCCCTGGAGCTCGATGGCGTGCAGGTGCGCGCCGTTCTCGGCGAGGAAGACCTGGCCGCGGCCGCTGCAGCGCATCAGCTGCATCTCCTGGCCGGTGGCGTTGCCGACGATGCGGCCGGCGAAGCCCGCGCCCTTGTAGCTGAAGTCGACCTTGCCCTGGTAGAGGACCATGCTGCCCTGGCGGGCGAGGACGGGCTGGCCGCCCATCGCCAGGTCGACCCGCATGAGCTGCTGGTTCTGCGAGGTCCAGCGCGTGCCGGTGGGTACTTCCTTGTACGGCTGGAGGGCGGCGGCGAGGCCGGCGCCGGCGGCCTGCGGGGCGCCCTGGCCGTAGCCGGGCTGCTGGCCGGGGACCTGCCCGGGAGCCTGGCCGTACGGGGGCGGCTGCTGGCCGGGGACCTGGCCGTAGCCGGGGGCCTGCTGGCCGTACGGCGCGGGGGCCGGGGCCGGCGGCGGGACCTGGCCGCCGTAGCCGGGCACCTGGCCGTACGAGGGCTGCGGCTGCTGGCCGTACGAGGGCGGGCCGGGCGGCTGCGGGGCGTGCGGCGGCTGGCCGTACGGCGCGGGGGCCTGCGGGGTGGCGATCGGGCCGACCATGGTCGGGGCCGAGTGCACCGGGGCGGGCGCGGCGGGCTGCTGGTACTGCGGGGCGGGCGCGGGGGCCGGGGCCGGCTGCGGGACGTGCGGGGGCTGCGGGGCCTGGACCGGGGCGCCGAAGGACGGCGCCGGGGCGGCGGCCTGCGGCGGCGGGGCGAATCCCGGCGCGGCGCCGGACTGGGCCTGGGCGGGGGCCTGCGGCTGCTGCTGGGCCGGTGCCTCGTCCTCCTCGGCGACTTCGCCGCCGAAGTTCTTCAGCAGTGCGGCGAGCCCGCCGTCGAAGCCCTGGCCGACGGCGGCGAAGCGCCATACGTCCTTGAGGTAGAAGTCGCCGAGCATCACCGCGCGCTCGGTGCTGAACTCCGCGCCCGTGAAGGAGTACCGGACGACTTCCTCGCCGCCGGCCACGATCCGGAGGTATCCCGGGCCGATCTGCGACATCTGCCCGGCGCCGTCGATCGTGGCGGTGAAGGACAGCTTGTGGATGCTCGCCGGAACGCGGTCCAGCGTCACCCGGAAGGACTCGGTGTCGCCGGCCTGGGCGCCGAGCTGCTGAATGGACTCCTCGGGCGACTTCGGCTGGTTGTAGAAGACGAAGTAGCGGTCGTCCGACAACTGCTCATTGGCGTCGAGGCCGAAGCAGCTGATGTCGAAGGCGAGTCCGGGGCCGGCGATCTGGACGCCCACGTACAGATCGGTGCCTGCCGTCAGATCGCTGATCTTGGCCTTGTGACCGCGTTGGAATTCCCTGGCCATACGTAACGACCGTCCCCCATCCCGACAGTGAAATGCGTGCCGCTCAGGCTAGCCGCATCTGCCGACATCCGGCCAAGCCGGTACCGACCCGGTACATATCGATACCTCCGCGCCCGGGGATGCGCGGGCGGGGTCATTCCTCGCGGGCCGCCGGGACCTTGGGGAGGCGCTCGGCGGCGACCACTCCCTCGAGGTAGCCGCGGGCCCGCTCGGTGCGCGGGTAGGCCTCGAGCAGTTCCCAGAAGCGGGGGCCGTGGCCGGGCACGAGCAGGTGGGCGAGTTCGTGGAGCAGCACGTAGTCGACGACGTACTCCGGCATCCCCTGGAGGCGGTGCGAGAGCCGGATGCTGCCTTCGGCCGGGGTGCAGGAGCCCCAGCGGGTGTTCTGGTTGGTGACCCAGCGCACCGAGCGGGGGCGGGCACGGGCGCCGAAGTACTGCTCGGACAAACGCTCGGCGCGCTCGGTGAGTTCCGCGTCCCCCAGGGTGCGTCTGCTCTCCTGCGCGGCCAGTTTGTCGAGCATGACCCCCACCCAGCGCTGTTCCTCGGCCTCGGACATCCGGGCAGGGATGAGGACGACCGTACGGTCACCCTCGCGATAGGCGGATACGGTCCTGCGGCGGCGCGCGCTCCGGCGGACTTCGACGGCGCGCTGCTGTGGGTCGGCGGACACGCCCAAGACCGTACCCGCTCGCCGTCGCGGAAGTCGCCCTGCTCCACGGTTCGAACATGATCGATTCGGAGCCGGTACAGGAAACAGCCTTTTTCTCCATCTCATATGCCTAATAACCCTTGCCTGTGGACAAATGCGCGCACGGAATGCGGCGGGCGGGCACTCTGCGGGGGACGGGAAAGAGACGGAGTTCGCACGAGGGGGGAAGGCCATGTATCCGAAGGTGAAGCCTGCGCTGGCGAGGGCGTGGCGGGATCTGCAGACGGTGCAGTTCGGGGTGACACCCGCGCATGCGGTGGTGCTCGGCCCGGTGGACACGGCGACGGGATCGCTGCTCGACCGGATCGACGGGACGCGGGGCATGGAGCTGCTGCGCGCGGAGGCGGCGGCCGTGGGGCTGCCGGAGGGGCAGGTGGACGCGCTGGTGCGGAGGCTGGCGGCGGCCGGGCTGCTGGACGATGCCACCGCGGGCGGGGCGCGGGCCCAGGCGGTGCGGGCGCGGCCGGAGACCCTGGAGCGGCTCGGGCCCGATCTGGGTTCGCTCTCGCTGGTCCACCGGGACCCGGGAGGGGACTTGCGCGCTGTCGCGGCGCGCCGGGCCATACGGGTCCAGGTGCGCGGGAGCGGCCGGGTCGGCGGGGTGATCGCCGGGGTCCTGGCGGGAGCCGGCGTGGGCCGGGTCGAGGTCCTCGACGGCGGCCGGGTGGAACCGGCGGATGTGGCTCCGGGCGGGCTGGGGCCCGGCAGCATCGGCCGGCTGCGGGCCGAGGCGGCGACCGGGCTGGTGCGCACATCGGCCCCGGGGCGCGCGCCGCGGACCGCGGAGCACGCGGGGACCGAGCCGGGGGTGTCCCTGGTGGTGGTCGCGCCCCGGGACGGCCTGCAGGCGTGGGCCCCGGATCCGGGCCTCGCGGCCGACTGGATCGCCACCGGCACCCCGCATCTGTATGCCGGTGTGCTGGAGGGGACCGGACTGGTGGGGCCGCTGGTGCTGCCCGGTGCCACGGCGTGCGCGGGCTGCATGGAGCGCGAACGGGTCGAGGCGGATCCGGCCTGGCCCCGGATGCTGGTCCAGTGGCGCTCGGCGCACCGCCGCCGGACCGCCGCGGCCTGCGACCTGGGCCTGGCCACGGCGGTGGCCGGCCTCGCCGCGGCGCACGCCCTGTCCTTCCTCGACGGCGAACTCCCCGCCTCCACGGCCTCCCGCTGGGAGGCCGCCCTCCCGGGCCTCCACTGGGACCGGACCCCTTTGCACCCCCACCCCGCCTGCCCGTGCGCGGCGGCCCCGGTCCCGGCGGAGCAGGCGGTGGGGCCATGAGGAGCCTGCTGTGAAGGCGCGCCGAGCCGCTCCGCCACAGGTGCCGGGTTCGGGGCGGGCGCCTCGGGCGGGGTGGGCCGGGGGTGCCATGACAGGATGCGGTTGGCCGAGGGGTCATCCTGAACCGCCGCTTGCGGCACAGCAGTCTGGGACTTGGAGGGGCATATGTCTGATCTTCCCCGGAAGGCGGTCACCCGTACCGTCAAGCTGGCCGCGCTGCCGCTCGGCTTCGCGGGCCGGGTCACCTGGGGGCTGGGGAAGCGGATCGGGGGCAAGTCTGCGGAGATCGTGGCGCGCGAGCTCCAGCAGCGGACCGCCGAGCAGCTGTTCCGCACGCTCGGGGAGTTGAAGGGCGGTGCCATGAAGTTCGGGCAGGCGCTCTCGGTCTTCGAGTCGGCCCTGCCCGAGGAGGTCGCCGGGCCGTACCGGGCGGCGCTGACCAAGCTCCAGGAGGCGGCCCCGCCGCTGCCGGCCGAGACCGTGCACCAGGTGCTGGCGGAGCGGCTGGGCGCCGACTGGCGGGACCTGTTCGAGGAGTTCGAGGACAAGCCGGCCGCGGCCGCCTCGATCGGCCAGGTGCACCGGGCGGTGTGGCACGACGGCCGGCAGGTCGCGGTGAAGGTCCAGTACCCGGGGGCCGGCGAGGCGCTGCTGTCGGACCTCCGGCAACTGGGCCGGTTCGCGGGGCTGCTGGGGCCGCTGATTCCCGGCATGGACGTCAAGCCGCTGATCAAGGAGTTGCGGGACCGGGTCGCGGAGGAGCTGGACTACGAGCTCGAGGCGGAGGCCCAGCGGATCCACGCGGAGGCGTTCGAGGGCGACGAGGACGTGGTCGTACCGGACGTCGTGCACCAGGGCGACCAGGTGCTGGTGACCGAGTGGATGGAGGGGACCCCGCTGTCGGAGGTGATAGCGGACGGCACCGAGGAGGAGCGCAACGGCGCCGGTCAGCTGCTGGCCCGCTTCCTCTTCTCGGGGCCCGCGCGCACCGGACTGCTGCATGCCGATCCGCACCCGGGCAACTTCCGTCTGCTGACGGGGGCGGACGGCCGGATGCGCCTCGGCGTGCTGGACTTCGGCACCGTCGACCGGCTGCCCGGCGGCTGGCCCAAGCCCATAGGCACCTCGCTGCGGATGACGCTCGAGGGCGACGCCGAGGGGATCTACGGGCACCTGTGCGCCGAGGGGTTCGTGAAGGAGTCCATCGAACTGGACCCGGAGGCGGTGCTGGACTACCTGTTGCCCATCATCGAGCCCGCACAGGCCGAGGAGTTCACCTTCACGCGGCCGTGGCTGCGCGGCCAGGCGGCCCGGATCGCCGATCCCCGCTCCCCCGCGCACCAGTTGGGCCGGCAGATCAATCTGCCGCCCTCGTACCTGCTGATCCACCGGGTGACGCTGAGCACCATCGGGGTGCTCTGCCAGCTGGGTGCGACGGTACGGCTGCGGAGCGAACTGGAGTCCTGGCTCCCGGGGTTCCTGCCCGAGGAGTGAGCACACAGGTCCTGCGGGCCCGGGGTCACCACCAGGACGAATCGAGGCGGCCCTCGATCGCCCTGAGGTTGGCCCGCGCGCAGTCGACGCAGAAGTACTGTCTGGTCCCGTTCTCCACCGAGCAGGTCCAGGTGGGCGGGGCGCCGTCGGGAGCCTTCTTGCCGCAGCGCGCGCAGACGACGGGCTGGGCCTCGGGTCCCGACGGGGCGGGGTGGGGATTCGGCTGGTCCACCTCCAGACGATATCCCCGTCCGGAGCCGACAGCCGCGCGCAACGCACCGGCGGAGGGGGCGGTTCCCCTCCACTCGGCTCATCCCGCTCGGCTCACACCAGGGTGATCGTCACGTCGACGTGGTGCGCCGCGTAGCTCAGGGTTTCCCAGAGCACCGCGCCGGCGAACGCGTAGAAGGTCGCGCCCAGCCGGGAGACGGGATCGGGCAGCCAGCGCACCGGCTTGGGCGGCAGTTCGGTCGCCGCCGTCGCTCCCGTGGTCGGTTCTGGACTGATTTCCGGCTGCTCGGGTGTCTGCGAGCTGCTTGTGCAACGATTGCACATGGTGTGTCCCTCCGGATATGCCGTGGGCCGGCCCCTCATCGGGTGTTGTGAGAGACGGTCGGTGAGAGGGCGGGCCCGCTTGTCAGTGTCGGTTCTTGAAGCGCAGGTAGAGCGTGACCACGCCAGGGATGACCGCGAATACGGACATGATCACGGGAATGAGAACCGTGGAGATGTCCGCGGCGGTAAGGGTCACCATCAGACTCACGGCGGCCGTGAGGGTGGCGAGCGAGGTCGTGCCGAGAACCACGCTGGTCTGTTCGTCTTCCCGGTGCTGCCGAGCCTGGATCGCATCGGCCTTCTCCATGATTCGTGCGTAGCGCTGGTCGGTCAGTGCGCTGTGTCGAGCGTCCTTGCCGGGCATCAGGAACCTCCTTCCATGTGATCTGCGAAGAACGTCACCACGGCGTCGAGGTCCGTCACGGCGCTGATGCGGGCATCCGCCTTCGTGGTCCCGACCGAGTTGATGGAGACCCCGAGCCGGTCTGCGGCCAGAGCCATGGGATAGGCGAAGACCCGGCGGGCCTCGAAGACCCGCTTCATCGCATCGGGCATCCCGTCGATGGCCCGCAGCCCCTTCATCACCTCGGGGTCGGCGACGTCGGCGAAGAGTACGGAGTACTCGTTGCTGCTCCAGCTCTTGCCGGACCAGGTGTCCGGCAAGTCCTTGAGCGCCTCGCGAGCGTAGAACTTCACCAGTCGGCGCAACGACTCCACCGCCCGGTTCTGTTGACGCACCCAGTCGGCGCAGAGCCGGGCGTACGCGTCCTCGACGACGCATTCGATGTCCACGCGCGGATCGGAGCACGTGGTGAACGCGAGCCGTTGGCATGCCGCGAACTGCTCCGCGATCAGTGCCCGCTGCACGGCGACGATCTCCGGCGTCTTCCCGTAGATCTTGACGCGGCGGTTGACGAGACTGCTCCCGGCGAAACTGTTCACCCACAACTCCTTTCTGCTTGCCCCGCCTTCGCCTACGGTGCCAGGTCGGCGTCAAGGGGCTGTGCCGCGACCGCGGTGGGGCACGACGAGCCGGGGCCGGCCGCAACCTCTTGGTCGCGCAGGTGCCGTGCGACCCGGTCCATCCGCTCCAGCAGGCGCGTCACCATGCGGTCCGCCTCGTCCTGGTCGGCCGTGGCGGCATCCCGGTACGCGGCGGCAACACCCTTCATGCTGGACGCGAACTCCACTGCTCGGTCGACGTATGCGGCGAACACCTGCACCGGATTAACCGGGTTAACCGGTTCACCGGTATCGGCCACTGCGGCGTCGGAGCGGGTCGCGGACCGAGTCGGGGTCCTGCGCGCGGACTTGGCCCGGCTCATCGCCCGCTCAGCTTCCGCCTGTTGCCGTTCGACGGCCAGCCCGCCGATGCGACGGGCGTCCTTCACCGGGAGTTCGCCGCTGCGGACCTTGTCCTTCAGGCCATCGGTGAGCTTGAGCAGAGCGAGCCGCTGCGAGACCCAGGCGGCGGTCTTGCCGAGCTTCGCCGCCACGTCCTTCTGCCGCCCGTACGCCAGGACCAGCTGCCGGATCGCCATGGCCTCCTCCAGCGGCCCCAAGTCGGCGCGGTGGATGCTGGTGATCAGCGCCGCCTCGAGCATCTCCTCCGCGCTCGCCGCGAGTTCGTCACGGATGTCGATCCTCAGCTCGGCGAGCCCGGCCACCAGGGCTGCGGCCAGCCTGCGGTTCCCGTCGACCACGACGTAGTCCGCCTCGCCGAGTACGTGCTCCTGCCCGGTGTGGACGGCGAGGAAGGCCTCGCGCCGCACGACGGTGACGGCCTGGATCTGGCCCCTGGTGGTCAGCGACCGGGCTATCTCCTCGATGTCGCCGAGCCGGGTACGCGGATTGAACGGGTTGTGCGCGAGCTCGGCCGGCTTCACTGCCATCGGCGCGCGCCTCGTGTCACGCTGCATGCTCTGCACCCTAGGGGCCCTGCGGGAGTCCGTCGTGCCGGTCGGCCGTCCGCCGGTCTCACCGGGTCATCAGGGCGCGGGGGTTCGCGGGACCGGGTCCTGACGCACCAACAGGTCGTCGAGCCGTGCGCACCACCGAAAACGGACGTCGGCCCCCACCTCCGGTGAACCGGTTGGTGAGGGCCGACGTCCTGTCTTGTTCAGCCGTCAGTGCATGACGGCCATGGCCAGCGCCCGCCGGGCGCGCATCGAGACGCGCTCGGCTCGCCGCTGCATGCGGCGGGCGGCGACCAGGCGGAGGGCCTGACGCTCGGCGTCGACCTCCCTCATGCGGTCGTCCATATGGGCACGGGCCAGGGCTTCTGGGATGAGTTGCATTTCGCGGGTCCTGTTCTGACGCGAGGTGATCGCGCCGGCGGTGATGAAGTCTGCGGTGGCGGAGCCGTACGGCTGCTCGCTCGTCGTGTGGGCGGTCATGGAGGCCTGCTTCAAGGGGTCGTGCGTCACGGGGCGGTCGATGGTTCCGGTGGCGGTCATGCCGCAACAACCGGGTTCTTGCGCGGACGGCCACGGGGGCGCTTCCGGGCTACGACGACACCCTGGACGAACAGCTCGCCACCCCAGACACCCCAGGGCTCGCGGCGCTCGAGCGCACCGGCGAGGCAGGCCTCGACCAGCGGGCAGGTGGCGCACAGGGACTTGGCGTACTCGACGTCCGCCGGGGACTCGGCGAAGAAGACCTCGGGGTCGTAGGTACGGCAGGCGACGGGTACGCCGAGGTTCTCGATGGCGTCGTCGAGCGCGGTCAGCGCGGTGAGGGGAGTCAAGGTGGAGTCCTCCGGGACTGCGGGCGGGGAGATCGTCTGGGTCTGCGGTACGGACGGGGCGTGCGCTTCGAGTTGCACGGTGTTTTCTTCCTCGTCTTGGTTGGCTAGTCGTTCCGGCCGGGTTCGGCCGGGGGCGGCTGGTACCTGGTCTTGCCAGTCCCGAGGCTCCTTCGTGCCTTCGTCCCCGTTCGGGGACAAACAGAAGGGCCGCGGATCCCGGGTGGGGTTCCGCGGCCCTGAAGGCGCCGGCCTGATCTTGGAATCAGGCTGGATCACTCCAGGGTTCGAGCCCACGGAAGGCCCACATCAGGTGGTGCTGCTGCTTCGTCTGCTTCGTCTGGGATCCGGCACCGGCTGCGGCCGCAAACCCATAGGCGCCATGCGCCTGGGCTTCCAGTACTGCCACCGGTGCCTGGGTCGGTCGCTCATTCCGCTCGCTCACGAGGCGCACGGCGGGCGCGGCCAGCAGGGCGCGGCTGTCAGCGCAGATCGCAGACAGACCGGTACCCAGGAGCGGGAGGAGCGAGGAGGAGCCGAGCGTGCAGGAAGCGGCGACCGAGCGATCGGTCATTTTGGTGCTGGTGATGAAGCTGGTCACTGGTCTCGCCTCCTCTCGGCGTCTCGGGGACGGGCCCGGGGGCCTGTCCCATGCGTATTCGGATAAGTACAGCACGGATCCGGAGCTTCGGAGAAGCCACCGTTTCCGTTGCTAAGAACCTATGGGGATTCGCTGGGCATGTGCAAACTATTTTTCCGACGAGTTTCTACGCGTCGTCAGCTTCCCCGCCCCCAGGCTCCTGACCTGCGCAGATGGCCAGGACGTCGGCTCCGTACCGGTCGAGCTTGCGGCCGCCGACTCCAGAGATCCTTGAGAGCTCGCCGTCCTCGGACGGTGCGGCCTCGGCGATCGCGACGAGCGTCCGGTCCGTGAACACGCAGTACGCGGGCAGCCCCTGCTCCTTCGCCTGGCCCGCGCGCCACTCCCGCAGCCGCTCGTAGAGGCCCTCGTCCATGTCCGACGGGCAGTCGTCACAGCGCATCAGTTTCAGCTCGCCGGCCTCGGTCAGCGTCTTGCCGCACACCCGGCACAGAGCCGGGCCGCGGCGGCCCCGCTTGCGGACCCCCCGCTCGGCCGGGGTACCCGCGGCGCCCGCCCTGCTGCCCGGGGCCGCAGAGCCCGGCCGCAGCCCGTTCAGGAAGCGGCTGGGGCGTCGGGAGGCCCGGCCGCCCGGAGCCCGGGAGAGCGCCCAGGACAGCGTCAGGTGCAACCGCGCCCGCGTGACGCCGACATAGAGCAGCCGGCGCTCCTCCTCCACCTGCTCGTCGGTCTTGGCGTGCGTGATCGGCACCATGCCGTCGGTCAGGCCGACGAGGAACACGGCATCCCACTCCAGGCCCTTCGCCGCATGCAGCGAGGCGAGGGTGACGCCCTGGACGGTCGGGGCGTGCTGGGCGGCCCGGCGCTCGTCCAGCTCGACCGTCAGGTCCGCCAGGGTGGCCCCGGGCCGGCCCCGGGCGAAGTCCTCGGCGAGCCGGACCAGGGCGGCCACGGACTCCCACTGGTCGCGCACCGCGCCGGAGCCGGCGGGCGGCTCGCTGGTCCAGCCGGTGGAGCTGAGCACGGCCCGGACCTGGGAGCCGAGTTCGACGACGTCGTCGAGCAGCGGGTCGTTGCCGCCGGAGCGGGCGGCGCCGCGCAGGGCCAGGATCGCCTTCTGCACCTCGCCCCGCTCGAAGAAGCGCTCGGCGCCGCGCAGCTGGTACGGGACCCCGGCGTCGGCGAGGGCCTGCTCGTAGACCTCGGACTGGGCGTTGATGCGGTAGAGCACCGCGATCTCGCCGGCCGGGACGCCCGCCGCGATCAGGTCCCGGATCCGGACGGCGACGCCCTCGGCCTCGGCGGGCTCGTCCGGGTACTCGGCGTAGACCGGGTCGGGGCCGGGCTCGCGCTGGGAGACCAGCTCGAGGCGGTGTTCGGCGGCGCGGCCCTTGGCCTGGGCGAGGAGCCCGTTGGCGAGGTGGACCACCTGGGGGGTGGAGCGGTAGTCCCGGACCAGCTTGACCAGGGTGGCCTGCGGGTAGCGGGTGCGGAAGTTCAGCAGGTGGTCCGGGGTGGCCCCGGTGAAGGAGTAGATCGTCTGGCTGGCGTCGCCGACGACGCAGAGGCTGTCGCGCTCGCCGAGCCACAGGTCCAGCAGCCGCTGCTGGAGCGGGCTGACGTCCTGGTACTCGTCCACCACGAAGTGCTGGTACTGGGTGCGGATCTGTTCCGCGATGTCGTGCCGGTCCTGGAGGATGCCGACCGTGAGCAGCAGCACGTCCTCGAAGTCGATCATGCCGCGGTCGCGCTTGAGCTGCTCGTACGTCCCGTAGATCTGGGCGATCTCCGCCATGTCCCGGGGCGCCTCGCGGCCCGCCTTCAGGGCTGCCGCCGGATAGTCGGAGGGCACGGTCTGGGTGACCTTCGCCCACTCGATCTCGCCGGTGACATCGCGCAGCTCGCCCCGGTCGAGCCGGATGCGGCAGCGCGCGCCCGCCTCGGCGACCAGCTGGACCTTGCGCTCGACGAGCCGGGGCACCTCGCCGCCGATCGCCTTGGGCCAGAAGTACTGGAGCTGGCGCAGGGCTGCGGAGTGGAACGTCCGCGCCTGCACCCCGCCCGCGCCGAGGGAGCGCAGGCGGCCGCGCATCTCGCCCGCGGCGCGGTTGGTGAACGTGACGGCCAGCACGCTCGCCGGCATCAGCTGGCCGGAGCGGACCCCGTAGGCGATCCGGTGGGTGATCGCCCGGGTCTTGCCCGTGCCCGCGCCCGCCAGCACGCACACCGGCCCCCGCAGGGTCGTCGCGACCTCGCGCTGCTCCGGGTCCAGGCCCAGGAGCACCGCGTCGGCCGAGTCCGCGCCGGCGGGGAAGGATGAGAGGTGCGTTGCTGATGTCACCCCGCCATGCTGCCAGGTCTCCAGGGGCGCACGGGAAACTTGTCCACAGGGTGCGGGCATTGTTCGTACCGGCTCCTTGACGCACGTGACGTACTTGACGTAGCAGCCGTCCCGCGGGTGCGGGAATGGCCCCGCGGTCCCGTACGTTCGAGTACTCGGACCACCCAGACCCCACAGAGGAGAGCGCAGCATGCAGGACACGGGTTCCGTCACGATGTACAGCACGACCTGGTGCGGCTACTGCCGCCGGCTGAAGACCCAGCTGGACCGGGAAGGCATCGCGTACAACGAGATCAACATCGAGCTGGACCCCGAGTCCGCGGCGTTCGTGGAGAAGGCGAACGGCGGCAACCAGACGGTTCCGACCGTCCTCGTGGTGTCCCCGGCCGGCACCGAGGCCGTCATGACGAACCCGAGCCTGGCCCAGGTCAAGCAGGCCCTCGCCGTCTGAGCCGCAGCCCGGCGCACTGCGTGAACAGATCTGCGTGAACAGAAAGGCCCCCGCCGCGGCGGGGGCCTTCTGCTGTGTGAGAAGCCTTACGTCGTCCGTCCCGCGCCCTACGCGAGCGGGCGCGGCAGCGGCTCTCCGTACCAGCGCTCGACCAGGCGGGCCGCGATGGAGATCCCCGACGGGGGCACCATCGCGCCCGACTCGAACGCCGCGCGCAGCTCCTCGCGGGAGAACCAGCGGGCCTCCTGGATCTCCTCGCCGTCGACCGTGATCTCCGTGGTGGTGGCGCGCGCCGTGAAGCCCAGCATCAGGCTGTACGGGAACGGCCAGGGCTGGCTGGCGACGTACTCGACCTCGCCGATCCTGACGCCCGCCTCCTCCCACACCTCGCGCACGACCGACTGCTCGATCGACTCACCCGGCTCGACGAACCCGGCCAGCGTCGAGAAGCGCCCCTCCGGCCAGTGCACCTGGCGGCCCAGCAGCGCGCGGTCGTGCTCGTCGGTGACGAGCATGATCACCGCCGGGTCGGTGCGCGGGTAGTGCTCGGCCCCGCAGCCCGGGCAGCGGCGGATGTGCCCGGCGGCCGCGACCACCGTGCGCTCGCCGCAGCGGGAGCAGAAGCGGTGCATCCGCTGCCAGTTCTCCAGGGCCACCGCGTGCACCATCAGCCCGGCGTCGCGCGGGGACAGCAGCAGTCCGGCCTCGCGCAGGCCGGCCGCGCGGGCCGACTGGTCCATCCGGCCCGGCAGCGAGTCCTTCTGGAGCGCGAAGTACCGTACGCCGTCCTCGTCGGTGCCGAGGAAGTAGCGGTGCGTCTCGGTGACCGGGGCCTCGAAGGCCGGGGTCATCACGATCCCGGTCTCCCCGTCGGGGGTGTCGTCGATCAGGACCTGGCCGCCGGAGACGACGAACACGCGGGTCGTCGGGTGGCTCCAGGCGGCGGCGAGCCAGGCCTCGTCGAGGCGGTGGTGCGCCGCGCGGTCGATTCCGCTGGGCGCGGTGAGCGAGATCGGGTGCTCGGTATGGGTGCTCACAGGTACTTCCAACTCCCCCGGTGGTGGGACAGGCAGGCTCAGTGACTCGTGACTCGTGTTTCGGTACGGCGGTGCGTGCGGTGCGTGCGGTGGTGCGTCCTTGCGTCAGGCGGGCTTCCCGCGGTCGGCGGCCAGGTCTCCCCACAGGTAGGCGGCCGTCTCGACGCCCTTGAGGAGCAGGTCCAGCTCGACCTTCTCGTTCGGCGAGTGCCAGCCGTCGGACGGCACGGAGATGCCGAGGAACAGGACGGGCGCGTCCAGTACGTCCTGGAGGTCCGCCGCGGGTCCGGAGCCGCCCTCACGGGTGAAGCGGACCTTCTCGCCGAAGGCGCGGCCCATGGCCCGTACGACCGACTGCAGCGCCGGGTGGTCCAGCGGCGTCAGGCACGGCCTGGTCGGGGCGCCGAAGACGATGGAGTGGCGGATCCCATCCGGGATCCGGGCGGCCACCCAGTCCCGGACGGCCGCCTCGACCTCGTACGGGTCCTGCCCGGACACCAGGCGGAACGAAAGCTTCAGGTGGGCGGAGGCAGGCACGATGGTCTTGCCGCCGGGGCCCTGGTAGCCGCCGCCGATGCCGTTGACCTCGGCCGTCGGGCGGGCCCAGACGCGCTCCAGGGTGGAGTAGCCCTTCTCGCCCGCGGCCGCGTGCGACTTGGCCGTACGCAGCCACTCGGACTCGTCGAACGGCAGCTCAGCGATGAGCGCCCGCTCCTCGTCCGTGAGCTCGGCGATGTTGTCGTAGAAGCCGGGGATCGTGACCCGCTCGTCGGCGTCGTGGAGCGCCGCGACCAGGCGGGCGGCGACGGTGGCCGGGTTGGGCACGGCACCGCCGAAGGCACCGGAGTGGATGTCCTGGTCGGGCCCGTGGAGGTCGATCTCGCAGTCGGCGACGCCGCGCATGCCGGTGCAGACGGTGGGGGTGGTCTCGGACCACATGCCCGTGTCGGAAACGATCACGACGTCGGCGGCGAGGCGCTCCGCCTCGCGCTCGACCAGGGCGCGGAAGTTCGGGGAGCCCGACTCCTCCTCGCCCTCGACGATCAGTTTGAGGTGCACGGCCGGGGCCTCGGCGCCGGTCGCGGCCAGGTGGGCGCGCACACCGAGGGTGTGGAAGAAGACCTGGCCCTTGTCGTCGGCGGCGCCGCGCGCGTACATCCGGCCGTCGCGGATCACCGGCTCGAACGGGTCGGTGTGCCAGCCGTCGGCGACGGCGGCGGGCTGCACGTCGTGGTGCCCGTAGACGAGGACGGTCGGGGCGTCCGGGTCCGCGCTCGGCCACTCGGCGAAGACGGCGGGCGCGCCGGGGGTCTGCCAGATCTCCGTGACCGGGAAGCCGGTCTCCTTGAGCTTGGCGGCGAGCCATTCGGCGCTGCGGCGTACGTCGTCCGCGTGCTCGGGCTGGGCCGAGACGGAGGGAATGCGCAGCCACTCGGCGAGGTCGTCGAGGAAGGCGGCGCGGTGGGTCTCGATGTACGTGCGGACGACGCTGTCCGCCGGGGTTTCGCTCATGCCCCTGAGCCTAACTGTCGGGTTGCCGGTCACTGTCCGTGTCCGGTTTGCCTTGGAGGATCCGCTCAAGACGGGCCCGGTCGGGGAGGTTGCGGGGCCGGATCACGCGGCCGCTGCGGACGTGGAGGAAGCAGGCGGCGACCCGGTCGAGGGGCGTGCCGGTGGCTTCCGCCCAGGCCAGGCGGTAGACGGCGAGCTGGAGGGGGTCGGCCTCGGTGGTGCGGCCGGTCTTCCAGTCGACGATCTCGTACGAGTCGTCGTGGTTGCGGTAGACCGCGTCGATCCGGCCGCGGATGACGCGGCCGGCGAGGGTGAGCTGGACCGGGACCTCCATGCGGTGGGGGGTGCGCTCGGCGTACTCGCTCCGCTCGAAGGCGGCCTTGAGGGAGTCGAGATCGGCTTCGTCGGCGATCTCCTGGTCGGAGCCGGGCAGCTCGGTGGCAGGGTCGAGGACGTCGAGGAGCGGCAGCGGGAGCTCGTCGAACCGGGACTCGACCCAGGCGTGGAAGCGCGTGCCCTGGCGGGCCGCGGGCTGCGGGGGCTTGGGCATGGGGCGGGCGAGGTCACGGGCGAAGCCCTGCTCGTCCGCGGCGAGGCGCAGGAGCTGGCTGGCCGAGAGGGCGGCCGGGAGCTGGACGTCGCGCACGGCGGCGCGGGCACGGCGGAGCTCGCCCTCGAGGGCGTCGAGGTCCCGGTCCCAGGAGGCGACGGCGCGGGCCTCCTCGGACGTGAGGCCGGCAGCTGCCGCGCCGCCCCGGGCTCCGGCTCCACGGGGCGGGCGCCCGCCCCGGCCCTGCACGCCGTGCGGGGTCGGGCCCCCGGCGGGCGCGCCGGGTCCCTCCGGGGGTTCGCCGGGGACCCAGTCGTCGTCCGGCCACAGGTCGTCGTACGGATCGGCGGGGGCTCCGTCGCGGGCCGCGGGCACGGCCGCGCCGCCGCCCGGCCCGGCCCAGGCCTCGTCGGCGGCCCAGGCCTCGTCCGCCGCCCAGGGGTCGGCGTCGTCCGGAGCCGGGGCCGGCGCCGGGTTCGGGCCGGCGGTCGCGTGCAGGGCGTCGCCGTCCGGCAGGCCGGGGCCCGCCTCGGTGCGGGCGTGCGGGACGGCCGCGCCGCCGCCCGGGGCGGCCCAGGCCTCGTCGGCCGCCCAGAGGTCGGCGTCGGCCGGGGCGGGTTCGTCCGCGTACGCCGGGTCCTCGCAGTGCGGGGGCCAGACGTAGGGGTCCGGGGCCGGGGCGGCCAGGTGGGACTCGACCAGGGCCGCCGCCGCGCGGCGCAGGGCCAGCGAGTCCGGGTCCAGGGGCAGGGGCCAGGACCGGTCCGGGGTGGACCCGGTGGCGAGGGAGGGGTTCTCCGCGTCCGGGTCCGGTTCCTGCGCCCAGGCTTCGATCTCGCCGTGGCCCGCCGCGCAGTGGTCGTGGAGCGAGGACAGGAAGGCCGACGGGCCGCGGCGCTTCTTCTGCGTCGGTCCCCACCAGTGTGCCGAGGCCAGGAGGAGCGAGCGGGGGCGGGTGAACGTCACGTAGCCCAGGCGGAGTTCCTCCACCGCCTTGTGCTCCTTCAGGGCGGACTTGAAGGACTTCAGGCCTGCCGAGGTCCACGCCGGATCGGCCGGCAGGGTGGCCGCGTCGCCGCGCAGGCCGTACGGCAGGACCTTGGCGTACGAGGTCCACGGCTCCGGGGCCTTCTCCTTCGGGAACGAGCCCGCGCACAGGTCCGGAACGACCACCACGTCCCACTCCAGCCCCTTGGACTTGTGGGCGGTGAGCACCTTCACCGTGTTCTCGCCGCCGGGGAGGGCGTGGTCCAGGCCCTTCTCGTACTGGACCGCCGTGCGCAGGAAGCCGAGGAAGGCCAGCAGGGACGCCTCGCCGTCCAGCGAGGCGAAGCCCGCCGCGACGTCCAGGAAGCCGGACAGCGACTCGCGGCGCCGGGCCGCCAGCGCGTGCGGCGAAGCCGACAGCTCCACGTCCAGGCCGGTCGCGGCCAGCACCCGGTGCAGTACGTCCATCAGCGGGTCGGCGAGCGAACGCCGCAGATCGCGCAGCTCCTGGGCGAGGTGCGCGAAGCGGACCCTGGCCGCGGCGGAGAACGGCAGGTCGTCCGCGGACGACCCCGACCCGGAGCCGTCCAGGAAGGTCTCCAGCGCGTCCGCCAGCGAGACGATCTCCGCCGGGTCCACGCCCTCCACCGCCGCCGCGAGGCGCTCGTCCGGGTCCGTCTCGCCCGGCGCGCGGCCGATCAGCTGCCGCGCCCGGCGGCCCAGCAGCGCCAGGTCGCGGGCGCCGATCCGCCAGCGCGGGCCGATCAGGAGCCGGACCAGGGAGGCGTTGGCGCCCGGGTCCTGGAGCACCTCGCACACCGCGACCAGGTCCGCGACCTCCGGCAGGTGCAGCAGGCCCGACAGCCCGACGACCTCCACCGGCACGTCCCGGGCCACCAGCACGGCCTGGATCTGCGCGAAGTCCCGCGCGGACCGGCACAGCACCGCGATCTCACGCGGCTCCGTCCCCGTACGGACCAGGTGCGCGACCGAGTCCGCGAGCCACTCCAGCTCCTCGGCGTGCGTGTTCAGCAGGGCGCAGCGGACGGTGCCGGCCTGCTCCTCCCCCGGCGCCGCGCGCAGCGCCTCGACGCCCTCGTGCATGGACCGCAGCGGGGCGGCCAGCCCGTTGGCCAGGTCGAGGAGGCGGCCGCCGCTGCGCCGGTTCTCGCTCAGCGAGAACCGGGTGGCGGGGCTGCCGTCGGCGTGCGGGAAGTGCTCGGGGAAGTCGTCCAGGTTGGCCACGGACGCACCGCGCCAGCCGTAGATCGCCTGGCAGGGGTCGCCGACGGCGGTCACGGCATGCCCGCTGCCGCCGCCGAACAGGCCGGACAGCAGCAGCCGCTGGGCCACGGAGGTGTCCTGGTACTCGTCGAGCAGGACCACCCGGAACTCCTCGCGCAGCAGCGCCCCGACCTCGGGCCGGGTGGTGGCGAGCTGCGCGGAGAGGGCTATCTGGTCGCTGAAGTCGAGCAGGTCGCGGGAGCGTTTGGCGGCGCGGTAGCGCTCGGTCAGCTCCAGCAGCTCGAGGCGGCCGCGCACGGCCTCGGGGACCTTGCGCAGGTCGTCGTTGGTGAGCCTGGTGGTGGCGAGGGTGTCGAGGAGGTCCGTGTCGTACGCGCGCAGCTCGGCCGGGGTGACCAGGTGCTCGGAGAGTTCTCCGTCGAGTGCGAGCAGGTCGCTGACCAGGTCGGGGACCGATTTGGTGAGCGCCGGGTACGGGCCGGGCGCCTCGCGCAGCACGCGCGCGGCGAGCTGGAAGCGGGTGGCGTCGGCGAGCAGCCGGGCACTGGGCTCCAGGCCGATGCGCAGGCCGTGGTCCTTCAGGAGCTGGCCGGCGAAGGCGTGGTAGGTGGAGATGCGCGGCTCGCCGCCGGCCGCGTCGGCCTCGGCGGGTGAAGGGTCCGGGTCGCTGATGCCGGCCCGCGCGAGGGCCTTGCGCACGCGCTCGGCGAGCTCGCCGGCGGCCTTGTTGGTGAAGGTCAGGCCGAGGACCTGCTCGGGCGCGACCGCTCCGGTGCCGACCAGCCAGACCACGCGGGCGGCCATGACCGTGGTCTTGCCGGAGCCGGCGCCGGCCACGATGACCTGCGGGGCGGCCGGGGCGGTGATGCAGGCCAGCTGTTCGGGCGTGAAGGGGATGCCGAGGAGCTCCTTGAGCTGCTCGGGGTCGGTGAGGACGGACGGACGCGCGGACACGTGAAGAGGCTAGCCGGACCCACGGACACTCCCCGCCGCCGTCTCACCGGCCGGTCGGTCACCGCCCGGAGACTGCCCGGCCCGGCGGTCCGGCCGTGTGACTCACTCCACCGTCTGGCGGCCCTCCGGGCGGGCGCTGCACGAGCTGCGGAAGGAGCAGTGGTCGCAGTGCTTGCCGGCGGCGGGCGCGAAGCGCTCGTCCAGGACCCGGCCGGCGGCGGTGGCGAGGAGGTCCCCGACCCATTCGCCGTTCAGCGGCTGCTGCGCCTGGATCCTGGGCACCGCGTCGCCGCCGTCGCGCTGCGCGGCGCCCTGGCGCAGCTGCACCAGCTCGGCGCCGCCCGCTTCGGGGCGCAGCCCGTCGAAGACCTCGTCCACGGCGCCCTCCCGGACGGCGAGCTGGTACACGGCGAGCTGGGGGTGCCGCGCGACCTCGTCCTTCGTGGGCGCGGCCTTGCCGGTCTTGAAGTCGACGACGTACGCACGCCCCTGGGGGTCCGATTCGACCCTGTCCATGGAACCCCGGATCCGAACGGTGTGGTCACCCGCTTCGAGCGTGACGTCGAACGCGTGCTCCGTGGCCACGGCCGCCCTGCCCGCGCGGTCGGTGGTGTGCCAGCGCAGGAAGCGCTCCAGGGCGGCGCGGGCGTTGTCCTTCTCCTGGCGGGACTTCCAGGGGGCGTCGAAGGCGAGGGCGTCCCACACGGAGTCGAGGCGTTCCATCAGGACGGCGAGGTCGGCGGGGGTGCGGCCGGAGGCGACCTCGTCGGCGAGGACGTGGACGACGTTGCCGAAGCCCTGGGCGGCGGTGGAGGGGGCGTCGGCCTTGACCTCGCGGCCCAGGAACCACTGGAGGGAGCAGGTGTTGGCGAGCTGGTCCAGGGCGCTGCCGGAGAGGGTGACGGGCCGGTCCCGCTCGCGCAGCGGGACGCTGCTGCGGGTGGGCTCGTACAGCCCCCACCAGCGCTGCGGGTGCGCGGCGGGGACCAGCGGGCGGTCGTCCTCGTCGGTGAGCGCGGCGAGGCGGGCCAGGCGCCGGGCGGCGGCGTCGCGGAGCGCGGGCGAGGCGTCGGGGTCGACGGTGGTGGCACGCAGCTCGGCGACGAGCGCGGGGACGGCGAGGGGGCGGCGGGGGCGGCCGGTGACGTCCTTGGGGGTGACGCCGAGCTCGGTGAGGAACCGGGAGGGCTGGTCGCCGTCCTCGGCGGGGGCCTTGACGGCGGTGACGACGAGGCGGTCGCGGGCGCGGGTGGCGGCGACGTAGAAGAGGCGGCGCTCCTCGGCGAGGAGCGCACCGGGGGGAAGGGGCTCGGCGAGGCCGTCCCGGCCGATGCGGTCGGCTTCGAGGAGGGAGCCGCGGCGGCGCAGGTCGGGCCAGAGCCCCTCCTGTACGCCGGCCACGACGACGAGTCGCCACTCCAGGCCCTTGGAGCGGTGGGCGGTCATGAGGCGGACGGCCTCGGAGCGGGTGGCGCGGGTGGTGAGGGTGTCGGCGGCGATGTCCTCGGCCTCGAGCTGTTCGAGGAAGTTGAGGGCGCCGCGGCCGCCGGTGCGCTCCTCGGCGCGGGCGGCGGTGTCGAAGAGCGCGCAGACGGCGTCGAGGTCGCGGTCGGCGTTGCGGCCGGCCGCGCCGCCGCGGCGGGCGCCCCGCTCCAGGCGCTGGGGCCAGGGGGTGCCCTCCCAGAGGGTCCACAGGGCCTCTTCGGCGGTGCCGCCGCCCTGGAGGAGCTCGCGGGCCTTGCGCAGGAGCAGTCCGAGGCGCTGCGCTCCGCGGGCGTAGGCGGGGTCGTGGGCGGTGAGCCGTTCCGGCTCGGCGAGGGCGCGCGCGAGCAGGACGTCGGACGGGGCCGGCACCTTGATGCCGGCGGCCCGTTCCTCGTCGCGCAGGGCTCGCCCGAGCCGCCGCAGATCGGCGGCGTCCATGCCGCCGAGCGGCGAGCTCAGCAGCGCGAGCGCCGCCTCGACCCCGACCCACCCCGCGTCTGCGGCATCGCCCGCGGCGGGCTCGGGGTCGCCGTCCCCGCCCGCGGCGGGCTCGGAGTCCGGGTCGGCGCCGTGGCCGGGCAGGCCGGGGCCGGCCGTGTCCGCGGCCGCGGGTGCGGCGGCAGGGGCCGGGGCCGCCGCGGGCTCGGTGGCGGCCGTGCGGAGGGCCGTGAGGAGGGGGGCTATCGCCGGTTCGTGGCGGAGGGGGGTGTCCGAGCCGTCCGTTTCCGCCGGGACTCCCGCCGCGATCAGGGCGCGGCGCATCGCCGGGAGGGTGCGGCCGCCCGAGCGGACCAGGACGGCCATGTCCTGCCACGGCACGCCGTCCTCCAGGTGCGCCCGGCGCAGGATGTCGGCGATGTTGTCCAGTTCGGCCCCGGCCGTGGGGTACGTGAACACCTCCACCCCGCCGCCCTCCCGGACCGGGGCCAGGGCGCGGTGGGCGCGGACCGCCGCCGACGGCAGGCGCGGGACCGGCATGCGGGTCGTCAGCAGCCGGGTCGCGGCGAGGAGGCCGGCGCCCGAGCGGCGGGCCACGGTCAGGGCGTGCACCGCCGCGCCCGGGAAGGAGCCCTCGAAGTCCAGGATGTTGTTGATGTCGGCGCCGCGGAAGGCGTAGATGGACTGGTCGGGGTCGCCGAACGCGACCAGCGTGCCCGCCGGCCCGGCCAGGGCCCGCAGCAGCCGCAGCTGGGAGGCGTCCGTGTCCTGGTACTCGTCCACGTAGATCACGTCGTAGGACCGGGCGAGGGAGGGGGTGCGCTCCGACAACAGGACCGCGCGGTGCACGAGCTCCGCGTAGTCCAGGGTGCCCTGCATGTCGAGGACGTCCAGGTACTCGGAGAGGAAGGCGGCCGCCGCCTTCCAGTCCGGGCGGCCCAGCCGGGTCGCGAACGCGTCCAGCGCCGTCGGCCCCAGGCCCAGCTCGCGGGCGCGGGCGAGCACCGCGCGGACCTCGTCCGCGAAGCCGCGCGTGGTCAGCGCGGCCCGCAGGTCGTCCGGCCAGCGGATGGACCGGATGTGGCGCTGGCCCTCCAGCAGGGTGCGGACCGTCACGTCCTGCTCGGGCCCGGACAGCAGGCGCAGCGGATCCGCGAACAGGTCGGTGTCCTGGTGGGCGCGGACCAGCCCGTAGCAGAAGGAGTGGAAGGTGGTGGCCTGCGGGGCCCGCGCCCCGCCGAGCCGCAGGGCGGCCCGGTCGCGCAGTTCCACCGCAGCCTTGCGGCTGAAGGTGAGGATCAGGATCCGGGCGGGGTCCGTCCCGGCCTCGACGCGGGCCGCGGCCGCCTCGACCAGGGTGGTCGTCTTCCCGGTTCCCGGTCCGGCCAGGACGAGAAGCGGTCCGCCGGTGTGATCAACCACCGCCTGCTGCGCTGCGTCCAGCACAGGGGGATCGACCCGCTGCGGCCCGGTGCGCACGAGGCGGTACGCGTCAGGGGTCCGCGTACGCCGCCGCTCGGAGCGGTCGGATGGAGAGGTGATCACGTGGGGTGCCGGTCCAGGTCCTGGTGGGTCTGCGGTGACTGCGGTTGCTGCGCTCACGGCGGGTTCCGCGGCCGCTGCCGCGCTTGCCGAAGAGGCAACGCTACGGCAACCGGCGGGTGCCGCGCAGTTCCCCGAGGTCCGGGCGGGCGGGCCGCGCAGGCCCTCCCCGGTCGCCCGTACCGTCGTCCGTACCGTCGCCCGTACGGGCGCTCGACCGCCCGCCCGGGCCCCGCATGCACGAAGCTGTCAGATGTGACCCTCGTCCCGTGCGGCGTGCTCCTGCGGCCCGTCCCAGCGCGCCCGCGGCATGTTCAGCCGGGCCTCGCCGTCGGCTGTCAGACGCAGCGGGGTGGCCTCCGCGCGGTAGTGCTCCAGGGCCCGGTGCTCGCTGCCGGGCAGCGGTCGCCCGTCCGCCCTGACCACCCGCCACCAGGGCACGGCTCCCCCGTACAGGGCCATCACGCGCCCGACTTGGCGCGGGCCGCCCTCGCCGAGCCATTCGGCGACGTCCCCGTACGTCATCACCCGGCCGGGCGGAATCCGCTCGGCCGCCTCCAGCACCCGCTCCGCGTACGCGGGCAGCTCTTCGCTCATTCCGCCCATGGTGCCGTACATCACGGACCGGTTCCCGGAAGGTTTCCTTCCGTACCGGCACGCACCCTGATGCCCCGCCCGCCGGTCGGTCCGTGCCACCATCTTCCGGGCGGTGACTGGTGATACGTGATCAAGAAGAGACGGATGTGACGACGAAGGAGCAGGGTGTGAGCCCTCCGGACGGCGCGGCTGAGGACGACGGCACGCGCCCGGACCCGCGTCCCGGGAAGCTCCCCGACGAGCTCCCCGGCCGGGCCGCACCCGAACCCGGGACAGGGGCCGCTCCCGAACCCGGCGCCCGGGCCCGGGCCGGCTCCGGAGCGGGAGCGGGAGCGGGAGCCGGGGACCGGCCCGAGGCGGCCGACTCCGAGGGGCCGCACGGGCGCGCGTCCGCGTCCGCCGACCAGGTCGAGGTCGACGAGCCGCTGCTCGCCGCCCGCGTCCACCGGCCGTCCGACCTCGTACGCCTCCTCGTCGGCATCCTCGGCATCGCCGTCGTCCTCGCCATCGCCGCCTTCGCCCACCGCACCACCGCCGGCCTCGAGGCCGACATCTCCCAGGGCACCGGCGCCGCGCCCGATCTGCTGATCAAGGTCGCCGGGCTGGTGTCCAGCATCGCCGTGCTGCTCGTACCCGTCGCCTTCGCCATCGAGCGGCTGATCAAGCGGGACGGGCTGCGCATCGCCGACGGCGTCCTCGCCGCCGTCCTCGCGCACGGCGTGACCCTGGCCACCGACCTGTGGGTCTCCCAGGCCGCCTCCGACACCATCCAGGAGGCCCTCACCCGTCCCACCAGCGTCGGCGGCCCCCTCACCGACCCGGTGCACGGCTACCTCGCGCCCGTCATCGCGTACATGACCGCCGTCGGCATGACCCGCAGGCCGCGCTGGCGGGTCGCGCTGTGGGTGGTGCTGCTGCTCGACGCGTTCGCGATGCTGGTGAGCGGGTACACCACCCCGTTCTCGATCATCCTCACCGTGCTGATCGGCTGGAGCGTCGCGTACGGGACCCTGTACGCCGTCGGCTCGCCGAACGTCCGCCCCACCGGGCAGACCCTCCTCGCCGGCCTGCGCCGGGTCGGCTTCAAGCCGGTCAGCGCCATGCGCGCGGAGCTCCCGGACGGCGCCGACCCCTCGGAGGTGAGCGACCGGGGCCGCCGGTACCACGTCACGCTGGAGGACGGCCCGCCGCTCGACGTCACCGTCGTCGACCGCGAGCAGCAGGCGCACGGGTTCTTCTACCGGGTCTGGCGCCGGCTCACCCTGCGCGGCATCACGACGCGGCGCAGCCTCCAGTCGCTGCGCCAGGCTCTGGAGCAGGAGGCGCTGCTCGCGTACGCGGCCATCGCGGCCGGGGCCAACGCGCCGAAGCTGATCGCCACCTCCGAGCTCGGCCCGGACGCGGTGATGCTCGTGTACGAGCACCTGGACGGCCGGCCCCTCGACGCGCTCGCCGACGAGGAGATCACCGACGACCTCACCCGCAGCACGTGGAAGCAGGTACGGGCCCTCCAGTCGCGGCGGATCGCCCACCGGCGGCTCACCGGCGACGCGCTCGTGGTGGATCGTTCCGGCAATGTCGTCCTCACCGACCTGCGCGGCGGCGAGATCGCGGCCGGCGACCTGGTGCTCCGGATGGACATCGCGCAGCTGCTGACCACGCTCGGCCTGCGGATCGGCGCGGAGCGCGCGGTGGCCTCGGCGGTGTCGGTGCTCGGGCCGGACGCCGTGGCGGACTGCCTGCCGCTGCTCCAGCCGATCGCGCTCAGCCGCTCGACCCGGGCGACGCTGCGCAGGCTGGCCCGGGAGCGGGCCGACCGGCAGCGGGAGGCCGTACTGGAGTCCTCGCGGGCGGCGAAGGCTGCGCGCGAGGCGGCTGCGGAGGAAGCGAAGCCGGACCGGACGGCGGGCAGGGCGGGCAAGACCGGAGCCAAGCCGGCGGCGAGCACGGCCGCGGAGAAGAAGGCCGAGAAGAAGGCCCTGGACGACGCGCTCGACGGGGCCCGCGAGGAGGACCTGCTGAGCCAGATCCGCCAGCAGGTGCTGTTGATCCGCCCGCAGGCGCCGGTGGAGCCGGCCCGGCTGGAGCGGATCCGGCCGCGCACGCTGGTGTCGTTCATCGCGGGTGCGTTCGGTGCGTACTTCCTGCTCACGCAGCTGGCGCACGTGGACTTCGCGACGATCGTCGGCGAGGCGCAGTGGGGCTGGGTGGGGGCCGCGCTGGCCTTCTCGGCGCTCACCTACTTCGCGGCGGCGATGAGCCTGCTGGGCTTCGTACCGGAGCGGGTGTCGTTCCTGCGGACGGTGGTCGCGCAGGTGGCGGGGTCCTTCGTGAAGCTGGTGGCGCCGGCGGCGGTCGGCGGTGTCGCGCTGAACACGCGGTTCCTGCAGCGGGCCGGAATCCGGCCGGGGCTGGCGGTGGCCAGCGTGGGCGCCTCGCAGCTGTTCGGGCTGGCGAGCCACGTCCTGCTGCTGCTGGCGTTCGGCTACCTGACGGGCACCGAGAAGACCCCGGAGATGACGCCGTCCCGGACGGTCATCGCGGGTCTGCTGACGGTGGCGGTGCTGGTGCTGGTGGTGACGGCGGTGCCGTTCCTGCGCAAGTTCGTGGCGACGCGGGTGCGGGCGCTGTTCGCGGGTGTCGTGCCGCGCATGCTGGACGTCCTCCAGCGGCCGCAGAAGCTGATGACGGGCATCGGCGGCATGCTGCTGCTGACCGGCTGCTTCGTGATGTGCCTGGACGCGTCGATCCGGGCGTTCGGGGGCGGCCAGGCCATCAGCTACGCGAGCATCGCGGTCGTCTTCCTGGCGGGCAACGCGCTGGGGTCGGCGGCGCCGACGCCGGGCGGTATCGGCGCCGTGGAGACGACGCTGACGCTGGGCCTGATCGCGGCCGGGCTGGACAAGGAGGTCGCCATCTCGGCGGTGCTGCTGTTCCGCCTGATGACGTTCTGGCTGCCGGTGCTGCCGGGCTGGATTTCGTTCAACTACCTGACCCGCAAGGAAGCCATCTGACTCCGGCCATCAGCCGGCACGACCAGGAGTTCTGTGTCGCCGCGTCCGAGGACATCGAACTCATCATTCAGGCGATCGCTGCGCAGCCCGCACCGCCGACCGCGGCGCGGCTGTACGTGACCCAGCTCGCGAAGAGCTCCGCCGAGGAACTGCTGTGCGTGGCGGAAAGCCTCACCGGTGAGGCACGGGTCGGCATGGTGTTCCGAGCCGTCGGTGTGCCCGGCGTCGAGGTTCGGCTGACCGCGCTCCGCCGGTACCCGCCCCGGCCGGAGACCAGGCGGCGCGGCCCGCTGGCCGAAGTCGCCCTCGTCGGCAGCGGAGCAGGGCGGATCGGCTCCAAGGAACTGCTCGTCAGCGTTCCCGGCCGCTGAAGCCGCCGGCCCATCCGGCGACCCGAATGGGTCAGCGCGGGGGCGGGGGGGCTGGGGCGGTCGCAGGATGGGGGCATGGGTCGAAACGTGGTGCGGGGTGCCGTTGCCGTGGTGGCTGCCCTTGGGCTGGCCGGGGTCAGCGGGTGTTCCGACAGTGGCGGGGGCAAGCCCGAGGCCGGCGGGACCAAGGGGGCCGCGCCGCTGAAGTGGGGGGAGTGCGAGGCGCCCACCGTCGCCGAAGGCGGGGGGCAGGCGCCGCCCAAGGACTGGGAGTGCGCCACGCTCCACGTGCCCCTCGACTACGCCAAGCCCGAGGGGGAGACCATTCCGCTCGCGCTGATCCGGGCCAAGGCCCGGGACAAGGACAAGCGGCTCGGGTCGCTCGTGTTCAACTTCGGCGGGCCCGGGGGGTCCGGGATCAGTACGCTGCCCGGCGCCGCCAAGGAGTACGAGGCCCTCCGCTCGCGGTACGACCTCGTCAGCTTCGATCCGCGCGGCGTCGGCCGCAGCGCCCCCGTCCGGTGCGAGGACGACAAGCAGCTCGACGCCTACTACGCCCAGGACTCCAGTCCCGAGACACCGGCCGAGGAGAAGGCCTTCGTCGGCAACATCGACAAGTACCAGCAGGCCTGCAAGGACAACTCCGGCCGCCTGCTGCCGTACGTCGGCACCGAGAACGCCGCCCGCGACCTCGACCGGATCCGCCAGGCCCTCGGCGACGAGAAGCTGAACTACTTCGGGATCTCCTACGGCACCGAGCTCGGCGGGGTCTACGCCCACCTCTTCCCGAAGAACGTCGGGCGGGCCGTCTTCGACGCCGTCGTGGACCCGACCAACACCTCCGAGGAGGGGGCGCTGGGCCAGGCCAAGGGGTTCCAGCTGGCCCTCGGCAACTTCGCCCAGGACTGCGTGAACCGCGGCGACGAGTGCCGGCTCCAGGGCAGCACCGCCAAGGAGATCGAGGACAACATCATCAAGCTGCAGAAGAGCCTGGCCGACAAGCCCATCCCCGGGATCGGCGGCCGGATGCTCACCGACTCCGCCGCGACCAACGGCATCGCGCAGGCGCTGTACTCCAAGGAGCTGTGGCCGCTGCTGGAGCAGGGGCTGGACGAGGCCGACGGCGGGCAGGGGCAGCTGCTGATGGCGTTGTCCGACGCGCTTAACGGCCGTGACCAGCAGGGGCACTACAGCAACATCGGCGCCGCCAACACGGCGATCAACTGCGCCGATTTCAAGGACCGGTTCACGCTCGAGCAGACGAAGGCGAAGCTGCCCGCCTTCCGGGCCGCGTCCCCCGTCTTCGGGGACTTCCTCGGCTGGGCCCTGATGAGCTGCACCGACTGGCCGGTGCCGGGCGCCTGGGAGACCCCGGACGTCTCCGCCCCCGGCTCCGCGCCCATCCTGGTGATCGGCAACACAGGCGACCCGGCCACCCCGTACGAGGGCGCCCGCAAGATGGTGGAGCGGCTCGGCCCCGGCGTCGGCGTGGAGCTCACGTACAAGGGCGAGGGGCACGGCGCGTACAACAGCGGCGACAAGTGCGTGCAGCAGGCGGTGAACTCCTACCTGCTGGACGGGAAGGTGCCCGCCGCCGACACGGTCTGCACCCCTTCGCAGAACCCCACGGGGACCCCCGTGGCAACGGAACCCCCGCCGCAGGGCGCCTGAGCCGTGCGGCGGGGGTTCCGGGACGTGACTAGTAGACCGGCTTCTCGGGCTCGATCTGGTGCACCCAGCCGATCACGCCGCCGCCGACGTGGACCGCGTCCGCGAAGCCCGCGGACTTCAGGACCGCGAGGACTTCCGCACTGCGGACACCCGTCTTGCAGTGCAAGACGATGCGCTTGTCCTGCGGGAGGTCCTGGAGGGCGGTGCCCATCAGGAACTCGCCCTTGGGGATCAGCTTCGCGCCGGGGATCGAGACGATCTCGTACTCGTTGATCTCGCGGACGTCGATGATCTCGATCGGCTCGTCGTTGTCGATCCACTCCTTGAGCTGCTTCGGAGTGATCGTGGAGCCGAGCGCCGCCTCCTGGGCCTCCTCCGACACGACGCCGCAGAAGGCCTCGTAGTCGATGAGCTCGGTGACCGTCGCGTTCGGACCGCACACCGCGCAGTCGGGGTCCTTGCGGACCTTGACCTGGCGGTACTGCATCTCCAGGGCGTCGTAGATCATCAGGCGGCCGACCAGCGGCTCGCCGACGCCGGTGAGGACCTTGATGGCCTCCGTCACCTGGATGGACCCGATGGACGCGCAGAGCACGCCCAGCACGCCGCCCTCGGCGCAGCTCGGGACCATGCCCGGCGGCGGGGGCTCCGGGTACAGGCAGCGGTAGCACGGCCCGTGCTCGGACCAGAAGACCGAGGCCTGGCCGTCGAAGCGGTAGATCGAGCCCCACACGTACGGCTTGTTCAGCAGTACGCACGCGTCGTTGACGAGGTAGCGCGTGGCGAAGTTGTCCGTGCCGTCGACGATGAGGTCGTACTGGCTGAAGATCTCCATCACGTTCTCGGCCTCGAGCCGCTCTTCGTGAAGGACCACGTTCACGTACGGGTTGATGCCCAGCACGCTGTCGCGGGCGGACTCGGCCTTGGAGCGGCCGATGTCCGACTGGCTGTGGATGATCTGGCGCTGCAGGTTCGACTCGTCGACCTCGTCGAACTCCACGATGCCCAGCGTGCCCACACCGGCCGCGGCCAGGTACATGAGGGCGGGGGAGCCGAGGCCGCCCGCGCCCACGGCCAGCACCTTGGCGTTCTTCAGGCGCTTCTGGCCGTCCATCCCGACATCCGGGATGATCAGGTGGCGGGAGTACCGACGGACCTCGTCAACGGTGAGCTCAGCAGCTGGCTCGACCAGGGGTGGCAGCGACACGGGGACTCCGTAGATGGGAAAGTCTGAACGGTGGTTCTCCGCGTAACACTGCCACGCCCTTCTTCATTCCGAGACACCCGGTCCGATCCGCGAGACGATTTCGTCCCAGTAGGCGGGCATCGAGGCCCAGGGGTCGCGCCCGGCGGCGGCTGCCCGGTCGGTGAACCAGATCGTGCCGGCGCCCTGCCAGCGGGCGATCCGGACGGCCTCCTCCAGATGCGTCCGCGGCACCCCGTGGACCAGGTGGCAGAAGCGCTCGGGCGGGTACTCGGCGGTCCACTCGGCCACCTGCGACCAGCGGTAGTCGGCCCAGGCCCCGGAGAAGGTGACCAGCTGGTCGGCGGCCTCCGCGTAGCCCTCGTACGGGTGCGTGCCGTGTCCCAGCACGATGCGCAGGCCCTCGCCGAGGCCGCGCAGGGTGTCGGCGACCCGGCGCACCCCGGCCAGTTCGGCCTGGTCCGCCGGGGCGTCGGCCAGGTAGAAGCCGCCCACCCGGTACCAGTCGAGGAAGCGGTGGGCGTCGGAGACCAGCTCGCCGAACGACCGCGCACCGTCCCGCATCGCGAGATGGCCGAGCACGGTCCCGTCGGCCTCCCGGAGCCTGCCCGCGGCCTCCGTGCAGTGGGGGTCGGGCCGGCCGCCCGGCCCGTCCGTGACATTGAGCACCGTCCAGTGCAGCGGGGTCCCGGGCCGGGTCAGCTCGGCCCATTCGACGGGGGCGAGCAGCGGGTGGGCGTAGCCGGGGACGCCGAGGCCGAGGCGGCCCGCCTCGGTCGCGGCGGCCGCCGTGGCTGCCGTCGTCAGATGCGGCACGCCGCCTCCATCCAGATGTCCGCGAGGGACTCCTCCAGGTTGATCCGGGGCCGCCAGCCGAGCCGGTCCCGGGCCGTGCGCACGTCGGCCTGCTGCCAGGCGCCGCAGCCGTCCGGGTACGGGTACGCGGGCGCCGCGCCGCCGGCGAGCTGCTCGGCCGTCGCCTCGGAGCGCGGGGCGCCGATGGCGGCGAGCCCGGGCGACCGGCCCTGGGGCCCGAGCCCGTGCCCGAGCCCGTGGCCGGGTCCGTGACCCGGTCCGTGGCCGTGCCCCTGCCCGTGCTGCCCCTGCTGCGGTACGTCCAGCTCGTGCAGGGCGCCTCCGTACCCGGCGACCCGGGCCAGCACCGCGGCCGCGTCGCGCAGCCGGACCGCACGCCCGGTGCCGATGTTGACGACGCCCTGGGCGGCGGAGAGCGAGGCGGCGTGCACGGCCCGCGCCACGTCCCGTACGTCCACGAAGTCGCGCTGGACGCCCAGCCCGCTGAGCTTGAGCTCGCCGTCGCCGTTCTGCATCGCCCGGCGCATGGCCTCGGCGAGCCGGCCGAGCGGGGATCCGGCGGGGGTGCCGGGTCCGACGGGCGAGAAGATCCGCAGGACGACCGCGTCCAGCCCCGAGCCGAGGACCAGCTCGGTCGCGGCGAGCTTGCTGACGCCGTACGGTCCGCCCGGTCTGGGCACGGCGTCCTCGGCCGTGGACGATCCGGGCTGGCTGGGACCGTACTCGGCGGCGCAGCCGAGCTGGACGAGGCGGGCCCCGCAGCCGCTGCGGCGCAGCGATTCGCAGATGGTGGCCACGGCGACGGTGTTGTGCCGGGTCAGCTCCCGTGCCCCGCCGCGGGTGGCGCCGGCGCAGTTGATGACGACGCCCGGGTGGACGGCGTCGAGGAACCGGGTGAGGGCACCGGGGCTGCCGGTGGCGAGGTCGAAGCGGACGTCCGCGTCGTCGCCGCGGCCGAGCGCGGTGAGCTGGACGGCGGGGTCGGCGAGCAGCCGGTCGGCGACGTAGCGGCCGAGGTATCCGTTGGCTCCGATCAGCAGCACCCTCATCGCGCGGTCCCTCGGTTGGTTGGCTGGCCGGTCATCCTGTGTCTCCTTGGTCGATGGGCGGGGGGTCGGGGGTAGGGGTGGGTACGGCTCCGAAGAGCGGCGGCGGGAGGGGGCGCTCGGGCTCAGGGCCGGGCGTGCGCGGACGCGCGGGACAGCACGAGGACGGCGTGTACGAGGAGCCCTGCCGCGGCGGCGGGCACCGCGGGTGGGACGGGGAGCAGGGCGAGGGCCAGGGCTGCGACGACGGGCCCGCGCGGGGCGCCGTGCACGAGCAGCAACCGGGTCAGGAAGAGCAGCACGGCGAGCGGCACGGCGACGGCGGCCGGTGTCCCGGCGAGCGCGGCCGCCCCCGCGGCGGTGGCGGCGAAGGCCAGGGCGGCCGCGATGACCAGCGGCCGTGCCCGGTCGGCGAAGTCCTCCAGGGCCCGGCTGCCGGCGAGCCGGCTCCGGGCGCGGGCGGCGTACACGGCGCCGACCAGGTGGCCGGGGGCCGCGGCCAGCGCGAGGCCGACGCCGAGGGGGGTGCCGTGGCGCAGCACCGCCCAGCCGACGACGGCCGCGGCGAGCAGGAGCGCGGCGTACGGGAACCGGCCCGGGGCGGGCCGCCCGGTCCGCCCGGGCCTGGCGGGCCACACCAGGGCGGCGGCGGTGGCGAGCACGGCGACGGGCCCGGCGTACGGCACCCCGGCGGCGGCCGCCCCGAGCGCGAGGGCCCCGGGGAGCAGGGCGTACCCGAAGCCGCGTAACGCCCGGGCGTCGGACGGGCTGACGGCGCGGGGCGCGGCCGGCTCGTCCCCGCGCGGGGTGCGGGCGTAGAGCTCCTCGGCGAGCGAGAACACGTCCCGGTGCCGGAAGCGCGCGGCGGTGCGGTCGGTGATGCCCTGCACCTCCAGGCCGGCGGCGATCTCCAGCGGGTCCACGGCCCGCTCGCACAGCGCCCGGTGCCGGTGCAGCAGCGTCTTGACGGGATCCCCGCCGGCCCTGCGGCGGGGGGCCGGGGCGGCGGGGGCGGCTTCGTCCAGGGTCATACCGTCGCCTCCGTGGTCGTGGTGGTGGCCGGGGTCCGGGCCGGAACCGGAGCCGGGTCGGCCGCCGAAGCCGAAGCCGGGTCCGAAGCCGGGCCCGAGCCGGCACCCGGCGCGCCGGACCCGGTCGCCGGGGCGCGGTCCGCAGCCTCGGCCGGAGCCGCCCAGGCGGGGCTCGTCCAATGGCCCGGGACCCGGGCCTCGGGGGGCTGTTCGAAGGGGATCCCGCCGTCGGGCCGGGCCGGGCCGCGGGCCAGCAGCCGCAGGTAGATCTCCCGGAAGGCGGCCACGTTCTGCTCGACGGTGAACAGCTCCAGGGCCCGGGCCCGGGCGGCCGCGCCGAGCCGGTGGGCCCGCTCGGGGTCCCGCAGCAGCGACAGGCAGGCGTCGGCCAGGGCCCGCGGGTTGCGCGGCGGGACGACGAGGCCGGTGCCGCCGATCACCTCGCACACGGCGCCGACGTCGGTGGACACGGTGGCACGGCCGCAGAGCATCGCTTCGGCGAGGGTGATCGGGAAGCCCTCGATCACCGAGGACAGCACGACCACCCGCCCGGAGCCGTACGCGTCGGCCGGCGAGGGGGCCTCGGGCCCGCCGATCTCCTCGAAGGTGACGGGGTTCTCCCCCACCGTGACGGCGTCGGCGGCCTCGTCGGGGAAGAGCTGTGCGGCGAGCGAGCGGCAGTCGGCGAGGTAGCCGGGGACCACGGCGGTCGCGAAGATCCGCAGCCGGGCGTCCGGGGCGGCCCTGCGCACTTCGGCGAAGGCGTGCAGCAGCGCGATCAGGTCCTTGGCGGGCTCTATCCGGCCGACCCAGACCAGGGTGTCGGGGTCCCCGCGCTCCGGGTCCTCGCCGACGGTGGCGAATCGGTCCGCCTCCATCCCGGGGTACACCGTCTGCAGCCGGTCGCGGGTGGCGCCGCAGCGCTCCTGCCAGCGCCGGGCGTGCGCGTTGCCGGGGGTGAGGAGGTCGGCCCGGGCGTAGATCTCGGCGGCCAGCCGCGTGTGGAAGGCCGCGAGCAGGGCCCGGACGGCGGGCCGGGGGGCGCCTCGGCCCGCTCCCGGGCCTCCCGGGCCGCCGGGCCCGGAGGCGGCGTCCGCCGAGTGCTCCAGATAGTGGGCCCGCAGCTGGACCCCGTACTCGGTGACCAGCAGCGGGACCCCGAAGAAGCGTTTGGCCAGCAGGCCGGGGAGCGCGGCCACCCCGCCGGCGGCCGCGTGGCAGACGTCGACCTCGCGCAGGTCCTCGTACCAGTCGAGGGACAACGGCCGCAGCAGCCGCTCCAGTTCGTCGACGAAGTCCAGCAGGTCGGCCACCTGGGCGCGCTGGACGGAGCGCAGCGCGCCGGGGGCCCGGCAGGCGGACTCCACCGCGCGCACCGCGGTCTCGGAGCGCAGGGCCGCGTACAACCCGCCCTGCTCCCGGGCGAGTTCGGCCAGCCCGTACAGGCCGGCGGCGAACGGCTCGGGCTCGCCCGCGCAGATCCCGCGGACCAGGTCCTTGAAGCACTCGGCGAAGCGCCGGCGCTCACGCCGGGAGTACGTGCGGCCGTCGTCCGCCGGGGCCCAGAGCGGAGCGGTCCAGACGCGGGTGACGTGCTCGGGCAGGACGACCCGGCCGCGCTCCTCCTGCTCGGCGCTGCGGCTCAGCGCGTAGAGCTCGAACTCGTGCTGCGGCAGCCCGCGGACCAGCCGGTCGCACCACAGCCTCGCCTCTCCCGTCGCATACGGATAACCACCTTCCGTGAGCAGTCCGATCCGCACGAGTGGCACCCCCGATCTCCCGTTCAGGCGGTCGCCGTCGGTCCGGTGACCCGCCGCGGGAAACTCAAGCGGATATGCCGATGACGCGACGGACGGTTGTCCGTCGCGCCACCGGAAGGGGTGAAGAGTCGTAACTTTCGCCTGCGGCCCGCGTTCGAGCGCGCTACAAAGGGCCTACGGCCCTCGTACCTCCCGGGCCCCCCGCGCCTCTCCCGCTCCGCAGGGAGCCCCGGCCCGGGCCCGGTCCCGCCACGGCGGCAGCGCGCCGCCGCGGACCGTCAATTCCCGGGGAAGACCCAGGGGTTGGGCTTGCACTGGATGCCGCCGATGTCGAGCGACTTCGTCTGCTGCTGCATGATCGGCGCGAGCGAGCCCGGGGTCTGGCAGTTCACGTGCCCGTGCCCGAGCCGGTGGCCGACCTCGTGGTTGATGAGCATCTGCCGGTACGCGAACATCTGGTCCGCGCCGTACGTCGTCGAGCCCTGCGCCCAGCGGAACGCGTTGATCATGACCCGCTCGGTGGACGCGGAGTCGCAGCTGACGTTGTCGACGGTGGTGTCCAGATCGGACTTCGCGCACCACACGCCGGTGGTTCCGGGGCTGGCCAGCGTGATGACGAAGTCGGCCTCGCCGCCCGGCACCCGCTCGAAGGTCTTCGTCCCGCCGTGGCCCCAGCTGCGGTCGTCGTTGAGGGTGCGGTGGACGGCCTCGGCGAACAACTGCGCGTCCAGGCCGAGCCCCTGCTCCACGTCGACCCGGTAGCGGATCTTCTTGCCCTTGCCGGGTGCCGGAGCCACCCCGGGGACGGTGTCGAAGGTCCCCGGTCCCTTCAGCTTCTCGTCGATGGGGAACTGCTGGGCCATCTTCTGCTCGTACGACAGCTCCACCGCGGGTGCGGCCGGTGCGGCGGGGGTCGCCCGGCCGTCGGAGCGGGAGGCCGGGGACCGGCCGGGCTCGGCGCGCTTGTCGGTGTCGCCGGCGGCCCGGGCGGTGGGCGAGGAGCCGCTGTCGCCGTCGGGGGCCATCTGTACGGCCACGACGACGGCGAGCACGGTGGTGACGGCCGCTGCGGCCACCCCCGTGTACGTACGGACCTTGCGCCCGCGACCGGATCCGGGCTGCTCCTCGGCCGGATCGGCGGGAGCCGCCGGTGCGGCGGGAGCGGCGGGTTCGGCAGGCGCGACGGGCGCCGCGGGCGCCGCGGACCGCGCCGCAGCGGCCGCGGTCATCGGCGCGCGCGGGCCGGGCACCAGGCCGTGCGAGCCGGTGGAGGTGAAGGGGTCGGCCGGGGGCTGCGGGAGGGTCACCTGCGGGAAGCCGACCGCGGGGGTGCCGAAGGCCGGCGTGTCACTGTCCATGACGGCGGCGGCCGAGCGCCGCGCCCGCGGTACGCCGTGCCAGTCGCCGTACACCGAGTCGGGCCCCACGCCCCAGGCGCCGCCGGGCTCGCGCTGCTCGGGGTGGCCGCCGCGCGGTTCCTCGTACGGGAACTGCTCCTCGTGCGGGAAGTGCTCCTGGTACTCCCGGTGGTCCTCGTACGGAGCCTGCTCCTGGTACGGAGGGTGGTACGGCGCGTACGGCACGTGCCCGCCATACGGCGGCTGCTCCCCGTACGGCGCCTGCTCCCCGTACGGGAACTCCGCTGCGGGTTCCGCCGCCGGTGTCGGGCGGACAGGGGCGGGGGCCGGAGCGGGCCCCTTGCGACTATGTCGTCCCACGGTCCTCAGCCTCTGCCGTCGTCGGTATCTCGGTCGGTGTCGTGCAGCAGCTCCCGGAAGGCGCTCGCCACCACCTCGGGGTACTCCATCATCGCCACGTGCCCGGCCTCGGGCAGGCTCAGCAGCCGCGAACCCCGGAAGGCCGCCGCCGCTTTCTGCGCCATACGGTACGAGACCAGCTGGTCCCGGCCACCGTAGACCAGCAGGGTCGGGGCGAGTACACGCTGCGCCTGGCGCCACAGCCCGTGCTGCCCGCCGAGGGTGTACGCGTCGACGATGCCGCGCGAGGAGCGGGTCATCGCGTCCCAGAAGTACGGCAGCGCCATCCGCCGCTCCATCTCCGCGACGGCGTGCCCGAAGCCCTCGGGCGTCACCCGGGAGGGGTCCCCGTAACAGAGGTCGGTCACCCCCCGGGTGCGTTCCTCGGCGGTCAGCCCCCGGGTCAGCCGGCCGAACAGCGCGGCCATCCCGGGTACGGCGAGCAGGGCGGTCGGCACGGCCGACTTCTGCACCCGCAGCTCGGGCAGCGCGGGCGAGATCAGCGTGAGCGTGCGGACCAGGTCGGGGCGGACGGCCGCGACGCGCGTGGAGACGGCGCCGCCGAGGGAGTTGCCGAAGAGGTGCACGGGGCCGCGGTCGGCGGCGTCGAGGTGCCGGATGACCGCGCGGGCCAGCGCGGTGACCGAGTAGTCCCGGTCGGCGGGCGGCGGGGACCAGCCGAAGCCGGGCAGGTCGAGGGCCTCGCCGTCGACGGTGTCCTCCAGCTGCACCATGAGGTCCGACCAGTTCGTCGACGAACCGCCGAGTCCGTGCACGAACAGCGCGGGGGGCAGACCCGTACGCAGCGGGGGCCGGGACCGGACGGCGAGCTCCAGTCCGGGCAGCACGGCGGTGCGCAGCTGCTCCCCCTCGGCGACGTGGACGGCTCCCACCTGGGAGGACGGCTCGGATGTGGATCGCACACCCGGCAGCTCGGTCGAAGACATGCGGCCAATGTTACGAGACGATCACGTCCGGACTCTTGTGTTCGGCATCACAGATGTATGGGGATCCGCGTAGCGGGGTATCCGCGATCCTCCTAGGCTCGTAGGTAGGCAGGCCCACGGGGGGTGAGGGAAGAAGGGGAGCCACATGACCGTCGACCCCGCAGAGCCGGATACCTTCCAGGACCGATTCCGGGAGACCCTCGACGCCGAGGCGCCCGAGGCCGATGCGGCGGAACAGCTGGCCGAGTTGCAGCCCGACGACGACGACCGGGTCACCGGGGTGGACCGCGACGAGGCTGCGGACGGGGACGCCGCCGAGCAGGCGCGGGTGGTGACCCTGGACGAGGACGACTACCGCTGACTTCCCCCGGGCCCGGCGGCCCGGGAGGTACCCCCAGCTCAAAGCTACCGCGCGGTACCCCTGCCGAGCACCGCTGACCAGCGCCTCCGGGCGGTCCGTACAGCGAGAAAACTCGGCTTCGACCCTCCAGATTCGGTTACCGAAAAGTACGATGGCGGCGCGGCGCAGAGCGCACTGTGTTCTTAGAGAAAGTGGGAGGCGGCGTGACAGCCATCGAGCAGACGGAGGCAGCGCGTCCCCGGGGCACGCGACTGCCGCGCCGAGCCCGACGCAATCAGCTCCTGGGCGCGGCCCAGGAGGTCTTCGTCGCGCAGGGCTACCACGCGGCGGCGATGGACGACATCGCCGAGCGTGCCGGAGTCAGCAAGCCGGTGCTGTACCAGCACTTCCCGGGCAAGCTCGACCTCTACCTGGCGCTGCTGGACCAGCACTGCGAGGCCCTGCTGCTCGCCGTGCGCACGGCGCTCGCGTCGACGACGGACAACAAGCTGCGCGTGGCCGCGACCATGGACGCCTATTTCGCGTACGTGGAGGACGAGGGCGGCGCGTTCCGGCTGGTCTTCGAGTCCGACCTGACCAACGAGCCGGCGGTGCGCGAGCGCGTCGACCGCGTCTCGCTGCAGTGCGCCGAGGCCATTTCCGACGTGATCGCCGAGGACACCGGCCTGTCCAAGGACGAGTCGATGCTGCTCGCCGTGGGCCTGGGCGGGGTCTCGCAGGTCGTGGCCCGGTACTGGCTCTCCAGCGAGAGCCCGGTCGCCCGCGACACGGCGGTGGGGCTGCTGACCTCGCTGGCCTGGCGCGGTATCGCCGGCTTCCCGCTGCACGGCACGGAGGGCGGGCAGGGGCAGGCCTGACCGGCCGCTGTTCGCTGCGAGCGTGTCCGGAGCGCCGCATCCGCATCCCCTCTCCGGGCTAATGTGGACCGGTACGGCGCGGCTGATCGCGCACAACCGACCATCGGAGGGACAAAGCCGTGGAGGTCAAGATCGGCGTGCAGCACGCACCCCGGGAGATCGTGCTGGAGAGCGACTTGAGCGCCGAGGAGCTGGAGCGCATCGTCACCGCCGCGCTGACCGGTTCGGAGCCGCTGCTGAGCCTCACCGACAACAAGGGCCGCAAGGTCCTGGTGCCGGCCGACCGCCTGTCGTACGTCGACCTGGGCGAGCCGAGCGTGCGCAAGGTCGGTTTCGGCGCGCTCTGACGCAGCGCGACCCGCGTTCGAGAACTGGGTGCAACGGCCCGGTGGTTGATCCCACCGGGCCGTTTCCCTTTCTTCCGCTTCGGGTAGGACCGCAGTGAACCGGTTTGCCCCTGACCTGCGGGAGGCCCACATGCTGCTGATGGAAGCGCTCGGCTCTGCCCTCCTGGGCCTCGCCCTGGCCGGAGTGGCCGTCCGGGTGCTCGCGCAGCGGCTGCCGTCCCCGAGGGTGGTGCTGGTCAGCGGGGTGCTGGGGGCGCTGTTCGGGGCTTATCTGACGCAGTTCGCGCTCGGCCCGGGACACAACACGCTGACCGCGACCCTGGTCGGCTCGGTGCTGGTGTCCGCGGTGGTGCTGTCGCTGCTGCTGCGTCCCGGCGCGGGGCCCCGGCGCTCGTCCCACCGGACTCCGTTTTCGCTCCCGTCCCAGGGCTGACCGGCCCTCGGACGCCTCCGACTCCACGGACTCCCCGGACTCCCCGGACTCCCCGGACTCCAAGGAGTCCTCCGACTGACCACGTACGTCGGCCCCGGCGCGGGATTCCGCGCCGGGGCCGACGTACGAGCAGGTGGGGCGAGCGGGTGAGCGATCAGGCGGCGAGGCCCAGTGCGGCCATCCGCTTCGTGTGCGCCTTGGTGATCCGGGTGAACATCTCGCCGACGGCCGCCAGGTCGAAGCCGGCCGCCATCCCGTCCACGCCACCGACCAGCATGGTGGAGAGCGCGTCGCGCTCGGCGACCACGCGCTGCGCCTGCGAGAGCGCCTCGCCCATCAGCCGGCGGGCCCACAGCGCGAGGCGGCCGCCGCAGCGCGGGTCGGCCTCGATGGCGGCCCGCACCTTCTCGACGGCGAAGCCGCCGTGGCCGGTGTCGTCCAGCACGCTCACGACCAGGGCGCGCGTGTCGGTGTCCAGGTGGCTGGCGACCTCGCGGTAGAAGTCGCTGGCGATCGAGTCGCCGACGTAGGCCTTGACCAGGCCCTCCAGCCAGTCCGACGGCGCGGTCTGGCGGTGGAAGTCGTCGACGCCCTTGGCGAAGGGCTCCATGGCGGCGGTGGGCTCGGCGTCGATCGCCGCCAGCCGGTCGCGCAGCCGCTCGAAGTGGTGGAACTCAGCGGAGGCCATCTTCGCGAGCTCGGCCTTGTCGTCGAGGGTGGGTGCGAGCTTCGCGTCCTCCGCGAGGCGCTCGAAGGCCGCGAGCTCTCCGTACGCCAGTGCGCCCAGCAGGTCCACGACGGCGGCCCGGTACTGCGGCGAGGCGGAGGCGGCCGCCCAGTCCTGGGCAGCGATCCCGCTCGCCTCGGCGGCGGTGCTGTCGTCGGAGGGCGATGCGTTTTCAACGGTCGACATGCTCCGCACAATAGCCCGCCGGAACGCCCCGCAAGGCACCGCATCCGGTCACTGTCGGTCCGCCTAAACGCGACTACCAGGTGAATTCACCCGACACAGCTGCGCGATTCCGGGGTACAGTGGTAATGCGCCTGCCGGATACTCGGCGGGCCATCCGAATGAGGATGCCCGGTCGGTGGCCCGATCGGCTCCACCCGACCGCCCTCGGCGTGATGCGTACGTCCATGCGTACCGCCTCTCCACGAGGGGCCCCCTCAGCGGCACAAGCGCTTGAGCGAAGGCTAGTGGTCCCGCGCAGCTTCGTATGTACGTTGCAGTACTGCAAGCCAGGCACGGTACGACCCCCCTCGCCGCCTCGCGCCGCGTCTCACAGAAGAGGCAGCACCCTGACTACGTTCCGAGACCTCGGGATCTTTCCCGAGACGGCCGAAGCCCTTGAGGCCGTCGGCATTGTGTCCCCCTTCCCGATCCAGGAGATGACCCTCCCCGTCGCCCTTTCCGGCACGGACGTCATCGGCCAGGCGAAGACCGGAACCGGCAAGACGCTCGGTTTCGGCCTTCCGCTGCTGGAGCGGGTCGTCGTCCCCGCGGACGTCGAGGCCGGCCGGGCCACGCCCGCGCAGCTCACCGACTCCCCGCAGGCCCTCGTCGTCGTCCCGACGCGCGAGCTGTGCACCCAGGTCACCAACGACCTGCTGACCGCGGGCAAGGTCCGCAACGTCCGCGTCCTCGCCATATACGGCGGCCGCGCGTACGAGCCCCAGGTCGAGGCGCTCAAGAAGGGCGTCGACGTGATCGTCGGCACCCCGGGCCGCCTGCTCGACCTGGCCGGTCAGCGCAAGCTCGACCTGTCGCACGTCAAGGCCCTCGTCCTGGACGAGGCCGACGAGATGCTCGACCTGGGCTTCCTGCCCGACGTCGAGAAGATCATCAACTACCTGCCGGCCAAGCGGCAGACGATGCTGTTCTCGGCGACCATGCCGGGTGCGGTCATCGGCCTGGCCCGCCGGTACATGACGCAGCCGACGCACATCCGCGCCACCTCGCCCGAGGGCGAGGGCGTGACCGTCGCCAACATCAAGCAGCACGTCTTCCGCGCGCACAACATGGACAAGCCGGAGCTCGTCTCCCGCATCCTGCAGGCCGAGGGCCGCGGGCTGGCCATGATCTTCTGCCGTACCAAGCGCACCGCGGCCGACATCGCCGAGCAGCTGGAGAAGCGCGGCTTCGCGTCCGGCGCCGTCCACGGCGACCTGGGCCAGGGCGCGCGCGAGCAGGCGCTGCGCGCGTTCCGCAACGGCAAGGTCGACGTGCTGGTGTGCACGGACGTCGCCGCGCGCGGCATCGATGTCGAGGGTGTCACCCACGTCATCAACTACCAGACGCCGGAGGACGAGAAGACCTTCCTGCACCGCGTGGGCCGTACCGGCCGCGCGGGCAACAAGGGCACCGCCGTCACCCTGGTCGACTGGGACGACATCCCGCGCTGGCAGCTGATCAACAAGGCGCTGGAGCTGGACTTCCACGACCCGGTCGAGACGTACTCCACGTCGCCGCACCTGTTCGAGGAGCTGCACATCCCGGCCGGCACCAAGGGCATCCTGCCGCGCGCCGAGCGCGTGCGGGCCGGCCTGAAGGCCGAGGAGCTCGAGGACCTGGGCGAGACCGGCGGCCGCGGTGGCCGTGGCGGTCGCGGTCCGGCCCCGGCCGCTGCGGTGGCCGAGGAGCGTCCCGCCCGTACGCGCACCCCGCGCCAGCGCCGCCGTACGCGGGGCGGGGCGGAGCTCGGCGCCGAGGGCGCTGCCGTCACCCCCGTGGTCGAGGCGGAGGCCCCCGAGGCTCCGGCCGGCGACGAGGTGCGCAAGCCGCGGCGCCGCCGGACGCGTTCCGTGACGACGGCCGCCGCCGCTGCGGCTGCCGTGGCGGAGGCCGCCCCGGTCGCTCCCGTCGTGGAGGCCGCCCCCGTGGCCCCGGTCGCCGAGGCTCCCGCCGAGGAGGCCCCGGTCAAGGCCCGCCGGACCCGGACCCGCAAGGCCGCCGAGGCGCCGGTCGTGGCGGAGCCGGACGTCGAGCAGGCCCCGTCGGCCGAGCCGGTCAAGGCCGAGCCGGTCAGGGCCCGCCGGGTCCCGACCCAGAAGCCCGTCCTCGCGCAGGTGACCCCGATCGCCGAGGCTCCGGCGGCGGAGACCGTGGTCAAGGCCCGCCGGACCCGGACCCGCAAGGTCGTCGACGCGGCCCCGGAGCCGGACTTCCAGGTGGCCCCGCCCGTGGAGCCCCCGGTGAAGGCCCGTCGCAGCGCCCCGGCCACCCGGACCCGCAAGGTCGCGGCGGCCTCTCCGGTCGCCGAGGCCGCCGCGGTGGCCGAGGAGGCCCCGGTCAAGCCGAAGCGCACCCGGACCCGCAAGGTCGCGGAGGCCGCTCCCGTCGCCGAGGCCGCCGCGGTGGCCGAGGAGGCCCCGGTCAAGCCGAAGCGCACCCGGACCCGCAAGGCCGTCGCGGAGACCACGGAGGCCTGATCCCCCGTTCCGCCGTCCGGTGGCCCCGGTCCCCTTCCGAGGGGGCCGGGGCCATCGGCGTACCCGGGCTGGACAGGCCGCTACGGGCCGGTAACCTCTGGCCATGAGCAAGCCGCCCCGCCTCACGCTGCCGTCCGGTGCCCGCGCGCACGTCCTGTCCACCGACCGCGGCGGGTTCGCCGTGCACGAGGCCGGCGAGCCGGTCCGCGGCACCGCCCTGCTGGTGCCCGGTTTCACCGGCAGCAAGGAGGACTTCATCGGCCTCCTCGAGCCGCTGGCCGCCGCCGGGTACCGGGTGGTCGCGGTCGACGGGCGCGGCCAGCACGAGAGCCCCGGACCGCGCGAGGAATCGGCGTACGCGCTGGACGAGCTGGCGCTGGACGTCCTCGCCCAGGCCGCCGCGCTGGGCGGGGGGCCGGTCCACCTGGTCGGCCACTCGCTGGGCGGGCTGATCGCACGGGCCGCCGTACTGCGCGATGCGGCGCCCTTCGCCTCCCTCACCCTGATGAGCAGCGGCCCGGCCGCGATCTCCGAGGAGCAGCAGGAGCGTACGAAACTGCTGGTCGCCGCATTGGAGGCGATGCGCGAGGACATGCCGGGGGTATGGACGGCGATGCGGTCCTTCGATCCGCAGGACGCGGTGCCCGACGCCCCCGAGCTCGCGGAGTTCCTGCGCGGGCGGTGGCTGGCCACGGTGCCGGAGCAGCTGATCGCCACGGGCCGGATCCTGGTCTCCGAGCCGGACCGGGTGGACGGGCTGAGCGGCGTGGACCTGCCCAAGCTGGTGCTGTCCGGCGAGGTCGACTACGCATGGCCGGTCCCGCTGATGGACGACATGACACATCGACTGGGCGCTGAGCGGGTCGTCGTACCGGGCACCGAGCACTCCCCCAATGCAGAGAATCCGCAGGTCACAGCCGGTGCACTGGCCTCGTTCTGGGACGCCCACCCCCAGCTTTAGTTAGCGAATGAAAAAATTTCCTTAGCGTAGGGAATGTTTGCCTCTTACACTTCGTTGGAACAGTGCAAGGAGAACACTGACGAAGGGAGAAGCCCCATGCGCTTCGAGATTCTGCGCCTGGACGATGTCGACGGATCCGCCGTGGACAGCACCGTCGTGGACGCGGCCTCCGTCAACCGGATCGTGCAGCAGGCGGCCGCCGTAGGCCAGCGCATTCTGATCCGACCGGCCGAGAGTGCGTCCTCCTGACACTCCGCACCATCCGCACCATCCGCACAAGACGCCGCCGCCCCCGCACCGATCCGGTGCGGGGGCGTTCGCGTACGCGGGAGCCGGCCGGGCGCCGGTCAGGCACCGGTCAGGCGCCGTGCACGACCTGGAGCACGCCGTTGATGATCTGCTGGACGGCGATCGCGGAGAGCATCATGCCGGCGAGCCGCGTCACGAGGACGACGCCGCCGTCCTTGATGACCCGGATGATCACGAGCGAGTAGCGCATCGTGAGCCACAGCACGACGTGCATGGCGACGATCGCCAGCCAGACCGAGACCTGGCCGGTGACCCCGTCCGCCTTCTGCACGGCGAGGATGACGGACACGATCGCACCGGGACCGGCGAGCAGCGGCATGCCGAGCGGGACGAGGGCGACGTTCACGTCCTTGGTCTGCTTGGGCTCGTCGTTCTTGCCGGTGAGCAGGTCGAGCGCGATGAGCAGGAGCAGCAGACCGCCCGCGATCATCAGCGCGGGGACGGAGACGTGCAGGTAGTCCAGGATCTGCTGGCCGCAGATACCGAAGACGGCGATGACGCCGAAGGCCACGCAGACGGCCTGCCAGGCCATGCGGCGCTGCACCTTGGCGGGCCGGCCGGAGGTCAGGGCGAGGAAGATCGGCGTGATCCCCGGGGGGTCCATAATCACAAAAAGGGTGAGAAATAGGGATCCGAAGACGGCGAAGTCGAACACAGTGATGCCTTGCAGGAGAGAGGGGTGTTACGAAGGAAGAGGAAAGGGCGGCGAGGCGCGGTTACGCGCCGGTCGCTCCGCCTGCGCCCGGAACGGGGAAGGCCCCCGTCGCGCGGCGCGTGATCTCGCCGTAGATCTCGGGGTCGGTCGTGTACTCCCCGAGGCGGCAGGTCTTGCGGCTGCCGTGGTAGTCGCTGGACCCGGTCACGAGGAGTCCGAGCTCGCCGGCCAGGGCGCGCAGCCGCGCGCGCGTGTCCGTGTCGTGGTCCATGTGGTCCACCTCGATCCCGTCCAGGCCTGCGGACGCGAGCTCGGCTATCGCGGACTCGGGTACGCACCGGCCGCGCTTGACGGCGGCGGGGTGCGCGAACACGGTGACCCCGCCGGCCGCCTTGACGAGGCGGACGGCTTCGAAGGGGTCCAGCTCGTGCTTCTCGGCGTACGCGCGGCCGCCGTCGGCGAGCCAGTCCGGCGTGAAGGCGTCGGACACGGTGGGCACGACGCCCAGCTCGACGAGCGCGCTGGCGATGTGCGGCCGCCCGACGGAGCCTTCGCCGGCGATGCGGGACACCTGCTCCCAGGTGACGTCGACGCCGAGCTCCCGGAGCTTGCCGATCATGGCGTGGGCGCGCGGGGTGCGGTCGTCGCGGACGAGCTCCCGCTCGCGGGCGAGCTCGGGCTCCTCGGGGTCGAAGAGGTACGCGAGCATGTGCATCCCGATGCCGTCGAGTCGGCAGGACAGCTCCATGCCGGTGACGAGGGTCAGCCCGTGCGGCACCGCGGCGAGGGCTTCGGCGTATCCCCCGACGGTGTCGTGATCGGTGAGTGCGACCACGTCCAGCCCGGCGGCGGCCGCGTTGCGGACCAGCTCGGCGGGGGTGTCGGTGCCGTCGGAAGCCGTGGAGTGGGCGTGCAGATCGATGCGCACGGCCGGGGCTCCAGGGTCTCGCGGGTACGGGGGGACACCCCAGGATACCGCCCGGCTGCCGCGCGGGCGCCACGCCACCCGACGCCCGGCCCCGGCGGGGGCCTTGGGGTGTGCGGCTAGGGGCCCAGCACGCGCGGGCTCAGGGCGCCGCACGGCAGGAGTTCGACCTCGGCGCCCGCGTCCCGCAGGTCCGTCAGCACCAGTTCGTCGTACATCAGCAGTCCCGACTGCTCCGGCCAGACGACGGCCCACAGCCACAGCCCGCGCGCCTCGCCGGCGAACACGGCGCGGTCCTCCGGGGCTCCCTTCACGTGCCACAGCGGTGTCGGGCGGCCCGCCGCGACGACCTTGGCGTGCGGCGGGGCCGAGACGTCGATGTAGGTACCGGGGTCGGGTCCGTCGATCCCCGCGTACCGCGCGCCGAGGCCGACCCCCAACTCCTCGGCGACCAGCAGCAGCTCCCCGATCCCGCCGAGCGGCCCGGGACCCGAGCAGGCCACCGCCGTCGCGCGGCCCCCGCTGCGGTCGTCACCGGCCGCCGCCACTCCGGTGAACAGCCACCCCACCGGCAGCGGCCACGGCATCCACACCGGCACCTGCGCCCGGTTCACCACGACGCCCAGGCCTTCGACGCTGGGCGGGATGACGGGCTGCAGGGGGTGCACCGTGCCGTGCACCGCACACTGCCACGAGTCGGAGAAAAGCCCGGGCGCCCTGACCCGTCCACCGCACTTCGGGCAAGTTGGTTCGCCCCTCATAAGAAGCCACGCTCCTCCCCGCCCGGCGCCCCGTCAAGACACGATCACCCGTCCGGATGTCTCAGTCCAGCGCCACGGCGGTACGAAGAGGATCCCGCAGATCCGTGCCGTGCGACAGCCAGCGTTCCTGGAGCGCCGCCGCGCCGTGCACCCGCTTCCACGCGGCCTCGTTCGCCGTCATGGGCAGGAGCGGGAGGAAGTGCACCGGGTCCATGGGCTCGTCGAGTTCCAGGTCCTCTACCAGTCCGCCCGGCTCCGCGACGAGTACGGAGGTGAAGGGCGCCCCGTCCCACAGCGGGCCGCCGACGTCGAGCGAGGCGCCGGGGGCCACGACCAGCCCCTCCACCTGCGGCGAGGCGCCCAGCACCGCGAGGGGCCGCAGCAGCTTGTCGGTGGGCGCCAGGCCCGCCCGTACGGTCAGCACGAGCTCGGCGCGCGGTCCGCGCAGCGGGTCGGCCACCACGGCGGTCGGGTCGGTCATCGGATGCGCGGACATGCCGAGGGTCGCGTAGCGCACGAGGTCGCCCTCGGCGAAGCGGAGCACTTCGATGCGGTCGGTGCCGAGGAAGGTGACGGCGGCGCGGGCGTCGGGTTCGCCGAGTGCGCTGCGCAGCCGGGCTTCGACGAGAGCCAGAATTTCTGCCATGAGGCGAGCATAGAACTCGTATGAGGCGGGTAAAGGGCGGGTCTTGACCATCCGTCGGCTGATAATGTTGACCGCTGGTCGGGGCCACACTCCTGAGGAGTTGTTTCGGGGCATCCGACGACAGGACGTCCTCCACGGGGGACCGGCCGGAGGAGGTGGGGCTGCAATGGATCGAAGTCGATCGTGCAGTACCAACCGCTCTTCCACTCCCGGTACGGGCATGTTGCAGCCCGTTTGATCATCTGATCGGTCGAAGAGCGACGGCAGAACTTTGTCCTCCCGTCCTGTTCCTTCCGTCTGCCCGGCCCTGTCCGCCGGCGGCGGCGGAAGGCCTCCCACCCGTACGGTCCGTAGCCGTGCGTGCGAAGGAGCCTGCCATGTCGATGCTGCCCTACCTGCGTGCCGCCGTACGTCCGGCCCTGCGCAGGTCCACCCCGGCCCAGCCCGGCTACGACACCACCCGCGACCCGTCCGCGAGCAGTGCGGTCGTCGACTGCGCCGTGTACCGCGACGGCCGACGCGCCCTGGGATCGGCCTGCCTGACGCCGCGTGAGGCGATGGCCCGGGTCCGCGAGGACGGCGGCTTCGCGTGGATCGGCCTGCACGAGCCGACCGAGGCCGAGTTCGCGGGGATCGCCGCCACCTTCGGGCTGCACCCGCTCGCCGTGGAGGACGCGGTGCACGCGCACCAGCGGCCGAAGCTGGAGCGCTACGACGACACGCTGTTCACCGTCTTCAAGACGATCCACTACGTGGAGCACGCCGAACTGACCGCCACGAGCGAGGTGGTGGAGACCGGCGAGGTGATGTGCTTCACCGGCCCGGACTTCGTCATCACGGTCCGGCACGGCGGCCAGGGCTCCCTCAAGGGGCTGCGCCACCGACTCCAGGACGACCCCGAGCTGCTGGCCAAGGGCCCCTCGTCGGTCCTGCACTCCATCGCCGACCACGTCGTGGACGGGTACATCGCCGTCGCGGCGGCCGTCCAGGACGACATCGACGAGGTGGAGAGCGCGGTCTTCGCCGCGCCGGCCAAGGGCAGTGCGCGCGGCGGCGACGCGGGCCGCATCTACCAGCTCAAGCGCGAGGTGCTGGAGTTCAAGCGGGCCGTCGCCCCGCTGCTGCGGCCGATGGAGCTGCTGAGCGAGCGCCCGATGCGGCTGGTGGACCCGGCGATCCAGAAGTACTTCCGCGACGTCGCCGACCACCTGGCGCGGGTGCACGAGCAGGTCGTCGGCTTCGACGAGCTGCTGAACTCGATCCTCCAGGCCAACCTGGCCCAGGCGACGGTCGCCCAGAACGAGGACATGCGCAAGATCACCTCCTGGGCGGCGATCATCGCCGTCCCGACGATGATCTGCGGGGTCTACGGGATGAACTTCGAGCACATGCCGGAGCTCCGGTGGCGCTACGGCTATCCGATGGTGATGGCCACGATCGTCGGCATCTGCTTCACCATCCACCGGGCCCTGCGCCGCCACGGCTGGCTCTAGAGCGTCTCGAGGGCCCGCCCTTCGGCTCCGGGGCACCCCCTACTCTGGTGCGCATGACTCTCAGCACGCTCGACCTGGCCCTCGTCGAGGAGGCCACCAAGAAGTCCGGCCTGATCTGGGTCCGCGGCTCCGGGGCCGACCGGGCCCTGTGGCACGCCTGGGTGGACGGCGCGGCCCACGTGCTGGGCGACGGTCCCGGTGAGCAGCCGTTCCCGGGGCTCGCGGACGGCGCGGCCGCCGAGGTGACCGTGCGCAGCAAGGACAAGGGCGGCCGGCTGGTGGCCTGGACCGCGACCGTACGGGAGCTCGCGCCCCGCAGCGAGGAGTGGCAGGCCGCGGTCGCCGAGCTCAAGGGGAAGCGGCTGAACGCGCCCGACTCCGAGGAGATGACCGAGCGCTGGGCGCGCGAGTGCCGGCTGCTGCGGCTGGAGCCGGTGACGGCGAGCACCGACCTGCCGGGCGGATCGCTGGCCGCGGCCCCGCTGGGCTCGCCCGCGGTCACCCGCCGGCCGATCCCGGCAGGCCTGCCGAAGCTCCTGTTCAAGCGGAAGAAGGCGGCCAGCTAGGGCCGGTCCCCCTCTTGAGGCGGACCGGCCGCTTCGGCTACTTCGTCGGGTTCGAGCCCTGGCCGGAGCCCTTGCTCGGGGCCGGGGAGGGCGCCGCCCCCTGCTCCTTGGTCGTGGGCATCTGGGACCCGTAGTCGACGGTCTGGTCCTGCGCGGGCGCCTCCAGCGGGAAGGCCTTGCCCCACTCCGCCAGATCGACCCGGCCCGCCCCGCCGGCCCGCTCCAGGCGCAGCGGGTACGGGGTCCCCTCCAGGGAGACCGACAGCTTGCCGCCCTTGCCCTTGTCCGCCGTGACGAGGACCGCGCGGGTGGGCCCGACCTTGGTGTAGTCGCCCTTGGCGAGCTTGCCGTCGAGTCCGAGCAGCCCGTCGAGCAGCACGTGCATGTCGGTGAACCCGCGGAACTGCTTGTAGGTGGGGTCGCTCTCGGGCACCTTCACGTACTTGTCGCCGAGCTTGCCGGCCGAGTCGGACTTGCCCCAGAAGGCTGCGCTCGCCTTGAGGTAGAGCTGTTCGCCGACCCGGAGCACCTGGAAGGTGTCCTCCTTCGACTTCACCTCGCCGGAGCCGCCGTCCTTCTTGAGGCGCATGTCGAGCGTGAAGGACTTGCCGCCGCTGACGAGCGTGCCGGACAGGTGGACCGAGTCGGCGGCGCCGGCCGCGGCCTTCGCCTTGCTCTCGATCTGGTCGGCGGAGAGCTTGCCGACCCCGTTGGTGCCCTCGTCGGGGTCCGCCCCGCAGCCGGAGCCGGTGACGGCCAGGCCCGCGAACAGGACACCGACGAAGGCCGCCCGGCGCAGCCGTGCGGCGGGGAGGTAGGCGGTCACTGCAGGTGCCTCTCGTCGTGCGTCTTCGAGCAGCAGGCAGCGTACCCGCCCGTAGCAACCGTGCCGGGAGGGTGGTCGGCCCGCCCGGCCGACCCCCCTCCCCGGCCTGCGCACGGGCGGACCGCCCCACCAGGACGGTCTCCCGCGGCACGGGCTAGCCTGAGGGGCGGCAGGACTGAGGATCGACGCTCTAGGAGGCGCTCGCATGGCTGGTGGCGCCCCGCGGATCTTCGTCTCGCATCTGTCGGGTGTGCCCGTTTTCGACCCCAACGGCGACCAGGTCGGCCGCGTCCGCGACCTCGTCGCGATGCTGCGCGTCGGCGGCCGTCCGCCGCGGCTGCTGGGCCTGGTGGTCGAGGTGGTCAGCCGGCGCCGGATCTTCCTCCCGATGACCCGGGTGACGGGCGTGGAGTCCGGACAGGTCATCACCACCGGCGTCGTCAACATGCGGCGCTTCGAGCAGCGGCCCACCGAGCGGCTGGTCCTCGGCGAACTGCTGGACCGCCGGGTGACGCTGGGGACCACCGGCGAGGAGGTCACCGTCCTCGACGTGGCCATCCAGCAGCTGCCGGCCCGCCGCGACTGGGAGATCGACAAGATCTTCGTACGCAAGGGCAAGGGCGGCGCGCTGCGCCGGCGCGGCGAGACCCTGACCGTGGAGTGGTCGGCCGTGACGGGCTTCTCGCTGGAGGAGGAGGGCCAGGGCGCCGAGAACCTGGTGGCCACGTTCGAGCAGATGCGCCCGGCCGACGTGGCGAACGTCCTGCACCACCTGACGCCGAAGCGGCGCGCCGAGGTGGCCAACGCCCTCGACGACGACCGCCTCGCGGACGTCATGGAGGAGCTGCCCGAGGACGAGCAGGTGGAGATCCTCGGCAAACTGAAGGAGGAGCGCGCCGCCGACGTCCTGGAGGCGATGGACCCGGACGACGCGGCCGACCTGCTCTCGGAGCTCCCGGAGGACGACAAGGAGCGGCTGCTGACGCTGATGCAGCCGGACGACGCGGCCGACGTGCGCCGTCTGCTGTCGTACGAGGAGAACACCGCGGGCGGTCTGATGACCACGGAGCCGATCGTGCTGCGCCCGGACGCGACGGTCGCGGACGCGCTGGCCCGCGTGCGGCAGGCGGACCTGTCGCCCGCGCTGGCCGCGCAGGTGTACGTGTGCCGGCCGCCGGACGAGACGCCGACGGGCAAGTACCTGGGCACGGTGCACTTCCAGCGGCTGCTGCGGGACCCCCCGTTCACGCTGGTGAGCTCGATCGTGGACACGGACCTGCCGCCGCTGCGCCCGGACGCCTCGCTGCCCCAGGTGACGAGCTATCTCGCCGCCTACAACATGGTGGCGGTGCCGGTGGTCGACGAGAGCGGTTCGCTGCTGGGTGCGGTGACCGTGGACGACGTACTGGACCACCTGCTGCCGGACGACTGGCGGGAGACGGACTACCACGCCGAGGAGGTCCCCGGTGCCCGGTGAGCGACGGGGTGAGCCGGCGCGCGAGCGGCGCCGGGAGCAGATCCGCGTGCGGCGCGAGCTGGCGCGCGAGCACGCCCGCGAGTTCGCGCGCGAGCAGGGGCTGACGGGCCGGGAGGAAGAGACGGCCGAGCGGCTGCGGTCCAAGGCGGCCGGCTCCTCGACCGGGTCGACCGCGCTGACCCGCTCGCCGCGGGTGCGGCTGGACCAGCCCAGGACGGACAGGCGGCGGGTGCTCCCGGTGTACGACCCGGAGGCGTTCGGGCGGCTGTCGGAGCGGGTGGCGCGGTTCCTCGGCACGGGCCGGTTCATCGTCTACATGACGCTGGTCATCATCGTCTGGGTGCTGTGGAACATCTTCGCGCCCTCGCACCTGCGGTTCGACGAGTACCCGTTCATCTTCCTGACGCTGATGCTGTCGCTGCAGGCCTCGTACGCGGCCCCGCTGATCCTGCTCGCGCAGAACCGGCAGGACGACCGCGACCGGGTCAACCTGGAGCAGGACCGCAAGCAGAACGAGCGCTCCATCGCCGACACCGAGTACCTGACCCGGGAGATCGCGGCGCTGCGGATGGGCCTGGGCGAGGTCGCGACCCGCGACTGGATCCGGTCGGAGTTCCAGGACCTGATCAAGGAGATGGACGAGCGGCGGCTATTCCCGCTCGAGAGTGACGAAGGCGACCGCTAGCGGCCTTTCCTGAGGCGGGCTACCGAGCCGTACCATCGGGTCATGGCTACCGACACAAGCTCCGCCGCCGTGCCTGAGCAGGATGCGATCCTCGACGCGCTGGCGACGGTGAACGACCCCGAGATCCACCGGCCGATCACCGAGCTCGGCATGGTCAAATCGGTGGAGATCGGCGAGGGCGGCGAGGTCGCCGTCACGGTCTACCTCACGGTGTCCGGCTGCCCCATGCGCGAGACGATCACCAAGAACGTCACCGAGGCCGTCGAGCGGGTCGCCGGCGTCACGTCGGTCGCCGTCACGCTGGACGTGATGAGCGACGAGCAGCGCAAGGAGCTGGCGGCCACGCTGCGCGGCGGCACCGCCGAGCGCGAGGTCCCGTTCGCCAAGCCGGGTTCGCTGACCCGCGTCTACGCGGTGGCGTCCGGCAAGGGCGGCGTCGGCAAGTCGTCGGTGACGGTGAACCTGGCCGCGGCGATGGCCGCGGACGGCCTGAAGGTCGGCGTCGTCGACGCGGACATCTACGGCCACAGCGTGCCGCGCATGCTGGGCGTGGAGGGCCGCCCGACCCAGGTCGAGAACATGATCATGCCGCCGTCCGCGAACGGCGTGAAGGTCATCTCCATCGGCATGTTCACCCCGGGCAACGCGCCGGTGGTGTGGCGCGGTCCGATGCTGCACCGGGCCCTCCAGCAGTTCCTGGCGGACGTGTTCTGGGGCGACCTGGACGTCCTGCTGCTGGACCTGCCGCCGGGTACGGGCGACATCGCGATCTCCGTGGCCCAGCTGGTGCCGAACGCGGAGATCCTGGTCGTGACCACCCCGCAGCAGGCTGCGGCCGAGGTCGCGGAGCGGGCCGGCTCGATCGCCGTGCAGACGCACCAGAAGATCGTCGGCGTGGTCGAGAACATGTCCGGGCTGCCGTGCCCGCACTGCGACGAGATGGTCGACGTGTTCGGCTCGGGCGGTGGCCAGAAGGTCGCCGACGGCCTGACCAAGACGGTCGGCGCGAGCGTCCCGGTGCTCGGCTCCATCCCGATCGACGTACGGCTGCGCGAGGGCGGCGACGAGGGCAAGCCGGTCGTCCTGTCGGACCCGGACTCCCCCGCCGGTGCGGCGCTGCGCTCGATCGCGGGCAAGCTGGGCGGCCGCGCCCGCGGCCTGGCCGGCATGTCCCTGGGCATCACCCCGCGCAACAAGTTCTGACCGGCACGACGTGAGGGGCACCGCCGGACGGCGGTGCCCTTTCCCGTACCCGGGCTACTCGTACGAGGCGATGTCGCCGATCACGGAGAAGCCGAGCCCGTACGCGCTCATCCCGCGCCCGTAGGCGCCCAGGTGCACGCCACCCCGGGTGGAACCGGCGAGCACCCAGCCGAACTCGGACTCGCGGTAGTGGAACGGCGTCGGCTCGCCGTCGACCGGGAGCGAGAGCGTCGACCAGTCCGTGCCGTCGAGGTCGTCGGCGAGCTCCCACGCGGCCTCGGTCTGCTGGTCGAGCCAGTCGTCGCGCAGGGTGTGGTCCATCTGGCCGGGCCAGCTGTAGGCCAGCAGCCCGGAGCCGGCCAGCCAGGCCGCCGAGGACACCGAGGTGGCCTCCAGGACGCCGGTGCCGTCGCTGCTGCGGCGCAGCGGGTTGCTCGCGACGGTGACGACCACCGCGAAGCGCTCCTTCTCGCCGGTGGCGAGCTCCCCGCGCGCGGAGGGCTCGTCGCCGTGGCCGGTGGAACCGTGTTCGACGGTGCCGTCGGCGCCGGTGCCCACCTGCATGAGCCAGCGGGGGCCGGTGAAGGCCCCGTCAAGCCCGTACCAGGGGAAGTCGGCCCGCAGGTACCCCTCGGCGGTCCGGCGGGCCGTCGGGACGGGTGCGGCGGCCTCCTGGGGCTGCGCGGGGGCGGGCTGCGGGGACGCGGCCCCCGGTTCCGCCGGTGCGGCTGGTTCTGCTGGTGCGGCAGCGGGAGCGGGCGCCTCGGCGGGCTGCACCCCTACCCGGCTACTGCTCGTCGTCTCCATCGATGCGGCCTCTCGTTCCGTGGGGTCCGGAACGCGCCCTCCCCCAACGTCTCGTCGGGGGGACCCCCACCTGGGGCGTCCTGGGTCCGGACTCATGGAGGATAGCCACCGGACCCCGGATCGCCGGGGAAGGCTCGAATCAGGGGGTGTCTCGGACACTCCCTACGTGGCGTCGGCGTCGTACGGGGTGCGCTGGTCGGCGGCCGGGGCGGCGGGCTTCTTCAGCAGGTCCGGGCCGGTGGCGGCGGGCACGGCGGCGGTGCCGGCGGAGGCCGTCTCCTTGCTGTTCACGGCGTCGGTGACGTCGTTCAGCTCCTTGCGGAGATCGAAGGTGCTGCGGATCTCCTGAAGGTCCTCGTTCTCCGTCAGCTGCTTGCGGATGAACGTCTTCGGGTTCAGGTCCTCGAACTCGAAGTCCTTGAACTCGGGACCGAGTTCCGACCGGATGTCCTGCTTCGCACTGTCGGAGAACGCGCGGATCTTCCGGATGACGCCGGTGACGTCCTGGATCACCTTGGGCAGCTTGTCCGGGCCGAAGATGAGGATGGCGAGCACCACGATCGTGACCAGCTCGAGTGCGCCTATGTCGTTGAACACCTTGCCGCTCCTCGGCTCTCTTCACTTCGGGCCACGACACACGGTACCCGGCCTTGCCGACGGGCCCATACATCGGTGCGTCATCGGCCTCGGATTCTCCGTATGGTCATGATCCGTTCGCCGAACCGAGGACAAGCTCCAGGGTGCGCTCCCGGCCGTCGCGCAGCACGGTCAGGGTGAGCGGATCCCCCGGGCGGTGGGCCCTGATCTTGATGACGAGCTCGTCGCCGCCGTGGACGCGGACGCCGTCGACCTTGGTGATCACGTCGCCGCCCTGGATCCCGGCGCGGGCACCGGGGCCGTCGGCGGTGACGGCCGGCTTGCCGCCCCCGCCCTTGGTGGCGACGCGGGCCCCGTCGCCGGTGTACTCCATGTCGAGGGTGACGCCGATGACGGGGTGGGTGGCGTGGCCGGTGCGGATGAGCTCCTCGGCGACGCGCTTGCCCTGGTTGACGGGGATGGCGAAACCGAGCCCGATGCTGCCGCTCTGCTTCGCGCGCTCGTCGCCGTCGCCGCCGGCGTCGGCCCCGCGGATCGCGCTGTTGATGCCGATCACGCGGGCCTTGGCGTCGAGGAGGGGGCCGCCGGAGTTGCCGGGGTTGATGGGGGCGTCGGTCTGAAGGGCGTCGACGTAGCTGATGTCGCTGCCGTCGCCCTTGTCGCCGCCTGCGGTGATGGGCCGGCCGGTGGCGCTGATGATGCCGGCGGTGACGGTGTTGGAGAGGTCGAACGGTGCGCCGATGGCCACCACCGGGTCGCCGACCTTCACGTTCTCGGAGTTCCCGAGGGAGAGCGGCTGCAGGCCCCGTACGCCTTCGACCTTGACGACGGCCAGGTCGTAGCCGCCGTCCCGGCCGACCAGTTCGGCGGTAACGCTCTCGCCGGTGCTGAAGGTGACCGTTATGTCCTTGGCGTCGGAGACGACGTGGTTGTTGGTGAGGATGTGGCCCTGCTGGTCGAGTACGAACCCGGTTCCGGTGCCGCTGCCGCCGCTGCCGCGGACGTGCAGGGTCACGACGCCGGGCAGCGCGGTGGCGGCGATCCCGGCCACGCTTTCGGGAGCCCGGTCCTTGCTCTCGACGGCGGCCTGCGGGAGTTCGAGGCGGGTGCTGCTCTGCCGTTCGGCGAGGACGCCGAGCCAGCCGCCGATGCCGCCGGCGAGGAGGGCCGTGCCCAGGCCGAGGGCCACGGCGTGCCGCAGCCGGATGCCGCGCCCGCCCGGCGCCTTCCCCTGATCGGCGACCTGGAGCGGACGCTCGCCCCACGGGTCGTACCGCGGCCCCGGCACCGCAGCCTGCGGGGCCGGCCCGGCCGCCGGATCGGAGTCCGCGCCCGGCTCGGCCGCCGGTCCGGGCTCCGCTCCGGCCGCTGCCGCCGGGGCGGCGGGGCGGCTCCACCACGACGGAGCCGTGTCGGACTGCTGCTGGTCGGCCATGGGCGCTCCCTGGGGGTCCCCCGGCGGAGCCCGGGGACGGTACCTGTAGCACCGCCGGGCGGCGCATCTGCCGCAGATTCAACCAGGTCCCCCGGCCCCGGGGGGTCACACCCCCGGTTCCCGGCCCCCGCCGACCCGGGCGTCAGCGGGTCAGGGAGACCGGGCGGGGTGAGGCGGAGACCGAGGGGTGGACCGGTGGCAACGGACCCGTGGGGCGCGGGCCCGCGACGAACCCGGGGCTCGGCGCCCGGTCCCGGACCACCGCATCGGCCGCCGACACCGCGGGGCCGGGCCGCGTCGCCGGGGCCTCGCCCCGCACGTTCGGCTCGAGGGTGTCGACCGGCAGCGAACCGCCCAGCGCGATCGCGGCCAGCGAGACCGCCCCGGCCGCCACGAACGCGAAACGGCGGCGCGGACGCCCCACCTCGTGGATGCGGAAGCCCTGCTGCGGTGCGGTCGGGGGCACGTACCCGAAGAGCTCCGCCCCCGGCGGGCTCTGCGGACCCGGCGGACCGGACGGCCCGTCGGGGCCGTCGCCCGGCAGCCCCTGCAACCGGGCCAGCAGCCCGGCCGACAGCGGCGGTGGCGCGCTCTCCACGAACAGGCTCTTCACACGGCGCTGCGCATCGGCCTCGGCCTTGCACTTGGCGCAGGTGGCCAGATGCGCCAGGACCCGCTCGCGGGCGTCATGGCTCAGCTCCCCGTCGACCAGCGCGGCGAGACGGTCGCCCAGGTGCTGTTCGGCAGGAGACGGACTGACTCCGCTCACTCGGTTCCGCCCTCTCCCCCGGCGCCCGGCGCGCCCACCGCCACTCCCGCGAGCGCCCGCTGCTCGGCACGGGCCTCGGGAGACCGGTGCTTGAGCGCCTTGCGCAGATGGGAACGGCCCCGGTGGATACGGCTGCGCACGGTGCCGAGCTTGACGCCCAGCGTGGCGGCGATCTCCTCGTACGAGAGGCCCTCGATGTCGCACAGCACCACGGCGGCGCGGAACTCGGGCGCAAGGGTGTCCAGCGCCTGCTGCACGTCCGCGTCGAAGTGGGTGTCGTGGAGGACCTGCTGCGGGGACGGCTCACGGCTCGGCAGCCGCTCGGCCGCGTCGTCGGCGAGCGCGTCGAACCGGATCCGCTGCTTGCGGCGGACCATGTCCAGGAACAGGTTGGTGGTGATCCGGTGCAGCCAGCCCTCGAACGTGCCCGGCGTGTAGGTGGACAGCGAGCGGAAGACGCGGACGAAGACCTCCTGCGTCAGGTCCTCGGCGTCGTGCTGGTTACCCGTCAGACGGTAGGCAAGGCGGTAGACCCGCGCACTGTGCGTGCTGACGATCTCCTCCCATGAGGGAGGGGTCCACGCCTGGGTGCCCGCATCGGCGGCAAAGGTCGCGGTGGTTGCGGTGGCAGCGGTGTGGAAGCGGTCAGCAATGTTGGTCACGGATTTCGGCTCACCCGCCGACCAGAAGAGGCGTCTGAATACGCCCCCACGATCCACAGGCGCAGCCGCACCTCCCCTATCGGCTCTGGTGGTGTCCAGTGGAGTCCCTACCATAGCCACCCCTCCCGTCAGCTCCGGATAAGCATTTTTGCAGTAACTTTGCACGTGCCTTCGACACGCCGGGCCGTCGATCTGCCCGGTGCCGTCCCCATCTATCCCGGCTGCGCCCCGCCCTTACGCCCCCTTTTGCCTCGCTGGGTCTTTCCGCCGCCGTTTTCTTCAACGCCCGGTCCCATCTGCGGGTTCCCGACGTCAACGGATACAGTCACCGTTGCGCCAACTATGGGGACAGGAGAGGGTCATTACCGGCAACCGGCAGACGAGCTGGGCGTTCGCCGACGCGTTTGTCGCCGAGGACGACGCTCTGCGGTGGGCCCGCGACCGGGCCAGGGAAGCGGGCCTGCGCTCCGTCTCCCCGGGCACCGGGGCCGCGCTGCGCCTGCTCGCCGCCACCGCGGACGCCAAGGCGGTCGCCGAGATCGGCACCGGCACCGGCGTCTCCGGCATCCACCTCCTCCACGGCATGCGCCCCGACGGGGTGCTGACCACCGTGGATCCCGAGGCCGACCGGCAGGCCTTCGCCCGCCAGGCCTTCCGGGCCGCCGGCTTCGCGGGCAACCGCGCCCGGTTCATCCCCGGCCGCGCGCTCGACGTCCTCCCCCGGCTCGCCGACGGCGGGTACGACCTCGTCTTCTGCGACGGGGACCCGTCCGAGTCCCTCGACTACCTCGCCGAATCGTTGCGCCTGCTGCGCCCCGGGGGGCTGGTGTGCTTCGAGGGGGTCTTCTCCGACGGCCGCACCGTCGACTCGGCGGCCCAGCAGATCGAGGTGATGCGGGTACGGGAGCTGCTGCGCAGCGTCCGGGAGAGCCCGGCACTGGAGGCGGCCCTGCTCCCGGTGGGCGACGGCCTGCTGTGCGCGGTCCGGCGCTAGGTCGTCTCTTTCGGATCTTGCCGGTCAAGCCCGCGTCGTCTGGTGCCGTGCATCGCAAGGCGGAGGGGCGCCCGAGTACTGGACGTACTCGGGCGCCCCGAC